>NZ_JANZYP010000029.1 GCF_025506355.1 Sphaerisporangium corydalis
GGGCTCGGCCGGTGGTCGGGCCCCTTTGTCGCGTGTGGGGGTGGGGTGAGCAGGGGCGGGGGGAGAATGGGGGGGTGGGAGGGGACTGGTCGCGGTACTGGCGTTCGCCCGATCGGCCGCTGGAGGCGATGCACGCGCACTTCGAACGGCACGTCTACCACCGGCACAGTCACGAGACGTACTCCTTCGGGTTCACCGAGGAGGGGGCGCAGAGTTTCACCTGCCGGGGGGCGGCGCATACGAGCGCGGCCGGCATGGTGATGGTCTTCAACCCTGACGATCCGCATGACGGGCACGCGACCGACGAACTTGGCTTCACCTACCGCATGGTGCACATCGGGCCCGAGCTGGTGGCGGACGTCCTGGAGGAGGCGGCCGGGCGCCGGGTCGGGCTGCCGCTCTTCACCGAGCCGGTGATCCACGAACCGGGGCTGGCCCACGCGCTGCGGGCGGTCCACGAAGCCCTCCTCGGCGCGGCGACGCCGCTGCGCAGGGACGAACTGCTCGACACCGTGGTCGTGTCCATGGCGAGACGGGCGAGCGTACGGCTGCCGGAACTCACGTCGTTCGCCGCGACGGCGGCCCCCACGCCGGCAGGCGGTGACGCCCTTCCGCGGCGCCCGCGCGATCAGGCGTTCGGTGGTACGGACGCGGGCGTGGGGTTGTCGCGGGGGCGCTCGCGTGATCAGGTGTCGGGTGGTATGGACGCGGGCGTCGGGCTGTCGCGGGGGCGGTCGCGCGATCAGGTGCTCGGTCGTACGGACGCGGGCGGGGGGCTGTCGCGGGGGCGCTCGCGTGATCAGGTGTTGGGTGGTACGGACGCGGGCGTGGGGCGGCGGGTGGGGGTGGGGGTGGCGCGGGTTGTGCGGGAGTTGCTGCATGACGGGGATGATCTGGAGGTGTCCGCAGGGGACCTCGCCGCCGCCACCGGGCGCAGCCGGTTCGCGGTGTACCGCTCGTTCCGGTCGGAGTACGGCATGGCGCCCAGCGACTACCAGCGGCAGCTACGGTTGCGTGCCGCCCGGCGGCTTCTCGTCCAGGGGCGTTCGCTCGCGGAGATCGCCGCCCTGACCGGGTTCACCGACCAGAGCCATCTCACCCGCTGGTTCACCCGCTACTTCGGTGTGACCCCGGGCGCCTACCGCCGGGCCGTCGCCCGCTAGGTGACGGTCTAGCGGGTGATGATGATCAGGGTGCCCAGGGGGATGTGGGAGATGGCGTCCAGGGCCGGTTTGGGGAGGCGGACGCAGCCATGGGAGACGGCGTGGCCGAAGGCGGACGTGTCGGGCCAGCCGTGCAGGCCGACGGTGCCGGGGCCGCCGTCGAAGGTCTGCAGTTTCTCCGAGTGCATGCCCAGCGGGAGGATCACCGGGCTGTAGGTGACCTCGGGCGGTGAGAGGGAGGCGAGCAGGAACGTCCGGCCGACCGGTGTGGGGGTGTCCTTGGTGCCGATCGCGACGGGCCACGAGCCGGTCTGCTGCCCGTCCTTGAGCAGGTTCAGCCGCCGCGCCGTCAGGTCGATGCGCACCTGGTAGGGGCTGTGGCTCTCCTTGGTCTTGCCGGCGCCGGTGTAGATCCAGCCGGTGGAGCCGTTCGGCCGGCTCGGCAGGAGCACGCGCGCCCATTCCGGGCGGGACTCGATCACCGGCAGCCAGGTGGGGTTGTCGAGCTGGGTGGTGGGGAGCATCGCGATCGCCGGGCCGCCGGGTTCGGCGTACACCACCCTGGACGTCTGCGGGTGCAGTAGGAGCCCGTCGTTCGGGGCGAAGGGCTGCGGGTCCGGCTCCGCCCTGGCGATCTTCGTCCAGGTGGTGGAGAGCGGGAGGGCGGCGATCTGCTTGGAGGTCAGTTTGACCGGGGCGACGGGTTTGGCCGGCGGTGCCGGTGGCGCCGGCGGCCGGGCGAGTTCGCGGTCGACCTTCTTGTTGGTGAGGACCACGAGCAGCACGAGGCCCGTGAGTGCCGCGGCCACCACCGCGATGAGCGCGATGGTGGTGCGGAGGGACCGTTGGCGGAGGTACATGGGACTCTCCCGGTGGTACTGGCTCCTGTAGGTCGGGGGGTTCGGGGCCTGAGGGCCCGCCCGAGCGGATCGGGCGGGCCCTCGAAGACGCCGAGCCGTCTATCAACCGGTCACGGCGAAGTGGTGGACCGGCGGTGCCGGCTTGTGCCAGTGATGGCGGGGCTTCGCCGGGACCCAGCGGTTGTGCCTGGAGTCCCAGTACTCGCGGCCGCCGCCGCCGGTGTCGTAGTGACCTTCGATGTGGCGGCGGATGCCCCTGTCGATGAGCGTGGTGTAGTCCCTGTCGTGCCGCTGCCAGTGCCTGTGGCAGCGACGGCGGAGATCACGCCACGCCTTGCTGTGGGTGGTGTCGCTGGTTCCGGCCTCGTCGTCCTCCTCGTTCTCCCTGAAGTGGCGGCAGCGGCGCTCGAGGTTGTCGTCGCTGCTGGTGGTCGCCTCGTCGTCGTCATCGTCATCGTCGTCGTCGCTGACCTCCTTCTTCGCTTCGTCGACCTTCTGGATCAGCACCTGGGAGGTGCTGGGGTCGAAGGTGACGTTGCCCTGGTAGAAGGCGGTGAGGTTGTGCGTTCCCTCCGTCATGCTGGACATGGAGAAGGTCGACTGGGCGACCCCTTCGAGCTGCGACGTTCCGACATTCACCGAGCCGTCCCGCCAGATCACGGTGCCCGTGGGCACGATGGCGGAGCCGGTCGCGGTCACCGTGGCGGTGAACGAGACCGATTGTCCCTTCTTGGAGGGATTCTGGGACGAGGTCAGTGTCGTGGTGGTCGCGATGGCCCGTCGTACGTGGACGATGAACCCAGTCTTCACGGGCGCGGCGGGAAGCAGGGATGCTGCCTTCGTGCCGAGGTCATGCGGCGCCTGGATCGCGCTCGCGCTGCCTGGTGTCGCGACGAGTGCGCCCATCGCGAGAGCGCCCGTGAGAGCTGCGGTCAGCCATGAACGACCGACATTACGTTGTAGAGACCGAGGGTGACCGACGTCTATCATAAAGCGGTCCTTTTCTTTTTGCAGTTCAAAGTAAAGGAGCACCTCGATGCTGGCGCGCCTGCATGTCCGACCCTACTCATGGACGACCTCGATACTGTTGTCCGACATGCGAGAGATTCGCGCTACCAGGGAGTTAATTGCAAAAAATATAAGGTGACTACTCGGCCTTTTATCATGAAAAGTCGGGCAGTGTCCTTGCAGGTGAACTGGCCGGAAGCCCTGCCGACACGGGAAATCGGGGACACGCGAAAAATCGGCCGAAGGGCTTCAGCGATTCAGCGTGTCGGCTCGGTTTTTATTTGGTGTCGGCGTGTCGTCGGAGCATTGTGGGTTGGTTTGTCCGAGATTGCCGACAAACTCCGATAATCGCCGCAGGCGTGAGCGATCAGGCGGTCCCGTGGGACCGGGGAATGGTGTGCGGGAATTCGCGGCGGGTCGCATGAGTTCGCGTTCGATCCGGCCACGAGAGCGGCGCCCGATCACGGCCGCGAGGAGGGCGGGCCGGTGGGCCGTGGCGGGGCGCGGGGACGCGGTGGGGCCGTGCGGGGGTGCGGGGATAGGGTTCCGCCATGTTCGCCGTAACGTGCACGCGCACCGACTCCGACAACCCCCTCGCCGGGCTCACGCTCGGCGAGCGCCCCGAGCCGAAGGTCCCCGACGGGTGGACCACGGTGACCGTGAAGGCCGCCGCCCTCAACCACCACGACCTGTGGACGCTCAAAGGGGTCGGCATCCGCCAGGACCGGCTGCCCATCGTCCTCGGCTGCGACGCGGCCGGCGTGGACGAGGAGGGCAACGAGGTCATCGTCCACTCGGTGATCGGCACCCCCGTCAACGGGGACGAGACACTGGACCCCCGGCGCTCCCTGCTCTCCGAGAAGTACGACGGCACGTTCGCCGACAAGGTGGCGGTGCCCCGGGGGAACCTGGTGCCCAAGCCGGGCGCGCTGTCGTTCGAGGAGGCCGCGTGCCTGCCCACGGCGTGGCTGACCGCCTACCGGATGCTGTTCGACAAGGCGGGCCTGGAGCCGGGGTCGACCGTGCTCGTCCAGGGGGCCGGCGGCGGCGTGGCGACCGCGCTCATCGCGCTCGGCCGCGCGGGCGGCTACCGCGTCTGGGCGACGAGCCGTTCGGAGGACAAGCGCGCGCGGGCGCTGGACGTCGGCGCCGACCAGGTGTTCCCGCCGGGGGCGCGGCTGCCTGAGCGGGTGGACGCCGTGATGGAGACCGTGGGCGAGGCCACCTGGGACCACTCCCTGAAGTCGCTGCGTCCCGGCGGCCGCATCGTCGTCTCGGGCGCGACCAGCGGCGCGGTCCCGCCGGCCGACCTCAACCGGGTCTTCTTCCTCCAGCTGTCCGTGGTCGGCACCACGATGGGCACCCGTGACCAGCTCGGGCGGCTCGCGACGTTCCTGGAGCAGACCGGGGTACGTCCGATCGTGGACCGGACCGTGCCGTTGACGCGGGCCGACGAGGGGTTCGCGGCCCTGCACCAGGGCGACGTCTTCGGGAAGATCGTCTTCACTGGTTCCGCTGGGGGGTGAACGCCGCCCCGGGCCGCTCCGCGTCGGGCGGCTCGGGGTCGAGGGGGCCCGGATCCAGGAGGTCCAGGCCCGGTGCGGGTGCGGCGAGCCGGAGCAGCGCCGGCCGGAAGGCGTAAAGGATCATCATCGGAGCGCGGACCGGATCCGGGTCATGGCCTCGTACAGGGCGTCCTGCGCGGTCGCCAGGGCCTCCTCGGTCACCGAGGACGCCGCGGCGGCGCCGCGCACCTCCTCGACGAACTCGGCCAGCATCTGCCCCAGCTCGGCGTCATGGTCACGCGAACCCCGGCCCTCCCAGGTGTCGCCCCAGACGCCGCGCATCCAGTCCTGCTTCCAGCGCTGGGTCTCCGCCCGCCACACCCGCTTCTGACGCTGGAACTCCCGCTTCTGCTCCTGCCAGGCGCTCTTCTGCTCACGCCACGCCTGGCGGTAGTCGTCCTTGGCGGACCGCAGGTCGTCCTTGGCCGTGCGCTGCTCCTCGCGGGTGCCCTGGCGCACGTCCCTGGCCAACTGCGTGAGCTCGTCACGGAGGGACCGCACGGTGTCGCGCACGTCCTCCTTGACCTCGCGGGCGATGTCCCGCACCGACTGGGAGATCTCCAGCTCCAGCTCGGCGAGCTCGTCCATGCGCGCCTCCAGCTCGGCGCGGCCCTCGTCGGTGATCGTGAACACCTTCTTGCCCTCCACGACCTGGTGGGTGACCAGGCCCTCTTCTTCGAGGCGGGCCAGCCGGGGGTAGATCGTGCCGGGCGAGGGGGAGTACACGCCGAGGAAGCGGTCCTGCAGGAGACGGATCACCTCATAGCCGTGCCGCGGGCTCTCTTCGAGCAGCTTGAGCAGGTACAACCGCAGCCGTCCATGGGCGAAAACCGGGCTCACTGATCTCTCCTCAGAAGCGTCACATCGGCGGACACCGTGGTGGCCGACAGGGAGGCCATCCCCCCGCCGAGCCGGCCGGACACCGATTTGGCCCCCGGACGGCTGTTGTTGTCAAGGCCGGGGAACGAGGTGTGCAGGCGGCCTGACGTCGAACGGAGGTGCACTTCGGTGTCGACCACGTGCGGCAGCCGTACGACGATGGCGCCGGACACGCTGTGCAGGGTGACGTGACCGGTCGGCGGCAGCTCCAGGTCGGCGGTGATGCGGCCGGACACGGTGTTGGCGCGCAGGCGGTGCGGGGTGCCGCCGGCGACGGTCAGCTCGCCCGCCATGCTGGTGAAGGTCAGGTCTCCGGCCATGCCCCGGCTCTCGACCGCGCCGGACACGGTCTCGGCCTCGATCTCGCCGCTGACCCCGTCGAGCACGATCTCGCCGGACACGCTCTTGACGTTGGTGCGGCCCTCGAAGCCGGCCACCACCGCCGATGCGGAGATCACGCCGGCCTGGACCCGGCAGTCCTTGGGGACGGTCAGGGTCAGCACGGTGTCACGCCGGCCTGGCCGGAGCCAGCCGAGGATGCCGTCCCAGGTCAGGTCCTTGTACGCGACCGTCAGCCGGCCTCGCTCGTCATGTTCCACCAGGAGGGGCGGCGTCCCGATGTCGCTCACCTCGAGGCTCGGCGGCCCGTCGCTGGCCAGCACGGCGAGGCGGCCCGCGACGATGCGGACGCTCAGCTCGGTCACCGAGCCGAACGTCAGTTGCTCGGGCTTCTCGATGGTCCATTTGGGCATGGTCCCCGCCCTTCGACGGCTCTGCTTAGTTATCTACCATAAGACACGATATATCGCGTCGAGCAGAAGTCAAGATGTATCGCGTTGTCGTTCCGGCCGGTCCGCGATGCGGTTCGTGCGGCTACCGGGTCCGAGCGCGCGGGAACGAGGGGACCGAAAGGTCAGTCGTCCTCGTCGTCGTCGAGGCGGGCCAGCCAGGTCGCCAGGCGCTCCACGGGCGTCTCGAACTGGGGGTTCAGGTCGACGAACTCGCGCAGGCGCTCGGCCAGCCAGGTGATGCCGACCTCCTCCTCGCCGCGCCGCTCGACGAGCTCCTCGATGCCCTTGTCGGTGAAATACATCACATCTCCATGACCACATAACCGGACATATGGCGAAGTCCTCCACGGAAACCGACCGTGGAGGACTTCCTACGCGAACCAGCCGGTCCGAACGAATGCTCGGACCGGCCGGTTCGTGCTGGTCTGTACCGTCAGCCGAGGCTCTCGGTGACGATGCGCTCCAGCTCCGCGTCGTGGGCGGCGTGCGAGCCGACCGCCGGCGAGGAGTTCGCCGGACGCGACACCCGGCGCAGCCCCCGGTTCCCGATCACGCCTGGGTCCTCGGTGAGCTTCAGGGCGAGATAGGGCCACGGGCCCATGTTGATCGGCTCGTCCTGCGCCCACACCAGCTCGGTGTCGAGGCTGTAGCGGGAGAGCTCCGCGCGCAGCTCCTCGCCGGGGAACGGATAGATCCGCTCCAGCCGAACGACGGCCACGTCGGTGCGCTCCTGCTTGTCACGGGCGGCCGCCAGGTCGTAGTAGACCCTGCCGGAGCAGAGCACCACGCGCCGGACGTTCGACGGCTCCACCGTGGAGTCGCCGATCACCGGCTGGAACGCGCCGGAGGTGAAGTCGACGGTCGCCGAAGCGGCCGCCTTGTGCCGGAGCAGGGACTTCGGCGTGAAGACGATCAGCGGCTTGCGGCGGTTCGACAGCACCTGCCAGCGCAGCAGGTGGAAGTAGTTCGCCGGGGTCGTCGGCTGGGCCACCGTCATGTTGTCGAGCGCGCACATCTGCAGGAAGCGCTCGATGCGGGCGGAGGAGTGGTCGGGACCCTGGCCCTCGTAGCCGTGCGGTAGCAGCAGCACCACCGAGGAACGCTGGCCCCACTTCTGCTCGCCCGACGAGATGAACTCGTCGATGATCGACTGGGCGCCGTTGGCGAAGTCGCCGAACTGCGCCTCCCACGCGACCAGCGCGTCCGGCCGCACCACGCTGTAGCCGTACTCGAAGCCCATGGCCGCGAACTCCGACAGCAGGGAGTCGTAGACGTAGAACTTCGTGGTGCCCTCGTTGAAGGACTTCAGCGGGGTGTGGTCCTCGCCGGTGACCCGGTCGACCAGCACGGCGTGCCGCTGGCCGAAGGTGCCCCGGCGGGAGTCCTGCCCGACGAGCCGGACGGGGTGCCCGTCGATCAGCAGGGAGCCGAAGGCCAGGGTCTCGCCCATGGCCCAGTCGATGGCGTCCTCGGTGACCATCTGGCCACGGCGTTGCAGCACCGGGGACAGGCGGGGGTGGACCGTGAAGCCCTCGGGCAGGGTGAGCTGGGTCTCGACGACCCGCTTGACCGTCTCCTCGGAGATCGCCGAAGCGGTGTCGTCGTGGGACCAGGGCACCACCTCGTCGGGGACGGGCTTGACGACCGCACCCGGCTCCAGCGGCTTCTTGCCGGCCTCGCGGGTCTCGGTGAAGGCCCGCTCAAGCTGCTCCTGGTAGTCGCGGAGCGCCTGCTCGGCCTCGCCGACCGTGATGTCGCCCCGCCCGATCAGCGCCTCGGTGTACAGCTTGCGGATCGACCGCTTGGCGTCGATCAGGTCGTACATCAGGGGCTGGGTGAAGCTCGGGTTGTCGGCCTCGTTGTGACCTCGGCGCCGGTAGCAGACCAGGTCGATGACGACGTCCTTGCGGAAGGTCTGGCGGTACTCGTAGGCGAGCTTGCCCACCCGCACGACCGCCTCGGGGTCGTCGCCGTTGACGTGGAAGATCGGCGCCTGGATCATGCGCGCGACGTCGGTGGCGTACACGCTCGACCGCGAGGAGGCGGGCGAGGTCGTGAAGCCGACCTGGTTGTTGACCACGACGTGCACCGTGCCGCCGGTGCGGTAGCCGCGAAGCTGCGAGAGGTGCAGCGTCTCGGCCACGACGCCCTGGCCGGCGAAGGCCGCGTCGCCGTGCACCATGATCGGCAGGACGGTGAAGCCCTCCTCGCCGCGCTCCAGCAGGTCCTGCTTGGCCCGGACCACGCCTTCGGTGACGGGGTCGACGGCCTCGAGGTGGGAGGGGTTGGCCACGACGGACGCCGCGATCTTCTGCCCGCCGGGGGCGGTGAAGTCGCCGGAGGCGCCGAGGTGGTACTTCACGTCGCCGGAGCCGTGGGCGCTGCGCGGGTCGAGGTTGCCCTCGAACTCCCCGAACACCTGGGCGTAGGACTTGCCGACGATGTTGGCGAGGACGTTCAGCCGGCCGCGGTGGGCCATGCCGATCACGACCTCGTCCAGCTCCTCCTCGGCGGCGGCGGCGATCACCGAGTCGAGCAGCGGGATGAGCGACTCGCCGCCCTCCAGCGAGAAGCGCTTCTGCCCGACGTACTTGGTCTGCAGGAACGTCTCGAAGGCTTCGGCGGTGTTGAGCCGGCGCAGGATGTGGAGCTGCTCCTCGCGGTTCGGCCGCGCGTGCGGCTTCTCGACCCGCGTCTGGATCCAGGCCCGCTCCTCGGGGTTCTGGATGTGCATGTACTCGATGCCGACCGTGCGGCAGTACGAGTCGCGCAGCACGCCGAGGATGTCGCGGAGCTTCATCAGGGGCTTGCCGCCGAAACCGCCGGTGGCGAACTCGCGCTCCAGGTCCCACAGCGTCAGGCCGTGCGACTTGATGTCCAGGTCGGGGTGCTTGCGCTGGTTGTACTCCAGCGGGTCGGTGTCGGCCATGAGGTGGCCGCGCACGCGGTAGGCGTGGACCAGCTCGATGACCCGGGCGGACTTGGCCACGTCGTCGTCGTGGCTGGCGGAGATGTCCTGGACCCAGCGGACCGGCTCGTAGGGGATCCGCAGCGCCTGGAAGATCTCGTCGTAGAAACCGCCCTCGCCCAGCAGGAGCTGGTGGATGCGCCGCAGGAAGTCGCCCGACTGGGCGCCCTGGATGATGCGGTGGTCGTAGGTGCTGGTCAGCGTCATGACCTTGCTCACCGCGAGCCGGTTGAGCGTCTCGGGGGAGGCGCCCTGGTACTCGGCGGGATACTCCATGGCGCCGACGCCGATGATCGTGCCCTGCCCCTGCATGAGGCGGGGGACGGAGTGCACGGTGCCGATCGTGCCGGGGTTGGTGAGGCTGATCGTGGTGCCGGCGAAGTCGTCGACGCCGAGCTTGCCTGCCCTGGCCTTGCGCACGATGTCCTCGTACGCGGTCCAGAACTGGCGGAAGTCCATCGACTCGGCGCCCTTGATCGACGGCACGAGGAGCTGGCGGGAGCCGTCGCTCTTCTGCACGTCGATCGCGAGGCCCAGGCCGACGTGCTCGGGCTTGATCAGGGTCGGCTTGCCGTCGACCTCGGCGTAGGAGTGGTTCATGTCCGGCATCGCGGCCAGCGCCTTGACTATGGCGTAGCCGATGAGGTGCGTGAACGACACCTTGCCGCCCCGCCCGCGGGACAGGTGGTTGTTGATGACGATGCGGTTGTCGATCAGCAGCTTCGCCGGGACCACGCGCACGCTGGTGGCGGTCGGGACCGCCAGGCTGAGGTCCATGTTCGCCGCGGTGCGCGCGGCCGCACCGCGCAGCCGCACCTCCTCGGCGCCCGGACGCGCGGCGGCGGGCTTGGCCTTCTCGGCCTGCGGGGCCGGCACCGGGGTCGTCGCCTTCGGCGCCGCCTTCGGAGCGGCGGTGACCGGCGCGGCCTGCGCGGGTGGCGCCGCTGGTGCGGTCCGCTGGGCGGCGTCGGCCGTCGCGCCGTTGGACCCCACCGGCGCCGGTGTGCGGCTCGTACCGGAATCGGGGTTGTAGTCAGCGAAGAAATTCCACCAGGCGCGGTCGACAGACTCCGGGTCCTGGAGGTACTTCTGGTACAGCTCGTCGACAAGCCACTCGTTCTGGCCAAAGTTGGTGAGTGGGTTTGTCCGCGACGACTCAGACGACACGGCGGAAATCGCCCTCTTCCGCAGATCGGCGTTGTTGATTAGAGAACCTGTCCAAGGCTACTCGCCCAAATCAGTGGCGTGTGCGCTCATGGCCAGGGTCACCGCCCGATCATCCCAGGACCGTTCAAACTGGTCACGCCCGGGTAGTCCGTCCGGGGGGTGAGGTCATGCTCACCCGCGGGACCGTTCCTCTTACCCCGAGGGACCGCCCCTCACTCCGGAAGGACCGTCCCTCACCCGGGATCGGCGGCCCGCTCGGGGGGACCGACGAGCCGCGACTCGATCCGCACGTCCGGGCTGATCTCCCGGAGCAGCCCGGCGAGCTCGTCCCCGGCCGTCGACAGCTCCTCCAGCGTCATCGGCGCGAGCCGTTCCAGCAGGAACAGGGCGTCCACGGTGTCCTCGGTGATCCGCGTGCGCACGCACTGGCGCCAGTTCCACCTGCGGCAGGTGATCCCCCGGTCGTCCCGCCAGACCACTTCGCCGATCTCCGGGTGGTCGACGGCGGGCTCGCCCTTCTCGATCACGTCGAACGGCTCGTCGCCGCTCGCGCGGACCAGCCTGGCCGTGCCCTCGTAGTGGCGCAGGTCCTCGCCGCCGATGGGCAGCACGTGGCGGATGCTGACGGAGTTGTACGCGTCCACCACCAGGTTGATGTCGGGGGGCGGCATCCTGCGGACCAGGGCGTCCACCGAGGGGCGGGTGCGCTGGGGCTTGGCGCCGAAGGCGCGGTAGGCGTCCTGCCAGGCGACGATCTTCTCGTCGCCCGGCTGGGGGGCCAGGTCCGCCGCCTCGGCCAGCCACCGCCGGGAGTGGTCGTCGGACGGCCCGTTGCGCAGGCCGTACGCGGCGATGACGAGCACTTTGAAGTCCGGCCGCAGGCCGGTGACCGCCTCGTCGACCCAGATGGCTTCGATCATGCCGGACACCTTAACGGGCCCGTGGCGGGGTTCCGGGGGCCCGCCAGTTCGCAAAGGACTCTTTGCAAAGAGAGCTTTGTGAAGTTATCTTCATCACATGAGCGAACCTTCCGGCATCTTTCACGTGAAAGACCCACAGGCCCTCAAGGCGGTCGCCCACCCGCTCCGGGTGCGGCTGCTCGGCGCCCTGCGCGTGGACGGCCCCGCGACGGCCACCGAGCTGGCCGCCAGGTTCGGGGAGAGCTCCGGCTCGACCAGCTACCACCTGCGCCAGCTCGCCCGGTACGGCTTCGTCGAGGAGGTCCCCGAGCGGCGGGACGCGCGCGAGCGCCGCTGGCGGCCGGTGCACAAGTACACCTCCTGGAGCGAGCTGGAGCTCAGCGGCTCCCCGGAGGGGCGCGAGGCGGCCGGGTTCCTGCGCGACCGGCAGATCGAGGTGCTGGTCCAGGACCGCGAGCGGTTCGAGCGCGAGCGGGAGTCCTGGGGGCCGGCCTGGTCCGACGCGGCGGGCATGTCCGACGACGCGGCCCGGCTCACCCCGGCGTCCGTCTCGTTGCTGTACGAGCGCTTCAGGGCCATGATCCGCGAGCTGGAGGCGGCGGACGCGGGCGGCGCGGACGTCGAGCGGGTCTCCCTGCACCTCGCGGCCTTCCCCGCCCGGGGGTACGCCCGGTGACCTCCCCTCGCGCCGACGACACCTCCCGCGCCCACACGCCCCACGCCGACGACCCTCCCCGCGACGCCGGCGTCCCCCGCACGGACGGCACCCCGCCCGCCGGGGCCGCCTCCCACGCCGAGCCCCCCGCCGGCGGGCACACGCTGTCCCCGCGGTCGGCGATGCGGCGGTACGGGCTGGTCGGCTTCCTCACCTGGTTCCCGCCGGGCCTGATGATGGCCTCGATGGTCCTGCTGATGACCTCGCGCGGCCTGGACCTCGGTGAGGTGGGCGCCGCGACGGCCGTCTTCTCGGTGGTCGTCGTGGTCCTGGAGCTGCCGACCGGCGGCCTGGCCGACGTGGTCGGGCGGCGCGCCGTCCTCGCCGCGTCGGCCCTGTTCAGCGTCGTGGCGCTGAGCCTGATGGCGGTCGCCACCTCCTTCTGGGCCTTCGTCCTCGTGTCGGTGCTGAAAGGGGTGGCCAGGGCCCTGTCCAGCGGCCCGGCCCAGGCCTGGTACGTCGACACGCTGCACGCCGCGCGCGGACGCGACGCCGACCTCAAGCCCGGCCTGGCCAGGGGGAACGCCATGGAGTCCTCGGCGCTGGCCCTGGGCACGCTCGGCGGGGGCCTCATGCCGCTGTTCGTGCCCGGCGGCCTGGTCGCGCCGATGGTCGCCGCCGCGGTGGCGGCCGCCGCGCTCTTCGTCGTGGTGCTGGTCGCGATGCCCGAGCCGCCGCGCCCGCGCACGTCCCTCGGGCCGGTCCTGCGGGGCGTCCCGGTGACGGTCGGCTCCGGGATCCGGCTGGCCGTCGCCGACCCGGGGCTGCGCCGCCTGCTGTTCGTGGCGTCCGCGCTCGGCGCCGGGCTCATGGCGATCGAGCTGCTCACGCCCGGCAGGCTCGCCGCCCTGACCGGCGGGGCCGAGTCGGGCAGCTCGGTGTACGCGCTGGTCGCCTCGGCCGGGTTCGCCGCCAGCGCCCTCGGGTCCTGGGCGGCGCCCTGGGTGGCGCGGCGGCTGCGCCGCCCTGGGGTGGCGGCGATCGCGGGCATGGTGGGCGGCGCCGTGGCGCTCGCCACGCTGGCGGCCTCGGTCACGCTGTCCGGAATACCCGGCATCGTCGCGGCGGGCGCCGCCTATGTGGGGATGTTCGCCAGCGTCGGCGTCGCCGAACTGATGCGGGTGGAGATGATGCACCGCCGGGTCGGCGCCTCGCGCCGCGCCACGCTCATGTCGGTTGACTCGCTCCAGCTCCAGTTCGGCGGGGTGCTCGGGTCGCTGGGCCTCGGTTTCCTGGCCGCGCGGTCCGGGACGGCGTCGAGCTGGTGGGTCGCCGCCGTGATCGTCCTGCTGGCCGCCCTGCTGTACGTGCGCCTGCCGGCCGTCCGCCCCGACCCCGAGTAGAACAACATTCGGTGACCGGTGCACAATCAGGGCGTCGGATGCCGAAGGGAGCGCGGGGATGAGCGATCAGGGGGCCGCACGGGTCGCCGGTGCGGCGGGGGATGCGCCTGAGCCGGGGAAAGCGGGGGATGCGCGCGAGCCCGGGAGAGCGGGGGATGCGCGCGAGCCGGGGAGAGGGGTCACGCCGGCCGGCGGGGACGCGCCCGAGCGGGGGAGGCGGGTCACGCCGGCCAACGAGGAGCAGCGGGCGGCCTGGCTGGGCGGCGCCATGCCCGAGGTGGAGCGGGTGCGCCCGGGGCTGTGGTCGATCCCGGTGCCCATCCCGGTGAACCCCCTGAGATACGTCCTGGTCTACGCCCTCGAAGTGCCGGACGGCGTGGTGATCATCGACGCGGGGTGGAACACCGACGAGGCCTTCGCCGCCCTCGCGAGCGGGCTGGGCGTCGCGGGGTACGCGATGGCCGACGTGCGCGCGGTGCTGGTGACCCACATCCACCCCGACCACTACGGCCTGGCGGGCCGGGTGCGTGAGGCGTCGGGCGCGTGGATCGGCCTGCATCCGGCGGACGCGGCGCTGCTGCACGACCGCTACGACGAGTCGGCGATCGACTCCCTGGTCGGGCGCGAGCGGGCGATGCTGGCCCGCTCGGGAGTGCCGCCGCTCAGCCTGGACGAGCTGAGCGGGGCGTCCAGGATGATCAGGAACTACGTGTCGATGGCCGTGCCCGACCGGCTGATCGAGGATGGTGCCGCGCTGGAGGTGCCCGGGTGGGACCTGCGGGCCGTCTGGACCCCGGGCCACTCGCCCGGCCACCTGTGCTTCCTGTCGCCCTCGCGGCGCGTGCTGTTCTCGGGGGACCACGTGCTGGCCAGGATCACGCCGATCGTGGCCGTCCACCCGCAGTCGGCGCCGGATCCGCTGGCCGACTACCTCGGCGCGCTGGCGGCCGTGCGGGACTTCGAGGTCGACGAGGTGCTGCCCGCCCACGAGTTCCGGTTCCTGGAACTGGCCGACCGGGTCGACTACGTGACCGCCCATCACGGCAGGCGGCTCGCGGAGATCGAGGAGGCGGTGTCCGGCGCGGACGGGGTCACGTGCTGGGACGTCACGACCCGGCTGACCTGGTCGCGGCCCTGGGACACCATCCCGGCGTTCATGCGGAGGGCGGCCACCAACGAGACCCTCGCGCACCTGGTGTACCTGGAAGCGCGAGGCCGGCTGCGCCGCGTGCCGGGCGAGGCGGACCTCTGGTATCCGGACATTTAGTATTTCAGGCAATACTGGTAGGGAATATTGACATTACGGTTTGGTCTACGTAGGTTTTCGACCATGAGCCAGATCCCCCTGACCCGGCGCCAGCACGTGGACCTCGTCCGCGTGACCAGTGCCCAGTGTCGCCCAGCGAGCTGACGACGGCGATATCGAAACACTCCTGGCACCGGCCCGAGGGCCCGGTGCCGTCGCGGGAACCGGGAGAAGATGAGTGGTGAGCGGCAGATGAGCCTCGTGACGTTGGTGGGCAATCCGCGGGAGGGGTCGCGTACGCGGACGGTGGCGGAGCACGCCGCCGCGCTGGTGGCGGATCGGCTCGGGCACACCGGGCCGGGGGACGTGGTGGACCTGGCCGGGCTGGCCCCCGTCCTGCTCGCCCCGCGGCCTCCCAGCGAGGTCCAGGCGGCACTGGAACTGGTCGCGGGCGCCGATGTCCTGCTGGTGGCCAGCCCGACGTACAAGGGCACCTACACGGGCCTGCTCAAGGTCTTCCTGGACCGGCTGCCGTCCCAGGCGCTGGCCGGGACCACCGCGCTGCCGGTCCTGGTGATGGGCGACCCGAGGCACGCCCTGGCGGTCGAGACCCACCTGCGCCCGCTCCTGGTCGAGCTGGGCGCGAACGTCCCCACCCCCGGGCTGGCGCTCCTGGAGGCGGAGATCGCCGCCCCCGAGGAGGTGCTCGGCCGGTGGGCGGACCGGGTTGTGCCCCAGATAGTGCGGCGGGAAGGCGCGAGGGTATGACCGAGACGCTCTCAGGATGCGCCGTGGCCGGCGAGCCGCGCCGGGAACGCGCCGTGAACGGTGAGACACGTCCAGAACACGCCGTACGCAGGGAAACGCGCCCGGAACGCGCCGAGTCGCTCCCCGAACCGCCCCTGCGGCGGGCCGTGGACGGCGAGGGCTTCCGCCGGGCGCTGGCCGTCCACGCGGCCGGGGTCGTCGTGGTGACGGCGCAGACCGAGGGGGTGCCCGTCGGCCTGACGGCGACCTCCTTCTCCTCGGTCAGCCTGGACCCGCCGCTGGTGTCCTTCTACGTCGACCGGTCGTCCACGACCTGGCCGTGGCTGCGGCGGGCCGGGAGCTTCGCGGTCAACGTCCTGGCCAGCGACCAGGCCGAGCTCGCGTCCCGGTTCGCCAGGAAGGGGGCCGACCGGTTCGGCGAGCCGACCCGGTGGGCGCCGGGCCCCGAAGGCGTGCCCCTGCTCGGCGGCGTGTCCGCCCACCTGATCTGCGCGCCGCACAGGACCGTCGAGATCGGCGACCACATCCTGGTCGTCGGGCTGGTCACCGGGACCGGCATCGACACGACCGGCCGTCCGCTCCTCTACCATCAGGGCCGGTTCGGCCGGTTCACCCCGCACTCCTGATCCCTTTTCGGGCCGTCTGAACGCTTCGCCGGATATTCGCGTATCTCGGCAGGAGCGGTGCGCGGGAGTCTCCGCGCGCCGGCCGGACGCCGCCGACAGGGGAAGAGGAGAGTCGATGGGCAGGGCCTTCAGCGTCACCGCGATGGGCCTTCTCGTCGCACTGGGCTTGTCGGCGGTCACCGGCTGCGCCTCGGCGCCCGGCCGGGGCGCGGTGTCGGTCGCGGCCACCTCGGCGGTCCCGTACAACCTGACGGACGTGCTGTTCTCGCGGGAGATGATCCTGCACTACCGGCAGTCGATCGTCATGGCGGGCCTGGTCAAAGGCCGCAGCGACGACCCGTACGTGAAGGGCCTGGCGGACGCGATCGTCAAGGAGGAACCGCCCCTGATCGACGCGATGGTCCGCTCGCTGAAGACCTGGGAGTTCACCGTGCCGGACGCGGACAACCCGCCCGAGCACCAGATGCCGGGCATGCTGTCACCGGCCCAGCTCCTGCTGCTCAAGGGCAAGTCGGGCGAGGACTTCGACAAGCTGTGGCTGACGACGCTGGCCCGGCACGTCAACTACGGCGTGCTGCTCGCCGAGAAGGCGCGCGACCAGGGCAAGGACCGCGCGACCGTGGAACTGGCCCGGGGGATCGCCGCGACCGAGAAGCCGAGGATCGCGCAGATCGTCCAGCACCTCTCCTGACCGGGACGGCCGCTCAGGCCAGGCGGGTGGTTCCCCGCCCGGTCGCCAAAGGGAGGTCGAGCAGGGTGCGGATGCCGGGCGGGGCCGCGCACACCGAGGCGATCGAGTTGACGGCGTGGGCGGCGGCCCCGGCCAGCCCGTGGGACACCTCGTCGATGGTCAGCATCATCTGCGGGCGGCCCTCGATGTGGATGGCGAACCCCGGCTCCGGCCACCGGCGCACCTTGGCGGCCGAGGCCTTGTAGACGCACTCGACCGTCATGAACGGCCGGCCGCGTACGAGCCCGGAGAAGATCCAGCGCGACGCGCAGACCGTGCCCGGCCGCACCGTGCCGGCGGCGATCTCGAACTCCTCGGCGGCCAGCTCGTACTCGTCGGTCTCCTCGACCTCGTCCAGCCGCACCTCCAGCGCGCTCGCCACGAGCTGGACGCTCTCGGAGAACAGCGCGCGCTGGACGTTCCTGAACGGTCGCACGGTCGTCGCGTACTCCTTGGGCGCGCGGCCGAACCCGATCAGGTCCATGACGATCTGCCGCGAGGGGTGCCCGACGTAGTCGGAGGACTCGCGGACGTAGATGTGGTCGAGCCGGGTCGACAGGCCGCTGAGGGCCAGCGGCAGCAGGTCGCTCATGAACCCGGGGTTGATGCCGGTGCCGTACACCGAGGTGCCGCCCGCCTGGCAGGCCGCCTCCAGGCGCTCGACGACCGCGGGGCCGTACACCTGCGGGTAGATGAACCCCGTGGTGGTGATGACGTTCTTGCCGGAGGCCAGCAGCGCGCAGACCGTCTGGAGGTCGGCGGCGTAGTCGCCGCCGAAGTAGGCGGCGGGGAGCGGCATGTGGAGCACGCAGTCGGCCTCGGAGGCGAGGACGTGGTCGACGTCGTCCACACAGCGCACGCCGGTCTCGGGGAGGCCGACCAGCGGGCCGGCGTCCAGGCCGACCTTGTCGGGGTCGTAGACGAGCACGCCGGAGAGCTGGAACTCCGGGCGGGTGATGACGCTGTGCAGCGCGTCGGCACCGACGGCGCCCGTGGCCCACTGGATCACGCGGAGGGGCGGCTGAGCAGGCATGCTGGGCCTCCAGCCCGTGGTTCCTTGCGTGGTCCTGCGGGGATGGGGGTCGGCGCTGACCACGTCCGTGCGGGGCAGAAACTATAGCAGGATCCGACCCTCACGATCACAATCCGCTACGTCGCGAACGGCTCTGGGTGCGGCGGCCGGTGCAGGCTATTGTGATGGTCACTAGAACCTTGTTCTCCTAGAAGGGCGGGCGGCATGCCGGAACTCAGGTTCAACGGGAAGGTCGCGGTCGTCACCGGCGCCGGGCACGGGCTCGGCCGGTCGCACGCGCTCCTGCTCGCCGAGCGCGGCGCGAAGGTCGTGGTCAACGACCTCGGCGGCGCGCTCGACGGCACCGGAGCCTCCACCGGACCCGCGGCCGAGGTCGTCGAGCTGATCGTCAAGAACGGCGGTGAGGCGGTCGCCAGCGCCGACAACGTGGCGACGCCCGAGGGCGCCGAGGCGATCGTCCAGGCCGCCCGTGACGCGTTCGGCCGGGTGGACATCCTGGTCAACAACGCCGGCATCCTGCGGGACAGGTCCTTCGGGAAGATGAGCGTGGAGGAGTTCGACTCCGTGCTGGCCGTGCACGTGCGCGGGTCGTTCCTCGTCAGCCGCGCCGCGTTCCCGCACATGAAGGAGCAGCGGTACGGGCGCATCGTGAACACCTCCTCTCCCGCGGGCCTGTTCGGCAACTTCGGCCAGGCGAACTACTCCACGGCCAAGATGGGGCTCGTGGGCCTGACCAAGACGCTCGGCATCGAGGGCGCCCGCGCGGGCATCCGCGCCAACGCGATCGCGCCGATCGCCTGGACGCGGATGACCGAGGCTTTGCTCCCCGCCGAGTTCGAACAGCGCTTCACCGCCGACCGGGTGAGCCCGCTGGTGGCCTTCCTCGCGCACGAAAGCTGTGAGACCAGCGGCGAGGTCTTCAGCGTCGGCGCGGGGCGGATCGCCCGCGTGTTCGTGGCCGAGGGGCCCGGCTGGCGTACCGACGACCTGAGCATCGAGTCCATCGCCGACAACTGGGACGCCATCCTGGCCGAGCAGCCGTACGTGCAGCCCACGACCCTCGGCGAGCAGGCCAGCGCGTCCATGAAGGCCATGCTCTGACCCCTGCCCGACCACCGGCCCCCAGGAGCGGACGCCCGCACCTGGGGGCCTCGTCATGGGTGAGGTGTGTCACCGGCTTTCGTTTATAACGGCGAAAGTTATGAAATCTCATCGTAAAGCCCTTCCCGTATCAGCGGAAGTGAACTAACTTCGGCCTCACATCACTCCGATTCCGGAGGCTCTGTGAAGCGAATGCCCGTACGCCCGGAGAACGTCCACCAGGCGACTCTGCTGCGCCTGCTGCGTGACGGCGGCCGGTCGCGCGCGGAGCTCGGAGACGTCGTCGACCTCTCCCGGTCCAAGCTCAACCTCGAACTCGACCGGCTCATCGAGATGGGCCTGGTCGAGCAGGCGGGGCTCGCCGCCTCGCGCGGGGGGCGGCGGTCGGGGATGGTCCGGCTGTCGCCGCACATCAGGTTCGTGGGCATCGACATCGGCGCCACGTCGGTGGACGTCGCGGTCACCAACGGCGAGCTGGAGGTCCTCGGTCACGTCAGCGAGCTCTGCGACGTGCGCGAGGGCCCGGCGGCGGTGCTCGACCGGGCGATGGAACTGCTCGGCAAGCTGCGCGAGCAGGGCCTGTTCACCCAGCTCCACGGAGCGGGCATCGGGGTCCCCGGCCCGGTCAGCTTCCGGGAGGGCGTCCCGGTGGCCCCGCCGATCATGCCCGGCTGGGACCGCTACCCGGTCAAGGACGCGATCAGCCAGGAGCTCGGCTGCCCGGCGATGGTGGACAACGACGTCAACCTCATGGCCCTGGGCGAGCTCCACACCGGCCTGGCCAGACAGGTCGACGACTTCCTGCTCATCAAGATCGGTACGGGCATCGGCTGCGGGATAGTGGTCGACGGCAAGATCTACCGAGGTGTGTCGGGAAGCGCCGGCGACATCGGCCACATGCGGGTCGACGACCAGGGACCGACCTGCACCTGCGGGAACACCGGGTGCCTCGAGGCCTACTTCGGCGGCGCGGCGCTCGCCAGGGAGGCGGTCAGGATCGCCCCCCGCTCGTCGTACCTGGCCGAGCGGCTGGCCCTGGTGGGGCGGCTGTCCGCCGAGGACGTGGCCGCCGCCGCGACGCTCGGGGACCCGGCGGCGATCCAGCTCATCCGGGACGGCGGGCGCCAAGCGGGACAGGTGCTCGCGAGCCTGGTCAGCTTCTTCAACCCGGGCCTAGTGATCATCGCGGGAGGAGTGGCCCGTCTGGGCCATGTACTGCTGGCCGAGATCAGGAGTGTCGTCTACCGCAGGTCGCTTCCCCTGGCGACCGGGAACCTTCCCATCGTGCTCTCCGAGCTGGGTGACACCGCGGGGGTCATCGGGGGCGCCCGGCTGATCAGTGACCATGTCTTCTCCGTCTCCTAGACCGATGCCGCCGCGACCGACAAACGTCGGATCTATTCCCGCTTCGCTCGATCTTTATCCGATCGTTCGACTCCGCACCTGCTCATACCTCCGATCTATGAAACACTCACAATGACTCCAGCCCCTCAGAACACCCCTCTAGACCCCCCTTCCGGAGGCCCTGTGAGCGACCTGCTGGTCATGCGCGGGATCGTCAAGCAGTTTCCCGGCGTGCGCGCCCTGGACGGCGTCGACCTGGACGTCCGCGCCGGCGAGGTCCACTGCCTGCTAGGGCAGAACGGCGCGGGCAAATCGACCCTCATCAAGATCCTCGCCGGGGCCCACCAGCCGGACGAGGGCACCATCACCTTCGGCGGGGAGGACGTGCGGTTCTCCGGCCCCATCGCCGCCATCAAGTCCGGCATCGCGACCATGTACCAGGAGCTCGACCTGGTCGACGGCCTGTCGATCGCGGAGAACATCTTCCTCGGGCACGAGCAGGCCACGATCGGCTTCACCCGCCGCGGCGAGATGAACAAGGCCGCGTCGGAGCTGCTGGGGCGGCTGGGCCACGGCGAGATGCGTCCCGCGACCGAGGTCGGCCGGCTGTCGGCCGCCGGCAAGCAGATCGTCAGCATGGCGCGGGCGCTGTCGCACGACGTGCGCCTGATCGTCATGGACGAGCCGTCGGCCGCGCTCGCGCACGACGAGGTGGGGAACCTGTTCCGGGTCATCAGGGACCTGACGGCGCAGGGGGTCGCGGTCGTCTACATCTCCCACCGCCTGGAGGAGATCCGCGAGATCGGCGACCGGGTCACCGTGCTCAAGGACGGCAGGACGGCCGCCGTCGGGCTGCCCGCCCGCGACACGCCGACCTCCACCGTGGTGTCGCTGATGACCGGCCGGGACGTCGCGTACGTCTTCCCGCCGCGTCCTGACCCAGGATCTCACGACAACAGCCCCGAGGTGCTGAAGGTCGAGGGCCTCACGCTCCCCGGCCGCTTCACGGACGTCTCGCTCACCATCAGGGAAGGCGAGATCGTCGGCCTGGCCGGCCTGGTCGGCTCGGGACGGTCGGAGATCGTCGAAACGGTGTACGGCGCGCGGCGCGCGTCGGCCGGGCAGGTGGTGCTCGCCGGCGAGCCCGTGCCCCCCGGCAGCACCTCCAGGTCCGTACGGCTCGGCATGGGACTGGCGCCCGAGGAGCGCAAGTCGCAGGCCCTGCTGATGAACGAGTCCGTCGCTCGCAACATCACGATCGCCGGACTCACCAAGTACGCCCGGTTCGGCTGGGTCGACCGCAAGGAGGAGAGCGCCGCGGCCGTCCGCCTGGCCGAGGCGCTCGACATCCGGCCGCCCGACCCCCGCCGCCCGGTCAGGACCCTCTCGGGCGGCAACCAGCAGAAGGCCGTGTTCGCCCGGTGGCTGGTCGAGGACCGCAAACTGCTGCTCCTGGACGAGCCGACCCGCGGCGTCGACGTCGGCGCCCGGGCCGAGCTGTACGCCGTGATCCGGCGGCTCGCGGACGAGGGCGTGGGCGTGCTGCTGGTGTCCAGCGAGGTGCCCGAGGTCCTCGGCCTCGCCGACCGGGTCCTCGTCCTGCGCGAGGGCAAGGTCATCCACGAGTCGGACGCACGCGACCTCGACGAATCACGCGTTCTAGACATGATCATGGAAGGGAGCGCGCTGTGACGGACGCACGCGCCACAGGGGGCACCCCGCCCAGTACCCAGCCGCCCGCAGACGAGCACACCAGGGTCGAGGAGCAGGCGCGGGCCGTCCCCGCCCAGCCCGGCGTGCTGAGCCGGGTGGGGCAGGCACGCCACCTCGGCCTCGTCGTCGCGCTGGCCCTGCTGGCGGTGGTCGGCCTGGTGACGACCCCGGAGAACTTCGCCACCTCCTCCAACCTCGTGAGCATCCTCGCGCTGGCCTCGACGATCGGCGTCATCACGGTCGGCATGACCTTCGTGATCATCGGCGGGGGCATCGACCTGTCGGTCGGCGCCGTCATGGCGCTGGCGTCGGTGTGGGCCACGACGCTCGCCACCCAGGCGTACGGGCCGGTCGTCATGGCGATCTGCGCGATCCTGGTCGGCACGGGCGCCGGGCTGCTCAGCGGCTTCCTGATCTCCTACGGGAGGATGGTGCCGTTCATCGCCACACTGGCCATGCTGGTGGCGGCGCGCGGCCTGGCCCAGCGCATGTCCGACCGCAGGACCCAGCTCGTCCAGCCGGACAACAGCGCCATCGTCGACCTGTCGACCACCCGGGTGCTCGGACTGCCGCTGCTGGTCTACATCTTCGCGCTCGTGGTCGCGATCGGATGGATCGTGCTCAACCGCACGACCTTCGGGCGGCGCACCTACGCGGTCGGCGGCAACCCGGAGGCCGCCAGACTCGCCGGGATCAACGTGCGGCGTCACACGATGATGCTGTACGCGCTCTCCGGCCTGTGCTGCGGCATCGCCGCAGTGATCATCATGGCCCGTACCACCACGGGCTCCAGCACCCACGGCGATCTCTACGAGCTCGACGCGATCGCCGCGGTCATCATCGGGGGCACCCTTCTCACCGGTGGCCGGGGAACCATCATCGGCTCGATCCTCGGGCTGCTGATCTTCACGGTCATCACCAACCTGTTCATCCTCAACGGCCTCAACACCAGTGACCAGCTCATCGCCAAGGGGCTGATCATCGTCATCGCGGTCCTCCTGCAGCGACGAAGCCTGGAATCGCGAACATAGGACCCGGCGCCGGGGATCGCGCACTGAGGGCATGACGGCACGTCCGGACGGCCGCGGGGGTTCCGCGGTCCCGTTCGCCGCGCCGGGAAGCCACCAGGCCGCGAGGTTCCAAGACATCGAAGGTCTCCGCACCGAGGCCCTGTACCCCCCGCATCAGAAGGAGATAGTCACCATGAAGAAGAGCGTCGGCCGGCGAGGGTTCCTCGTCAGCGGAGCCGTCGTCGGCGCAGGGGCACTCGTGACCGCCTGCACGAGCAACGCGCCCGCCGCCACCCCCAGCTCCGCGGCCCCGCAGGCCACCACGGCCGGCACCGACAACGACCAGCCGGGTACCAAGGTCGTCATCGGCTTCTCGGCCCCCGCCGCCGACCACGGCTGGATCGCGGCCATCGCCAAGAACGCCGAGACGCAGTCCAAGGAGTACTCCGACGTCGAGTTCAAGCCGGTCGAGCCGACCAACGACATCAACCAGCAGATCTCCGCGGTCGAGTCGCTGATCGCGGCCAAGGTCGCCGCCCTGGTGATCCTCCCGAACGACGGCGAGCAGCTCAACCAGGTCGCACGCAAGGCCATGGACGCCGGCATCCCGGTGATCAACCTCGACCGCGTGTTCCCCGACAAGCTGTCGTACCGCACCTGGATCGGCGGCGACAACTACGGTATGGGCGTGGCCGCGGGCACGTACGTCGGCAAGACCCTGAAGGACAAGGGCGTCACCAACCCGGTGATCCTGGAGATCCAGGGCATCGCGACGCTCCCCCTCACCATGGACCGCAGCAAGGGCTTCGCCGACGCGCTCAAGACCTTCGGCTTCACGGTCACCGCCAAGCAGGACGCGAAGTTCACCGTCGAGTCCGGCACCCAGGTGGCCAGCAACCTGCTCCAGGCCCACAAGAAGATCGACGCCATCTGGAACCACGACGACGACCAGGGCATCGGGGTGCTCGCCGCCATCAAGGAGGCGAACCGCAGCGAGTTCTTCATGGTCGGCGGCGCCGGCTCGGCCAACGCGATCCGCGACATCGCGGCCGACAGCGGTGTCCTGAAGGCCACCGTGACCTACAGCCCCACGATGGCCTCGTCCGCCATCAAGCTCGCCCGGCTCATCGCCCAGGGCAAGGGGCTCAGTGACCTCGTCGAGAACTCCGTCCCGACGTCGATCACGCTGGCATCGGAGACCATCACCAAGGAGAACGCGCAGAAGTATCTGCCGCTCGGCTTCGAATCCTAATCGGGGGTTTTTTTCGTGAGTGACAACAGGCCGGCGCTCGGGGTCGGCATGGTCGGGTACTCGTTCATGGGACGCGTGCACTCCCAGGCGTGGCGCAGCGTCGGCGCGTTCTTCGACCTGCCGGTCGCGCCGGTCATGGCCGTGCTGTCCGGCAGGAGCGAGGAGCGTACGGCCGCCGCCGCCGCGAGCCTTGGCTGGGCCGCGGTCGAGAACGACTGGAAGGACCTCATCAGGCGGGACGATGTGGACATCGTCGATGTCTGCACGCCTGGTGAGTCGCACGCCGAGATCGCGATCGCCGCGCTCGAGGCGGGCAAGCACGTGCTGTGCGAGAAGCCGATGGCCAACACCGTCGCCGAGGCCGAGGCGATGGCGGCGGCCGCCGAGCGGGCCGCGGAGCGCGGCGTGCGGAGCATGGTGGCGTTCAACTACCGCCGGGTCCCCGCCGTGGCGCTCGCGCGGCAGTTCGTGGCCGAGGGCCGCCTGGGGGTGCTGCGCCACGTCCGCGCGCAGTACCTGCAGGACTGGATCGTCGACCCGGAGTTCCCGCTGGTGTGGCGGCTGCAGAAGGACAAGGCGGGGTCGGGGGCGCTCGGCGACATCGGCTCCCACATCGTGGACACCGCCCAGTTCGTCACCGGCCAGCTCCTGACGGGGGTCTCGGGACTCACCGAGACCTTCATCAACGACCGGCCGACGGCCGAGGAGTCGGCGGGCCTGGCCGCCGGCTCGGCGGGCGCCGAGTCGACCGGCCACGTCACCGTCGACGACGCGGCGGTGTTCATCGGCCGGCTCTCCGGAGGGGCCCTGGCCTCCTTCGAGGCCACCCGCTTCGCGACCGGGCGCAAGAACGCGATGCGCATCGAGATCAACGGGTCGCTCGGCAGCCTGTACTTCGACTTCGAGTCGATGAACGAGCTGTGGTTCCACGACCACACCCTCCCCGCCGAGGAGGCCGGGTTCCGGCGCATCCTGGTCACCGAGGGCGGGCACCCGTACGCCGGGGCCTGGTGGCCGCCGGGGCACGGGCTCGGGTACGAGCACACCTTCAGCCACGAGGTGAAGGACTTCCTGGAGGCGATCGGCACGGGCACCGACCCGGCCCCGTCGTTCGCCGACGGCCTGCGGGTGCAGCGGGTGCTCGCGGCCGTCGAGGAGAGCGCGGCCGGCGACAGCCGCTGGACGCCGATCCCGCAGTGAGCGTTGCCCCGCGCCAGGGCCCCGGGAAGCGCCGCCTTCCCGGTGCCCTGGCGCGGGTGGATCCCGGCAGAGGATCCTCGTGAGACACGTGTATGCACCGAAGGAGAAGCGGACATGACGCGACCGATCACCTTGTTCACCGGCCAGTGGGCCGACCTTCCCTTCGAGGAGGTGTGCCGCCTGGCCGGCGAGTGGGGATACGACGGCCTGGAGATCGCCTGCTGGGGTGACCACTTCGAGGTCGACAAGGCGCTGTCGGACGACACCTACATCCCTCGCAAGCTGGAGATCCTCGACAAGCACGGGCTGAAGGTCTGGACGATCTCCAACCACCTCGTCGGGCAGGCGGTCTGCGACACCCCCATCGACGAGCGCCACAAGGGGATCCTCCCGGCGCGCATCTGGGGCTCCGGCGACCCCGAGCAGGTGCGCCGCGCCGCGGCCGAGGAGATGAAGGACACCGCCCGCGCGGCCGCCGCGCTCGGTGTGCGGACCGTGGTCGGGTTCACCGGGTCGTCGATCTGGCACACCGTGGCCATGTTCCCGCCGGTCCCGCCGTCCATGATCGAGGCCGGGTACCAGGACTTCGCCGACCGGTGGAACCCGATCCTGGACGTCTTCGACGAGGTCGGCGTGCGCTTCGCCCACGAGGTGCACCCGAGCGAGATCGCCTACGACTATCACACCACCGTGCGCGCCCTGGAGGCCATCGGCCACCGCCCGGCCTTCGGCCTCAACTGGGACCCCTCGCACATGGTCTGGCAGCAGATCGACCCGGTCGGCTTCATCCTCGACTTCGCCGACCGCGTCTACCACGTCGACTGCAAGGACGCCAAGGTGCGCTCGGGCGACGGCCGCCGTGGCCGGCTGTCCTCCCACCTGCCCTGGGCCGACCTGCGCCGGGGCTGGGACTTCGTCTCCACCGGCCGGGGCGACGTGCCCTGGGAGGACTGCTTCCGCGCCCTCAACTCCATCGGGTACGACGGCCCGATCTCCGTGGAGTGGGAGGACGCCGGCATGGACCGCCTGGCCGGCGCCCCGGAGGCCCTGGGCTTCGTCAGGGGCCTCAACGCCATCACGCCGCCCACCGCCTCCTTCGACGCGGCCTTCTCCTCGGAGTGACCCCGCGCGAAGCCGCGGCCCCGCCCTCTGGGAAGGGCGGGGCCGCGGCTTTCGGCTTTGCGGGGGGTGGGACCGGCGTCAGTCGAAGACGACGATCTGGCGGAGCACGTCGCCGCCCCGCAGGGCCGCGACGGCGTCGTTGAGGTCGGCGAGCTTGATCCGGGAACTGATCATGCTGTCCAGGTCGAGCTTCCCCGCCTTCCACAGGTTGGCGAAGAACGGGAAGTCGCGCCGCACGTCGCTGCCCCCGTACAGCGAGCTGAGCAGGTTCTTGCCCTCGAACAGCAGGCTGAAGGCCGTCAGGGGCACCACGTCGTCCATGGCGCCCGCGCCGACGACGATGACGTCGCCGCCGCGCCGGGTGGCCTGCCAGGCCGACATGATCGACGCCGACTTGCCGACCACCTCGAAACCGTAGTCGAAGCCCTGGCCGCCGGTCAGCGCGCCGATGGTCTCCATGAGCTTGTCGGGGGTGCAGGCGTCGGTGGCGCCGACCTTCTTGGCCAGCGCGTGCTTGGACTCCAGCGGGTCGACCGCCAGGATCGTCGTCGCGCCGGACACCCGGGCGCCCTGGATGACCGACAGGCCCACCCCGCCACAGCCGATGACGGCGACGGTGGAACCGGGCTTGACCTTCGCCGTGTTGATCGCGGCGCCCACGCCCGTGGTGATGCCGCACCCGATCAGGGCCGCGACCTCGTACGGGACCTCGGGGTCCACCTTGATCGCGCCCTGCCAGGGGACCACGATCTCCTCGGCCCAGGTGCCGCATCCGGCCATGCCGAACGCGGGGGTCTCGCCGCCGTAGCGGAACCGGGCCAGGGAGAAGCTCTCCATGACGTAGGTCATGCACAGGAACGGCTGGCCGACGATGCAGTTGGGGCAGGTGCCGCAGGCCGGCGTCCAGTTGATGATGACGTGGTCGCCCGGCTTGACCGAGGTGACGTGGTCGCCGACCTCCACGACCTCGCCCGCGCCCTCGTGCCCGGGGATGACCGGGAGGGGCATGGGCAGCACGCCCGAGATCACCGACAGGTCCGAGTGGCAGACACCGGTCGCTCTGATCTTCACGCGGACGTCCGTGGGACCTACCGGCATGAGCGTGAAGTCGTCGCGGATGTCGAGCTTGTCATCGCCTACGGCGTGCAACAGCGCGGCTCGCATAAAGGGACCTCCTTGGGGGACGCCTACTCGAGGGAGAGGGCGGCTTTGGGGCAGGATCGGACCGCGTGGCGCACGCGGTCGAGCATCTCCGGCGGTGGCTCGGGGAGCAGGACGTTCAGGTTGTCGTCGTCGTCCACTTCGAAGACCTCGGGCGCGAGGCCCATGCAGACGGCGTTGGCCTCGCAGACGTCGTAGTCGACCTTGATTCTCATCGGAACCCTCCTCGCGTGTTCACGGCTACAGCGAGACTAGGCCGAAGCGGGGGTCGCCAGCTTGCGATGATCCCAAGAGACCACTCGGTCCGGTTCGACGATGTAGGCGATCCGCTTGCGCCCGGTCTGCTCCACGTACCCGCGAAGCTGCTCCGTGGACTCGGCGTCGGAGATTCCGGTCATCCGCTTGGTGATGGTCATGCCGATGTCGAGGACGTCGGCCGGCGTGTCGATGAGACGCGCGGTGCCGTACAGCAGGACGCCCCGCAGGTCGAAGTAGTCGTCCCCGGCCTCGATCAGGCAGGTCACCCGGGCGTCTCGCTCGATGTTGCGCGTCTTCTGGGCCTTGCCGTACGTCCAGAAGCCGATACGCCCCTCGACGAGGCCGTAGAACATCGTCACCATGTGCGGTGTCCCGTCGGGATTGATCGTGCCCAGCTGGAGCTTGCGGGACTCCTCCAGGAACGTGGTCACCTCGTCGTCGGACATCACTATGCGAGCACGCTGGTTCACGCAGCAAAGTAGAACACGTTCCACCAGGTGGGGCAAGGGTTGCCCGAATATTGTTCGGCTGGTTTCGATCAAGAAAGGGGGCACGGTTCCCGCGCTGGAGACGTTGACAGATAGGGTGCACCAGCATTGCCGTACTCAGGGGAAAAATCATGACTCACGTGTCCATGCCGCCGGACCTGCGTCACGCGGCCGAACGGGCGAAAGGCTTCATGCCGCCGGCCGAAGGCGCGGCATTGTTCGACACCGCCTGCGCCTACGGCACTCTCGGCCCCATCTGCGAGATCGGCACGTACTGCGGAAAGTCGGCGATCTACCTCGGCGCCGCCGCCCGCGAGACCGGCACGGTCGTCTTCACCGTCGACCACCACCGGGGCTCGGAAGAGATCCAGCCCGGCTGGTCGCACCACGACCCCACACTGATGGACCCGCGTTTCGGCAAAATGGACTCCCTCCCGTTCTTCCGCACGGCCATCGCGTCGGCAGGGCTGGAGGACCACGTGATCGCGATCGTGGGGAGCTCGGAGACGGTGGCCCGCTACTGGCACACCCCGCTGGCGATGCTCTTCATCGACGGCGGCCACTCCGAAGGGCCCGTCACCAAGGACTACGAGGGCTGGGCCAAACACCTCCTGCCCGGCGGCGCCCTGGTCTTCCACGACATCTACCCCGACCCCGCCAAGGGCGGCCAGGCCCCCTTCCACGTCCTCCAGCGCGCCCTCGCCTCCGGCGACTACAAAGAGATCACCACCGAAGGCTCCCTCCGCGTCCTCGAACGCACCCCCACCCCCTGACAGCTTTCCGCCTATCGTCCTCGCCTTCGGCTTCGACCTTCGGTTTGGCCTTCGGTCCTCGCCTTCGGCTCGGGCAGTGTCTCCCAGGAGGGCTCCGCCCCCTTCGACCCCCGCACGAGGGCTCCGCCCTCGCGGCTCCCGGCCCAGCAGGGCCATTTCGGCGATACCGCTCGACAGCCGGGCATTCCGCCAGACAGACGACATCAGGCCGGGAGCCCTCTTGACCACGACCTGGTCCCGTACGGTGTGCGGATGGGCGATCCGGATCCTTCCTTCATCGCGGGACTGCCACGTGTGCGCGCGGCGGCAGGCGCGCTGATCCGCGACGAAGGCGGGCGGGTGCTGGTGGTGCACCCGACGTACAAGCCCGGCTGGGACATCCCCGGCGGCATGATCGAGCTGGACGAGTCCCCGCGTGCGGCCTGCGTACGCGAGATCGCCGAAGAACTGGCCATCGTGCCGCGGCTCGGGGCGATGCTCAGCGTCGACTGGGTACCACCACGGCCCCCTTGGGACGCCGGCCTGCTGTTCGTGTTCGACGGGGGCGTGATCACCGCCGCCGAGGCGGCGACCATTCAGCTCCCGGCCGACGAACTCGACCGATTCGCCTTCGCCGAGACCGCCGAACTCGACACCCTGCTACCGCCGATCCTCACGCGCCGCGTGAAAGCCTCCCTGCACCGCCTCAACACCGGCGCCCTCTACCTGGAAGACGGCTTCCCAATCGGCTGACCCCCAACGTCCTCGCCTCGGGCAACGTCCTCGCCTCCGGCTCGGGCAGTGTTTCCCAGGGGGTTCCGCCCCCTTCGACCCCCGGACGGCTCGGTGTCTGGCCCGGGGACGGCCTGCCCGCTGGTGTCAGGCCGTTTGGTGACTCGTCGCTAGTCGGTCGAGTAGCCGATTGGCCTCGTCCCGGCTGTGGATGACGTGCACGGTGGCGTGGCCGGCATGCTCCTCGATGAGTCTCCGGACCCGAGGTGCCATGGCGCGACGGTAGTTCCACACGTATCGGACGAACTCCCAGGTGATCCGGTCGTAGACGCCGATGGCATCGTGCTGCCCGCCACCCAGACGAATGCGACGTTGCACGATCCCCCAAAGACAGGCGGCCGGGGAGATGTCGAGGAAGATGACCGTGTCGGCGGCCTTGAGCCGGATGGGCAGTGTGGAGGCGTAGTTGCCGTCGATCACCCACGCGGACGCGGAGGTCAGTTCCCTTGGACGGCGGCGAACTTCTCCACGGACAGCGTGTTCCAGGCGTCGTCGTAGTACACGCCGTCCAAGTGCGTGACCGGGACGTCAAGAATCGCGCCCAGGCGCCGTCCCACAGTGGACTTGCCACTACCCCCACAACCGATCACCGCCACTCTGCGCACGGCTGCAACGTCCTCGCCTTCGGCTCGGGCAGTGTTTCCCAAGGGGCTCCGCCCCCTTCGACCCCCGGACGAGGGCTCCGCCCTCACGCTTCAGCCCAGCACGCTATTCGGCATCTGAGCCCGGTACCGAGGTTCTACGGTCCGGTCGAGTACGGTTTTCGCGTTCTACATAGGCGTCCACGCGATCAGGCCCCGGGCCGCACCGACTCCATGTTCAAGCCCGGTCTCATCGAGGGTGAAGCGTCAGCGCGATGTCCCGTCCTTGACCCCATTGACGAAGGCTCTCCATGCGGCGGGTGTGACCCGCAAGACAGGGCTCGTCGGGTTCTTGCTGTCCCGGACCGCGACGGCCCCGGGGAAGCCGCGACTCACCTCGACACAGTTGTTGCCGCTGCCGCTGAAGCTGCTTCGTCGCCATCGGACTTGAGTCAGATCAGTCATGGGCCATGCGTTCCTTCGTCTCCGCGATCAGCCTCAAGGATTCGCTCGGAGGCAGAGCGGCATCACAGATGCGCGCAAAGGCCACCTTATAGCGGTCAACCTGCTCGGAACCCTCGACGTACACATCACCCGCCGTCCCTTCTACATAGGCCACATCGGGGTCGACTTCCTCGGAGAAGGACAGGATCGAGAAGGCTCCCTCCATGCCGGCGTGTGCTCCGATGCTGTACGGGAGGATGCGAATCGTCACATTAGAGCGGCGTGCGGAGACGAGCAGTGCTTCCAACTGGTCGCACATAAGGTCCGTCCCGCCGATCGGACGGCGGAGGGCACCCTCATCGAGTACCGCGTAGAGTTCGGGCGCATTGGGGCGGCTGAGAAGCGTGCGCCGTGCCATACGTGCCATGACGCGCCTGTGGACATCTTCGACGTCACAGGCGTCCGGTCGTCCAGCGCTGATCACCGCCCGGGCGTAGTCCTCGGTTTGCAGAAGGCCCGGAATGAGCTGAACTTCCCACTGGTGAATATGAGCGGCTTCGTCTTCCAAGCCAATGTAAGAGCCCGTAAACACATCGGCATAAGCCGTCCACCACCCCCGTTGCTGGACATCTTTCGCGAGCTGGACTAATGCTGCACGGACTGCGGAATCAGCACCGTACAGGTCGCACACTTGAGTGACGTCGCTGGGGCTCGCGCGTGTGCGACCTGTTTCGACCCGGCTGACCTTACTGCGGCTCCATCCAAGTCGTGCGGCGGCGCCCTCAGGGCTCAATCCACTCTTTTCTCTCATCTTGCGGAGCTCCCGTGCGAGCCGCCGAAGCCGCACGGTCGGGCTATGGGTCACTGACATGCCTCAAGTTTGCCTGAGGAGTCGATCAGGAGTCTGGGAGATGCGCAGACTGTATAAATTCTGCACAGTGCATTGACAGCTTGCATTGATTGAGAGCATCATCGCCTCCATGGCCACACAGAGCGATCGTGTGGCTACATTTCGTCAATCGGGGCGCCGGGGTGACGGTCTAGGACTGTCTACGTCGCCGGCACCTTTGACCAGGCAGGAGGTTGGTCGTGATCGCACACTTCCAGGAACAGCAGTTCATTCACCTGGTTCGGCTGGCATGGGATCTGCGTGGTCGAGGGCGGAACACGGCGCTCGAATTACCGAACGAGAGCGAACCGGCCCTACTGGTGTCACGGGTCCCCATTCCGCTCCGAGTCACGGCGATCATGTCCCGCGGACAATGGTTCTTCACGTGGGGACGCGGGCGGGACCGGCACGTGCGAGCACTAACGATCCACGCGGCGGATCGTGTCTGGGAGTTGACGCGATGACGACTCTCGGCCTAATCGGCACGATTCATCTTCCTGGCCGAGCGCTGTCGGTTCACGTGGCGCGGGCATTCGTCCGAGAAGCGCTGCGGGCCGATGGGTGGCAGGAGGTCGACGAGGCCGAACTGCTGGTCAGCGAGCTCTTCACCAACGCCGTGCGGCACTCTCGTTCTGGCAGTAGGCCGCACGGACTGGTGACGCTGGTCGTGACCGAACACACTGGCTCGGTTCGTATCGAGGTGATCGATGAAGGATCGCCTGAGCGTGTGCCCTCTGTGCAAGATGCCGATGTCGACGGTGACGGTGGACGTGGTCTGTGGTTGGTCGAGCAGATCGCTTCGACATGGGGCGTCCGCGAGAACCTGACGGGGCGCGCAGTCTGGTTCGAGATCTCCGACTCCCGCTCTGGCCCGGTCGCCGGCGATCTGGCGTTCATCGGGATGCTTGAGGCCGAGCCTGATTTCTCCGAGCGGGCCGGGGAGATGCTCGGGGCATGGAGCGACCCCCGGGAAATGCCCTGAATCCCGGGGGTCTGGGGGCCGTCATATCGTGGTGTCAGCGGCGTTTAAGGGTGCCGGTCAATCGTCACGTTGTCGCGCTCTGCCATTAAGCCATGGGCGCGTGTGGAGCACCCAGCGGGGATCGAACCCGCATCTCGACAATCACTGCCTTCACCCGGTTGATCTGACACTCGACGGCGATGCTGAGTCTGGAGCGAGAATCTGAACTTGAGCGGCTGCCTCTGCCATTGGGCTACCCCAACCCGTGGTGTTGGGGAGAGGAATCGAACCTCCACTGGGGCCGTAGATCAGGTTGAGCCTCATTCTCAGCTTGCGCTCCTGGCGCACCCCGGCTCGCGCCGGGGGGTCTGTGGGGTCATCCGATGAGGTAGCCGAACACCTTCTCGCCGATCCGCTGGTCGACGATCTCGATGCCGTTCGCCTCCTCGCGAGCGTACTTCACCGCGTCCTGGAGTTTCTGCAGCCGGCCCAGAAGCTCGTTGACGCGACGCTGCGGAAGGGCGCCGGAGAAGGCGACCTTCGTCCAGTAGCCGACGACGACGTCCTCGGTGAACACCTGCACCTGCGCGGGGTGCTTGTCGGTGGCCTCCGCGAGGACGTGGTTGCGCGGCACCTTCTTGGTGCGCGTGGTCTTCACGGCCTCGGTGCGCCAGGTGTCGGTGTTCTCGTCCAGCGTCCAGGACTCCGACGGGTCGAGCGTCGGGAGCTTGGAGATCAGCGTGTGCAGGTCGACGAGCTGCTTCTCCAGGAACAGCAGATAGGTCACCGGGACGGCTTCGAGGAGCACGACCCCGTCGACCTTCACGTCGCCCCTGGCCGAGCAGTTCGCCACGTCCTTGGTCGCGGTCACGTCGAACAGCCGGGTCAGCGTCGCGCCGACCTCCCGGAGGACCTGCTCGGCCTGCACCTGGACCCGCGTCGACTCGGGCGGAAGCTGCTCGCCTTCGTCGTCGATCGGCTGGTAGCTCCGGGAGATCCCCGAGAGCAGGGGCGTCTTCTGAATCGCGTGGTAGGCATCGGTCACCTTGCGCTGAACGTCGGACTTGACGCCCTTCTCCACGGCCAGGATCTGGTTGAGCTTCGTCACGCTATGACCATAGGGGCAGGAGATACCCCTTCACACCTTTATTTCGCTGACGCGGAGAATGCGAGCGCATTGCCGTTAATCGCACGTGTTCCACCTTCGTGGAAAAGACGCAAGGCGTTCGGGCTCGTCCGGCCGGGTCATCGGGTTCTCGCGTCCGGTGCGGTCACCCGCTCCACCGGGGTGCGCGCGGCCTCAACGATCCGTTCCAGGGCGGCCGCGTGCCGCTGGAATGCCTCCCGGCCCTCCGGGGTGAGCTGTACGTGGGTGCGCCGGGTGCCGTTGTCCTGCGTCTTGCGCACCGAGACATATCCGGCGCCGGCCAGCGCGGAGACCTGTTTGGACAGGGCCGAGTCGCTGGTCTCGATCGTGTCGCGCAGGAAGCCGAAGTCCACCCAGCCGGCCGGCGCCAGCAGCGCCACGATCGACAGCCGAGCCGGGACGTGCAGGAACTCGTCGAAGGACGGGTCCATCAGCCTCGCCCGTCCTGCCGCTGCATGATCGACTTGACGATCCCGCGGAACAGCGGCGTGGCCGCGACGTACGCCAGGGCCGTGACGGCCGCGGCGAGCGTGTCCGTCGCGGGCAGGCCGAGGGCCTCGGCCACCCACCTGGCCACGAGGAAGAACACCAGAGGGCTGGCCGCCCAGCTCAGGTAGAAAACCAGCTCCAGGCGTTCGGGCACCCACAGGAAGCGCGGGCGCACCGAGGCCCTGCACATGCGTAGATGTTGCACGACCACCACTCCTATGAACAGGCCGAATCCGAGCACGACAGCGACATCGTCCCAGGAACCCGGGAGGTCGGACGATGCGTACCCGATGAACAGGCCCACGGCCATGAGGGCCATGTAGGGAAGGGAGAAGAGCTGGCGGGCGAGCTCGTCGCGGGTCTTGTCCTGTAGGCGGCGGATGTCATGGAGGGCGGTCTGTGCGTCCTGAGCGTTCATGGGGGGTCCTTGTTCGCCGTGGCTGCTTTCCTAAGAGGAAAGTAGCACCTATTTTCCTCACAGGAAAGTAGGCACCCGCGCCGACGTTCCGGCCGACCCGCTCAGGCCCGGACGATAAGCCGCACACGGGCGAGGGCGGCAGCAAGCCGCCGTAGTGCTCAGCCGTGCGGCCGGCCTCTACCTTGGTCAGCCCGCGCGACGTCCGCGTGGCGTGTCGAGCACCATGACGGACTCACCGAAGTCGGCGACGATCTTCAGTTGTCCACCTAGGGCCGCGACGTAGCCGGCCAGAGTGGCCACTTCGCTGATCACTCCGTTCTCGATCTGGGAGATACGTGCCTGCGAGACGCCCATCGCCGCGGCGACATCCTCTTGGCGCAGCCCGCGCTCTTTCCGGGCCTCCGCCAGTTGATACGCACGCTGCCGCGCTACAAGCTCCTCGCGAAACCTGGCGACCTCCGGCTCGTCCTCCGGACGGATCAGCTCGGCACGCAGGTCCTCCCAGCTCATCTCCTGATCGCTCATTACTTCCTCTCCTCGATATGCCGCGCGAAGCGTGCTTCTGCTTCCTTTATCGCCACGTCATACCAATTGTCCCAGTCAGCGGATTTGTCTCCTACCACCAGGAAGACGGCCTGGCGCCAGGGGTCGAAAACGAAGAGCAATCGCACTTCGCTTCGTCCGCTGGATCCGGGCCGGAGTTCCTTGAGGTTGCGAATGGTTGAACCGCGGAGCGTATCGACCAAGGGTCGTCCCATGCCGGGGCCGTCCTCCGCCAAGCGGTCCAAGGCTGCAGTGACCAGCGAGAGTGTCTGCCGATCGGACCTCCGAAGTCCATGCAGCCACTCGCGGACCTCGGGAACGATTTTTATCTGCCAATGCACGCCAGTATAATAAGTTTCTTATCTTCCGCCAAGTGTGGGGACGGTAACTTTTCGTGGGTAGATTTTTACCGTGAGTTGCGGTGGTCGCAAGGCTCCGAGCGTGAAGACGGTCTCGCTGAGTCTGGCCTGCCGAGATCAAGGTATGGACGGGCGGACCTGGGGCGAAGTTCGGGGGTCGAAGGGGGCGGAGCCCACCTGGGAGATACTGCCCGAGCCTTGGGCGAGGACATTGCCTTGGGCCAGGGGTGTTCACGCGTGGGTGGAGGTGTGGGAGCAGCCGCAGGTTTCGGGGTTGGTGGCGGGGATGGTGTGGCGGCCGGCGTCGCGGAACAGGGAGGCGGCCGGGGTCGCGCCGGAGAGGGCGTCGGCGGCCAGGATGACGGCGGCGGCGGTGTAGGCCGACTGCTCGTTCGGGAACCACTGCTCGTTGACGAACTGCCAGCCCGTCCAGTACGAGCCGTCGTCGTGCCGGAGGTGCTGCATGTCGCGGAACAGCGCCAGCGCGCGGTCCCGGTCGCCGATCGCGTCAAGGGTGAGGGCCAGCTCGCAGGACTCCGCGCCGGTCACCCACGGCTGGTCGGACACGCAGCGGATGCCGAGCCCGGACACCACGAAGGTGTCCCACTCCTCCTCCAGCCGCTCGATCGCCGCGGTCCCGCGCACCGCGCCGCCGAGGATCGGGTAGTACCAGTCCATCGAGAACCGGCTCTTGTCGGCGAACGCCTCCGGGTGGGCGGCGAGCACGTGCCCGAGCCGGTCGGCGGCCAGTTCCCAGTCGGGTTGCGGGTCGCCCAGGTGCTCGCCGAGCAGGACCCCGCAGCGGAGCCCCTGGTAGACCGAGGAGCAGCCGGTCAGCAGGGCGTAGTCCGCGGGCAGGCCGGTGGCCGCGCGCTCCCAGACGATCTCACCGCGCGGGGTCTGCAGGCCGACGGCGAAGTCGAGGGCCTTCCTGACGACGGGCCACATCGCGCGGGCGAAGGCCGGGTCGCCGGTGACCAGCAGTTCGTGCCACACGCCCACGGCGACGTACGCGGCGTGGTTGCTCTCGCCGTTGCGCTCGGCGGGCTCGCCGCCCACGATCCGCATCGGCCACGCGCCGTCGTCCCGCTGGACCCGGGCCAGCCAGTCGTAACCCTTCCTGGCCTCGGCGGTGAGCCCGGCGACCGTCATGGCCATCAGGCATTCGACGTGGTTCCAGGCGTCGACGTGCCCCTCCGGCCAGGGCACCCCGCCGTCGGCCTCCTGGACGGCGGCGATGCTCCGCGCGGTCTGGACGACCTGCTCCGCTGTGATGATCCCGGGTACGGCCGGGACGGCCCGGCCGTGCGGGGTCAAGCGGGCTTCCGGACGTAGACGACCACGCTCTTTCCGATGAGAGGGTTGAGCACGGCCTCGGCGATCCGGGTGGCCGCGGGGCGCTTCATGATGTCCCAGACGAGCAGTTCGTGGTAGGCCTTGGCCAGCGGGTGGTCGTCGTCGTTCACGCCGACCGCGCACTTGATCCACCAGTACGGGGAGTGCAGGCCGTGGGCGTGGTGGTGCGGGCCGATCTCCAGGCCGGTCGCCTTGAGTTTGGCCGTCAGCTCCGCCAGCGTGTAGATCCGGATGTGCCCGCCGGGGGCCGTGTGGTACGCCTCGGACAGCGCCCAGCAGATGCGTTCGGGCAGGAAGCTCGGCACGGTGATCGCGGCCCGGCCGCCCGGCTTGAGCACCCGGTGGATCTCGCGCATCGCCGCCATGTCGTCGGGAATGTGCTCCAGCACCTCCGCCGCGATCACCCGGTCGAACGAGGCGTCGGGGAACGGCATCGCGAGCGCGTCGCCGGTCACGGTGTCGGCGGTCGCCTCCGGGGGCACTTCGCCCGCCTTGTCCATGGCGGCGAACATGTTCGCGACGGTCTTCAGCTCGGCGGCGTCCTGGTCGAACGCCACGACGTCGGCGCCGCGCCGCAGCACCTCGAAGGCGTGGCGGCCACCGCCGCACCCGAGGTCGAGCACGCGTACACCGGGTCCGACCGGGAGCTTCCCGAAGTCGACGGTCAGCACTTACCGCTCCCCTTTCGCCTTCGCGCGGGCCTCGATGGCCTCGCGGTACGCCTCGACGGTCCGCTTGGCGACGACGTGCCAGGTGTACCGCTCCATCACCCGCTCGTAGCCGGCCCGGCCGACCCGCTCCCGCTCCTCGGGGGAGTCGTGCAGCCTGCGCAGCACCGACGCCAGCTCCTCGGGGTCGCCCGGCGGGACCTGGACCGCCGCGTCGCCCACGACCTCGGGCAGCGCGCCCGTACGGCTGGCGACCAGCGGGGTGCCGCAGGCCATGTGCTCAACGGCGGGCAGCGAGAAGCCCTCGTACAGCGAGGGCACCACGGAGATCTCGGAGGTCGCGATCAGCTCGCCCAGCGCGTCGTCGGAGATGCCGTGCACGAAGCGGACGCGGTCGCCAAGGGCCAGTTCCTGGACCAGCTTCTCGGTGGGGCCGCCGGCGGTCGGCTTGCTCACGACGGTCAGGTTCACGTCGCGTTCGGTGGCGAGCTTGGCGACCGCGCGCAGCAGGGTCGCGACCCCTTTCATGGGGGAGTCGGCGCTCGCCACGGCGACGATCGAGCCCTTGCGTTTGGGCAGGTGCGGGCGCGGGTGGAAGTACCGGGTGTCGACGCCCAGGGGGATGAGCCGCATGTTGTTCTGCGGGACGTTGAAGTCGCGGTGGATGTCGGCGAGGCTGGACTCGCTCACCGTGAGGATCGGCTTCAGCCGGGGCGCGACGTGGCTCTGCATGCGGACGAAGCCGTACCAGCGGCGCATCGAGAGCTGCTTGCGGAACGGCGCGGCCTTCAGCTCGATGCGGCGGTCGACGCTGATCGGGTGGTGGATGGTGCCGACGACGGGAAAGAGTTTCTGGATGCCGAGCAGGCCGTAGCCGAGCGTCTGGTTGTCCTGGACGACGTCGAAGTCGCCCTGGCGCTTCTTCAGCTCGCGCAGCGCACGCAGGCTGAAGGTCAGCGGCTCGGGGAACCCGGCCGTCCACATCGTGGCGACCTCCAGCACGTCGATCCAGTCGCGGTACTCCGACAGGCCGGGGGTGCGGAAGGGGTCCTCGTCGCGGTAGAGGTCGAGGCTCGGGATCTTGGTGAGGACGACGCCCTCGTCCAGCTCGGGGTACGGAGGGCCGGACAGCACCTCGACGTAGTGCCCGAGCGCGACGAGCTCGCGGCTGAGATGGCGCAGGTAGACGCCCTGGCCGCCGCAGGTGGGCTTGCTCCGGTACGACAGGAGGGCGATGCGCAGCGGGCCTTCGGGGGATCGTCCGTCCGGACCGGGCGTCACGGCGTCCTGGTCCCCTCCGCTGGCCTCGTGCTCCCGCGCGTCGTCTGGAACCTCCACGGACACCCCTTTTCGTGAGCGGTGCTCCGGCAGCCGCCCGCATGGGGCACACACCGCGAAAGCCGATCTTAGCCGCGAACCCTACCATCTGGTAGTGGACTCATCTTTAATATGGAATTGTGCCTCATATCACCCTCACGCATCGCGAACTGCGAAGTTAGGCCGACCGAGCGCCGCTCGGTAGAACGTGTTCTACGGTCTGGGCGCCCAGGATCATGGGCATCCCATAGCGCTTGCCGGGGCCCATGACGGTACATTCGCGTCTTACAGCTCAAAGTTTCGGACGAGGGCCACCCGAGCCGCCGAGTCCGAAGAACAAGGAGGACCCGTTGGCCAGGCGTGCGCTGATCACTGGCATCACCGGGCAGGACGGCTCCTACCTCGCCGAGCACCTGCTGGACCAGGGATACGACGTCTGGGGGCTGGTGCGCGGGCAGGCCAATCCCCGCGTCTCGCGGGTGCGCAAGCTGCTGGGGGACGTCCAGCTCGTCCGGGGCGACCTTCTCGACCAGGGCTCGCTGATCTCCGCTGTGGAACGTGTTCAGCCCGACGAGGTCTACAACCTGGGCGCCATCTCGTTCGTGCCCATGTCGTGGGAGCAGGCCGAGCTGACGGCCGAGGTGACGGGCATGGGCGTGCTGCGCATGCTGGAGGCGATCAGGGTCTGCTCGGGGATCACCGCCTCCCGGGGCTCGGGTCCGGGGCAGATCCGGTTCTACCAGGCCTCCTCCTCGGAGATGTTCGGCCAGGTCCGCGAGACGCCGCAGAACGAGCGCACCCCGTTCCACCCCCGCTCGCCGTACGGCGTGGCCAAGGCGTACGGGCACTTCCTCACCCAGAACTACCGCGAGTCCTACGGGATGTTCGCCGTATCCGGGATCCTGTTCAACCACGAGTCGCCCCGGCGTGGCGCCGAGTTCGTCACCCGCAAGGTGACGCTGGGCGTCGCGAGGATCAAGCTGGGCCTGGCCACCGAGCTGCGGCTGGGCAACCTGGAGGCCCGGCGCGACTGGGGCTACGCCGGCGACTACGTCAAGGCCATGTACCTGATGCTCCAGGCCGGGACCGCCGAGGACTTCGTCATCGGCACCGGCCGCACGCAGTCCGTCCGCGAGCTGGTCGTCGCCGCCTTCGAGGCCGCCGGGCTCGACTGGGAACGCCACGTCGTCGGCGACCAGGCCCTGCACCGGCCCGCCGAGGTGGACCTGCTGTGCGCCGACCCGAAGAAGGCGCGGGTCCAGCTCGGCTGGGAACCGTCGGTGCCCTTCGAGGAGCTCGTCGCGATGATGGTCGAGTCCGACATGCGCCTGCTGTCCAACGGCGACGACCTGGAGCAGGACTCCTCCTGGCCGTGACCCGGCCCTGCCCGGTTTTATGAGCGGCCGGGATCGTTCTGCCCGGCGGGAGTACGGTCCGGTTTCGTGGGCGGCCGGAATTGTCCTGCCCCGCTTTGCGCGTGTGGTCAGCCGCCGTGGGCGCCGTGGAACGGCGTGGTGACGCCCTCGTAGGCGAGGTGCAGGGCCATGCCCAGGTCGGCGTGGGCCAGGTTGTGGCAGTGGTTCATCCACATCCCGGGGTTGCCGGCGCGGAAGGCCACCTCCCAGACCTCCCCGGGCCGCACGTCGAAGGTGTCCAGCCACAGGGGGCTGCCCGCCGGGCGGCGGCCGTCGCGGGACAGCACCAGGATCGTGTGCCCGTGCAGGTGCCAGGGGTGGGTGTCGCCGCCCCGGTTGACCACGGTGAAGCGGACGAGGTCGCCTTCGCGCACCATCTGGGTGGGGATGGAGGGGAACGCCCGGCCGTTGACCGTCTGCGCGTACAGCGGCCGGCCGCCGGTGAACGTCAGGCCCCGGTCGAGGACGAGGGTGAACCGGCGGTCGAAGCGGCTGCCCGCGTCGAACGGCGTGGCGGCGGGCGTGCCGTACGACAGCGGGTCGAACTCGGGCCACCCGGCGGTCTCACTGGGTGCGACCGGACTGCTGTCCGTGACGGGCGTGCCTTCTGGGACGGGGGCGTCGGTTGCAGTGGTGGGGGAGGTGCCGGTGGCGTCCGGGACGAGGTGGAGGCTCGCCGCGCGGCCGTCCACGATCAGCGCCGCCGGTCGCCGTGGCATCGGGAACACCAGGTCGTACCGGCCACCCGCGGGCAGCCGAAGCCGGGTCCGGCCCAGCTCACCGGGGCCGTGCAGGTCCCTGCCGTCGATCGCCGCCAGCCGGTACGTCGTGCCGGCGAGCGCGAACTGGTGCGGGGTGTCGTCGGTGTTGATCAGCCGCAGCCGCACGGGGGCGCCGGGCGGCACCCGCCGCTCGAACGGCCGGTCCTGGTCCCCGAGCGCGGTCACCCCGGCGAAGGTGTGCACCGGGAGCACGAGATCGGCTCCGGGTGGGACGTTGCCGGTGGCCGGTGGTTCGGTGGTGGCCGTTGGTTCGGTGGTGGGCGAGGCGAGGTCGGTGGTGGGTGGGACGTGGTCGGGGTCGGCGGCGCTCCCGTCGGCCGCCGTCCGGGGAGTGACGATGAGCGTCCCGTAGAGGCCCATCTTCACCCCACGGTCCGACACTTCGTGCGTGTGGTACCAGTACGTCCCCACCTGCGTGGCGCGGAAGCGGTACACGAACTCCCGGCCGGGCAGAACGGCCTCCTGGGTGAGACCGGGGACGCCGTCCTCGCCGGAGGCCACGTCGTAGCCGTGCCAGTGCAGGGTCACGCCCGCCGCGATGTCGGAGTTGCGGAGCCGTACCTCCACCAGGTCGCCCTCGGCGGCGGTGACCGGCGGGCCGGGGACCCGGCCGTCGAAGGTCCACGCTTCGACACGTCGCCCGGAGGAGAGAGTGATCGTCGCGGTCCGGGCGGTCAGGGTGTACCGGCGCACCGTGCCACCGGGCGCGGGCGTGACCGGCCCCCGCAGGTCGGTCACCGGCCGCCCCGGCCGATCGCTGGTGTCGACCGCCCTCATGCCGGCCGGACCCATGGCGCCCGGGTGGGTGCGGGCCATGCTCATGGGGCTGCCGGCGTCCGGGGGGCCGCCGCCGGTGTCGGTGGCCGGGGCGGGGACGAACGCGAGGCCGGCGCCGAGCAGGCCCGCCGCCAGCGTCGCGGCCGCCGCCGCCCGCAACCTCGGGGCGGGAGACGCGACGACCCGCCAGGTCACCAGCACGGCCACCCCGACCAGGGCCAGGGTGAGCAGCCCGGTGCTCAACGTCGCCGGATACCCGACCAGGAGCGTGACCACCGGCCCTGCCGCCGCCGAGAACCCGGCTCCGAACAGCGGCACCACGACGACCGGCTTCGTGAGCGCGTCCGTCGTCAGGAGGCGGGGCGCGGCCAGGACGGTCGCCGCGAGCGCGGCCACGACCAGCAGTGGCACGGTGAGGGTGATCTTCTCCTGGACGAACCACCACCCGGAGAAGCCGAGCGCCACCGTCAGCCCCACCCGGGCCAGCGACGCCACCAGCGCGACGGCGAACAGGGCCGCCGCCACCCGGGCGCGCCGGGTGGCGGCGGTGGCGCCCGCGCCGAGCCACGCCAGGGCGGCGACGACCCCGGCGAGCAGGTCGAGCGCCGTCAGGCTCGCGACGGTCATCGCACGGGTGCGGTCTCGCCGGGGGCCGTCGCGCCGGCGAAAAGCCTGGCCTGGCGGAACACCATGGCGGAGACCCCCATGATGGCGAGTCCGTTGAGCGCGTGCAGGCCGAGGACGATCAGGCTCGGGGTCGTGGTGTTGCCTGCGCTGTCGTCCAGCGCGCCGCCCAGCACGATGATCAGCACCTGGACGATGACCAGGCCGAGCGGGGCGATGCTCATCCCGATCAACCTGCCTGGTGCCTTCGCGATGGCGGCGGCGACGGTGGCGAGCACGGAGAGCAGCGGGATGATCATCATGCCGGTCATGCTGTGCAGCGCGAACGAGCCGTCCTCCTGTGGCTTGTCGAACGCGCCGACCGCCGCGAGGTAGAACTGCACGACCACGGAGAGCAGCAGAAGGCCGGCAAGGACGGCATAGGCCTTGCGCACGGGGTACCTCCATCGGTAGGGGGTGGTACCGCGATCGTGGCCGACACGACCTCGCCAGGTCGTCCGTCGAGCAGCGTCTTATCCGCTACGCCCCAGGGAGTACTTCCGCCCATCCCAGATACACAGGGAGTACTCCCGCCCTCCCACACCCTCGCCCCACCAACACGGATACCACCGCCCGCGCAGCTCGTACTTCCGCCCCCCACACTCGCCCCACCAACGCGAATGCCAAGGACATCCGCCCCGACCTGATCACCCCCACCGGCAATCGCAAAGGAAAAAGCCCGAGCCTGGCCAGCATCTACCGCGCGCTCGCCGAACACGCCAAGACGCAGGCCTACCCCGAAGCCGTCGACCAGGCCCACACCGAGTTCGCCACGCTCCCGACCCAGGACCTGACACAAGCTCACCGCGGGTCGGCGATATGCGCCCGTTTTCCGGCGAGTACTACGGCGTCCCCTTGACGCGGGCGCGGTCGTAGCCCAGGCGGGCGTGGCCGGTGTGCGGGCAGATGTCGGCGGCCGCGGGCCGGCGGGCCGGGGCGGGGCGGCGCATCGACAGGAACAGCGGGCCGCTGGTGCGCGAGGTCTCATCGGGCAGGCGCAGCAGCCGGGGGAGCAGGTGTCCCAGTACACCTATTCGATCGCCCCGCCCTTGGAGCGGACCGGGGCGCGCGGGTTGTTCGTCTCGGGGCATGACGAGCATCGGACCCGGGCCGGTTCCGCCGCAAGTCCACCCCGCCCAGCCTGCCCGCTGCGGTCTGGATCAACGAACCTGCCAAGGAGGAATCCAACTCCGATAAAGAACAAGCTTCCTAATACGTCTCAAACGGTTTGACAGCTACCGTTGCCGTACCTATGCGGCCACAACCAGCGAGATCACGATCTGTCACTGGAGTATTAGCTGCCGAGGCTCCCGGTCGTTGTGGCGGGAGGTCTCAGGCTCCTGCTTTCGGGATCCAGCTCTTGTGGACGAATTCGAGCCGGTTGTCGTCGAGGTCGATGACGTTCGCGGCGTAATAGCCGTCGCTGAAGTACGTGCGCATCGCGGGAGGACCGTCGTCCCTGCCGCCCGCCTGCAAGGCCGCAACGTAGGCGGCGTCGACCGTTGCCTGCTCCTCGGCTGCCAGGCCGAGGTAGAACCCGGTCTCGCCGGCCGTGCGCTGACGAAGCCAGATGCTGTTACCGCCTTCGCTGATCAGGCCCCAGAGATCGGGCACGCTGGAGGGGCCCGAGGTGGAGTCGTACTTGAGGAACTCCTGCCACCCCAGGGGCTTGAGGGCCGCGGTGTAGAAAGCCAGCGAGCGAACGGGGTCGCTTACCGAGATGTAGACGTGGTCGATCATGTGAGGTGCCCCCCGTTGATGTGCTGACGTTCGGCGCGAGTTGCGCTGCCACGTGGCTCGATGCATCACCGTACCTTCTATTTTACACCTGTCAAACAGTTGGCCGTGGAGGCATCGAGACCTCCGCGCCACCCGCGGGGCCGCCTCATCCACTCGTGCACGCGCTCGCGATGATCCACCGGCTGCGGACGAACGGCCCCGGGCCCGGCATGCAGGGTCTGTCAAACAGACGGGAGTGAAAGGCGTTAAGGCCCCGCGCTAGCCGCGGGGCCGCCTCATCCACTCGGGAAGCAGAGAGTACGCGACAGACGCGACGTCAGCGGCGTCTTGCTCTCCCCTAGCGCCAGTGAGCAGCACGGCATACAGGCCGGCCGAGATGTAGATGTCCTCGGCGGCGGAGTTCACCGTTGCCGGTGCCCCGAACTCGGCTCGGTAGCGATGTATCTGGGCCAGCACGATGTCGGCGAGGCCGGGCAGCACGGAATGCGTTTGATAGCTGTCGGCCAGACGCACGAGTTCGCCATTGGCGCGCAGCAGTTCGACGATCTTGCGCAAGCTGTCGACGCCAACGACGTCGGGGGTGAGACCATCGCGTCGCGCGGCGGTGTCTTGGGTCATGAGATGCTCAAAACTGTCGAGAATCGCGTGCCAGGCCGCTTCCTCCAGACTCACGAAGTGGTTGTAGAAGGTCGCTCTGGTGATCCCGGCCGCTGAGCTCACCGCGGATATGGTGAGATCGTTTTCGTGTGCGACGTGCCGCAGAGCCGCCATCATGCGGTCACGTGATCGACTGGTTCGCGGATCGTCCGGCGACGAACGTCCTCTCGCTTTCGACATGTCTGTTCGGCTCATCTCGTGCGGCGCGCCTTCGCGCCTGAGACCACGCTGGCGAGCGTCGTTCACCGATAATAGATTGTCTGCCGGCGTGCCGGAACTGAAGGCCCGCTCGGCTGTCGATCGCCTTGAAGTGACAACCGGACGCGGGGTACCGCGCCGGCACGCTGACCGAGATCCTCGCCCCGCTCGCGCGGCCCACGCCGCCCTTCGACGGGCCGGTGCCCCGTGAACAGGCCAGGCACGCCCGCTGGGTGGACCCGGTGCTGGCCGGAGAGGTGCAGTACGCCGAGTGGACCCACGAGGGCATGCTCCGCCGCCCCTCCTGGCGCGGCCTGCGCGACGACAAGGACCCGCGTGACATCACCCGCGAAGACCGCTCGTGAGCCGGCCGGGCACGCCGGCCGATCACCTTGGGAGGGCGTGAGGGGACATCTTGGGATTTGCGGCATGTCGTAGCTTGGAGATATGGAGCCTAGAGGGCCGCTTGGGGAGTTTCTCCGGGCTCGACGGCAGGCCACGAGCTTGGGGCAGGTCGGGCTGACCACCACCGGGCGGCGCCGCACACCGGGGCTGCGCCGCGAGGAGGTCGCCCTGCTGGCCGGGGTCAGCACCGACTACTACATCCGCCTGGAACAGGGCAGGGAACGCCGCCCGTCGGACCAGGTGCTCCACGCCCTGGCGCAGGTACTCCAGCTCGACGACGAGGCCAGCGCGCATCTGTACCGGCTCGCGCACCCATCCTCCTACGATCTCCAGGCCAGTAGGCCCTCCGACGAGGTGGGCGCGAACATCTTGCGGCTGATCGGCAGATGGGACGACGTCGTGGCCTTCGTGGTGAACCACAGGCTGGACGTGCTATCCAGGAATGTGGCGGCCACCGCCCTCTACGGCGCGATGGAGCACCGGGAGAACCTGCTGCGACTGGTATTCCTCAACCCCGATTCACGGGCGTTCTACCGGAACTGGGAAGAGGATGCCATCTCCAAGGTGGCCCATGCCCGTGCCGTGGCGAGCCTGGGCCACCGCGATCGGGCGACGCACGAACTGGTGGGGGAACTCTCCCTCAAAAGCGAGGATTTCCGATCGATGTGGGCACGTCACGACGTCCGGGTCGAGGCCCGCCAGAACATCTACCTGCACCACCCGGAGGTGGGCGACGTGATACTTCTGCACGAGACCCTGTCCGTCGACAGCGCACCAGGGCTGCGCGTCTTCACCGGCCAGACCGAACCCGGCAGCTCGTCGGAGGCGGCCATCGCCAATCTCGTCGACCGGTACCAGTAAGAAATGACCTTGAGTTCGTTGGGCTCGTTGTGGCCTGCGTAGCCCCAGGACCTGGGCCACCACCGTTCGGTGAACCAGGGGTCGGTGAGTTGGACGTAGATGCCCAGGGAGCGCAGGTTCCGATGGCCGGACAGAGCCATGAGCATGGAGGATGACCAGCCGTCCTCGCCCAGGTGGGTCAGCCGGGAGTGGCGCAGTTGGTGAAGGGTGTAGCCGGCACCGGTCGAGTCGATGCTCTTGGTCAGCTGCTTGAACAGGTACTCGGCGCGTTCGCAGGACAGGCGGGCGCGTCCGGTGACCGGGCACAGATCGGCTGCGGCTGGAGTGCGGGCTGGGCCGGGCCGCCGGTCGGTGAGGAAGACAGGCCCGCGGGTGCGGCCGGCGAGTAGTCGGGGAACCTCAGCTCAGCATTTCGGAGAACACGACCGCGTCGCTAGTCGGCGGCTAATCGCATGTTGCGAGCAGGCGCCGGCCTCGGGGGTCAACGGGGCCGTGAGCGGAAGGTGCGGCGGTAGGTGTCCGGGGGCACGCCGACCGTGCGGTTGAAGTGCCGGCGCAGCGTCGTGGCGGTGCCCATGCCGGTGGACGCTGCGATGGTGTCGATACTGTCGTCGGTTTTCTCCAGCAGTTCCTGGGCGTGGCGGATCCGCTGGGTCAACAGCCATCGCAGGGGGGTGGTGCCGGTCGCCGCTTTGAAGTGGCGGCCCAGGTGGCGTGAGCTCATCCGCGCCCGGCGAGCCAGGTCCTCCACTGTCAGCGGCTGGTCAAGCCGTTCGATGATCCAGGGAAACAGGGCGGCGAGCGGGTGGTCGTCCTGGGCGGGCACCGGGGTGGTGACAAACTGGGCTTGGCCGCCGGCCCGGTGCGGTGGTACGACCAGGCGGCGGGCGACGGCGTTGGCGATCGACGCGCCGTGGTCGAGGCGGACGAGGTGCAGGCAGAGGTCAAGCGCGGCGGCCTTGCCGGCGGAGGTGAGCACGCTGCCGTTGTCGACGTAGAGCACGTCCGGGTCGACCTCCACCCGGGGGTGGCGGGCGGCCAGAGCCTCGGTGTGCGCCCAGTGCGTGGTCGCGCGCTTTCCGTCCAGCAGGCCAGCTGCGGCCAGCACGAACGCGCCCGTGCAGAGGGAGGCCACGCGCGCGCCCGCCTCGTGAGCCGCGCGCACCGCGTCGACCAGGTCGGCGGGCGGATCCTCGTCGATATCGGCCCTTCCGGGGACGATCACGGTGTCGGCGTGCCGGAGCCGGTCGAGCCCGAGGTCGGGCTCCAGCCGGAATCGGCCGACCTGCACGGCGACCGGCCCGCAGACGGTGACGTCGTACCAGGGGACCGTCACGCCGTCCGGGGCGGCGGTGAAGACCTCGTGTGCCAGGGACAGTTCGAAGTGCAGCGTGCCGTCGGTGACGGCCAGCGCGACAGTGTTCATGTCCGGAATTGTACGAGTCATGGCGTTCCGGACACTCACGGTCGGCTGCCCGCCGCCGTCAGGATGTCCGCAGTGGATCATTCGAGCACAGGGGAGAGCACATGGGATCGGGGCAGATGGTAGCGGTGTTCGGCGCGTACGGGCACACCGGGCGGTTCGTGGTGGCGGAGCTGCGGGAGCACGGGTTCGTCCCGATTCTCTCCGGCCGCGACGCCGGCAAGCTACAGGCGTTGGCGGCGTCGTGGCCCGGACTCGAGGCCCGGCCGGCGTCAGTCGGCGATCCGGTCTCGCTCGACCTCGCGCTGGCCGGGGCGGCAGCCGTGATCAACTGTGCCGGGCCCTTCGCCACGACGGCCGCCCCCGTGATCGAGGCGGCACTGCGCGCCGGGATCGCGTACGTGGACGTGGCGGCCGAGATCGAGGCCAACGTCGACACGTTCGCGCACTTCACCGACCGCGCCCGCGCCGCGGGAGCGGTGATCGTCCCCGCGATGGCCTTCTATGGCGGCCTCGGCGACCTGCTGACCACCGCGGCGATGGGCGACTGGACGGCAGCCGATGAGGCGCACATCGCGTACGGGCTGAGCGGTTGGCAGCCCACGGACGGGACGCGGGTCGCGGGAGCGGTCTCCCGGCAGCGGCGGGGCGGCGCACGCGTCGTGTACAGGAACGGGCGGCTGGACTATCGCCAGGACGACGCGACGACCCTCAAGTGGCCCTTCCCCGACCCGATGGGCCCCCGGGAGGTCATCGCGGAGTTCACGATGGCTGATGTCGTCACCGTTCCCAGCCACCTGTCCATCCCCGAAGTGCGCACCTACATGACGGTCGAGGCGGCCAGGGACCTGTCGGCCCCGGACACACCGACGCCGGTTTCGGTCGACGAGCGGGGGCGGTCCGCGCAGACCTTCCTCGTCGACGTCGTCGTGCGCTCCGGCGGCGGTGAACGGCGCGCCGTGGCGAGCGGCCGGGACATCTACGCCGTCACCGCGCCGCTCGCGGTGGAGGCGGTCCACCGCATCCTCACGGGACAGACCAGGACGGTCGGCGTCGCCTCCGCCGGCGAGATCTTCGACGCGCCAAGCTTTCTTCGCGCGCTGTCCTCGCACATCTCCTTGGAATTGCGTTTGTAGCAGGCGGGCAGCAGGTCGAGCCGCCTGTTCGTGTCGAGGGCAGCCGAATATGGCAAGCCCGCATAGTCACGGAAGTACCTGGCGGCTAGGACGTTCGTGGGCGGAGGGCCGGTCAGAGCCTACTTTGGGGCTGGGGCCACGTGCGGGAGCGGAGGGCCCAGACAGCGCGTTACATCCGATGCTTTTTCACCCGTCAGCCCGTCGGCTGACCACCTCAACGGCGGGGCCGTCGAGGACTAGGAAGCTGTCACGATGCTGCGCGGCCCCGGGCGCAGAGACCTCTTGGTCTCGGTGAAAGTCAGCAAGCCGCGCTCGGCCAGGTGGTGGATGGCCGCATCGACCACGGGGCGGGACCACCCGAAGGTCGCCCCGACCTCTTGCCAGGTGGGGCCGACATTGCGCCGGGCGACAAAGTTTGTGACGAACGCGACGACCTCGCCTGTCCGGCCAGCGAGATCGTCAGGCACCTGAGATCTCTGAGCCGAGACCTCCTGCTCGACGGCCTCCGGAGTGGGCAGCTCACCGCGGCTGACCAACGCCTGCCAGACCAGTACTTCCTGGCGGGTGACGTGGCCGATGCGCTGGACCCACGGCGCTAGCCGATCGATCTGGAGCAGGGTCACCGGCTGGCCCAGAATGTCCAGCCAAGCCATCGCCACGGCCGGACGCGGCAGCTTGATCATGCGCTGGTCGCGGCCCCGTCCAATCTGCACGACCTTGGCGGCCCACTGCACCAGCTTCGGCGTCGGGTTGGTCACCCCCGCGCAACGCAGCCAGTATCGGGCATGTCGCCGACTCTCAGCGGGAGAGTTCGAGCGCCGCTGATCCTCCGGACGCAAGTTCATCATGAGCCTCACACCTATCGAACCGGGGGTGCTCCCACACACGGACACGCCGTCCATGGCCGCTCATCAGGGGACTGTGACATGGGCTTTCCACATGTTCGATAACGAGGGGAGCTCGGGCCGAGCCCAGTCGACTTGGCCTACGTGACAGAAGAGATCATCTTCCTCTGACCTGCTGGAAGGGCCCTAAACCGCCCGCGCAGCTCGTACTCTCGGCCGCTGCTGTGCTCGTCCAACTGGGCGCCGAGGCGGCGGGACGGGGGTACGGCGATTCCGGCGCCTCATACGGCGCCGAGCCCAGTGGAAAAGGTCCTCGCCTTCGGCTCGGGCGTTTTTCCGGGCCTAGCGGCCTTGCTTGGCCCCGCGCACACGTTCGCCGGGTTCGACGGGTTGACCGCGGGGCGCCAATTTCGCCATACCTCGTTCTACCGAGCCGGCGCCATTAGACGGACGTGTTGTGGGTTGGGAGGGGTCCGGTCCGGCGGGAAAACAGGGATTGGTTACCTGATTCACGAACGCTGCTTAGCGCTGGACATGAGAAACTTTCTCCATATTGCCGAGTATGTGCTCCCGTCCCCATGCGCCGAGCGGCGCCAGCGCCTCGTTGAGCATGACGCCAAGCGAAGTCAACGAGTATTCGACGCGGGGAGGCACCTCGTCGTACACCTCGCGGTGCACGATGCCATCCGCCTCCAGTTCACGCAAATGAGAGGCGAGCACCTTCTCGGTCACTCCCGGCAACAGCCTGCGCAACTCGCCAAAGCGACACGCCCGTTCGTTGAGTGCCCAGAGGATCAACACCTTCCACTTGCCGGCGATCACGTCCATCGCCGCGTCGATCCCGCACTCGTAAGCCCCCGGCCTCCGCCCAATCGCCATGACCCCACCCCTCCTGCCTGCTCGCTCACCCCAAGGTAACCACGCACCTCAAAGTGCTCACTTGATCGATCCGGGGCTTGCGACGAGTCTGACCAGCATGAATGACACCACCTTTGAGAAGTCCCGGCTCACTCTCCTCGGGCTCGGGGCCATGGGTACCGTGCTCGCCCGTGCGTGGCTCGCCGCCGGCCATCCGCTGACCGTTTGGAACCGTACCTCCACCCGGGCCGAACCGCTCGCCGCCGAGGGCGCGACGGTCGCCGGAACGGCCGCTGAGGCGGTGGCCGCGAGCGATCTCGTGGTCACCTGCCTGCTCGACGATATCTCGGTCGGCGAGGCTCTGTCCGACGTGGATCTGACGGGCAAGGACCTGGTCAACCTGACCACCGGCACTCCCGCCCAGGCCCGCGCCCGCGCCGCGTGGGCCGAGAAGCGTGGCGCCCGCTTCCTGGACGGTGGGATCATGGCGGTCCCGCCGATGATCGGCGCGCCGGGATCCGGCGGCTACGTCTTCTACAGCGGATCTCGCGCCCTTTTCGATGCCCGCCAGGGTGCGCTGGCCATCCCGGCCGGCGCCATGTACGTCGGTGAGGATCCCGGCTTCGCCGCCCTCCACGACGTGGCATTGCTGAGTGCGATGACCGGAATGTTCGCCGGGGTCTCGCACGCTTTCGCGCTGATCCGCAAGGAGGAAATCGCGCCGAAAGACTTCGCCCCTTTGCTCGTCGATTGGCTCACCGCCATGGCCCCCTACGTGTACGGGGTCGCGGGCCATCTGGAGAGCGGCGACTACACCAAGGGTGTGGTTTCCAACCTCGCCATGATGGTCGAGGGCAATTCGACGCTGCTGCGCACGGCCGAGGAGCAGGGGGTCAGTTCCGAGCTACTGACCCCATTCATGGCCCTGATGGAGCGCCGCCTCGCTGCCGGCCACAGTAACGAGGGCACCACAGGCGTAATCGACCTGCTCACTCACTGAGGTGTGTGCCGGGTTTTTCACCTCCCCGTGATGGATGTCCACGGGACAGCCTCTAGTGGGAATAGTGGGGTCGGTTTGGTGTCAAGGGTCGGCAGGGCCGCTAGGCCAGGGAATACTGCCCGAGCCGGAGGCGAGGACCTTCTCCGCCGGGCTCGGCGCCGTATGAGGCGCCGGATTCGCGGTACCCCCGTCCCGCCGCCTCGGCGCCCCGATTGGGTGGTGCGACGGGCGGGGGCAGTGGGCGGTGGGGGTGGGTTAGCTGGTCAGGAGGATGGGGTGGTGGTCGGGTCGGGGGTGAGGAGGGATGTCAGAAGGCGTTGGGCGGCTTGGTTCATGGCTTGGTGGGTGGCTTCGGGGTCGGGGGAGCCGGCGATGGCGAGGCCGGCCTGGACCAGGGCGCCGTACAGCAGTTCCGCCAGGGGTTCCACGGGCTGGTCGGCCAGTACGCCCGCGTCCACGGCGCTCCGCAGCCCGATGACAAGCAGTCCGCGGGCGCATCTCGGGTCGTCGGAGCGCCGCCATCGCTCCCACCCGAGTACCGAGGGACCTTCGAGCAGGAGGATGCGCTGGATCCGGGGATCCACGCAGGTGTCGAGGAAGGCGGCCATCCCGGCTCGCAGCCGGTCCGCCGGGCCGGCCGCCTTCTCCGCCGCCACGCTGATCAGCTCGGCGATCTCCAGCTCGATGGACTCGAACGTGGCACGGAACAGCTCGTCCTTGTCGGCGAAGTGGTGGTAGAGCGCGCCGCGGGTGACCTCGGCGCGCTTGACGATCTCCGCCGTGGAGGTGGCGGCGTAACCCTTCTCGGCGAACAGCTCGGTGGCGGCCCGTATGAGCGCGAAGCGGGTCGCCGCCCCCTGCTCGACCTTGAGGTTGCGGGTGGCCGTCACCTGCGCCATCTTGAGATTTCTGCCCGCCATGCCCACATCGTAGGTCCCGTCAGCCTCGGTAGATGTTGACCTCCTCGGTGAGGCCGAGGGCGGCGGGGTCGGTCCGGCCGGTGGCGACGAGGAGGAAGCCGAGGGCGTCCAGGCGGACCGGCGTGCTCGCCGCGCCGTCGTCGCCGAACAGCAGTTCCTCGGTCCCTGACCCGCCGTCCAGGCCGTCGACCAGGATGCGCGCGGGGCCGTACCCGTCGCGGCGGAGCCGGTCGGCGGTGTTGGCCACGCTGGCGACCAGGCCGGCGCCCCGCTCGGAGGGCAGGCCGAGTGCCGACCGGATGTCGTCGACGTGGATGTAGAGGTCGTGCCAGATGCCGAGGGCGCCCTGCTCGATGGTGAGGCCGGGGTTCGCGCTCGGGAGCTGCCAGGACGGCTCGTCGAGCGTGCTCAGGGTCTGGATGAGGACGCCGGCCGGGGCCCGCATGAGGTCCGCCATCTCGCCGGGGGTACGGTCGCGCAGGCTGGCGGCCTGCTCGTCGGCGGTGCGCGTGCCGAAGGTGCCGGCGATGACGTCCGCGACCAGCCCGGTGATGTGGCCGGCGACGTCGCGCACCTGCCAGCCCTCGCAGCGGGTGGGCTCCCGCCACTGGTCGGCGGTGAGCCCGTCAAGGAGGGTGGCCGCGCCCTTGTAGGTCGCCTCCAGGCCGTGGACGAGCTCTCGGCCCTGGGGCCGCTTCATCGGGGTCCCGGTCTCCGGGACGTCAGGTGAGGAGGTCATGACGAGGATCATACATACATACTGCATGTACGTACATACTGCACGGACGTTCCCCGGAGAATGGTCCTCGCCTTCGGCTCGGGCGTTTTTTCCGGGCCTGGCGGCGTGCTTTGGCGTCGTGCACGCGTTTGCCGCAATCGCCGCCGTACGGGCGCCGTCTTTGCCGTACCCCGGTCCTCGTCGTTCAGAGGCGCCCGAGCGAGGCTACGGTCAGAGGTTACGGTCAAAGGGGCGTGGTCTCGGCTATCAGCGGGGACAGGTATGAGTGCGATCGGCGATACGGGAGCATCGCCCGGGAGCTCGAACGTCAGGGGAAGATCCGGTGCGTCGACGGAATTTGCTGGCGAACCTGGCGGTCACCGCCGCCGCTGCCGCGAGTTCCCCAATTCTTGGGGGCACCGCGCAGGCAAACGAGGCCCTGCTCGGCGAGGTACTCGTCGCCGGGCTGCGTGACGCGATGCTCGGCCTCGGCGGCCCGGTCGGTGACCCACCGCCCGAGCAGCTACCTGCGGAACTCTCGCGGGCGCTCGCCGACTTCCATGCTTGCCGTTACGGCAGCCTCGCCGTACGCCTACCCCGGCTGATCCGCGCCGGGCACGCGCTCGGCAACAGCGAAATGGATCACGCGCTCCTTTCACAAAGCTACGTTCTGGCAACCCGAATGGACGAGGCCGCGGCGATCGCCGTCGGACTCGGCGGGACCATGCTGCGCGACCATGGCGGGGGTTTCAGCCCGATCACTGTGCAACTGCATCTCATCTCGGCCGAGAACTCTGCCGGGGATCCGGCCGCCGCCCTTGGCGCCGCCCGGGTGATCGCACCGCAGAAACTTCCCAGCGTGGAGCGCCGATCTCGTTATTACACCGACGTCGCCGCGGCCTTCGCCCAGTTGGGGCGCCGGGACGAATGTGTTCGTGCGCTTCTGACCGCCGAGCATCATGCCCCTGAGGAGACGCATGCACGCCCGGCGGTGAAGTCCCTCATCTCTGGTCTGCTGGTGTCTGGACGCACGGCGCCGGAACTGCGCGGTCTCGCCGCTCGCAGCGGTGTCCTCACGTGACACCAAGCCGGTCCATGCGGACCGGGTCGAGGGAGACGCGGAACCGTCCCCCTGGTGCCTCGGGGTAGGGGGACGGGCGTGCGTGTGGTGGTCAGACTTCTACGGGGAGGGTTTTGATGCCGTTGATGAAGTTCGAGCGGAGGCGCTTGGCCTCGCCGGACTGGCGCAGGTTGGGCAGGCGCTCGGCGACGACCTCGAAGAGGACGCGGAGTTCCAGCTTGGCGAGGTGGTTGCCCAGGCAGAAGTGGGCGCCGCCGCCGCCGAAGCCGATGTGCGGGTTGGGGTCGCGGGCGATGTCGAAGTCCGACGGCGTGGCGAACACGTCCTCGTCGCGGTTGGCCGAGGAGTAGAAGACGACGATCTTGTCGCCCTCCTTGACCTGCTTGTCCCGGATGGTGGTGTCACGGGTCGCCGTGCGGCGGAACAGGTTGACCGGCGAGACCCACCGGACGATCTCGTCGGAGGCCGTCCGCGCGAGCGAGGGGTCGCGGACGAGGCGATCCCACTGCGCGGGGTTCTCGAACAGGGAGAGCATGCCGCCGGAGGCCGCGTTGCGGGTCGTCTCGTTGCCCGCCACCACAAGGAGCAGGATGAACAGGTCGAACTCGTCCTCGCTGAGCGACTCGCCGTTGTCCGCGGTCTGCAGGAGCTTGGTGACGATGTCGTCGCGCGGCTGCTCGCGGCGCTCGGCGGCGAGCTGGTTGGCGTACGCGTAGACCTGCGCGGCGGCGTTCGCGGCCTCGTCGGGGGCGCCGGCGTAGTCGGGGTCCTCGGCGCCGATCATCCGGTTCGACCACTCGAAGATCTTGTCGCGGTCCTCGACGGGCGCGCCGAGGAGCTCGCAGATGACGTAGAGGGGCAGGGGCGCCGCCACGTCGGTGACGAAGTCGATCGAGCCCTTGGTCGCGGCCTCGTCGACGAGCTGGTGGCAGATGTCGCGGATGTGCGCTTCCAGCATGCCGATCTGGCGCGGCGTGAAGCCCCGGTTGACCAGGGACCGCCTGCGGGTGTGGTCCGGGGGGTCCTGGTTGAGCATCATCATCCGCTGGAGCTCGCGCTGCTCCTCGGGCACCTCGTTGAACAGCGCCAGCTTCTTGCTGGAGGAGAACAGCTCGGAGTGGCGCGAAACGTGCACGACGTCCTCGTGCTTGGTGACCGCCCAGAACCCCGGCCAGTCGCGCTCCGGGTCGCCCTCGTGCCAGAACACGGGATCGTTCGCCCGCAGCCATCGCAGTTGCTCGTGCGGAACGCCGTCCCGCGCGTAGTGATCCTGGTCGACGAGGTTGATGTGCATATGACCACCTGAGGGCTTGATCAAGCGCGCTGGCCGAACTTGTTTCTGAAACGTGTTCTATTACGGGTGTGCGGACACGTCAAGGCGAGCCTACGGTGCTGAGTGACCCACGGGCGCGCCGCACAGCGTAGGGTATCCGTCCCGTTACGGAGTAGCGTGCGGCGCATTGTACGGGTGATCGATAACCATCGGATGAATATTGCCATCTGACCTCGGCGGACTTGACGCCAAGCCATCTCCGCGTAGTCTTCTCTCTCAAGACATCCGATGAATTGAGGAGACGCGTGAAGCTACTGCGAGTCGGACCACCCGGAGAGGAGCGTCCCGCGGTCCTGGACGACGCCGGGCGTACGCGTGACCTGCGAAGCCTGCTCGGCCAGACAGCCGACATCGACGGGGACTTCTTCGCTTCCGGGCTCGCGGCACGCGTCGCACACGCGCTCCGCAGGGACGAGTTGCCGCTCTTCGACGGGGACGGCGCCACCGGTGCCCTGAGGGGACGCGTCGGCCCGCCCGTCGCCCGCCCGGGCAAGGTGGTGTGCATCGGTCTCAACTACAGCGACCACGCCGAGGAGACCGGGGCCACCCCGCCCAGCGAGCCGATCATCTTCATGAAGGCGCCCAACACGGTCGTGGGACCGGACGACGAGGTGCTCATCCCGCGCGGCAGCGTCAAGACCGACTGGGAGGTCGAGCTCGCGGTCGTCATCGGCTCGACGGCGCGCTACCTCGGCTCCCACGACGAGGCGCTCGCCTGCGTCGCCGGGTACGCCATCTCCAACGACGTCTCCGAGCGGGAGTTCCAGCTTGAGCGCGGCGGCCAGTGGGACAAGGGCAAGTCGTGCGAGACGTTCAACCCGCTCGGCCCCTGGCTGGTCACCGCGGACGAGGTGCCCGACCCGCAGAACCTGGGCCTGCGGCTCTGGGTCAACGGCGAGGTCCGGCAGAACGGCGGCACCAAGAACATGATCTTCGGAGTCGCCGAGGTGGTCCGCTACCTGAGCCAGTTCATGGTCCTCGAGCCCGGCGACGTCATCAACACCGGCACCCCCGCAGGCGTCGCCATGGGAATGCCGGGCCAGCCCTACCTCAGGGCGGGCGACGTGGTCGAGCTGGAGATCGACGGCCTGGGCCGCCAGCGCCAGACCGTGGGGCAGGCATGAACGGCCGCCCGCTGATCACCGGCCTGGAGACCCACGACATCCGGTTCCCCACCTCCCGGGACCTGGACGGCTCCGACGCCATGAACCCCGACCCCGACTACTCCGCCGCCTACGTGGTCCTGCGGACCGACGGCGGCGCCGAGGGCCACGGGTTCGCGTTCACCATCGGGCGCGGCAACGACGTGCAGACCGCGGCGATCAAGGCCCTTGAGCCCTTCATCGTGGGCCGGCGGCTGGACGACCTCGGCGCGCTGTACAAGGAGATGGTGCACGACTCCCAGCTCCGCTGGCTCGGCCCGGAGAAGGGCGTCATGCACATGGCGATCTCCGCGGTCGTCAACGCGCTGTGGGACCTCAAGGCCAAGATCGAGGGCAAGCCCCTGTGGCTGCTGCTGAGCGAGATGTCCCCCGAGGAGATCGTCTCGCTGGTCGACTTCCGCTACCTCAGCGACGCGATGACGCCGGACGAGGCGCTGGAGATCCTTAAGCGGGCCGAGCCCGGCCGCGCCGAGCGGATCACCCGCCTGCGGGCCGGCGGCTTCCCCGCGTACACCACCTCGCCCGGCTGGCTCGGGTACGACGACGACAAGCTGCGCCGCCTGTGCAAGGAGGCCATCGATCAGGGCTTCACCCAGATCAAGCTGAAGGTCGGCGCCGACCTGGAGGACGACCGGCGGAGGATGCGCATCGCCCGTGAGGTCTGCGGCCCCGGCTTCCGCATCGCGATCGACGCCAACCAGCGCTGGGACGTGGGCTCGGCCATCGCCTGGGTCAACGCGCTGAGGGAGTTCGAGCCGTACTGGGTCGAGGAGCCGACCAGCCCCGACGACGTCCTCGGCCACGCCACCATCGCGCGCGCCCTGTCCCCGATCAAGGTCGCGACCGGCGAGCACGTGCAGAACCGCGTGATCTTCAAGCAGATGCTCCAGGCCGGCTCGCTGTCGGTCGTCCAGATCGACGCGGCCCGCGTGGGCGGGGTCAACGAGAACATCGCGATCCTGCTGCTCGCCGCCAAGTTCGGCAAGCCCGTCTGCCCGCACGCCGGCGGCGTCGGCCTGTGCGAACTGGTGCAGCACCTGGCGATGTTCGACTTCGTCGCCGTCGGCGGCAGCCTGGAGGACCGGGTGATCGAGTACGTCGACCACCTGCACGAGCATTTCGTCGACCCCGTGGTGATCGAGAACGGCCGCTACTGTGCTCCGACGGCGCCGGGTTTCAGCGCCGCGATGCGCCCGGAGTCCATCGCCGACCACACCTTCCCCGGCGGATCCGTCTGGATCGCCGACGCGACCACCGCACTGGAGCCATTGTGAAGTGCCCCATGGCCACGCCCGTGAAGGGAGAGGTGGATGAGTGAGTTCGGCGGCCTCGCCGCGCTGGTCACCGGCGGCGGCTCGGGCATCGGCCTGGCGACCGCCACACTGCTCGCCGAGCGCGGCGCCAGGGTCGCGTGCCTGGACGTCAACCCGCCCGGCGACCCCTTTTTCGGCGTGAAGGCCGACGTGACCGACGACGCCGCGGTCCGCACCGCCGTCGCGGCGGCGGCCGAGCATCTCGGCGGCATCGACATCGTGGTCAACAACGCCGGGATCGGCGCGGCCGGTACGGTCGAGCAGAACGCCGACGAGGAGTGGTTCCGCGTCCTGGACGTCAACCTGCTCGGCATCGTCCGCGTGACCCGCGCCGCCCTGCCGCACCTGCGGGCCTCCGATCACGCGGCCGTCGTCAACACGTGCTCGATCGCCGCCACGGCCGGTCTGCCCAACCGCGCCCTGTACAGCGCGTCCAAGGGCGCGATCCTGTCGCTCACGCTGGCCATGGCGGCCGACCACATCGCGGAGGGCATCCGCGTCAACTGCGTCAACCCCGGCACCGCCGACACTCCGTGGGTGAAGCGGCTACTCGCCGCCGCGCCCGATCCCGACGCCGAACGCGTCGCCCTGGAGCAGCGCCAGCCCATGGGACGGCTCGTCAGCGCCGAGGAGGTCGCCGCCGCCATCGCGTACCTGGCGAGCCCCACGGCGTCCGGCACGACCGGCACCGCCCTGGCGGTCGACGGCGGAATGCAGGGGCTACGCGTGCGTCCCAGGTCCTAGCCGGCGGGCACGGCGCGGCGGCTCCCCATACGAGAACAGACCCTGGCACTCTCCATGAGCGCCAGTACCCCCCGAAAACCGTTGAATAGAGGCAACTAGTGAAAATACGATCATCGGCCACCCTCGTGGGCCTGTTCGCGGTCACCCTGACGCTTTCGGCGTGCGGCTCCTCCGACACCACCACGACGCCCTCGGCCTCGGCCGGGAGCGGCTCGGCGGCGGCGCCGGCCGGCGGCGGGAAGGTCGGCATCGACTTCCCCCGCGCAGACTCCGACTTCTGGAACTCCTACAACAAGTACGCGCCGAAGATGGCCACCGACCTGGGCATCGACCTGATGCCGCCGACCAACTCGCAGAACGACGTCGCCAAGCTGGTGTCCAACACCCAGGCGATGGTGAGCCAGGGCGCCAAGGCCATCGTCATGGCCCCGCAGGACACCGGCGCCATCGCGACCACCCTCGACCAGCTCGCGAGCAAGAACATCCCCGTCGTCACCGTGGACACCCGCCCCGACAAGGGCAAGACGTACATGGTCGTCCGCGCCGACAACCGGGCGTACGGCGAGAAGGCGTGCAAGTTCCTGGGCGACCAGCTCAAGGGCAAGGGCAAGGTCGTCGAGTTCCAGGGCTCGCTGTCGTCGGTCAACGGCCGCGACCGGTCCGAGGCGTTCGCCGAGTGCATGAAGGCGAACTACCCCGGGATCACGGTCTTCGCCGAGCCGACCGAGTGGGAGGGCCCCAAGGCCTCGGCCGCGCTGCAGACCCGCCTCACCCAGCACCCCGACATCAACGGCATCTACATGCAGGCCGGCGGCGTGTTCCTCGCGCCGACCCTCCAGCTGCTGAAGTCCAAGAACCTGCTGGTGCCGCCGACCGACCCCAAGCACGTGTTCATCGTCTCCAACGACGGCATCCCGCAGGAGTTCCAGGCCATCCGCGACGGCCAGATCGACGCCACGGTGTCCCAGCCCGCCGACCTGTACGCCAAGTGGGCGCTCACGTACGCCAAGGCCGCGCTGGAGGGCAAGACCTTCGCCCCCGGCAAGACCGATCACGACAGCACCATCGTCGACGTGGGCGGCGGCCGTCTGGAGGACCAGCTGCCGGCCCCCCTGGTGACCAAGGAGAACGTCGACGACCCCAACCTCTGGGGTAACCAGGTCAAGTGATGCAGCAAACCGCCACCCCGGCCGTCGAGGCCCGGAGCGTCACCAAGCGCTTCGGGCCCACGACGGCGCTCGACGACGCCGGGATCGTCATCAGCGAGGGCGAGACCCACGCCCTGGTCGGCCGCAACGGGGCCGGCAAGTCCACGCTGGTGTCGATCCTCACCGGACTCCAGCGTCCCGACGAGGGCGAGGTGCTCTTCGCGGGCGCCCCGGCGCCGTCGGTCGCCGACCGCGACGGCTGGCGGCGGCAGGTCGCCTGCGTCTACCAGAAGTCCACCATCATCCCGACGCTCACCGTCGCGGAGAACCTCTTCCTCAACCGCCAGTCGGGCCACGGCCCGATCAACTGGCGCTCGCTGCGCGGCCGGGCGCGCGACCTGCTCGACCAGTACGGGGTGGACGTCGACGCCGGCCGCCTCGCCGGCGAGCTCGACGTCGAGCAGCGCCAGCTCCTGGAGATCGCGCGGGCGCTGTCGTTCGGCGCGCGGTTCATCATCCTGGACGAGCCGACCGCGCGGCTGGACGGCCCGGCCATCGAGCGGCTCTTCGAGCGCATGCGGGCGCTGCGCGCCCAGGGCGTCACGATGATGTTCATCTCCCACCACCTGGAGGAGGTCTACCAGGTCTGCCAGTCGGTCACCGTCTTCCGCGACGCCCGGCACATCCTGACCAGCGCGGTCGACCGCCTCCCGCACGACGAGCTGGTCGCGGCCATGACCGGGGAGGCCGCCGCCGGCTACCAGGCGCGGTCGCGCACGGTCGCGACGGGGGCCCCCGTGGTGCTGAGCGCCGAGAAGCTGTCGCTCGGCGAGCGCTACCGGGACGTGGACCTCACCGTCCACGCCGGGGAGATCGTCGGGCTGGCCGGGTCGGGCAGCAGCGGCAAGATCGGCCTGGCGGAGACGCTGGTCGGCCTGCTCGCCGCCGACGCCGGCACGGTGACCGTGAACGGGCGCACGCCCAAGCCGGGCGACGTCACCTCCACGCTGCGCGCCGGCCTCGGGTTCGTCCCGGAGGACCGGCACAAGGAGGGATTCGTCCCGCTGCTTTCGATCGCCGAGAACGCGACGCTCCCCATCGCCCACAAGCTGGGCCGGTTCGGGGCGGTGTCCCCGGCCTTGCGGCGGGCGCGGGCCGAGCGGATGATCGAGGACCTGACCATCAAGACCACCGGACCGTCCCAGCCCGTCGGGGACCTGTCCGGCGGGAACGCGCAGAAGGTCGTCATGGCGCGTGCGCTGGCCGACGACCCCAAGGCGCTCGTCGTGATCAACCCGACCTCGGGGGTGGACGTGCGGGCCAAGCAGGTGCTGCTCGGCGCGGTCGAGGACGCCGCCGAGCGCGGCGCCGGGGCCGTCCTGGTCTCCGACGAGCTGGACGATCTGCGTATCTGCGACAGGGTCGTCGTGATGTTCCACGGCCGTGTCGTCAAGGAAGTGCCACGCGGCTGGGCGGACGCCGAGCTCGTGGCGGTCATGGAAGGTGTGTCGACGCACGATGACTGAAACGACCGTGGCCTCTCCCGGCACGCCGGGCGGCTCCCAAGGCTCCCCGGGCAAGGCGCGGCCGGGGCCGTCCGGGTTCCGGATCGCCCGGTTCCGGGACCTCGCCCTGGTGCCGGCCATCCTGCTGCTGATCGTCGTGGGCGCGCTGATCGAGCCGGCGTTCCTGAGCGCCGACAACCTGACCAACGTGCTCCAGCAGCAGACAGAGCTGTCGCTGCTGGTGCTGGCCGAGGCGATGATCCTGATCGCCGGCAAGTTCGACCTGTCGCTGGAGTCCACCGTGGGCCTGGCGCCCGCGCTGGGCGTCGGCCTGGTCATCCCCGCGGCCTCCAACGGCCTCGGCACCGACTGGCCGACGACGCTCGGGATCCCGATCTGCCTGCTCATCGGCGTGCTCATCGGCGCGTTCAACGGGCTGCTGATCCTGCGGTTCAAGCTGTCGGCGTTCATCGTCACGCTCGGCATGCTGATCGTGCTGCGCGGCCTGCAGATCGGCTTCACCGGCGGCCAGAACCTGTTCGCGCTGCCCGAATCGTTCCTCTACCTGGGCAACGCCCGCTGGCTCGGGCTGCCCGCGTCCATCTGGATCTGCGGCATCGCCTACGCCATCGGCATCCTCGCGCTCGGCTACTTCCGGCACGGCCGGTCGATCTACGCCATCGGCGGCAACGTGGACGCCGCTCGCGCGGCAGGCGTACGTACCGACCGGGTGGTCTGGATCGTGTTCATGATCGGCGGCTTCCTGGCGGCGCTCTCGGGCCTGCTGATGACCGGCCGGCTGGGCTCGGTGGCCGCGGCCCAGGGCGACGGCATGATCTTCACCGTGTTCGCGGCGGCGGTCATCGGCGGCGTCAGCCTCGACGGCGGCAAGGGCACGCTGTTCGGCGCGCTGTGCGGCGTCCTGGTGCTCGGCCTGATCAACAACATCCTCACGCTGGCGGGCGTCTCGGCCCAGTGGATCCAGGCGATCTACGGCGGCATCATCCTCATCGCCCTCATGCTGGCCCGTGTGACCAGCGGAAAGGCACAGGATTAGATGCAGCGCATCGCCCTGCGCACCCGGCTCCGGCCCGGCGCCGAGGCAACCTACGACAAGGAGCACGCCACCATCCCGGCCGATCTGGAGGCCGAGATGCGCGCGGCCGGGGTACGCTCCTGGACGATCTGGCGCGACGGCCTCGACCTGTTCCACTACGTCGAGGTCGAGGACTACGCCGCGCTGCAGGACAGGCTGAGGGGCAGCGCCGCCAACCAGGCGTGGCAGCTCCAGATGAACCGTCTCCTCGACGGCGACTTCGACGCCTCCTCCACCGGCCTGCCCCGGGTGTGGACGATGGGACCGCCCGCCGGCGGGACGGAAGGAGAGGCCGCGTGAAGGACCAGGTCGTGGGCCGGGGGGCCCGGGTCACCGCGCTCGGGTTCGGCGGCGCGCCGATCGGCAACCTGTTCTCCGCGATCAGCGAGGAACGGGCGGCGGAGACGGTCGAGGCGGCCTGGGCCGCCGGGGTCCGCTATTTCGACACCGCCCCGCACTACGGGCTCGGCCTGTCGGAACGCCGCCTCGGCGCCGCGCTGCGCGACCGGCCGCGCGACTCCTACACCCTGTCGACCAAGGTGGGCAGGCTCCTGGTGCCCGCCACCGGCGGCGGGCGCGACGACCAGGGCTTCGACGTGCCCGCCGCGTACCGGCGGGTCTGGGACTTCTCCCGCGACGGGGTCCGCCGGTCGATCGAGGAGAGCCTCGAACGCCTCGGGCACGACTCGATCGACATCGTGCTGATCCACGACCCCGACGACCACTGGGCTGAGGCGGCCGGGCAGGCCTACCCGGCCCTGGCCGAACTCCGCGACCAGGGCGTGGTCAAGGCGATCGGCGCGGGCATGAACCAGTCGGAGATGCTCGCGGACTTCGTCAAGGAGACCGACCTGGACGTGGTCATGCTCGCCGGGCGCTACACCCTGCTCGACCGGTCGGGCGCGGCCGAGCTGCTGCCGCTGTGCGAACGGCGCGGGGTGGCGGTCCTGGCCGCCGGGGTGTTCAACAGCGGCCTGCTCGCCACCCACGACGCGACCGGCACCTACGACTACGGGCCCGCGCCGGCCGCGCTGGTCGACCGGGCGCGGCGCATGGCGGCGATCTGCGAGCGGTACGGCGTCACGCTGCCGCAGGCGGCCCTGGCCTTCCCCGCGCGGCACCCGGCCGTGACCTGCGTCGTGGCGGGCGCCCGGTCCGGCGCGGAGGTCGAACGCAACGCGGCCCTCGCGGCGACGCCGGTCCCCGGCGAACTCTGGGCGGCACTCGCCGAAGAGTCCCTGACCAACGGCCACCCGGCCTGAGCGCGACCGTCCCGACGATGGAGAGCCACCGATGATCGACGCGCATCACCACCTGTGGGACCCGTCCCGGCGGGAGTACCCCTGGATGGCGGGCGAGGCGTTCGCGCCGCTGCGCAGGCCGTACGGGGTCGAGGACCTGCGGAGCCGGACGGCGGAGGCCGGGGCCGAGCGCACGGTGCTGGTCCAGACGGTCGGCTCGGTCGAGGAGACCGAGGAGTTCCTCGCCCTCGCCGCCGCGTCCGACGGGCTGGTGGCCGGGGTCGTCGGGTGGGTGGACCTCACCGATCCCGCCGTCGCCGACACCCTGATGCGGCTGCGCACCGGACCGGGCGGCGACCTGCTGGTGGGGATCAGGCACGCCGTGCAGGACGAGCCCGACCCCGCGTGGCTGGCCCGCCCCGACGTGCGGCACGGCATCCGCGCCGTGGGCCAGGCCGATCTCGCCTACGACCTGCTCGTGCTCACCCCGCAGCTCCCCGCCGCCAGGGACCTCGTCCGGGACCTGCCGGGCGTCCGGTTCGTCCTCGACCACGCCGCCAAGCCGCCGATCGAGTCGGGCGCGACCGAGCCGTGGGCGGGGGAGATCAAGGCGCTCGCCGAGTCGCCCAACGTGACGTGCAAGCTGTCCGGGCTGGTCACCGAGGCCGGCTGGACGGACTGGGACGCCCCGCGCATCGCCCCGTACGCCGACCACCTGCTGTCCGCCTTCGGCCCCGAGCGGGTGATGTTCGGGTCGGACTGGCCGGTCTGCGAGGTCGCCGCGACGTACGCCGAGGTCACCGCCCTGGCCCGCGAGCTCACCTCGGGCCTCGGCGCCACCGAGCGCGACCACGTCTTCACCACCACCGCCCGCACGGTGTACGCCCTCCCGGCCTGACCGGCGCCACGGGGGAACGATCGCCGGGGTACGCGGTGGTCGCGTGCCGGGCGTGGGCGGTCAGGAGGAGCGGACGGCCGTGCCCGTGTAGCGCGGGACCTTCTCGCCCTGGCGGGTGACGCGGAAACTCACCTGGTCGGTGCCCCTGGGGGAGAGTTCGACCATGCTCGGGTGGCACTCGGCGCCCCGTACCTGGTCGAGGCGGAACCTCCGCGCGGCCGCCCCGCCGCCCGCCCCGGTCAGCCTCCCCGCGCAGTGCAGGTCCGCGCCCCACCGCATGAGGCCCGGCCGGGTGAGGTCCACCAGGCGGATCTCCACCGGGAAGACCCGCTCGGCCGTCGGGTGCTCGGCGCTGCCGGTCCAGCGGCCCGCGTACGAGAAACCCGCGTCGGCCGCCTCCTCCTGCCCGGCGTACCCCTGCCACAGGGCGAACCCGGCCGTGCCGGAGGCGAGGACGGCGGCCGCGGCGAGGACCGTGAACCGGTGGTACCACCGCCGGGGGCGGGGCTCGACCGTCTGGAGGCCGTCCCGGGAGGAACGCGAGTCGACGGTGTCGGGGCCGCCGGGCTCCGTGACCGGTTCCAGGTCGAGCGTGCTCGGGCCGTCATCGGTGACCGGGTCGAGGCTGAGCGTGCCGGGACCGTCGCCGGTGACCGGTTCCAGGTCGAGCGTGCCAGGGCCGTCGCCGGTGACCGGGTCGAGGCCGAGCGTGGCGGGGCCTTCGTGTTCGCCGGTCGGCGCCGAGGCCAGGGTGGCGCCGGTCTCCAGGACCTGACCGGCCGACCGGCCGGGCGGCGGGGCGGACCCCTGGCCGATCAGGTGACGCAGCACGTCGTCGGCGCTCGGCCGCAGCGCGGGATCCTCGGCAAGGCACGCCACCACGATCTCGCGCAGCGGCCCGGCGAGCGGGTCGAGGTCGGCCTCACCGAACAGGATGCGGCCCAGCGTCGCCTCGAAGGACCCGGCGGCGTAGGCGTGCCGGCCGCTGGCGGTGAAGGCGACCGTCAGCGCCCAGCCGAACAGGTCCGCCGCCGGCCCCGCGCGGTCGCCCTTGAGCTGCTCGGGAGACAGATAGGCGGGCGTGCCGACGGGGACCCGCCCGGTGGTGACGGTGGTGTCCATGATGCGGGAGATGCCGAAGTCGATCACGCGCGGCCCGTCCCTGCCGAGCAGCACGTTCCCTGGCTTGAAGTCGCGGTGGACGACGCCCGCGCCGTGGATGGCGGCCAGCGCGGTGGCCGTGCCGACGGCGACCCGGTCGAGCGAGCCGCCCGTACGCGGGCCGTTCACCATGACGTCGTCCTGCAGGGAGACTCCGTCGACGTACTCGCTGACGATGTAGGGCCGGTCGCCGTCGAGGTCGGCCTCCAGCACCTGGGCGGTGCAGAACGGCGCGACCCGCTGGACCGCCGCCACCTCGCCGATGAACCGGCGCCTGGCCCGGTCCTCGTCCAGCCGGGAGTGCATCAGCTTCACCGCGACGTGCACGCCGGCGGGGGAGGCGGCGAGGAACACCACGCCCTGGCCTCCCCGGCCGAGACGCCCGAGGAGCCGGTAGTGCCCGAGTCGCTCGGGGTCCTCAGCGCGAAGGGGGGCCGGCGGAGACATATGCCCATGCCTACCACGACCGCGACCGCCTCGTGTGGCACGCCGCCGATCACGCAGGGGACGGTCACCCCTGGTGGCCCGGCGGAGAACGCCCACCCCAGAAGCACCCCAGCCGGCCCGTGGAAGGGAAATAACCCGGTCAGAAGCCGTGTTCATTGCAGCCGGAACCATCAACGCGCCCGTGATGACCTCTCGAAGATCCTCGCGGCCACGCACCGGCACCGAGACGCGCACCCTGCGGCCGACCGCAGGTCTCAGCGCTGCATAGGAGACGACATGACCAAGCCGACCCTGCAGATCATCATCGGCAGCACCCGCCCCGGCCGCGTCGGCGGCAGGGTCGCCGAGTGGTTCCGCGACAGGGCGGTCGCCCACGGCGACTTCGCGGTGGAGGTCCTCGATCTGGCCGAGTTCGGCCTGCCGCTGTTCGACGAGCCGCACCACCCGCGCCTCGGCCACTACGTCAACCAGCACACCAAGGACTGGAGCGCCGCCGTCAGCCGAGGCGACGCGTACGTCTTCGTCATCCCCGAGTACAACCACGCCATCAACGCGGCCACCAAGAACGCCCTCGACTACCTGCACTCCGAGTGGGCGCACAAGCCGGCCGGGATCGTCAGCTACGGCGGCGTCTCCGCCGGCACCCGCGCGGCGCAGATGCTCAAGCAGGTCCTCGCGGCGCTGCAGATGGTCCCGCTGGCCGAGGCGGTGAACATCCCGTTCGTCCAGCGGCTCCTGGACGGGGACGGGAACCTCGTCCCCAGCGAGGTCATGGAGGCGGGCGCTATCACCCTGCTCGACGGGCTCGCCAAGTGGACCGAGGCCACCACGCCCCTGCGCGACGGCCGGGCCGACAAGGCCGCCTGAGCCGACCGCCGTAGGGGTCCTGAACAGAGGGGTCAGGCTGTCTGGGCCGAGGGGAGGGGCCGTCGGTCGCGGGCGCGGGTGGCGAGCGTCGCCAGCCCGGCCAGGACGACCGCCCCGCCGGCCAGCTCCGCCGTGCTCGGCACCTCGCCCAGCCACAGCAGGGCCGACGCCATGCCGACCACCGGGACCAGCAGCGTGAACGGCGCCACCGTCGAGGTCGGGTAGCGGCGCAGCAGCGCGTTCCACGCGCCGAAGCCGCCGAACGTGGAGAGCACGACGACGTACGCCAGCGCCGCCAGCGAGTCGGGATGGAAGGTGGCGAACGCCCCGGTGATCGCGCCGGGGCCCTCGACCACCATCGAGAGCGCCAGCAGCGGCAGCGGCGGCACCAGGCTCGACCACACCAGCAGCCCCGGGCCGGCCGGCGCCTCGGCGCGCCGCACGCACACGTTGGCCACGCCCCACGACGCGGCGGCCCCGAGCGCGAGGAGCAGCGGTAGCAGGGGCGCCTGGGCGCCCCGCCCGACCGCGATCACCAGGATCCCCGCAGAGGCGACGGCGACGCCGAGGAGCTGGCGGCGGCTCGGCCGTTCGTCCAGGGCCACGGCGGCGATGCCGAGCGTGAAGATCACCTGTGCCTGCAGCACCAGGGAGCTGAGCCCGGCAGGGAGCCCGAGGTGCATGGCCGTGAACAGCAGGCCGAACTGCGCCGCGCCCAGGAACAGGCCCACGGCGACGATCCAGCGTGCCGCGATCGCGGGGCGGGGGACCAGGAACACGGCCGGGAGGGCGACCAGGGTGAAGCGCAGCGCCGCGAACAGCAGCGGCGGGAAGTGCTGGAGGCCGACGTCGATGACGACGAAGTTGACGCCCCAGACGACGGCGACGGCGAGCGCGATGACGGAATGAAGGGGACGCACGCGACGAGTCTCGGGCAGGTCCGATCGTGCAGTCCATCTGGTTCTTCTACCTGTGGAGCGGTAGTTTTCCTACATGATCGAGGTCAGGCGGCTGCGCATCCTCCAGGAGCTCGACGCGCAGGGCACCGTCGCCGGCGCGGCCCGCGCCCTCCACCTCACCCCCTCGGCGGTCTCCCAGCAGCTCGCCGTCCTCGCCAGGGAGGCCGGCACCGAGCTGCTCGAACGGGACGGCCGGCGGGTGCGGCTGACCGGCGCCGGCCACGTCCTGCTGGCTCACGCGCACGCGGTCGCCGCCCAGCTGGAGGCGGCCCGGGCCGACCTCGCCGCCTACGCCGAGGGCCGCGTCGGGCTCGAACGCGCGGGCGCCTTCCCCTCGGCCATCTGCCGGCTGCTGGCCCCGGCCGCGGCGGCGCTGCGGGCGACCCATCCCGGCTGGCGCACCGAGATCTCCGAGGTGGAGACCGAGATCGCCCTGCCGATGCTCGCCCAGGGCGACCTGGACCTGGTGGTGGTCATGTCCTCCTCGCACCTCCCGGAGCGGGAGGACCCCCGGATCCGGCTCGTGGAACTCCTCACCGACCCCTTCGACGCCGCCCTCCCCTTCGACCACCCCCTGGCGACGGCCACCGAACAGGCCGCCGGGCGCGGCCTGGGCTCGCCGGACGGAGGGCTCGATCTCGGCGCGTTGGCGGGCGAGGAGTGGGTCGCGTCCCTGCCCGGGACCGCGTGCCGGGAGGTCCTGGAGGCCGGATGCCGCCAGGCGGGCTTCCAGCCCCGCGTCACGCACGGCGCCACCGACTTCAGCGCCGTGCTCGCGCTGGTCGCGTGCGGCCTCGGGGTGACGCTCGCCCCCCGGCTGATCGGCGCGGGCGGCGTGCCCGGCGTCACCGTACGCCCCCTGCGCGGCCCGGCGGTCCCGATCCGTCGCCTGTACGCGGCCCTGCGCCGAGGCAGCGGCACGACCCCCCTGCTCGCCGCCCTCCAGCACCAGGCGACTCTCCTCCACGACCAGGCGACGCCGCCCGGGACCACCCTCCAGGGCCCTTCGGCGAGCTGACCGGGAAAACCCGCCGGGCGGCTTTCCCTCGATTTCCTTCCCCAGAAGAAAGTGGAATTCGCGTGCACCGGATCACGACCCGGCGCGTCTCATATACGTGATTCTCGTGGACCGGTCTTTCCAGCCACGCAAATCGAACAATTCGGACAGAGTTCTGATTCCTGTACGCCGCGGGGGGCCGTGGGCGTGGAAAGGGGTCACTTCGGCATGGGACCAGGCAGGGACGGGCGGGGGATAAGTGGAGATCATAGCGGTGCTTCTCCAGGCGCTCAGCCAGGTCGGATTCGAAGCGGTGGCACGGCGCTACCTGCGTTCCTTCACCGCGCCCGACCACGGAATCGACTTCTCGGGCGGCAGCCCCGCCACCTGGCTGCAGGCCCGCCTCAACACCGCGACCGGGCTGGCGCCCACCTGGGTTCTCGTCGGTTTCCTGCGGGCCGACGACTGGTCGCGCGCGGTGCCGGTGAAATACGGCGAGAAACTGTCCCTCCGGCTGAAGCGCGGCAACTACCAGGTGGTCGCGTGGTTCTTCTCGGTCGCCGCCGACGGCAGGACCCCGATGCTGGAGGGCATCGCCACCGACACCGTGATGGTGATCAGCAACCGGCCGCAGCGGATCCAGCTGACCGGTCACGTCGCGCAGCCGACGGCGATAGACGAGATATATCGCGCGGCGCCCGATGGATTGCCGTTCAACGTTCCCTTTTCGCCGGCCCGGCGGGAACTCCTCCCCGGCACCGGCACGGAATCGAATCCCCATTTGGAAATCATCAGCATCGGCACCTGCGACGCCCGCGTGAACGGCGGGCCGTGCCGTCTTCCCATCGAAGAAGAAGGGCGGTGCGCCCGGCATCGGGCCGGTGCGGACAGCTTGGAGATCATCGCCTGGTCGGGGAGAGACGATTCCCCATTCTTCGGGCAGGCCGGCGACCTGTGAAGGCACGAACCGCCGGCCCACGTTCTTACGGATCGACGTGCAGGAAGAGAAAACGGTGACCAAGAAGATCAGGATCAATCTCCTCCACCCGACGAACTCCGCCGAAATCCTGTCGGTGGCCGTGAGCGACACCGCCACCCCCAAATTCCTGATCGCCGAGATGATCCGGGCGGGATTCATCCCGCAGCCGAACCACGTCGGCCAGTACAAGCTGCGCAACACCCGGACCGGACACCAGTTGCTCGACGACCAGGCGCTCGGGGCCGGCGGGGTGACCGACAACGCCAACCTGTCGGTCGACCACGCCACCACCGGGGCGTCCCCCGAGGAGGCGGCGCGGTGAAGGGCGCGGAACTGGCCAGGCGGCGCAAGTTCGACTACGAGATCCTGCGGGACATGCGGTGCCCGTCCTTCGACTTCGAGGCGTACCGCACCGGCGGCGACCTGGAACGCCGGGCGAACAGGGTCACCGACGCCCAGGCCGGGTCCGCCGGCCGCTACCGGCTGAAACTACGGATCCCGACGCTGATCGGGCCAGGCAAATGGGCCCAGGAGACCATCATCGGCGTCAACGTCGACGTCGCCGACTACCCCCGCGCAGAGCCGGCGACCTGGGTGATCTCCCATCCGGTGCCCTGGTCGCCGCACTTCCGCGCGGGCTCCCCGGTCTGCATCGGGGAGGAGTTCTGGCAGGCGCGCGAGGGGCACGTCACGCTGGGACACCTCGTGGTGCACATCGCCAGGATGCTCAACTGGGACGAGAAGGGGCGCGGCGGCGGGTATGTCGGCTGGAACGCCAAGGCGATCGAATACCACCAGACCCACTACGGCGGCCGTCCCCTGGACAGCGCCCTGGTGTACCCCGTGCTCCCGTCATGGCTCTACGGAGAGCCGGACGACGACCAGCCTTTCGAGATCATCACGCACCAACGGCCGCGGTGAACAGGACGCGACATGGACGAGCCCGAGTTCGAGATCGTAGAACACCACGTCAGCCTGCCCTTCCGGTCGCGCGGCCAGCACAGGGACTACGAGGTCTACCACTCACGGCACCTCGACGTCTGGGTGGCGCCCAAGACGATGACGAACGTCCGGTGGTACGCCCACATCGCCGACCCGGACGAGACGGGCGGCCTGCTGACCGGCAGGGTGCTGCGGGACGACGACGGCGTGTACGTGATCGTCACCGGGGCGGTGCGCGCGGGCGACGCGGCGGGCGGCAGGGGGCACTTCACGCTGTCGGCCGAGCAGACGACCGACCTGCGCCTGGAGGCCGCGCGGCGTGACCCGGGCGCGGACGTCATCGGCTGGTGGCACAGCCACCTGGAGTGGAGCGGGTACAGCGGGGTCGACGCCAAGACGCAGTCGATGTGGACGTCCCCGCACCACGTCGGGCTGCTGGTGTTCGCCCGGGGCCGGTCGTGGGTTCAGGCCTATCTCGGCCCGGATTCGGTGCTCATGAGCCCGCGCGACCGGGCCTCGCCCAAGACGGCCCCCGGGCCGCCGTCCCCGTTCGTCAGGTCGTCGTCCCCGGTCGCCAGGCCACCGTCCTCGGTCGTGAGGCACCCGAACGCCTCCCGGTCCTCCTCGCTGACCGTCCCCCGGATCTTCTCGCACCGGGCAGGCCCCTCGGCCGGCGCCGAACGCCCGCGCGAGGCCCCGGGTCCGCCGCCCCCCGGGTCCCCGCCGCGATGGCGGCCCCTGCTGGCCCTGCTCGCGCTGGGCCTCCTCGCCGTCCTCCTGCTGATGGTCCTGTCCGCCCTCCGCGACGGCGGGAGGGACCGGACGGTGGCCTGGTCCTGCGTGGCCGCGAACGCGCAGGCTGTCTGCCACGCGCAGACGAGCGAGCCGGGTGAGATCCAGTGGTATCTCGCGGAGCGGCAGGTCGGCGTCGGGCCCGACGTGTCGTTCGCCCTGCTGTCCGACCGTGAGGCGGTGTCGGTCGTCGTGCGGTCAGGCGAGACGGAACTCGCGGGCGGCGAGCAGTGGCTGACCTACGACGGGCTCGTCGAGCCGCAGCCGACCCGCGGCAAGGGGACCCGCTCGGATCCGGCCGGACTCGGCCCCTAGATGGCGATCGGGGAACGTCATGGAAGCCTTCTGGATCATCGTCGTCATCGTCGGGGTGGTGGTCGTCGCCGGTTACCTGCTGAGCGGCGGCGGCAGGCCGCCGAACGGGCCTCCGCCGGCTCCACCGGGACGGGCGGCCGGGGGATCGCCGGACTTCCAGATCATCGACTGGCAGAAGGCGCGGTCCACCACGTCCTCGCCCGGTCCGGTGGGAGCCGAGGGAGGACCGATCGGGCCCACCGTCCGCCGGGTCAACCCGACCGCGCGCTGCAACAAGACAGGTTCGCTCGTCCGTGACTGCACCTGCGAGAAGCATCGGGGTATTCGATGACGACCACCCGGCTCCACTCCCGCGACATGCGCGCCGGCTACGACCCCGAGCGGCTGGCCCGCGCGCGCGTCCTCGTCGTCGGGGTGGGGGCGCTGGGGCAGAACATCCTGCAGACGCTGGCGCTCAGCGGCGTAGGGAACTTCCTGCTCGTCGACTTCGACCGGTTCGAGGACCACAACGCGACCCGGTCGCCGTTCTTCCCTGCGGACGGATGGGGTGCGCGGTACGAGGGCCGCAAGGCGCCTCTGGTGGCCATGCGCGCCCTCGCCGCGAGCACCGCCACCGACCCGGCGATCTACTACTCGACCGAGACCGTGCAACAGGTGGGGGACACCGGCATCCGCTGGGCGGACGTGGTGGTGTCGGCGGTCGACAGCGTCCCGGCGCGGGGCTGGCTCGCCGAGCGGTCCCGGCTGCACGCGACGCCGATGGTGGAAGGGGGGTTCTCCGGCTCGGAGTTCAACTTCTCCAGCTTCTCGGCGGAGGCGGGGACCGTCTGCTACCGGTGCTTCAACGCCGAGCGCGCGTCCTCCACCTCCTGCACGCGGTACGCGCTCGAACTGGAGCGTGAGGCCATCGTCCCCTCGATCCAGACCACCGCGGCCGTGCTCGCCGGGTACATGACCGAGCAGGTGATGGGGATCGTGCACGAGGACTGGGCCGTGTACGGGACGCGGTCCTACGGCGACGTCCGGCGCACCCGGTTCGAGACCGCCGTGCTCCCCGTGCACCCGCGCTGCCCCGGCGAGCACGTCCCGCTGCCGGACGCGGGCGAGCTTCCCGGCGGGCTCGCGACGGTCGGTGACCTCATGGCGGTGCTGCGCGACCGGTACCGCGAGGGATGGCTCCTGCTCTCCGAACCCGTGGTCCTCGCGCAGACGTGCACGGTGTGCCTGCGCATGTGCCAGGTGCGGTCCCTGGAGTCCTCGTGGATGCTCGACCCGGTCTGCGTGGACTGCGGCGGGCCCTGGCCGCTGGGCGACGCCAGGGAACCCGACATCGCCACCCTCGTCGACTTCACCCTCACCCCCGACGACCGCCTCGCGGCGACCCCCCTGCACGACGTAGGCGTCCGCCCCGGCGGCTCCGTCGTCGTAGAACCCCTCGACACCCCCCAATTCCTCCTCCACACCCCCGGCACCCTCCCCGAAACCTGCCCCCGCTACCTCGTCCCCTGATCCCCGGGCGAAGGTGGGCGTGGAGCTACGCGGAGGGCGTCACAGGGCGCTGCGGAGCCATTGTTCTACGCCGGCCACGTGGACGGTGGCCCAGGCGCGGGCGACGTCTGGTTGGTGGGCGGCGATGGCCTCGTAGATGGCTAGGTGTTGTTCCTGGGTCTTGACGGTGGCGCCCTCTTGGGTGAGGCCGCGCCAGATGCGGGCCCGGGTGGTGGGGCCGGACAGGCTTTCGATGAGGGAGCACAGCACGGTGTTGCCGGAGCCCAGGGCGATGCGCTGGTGGAACTCCAGGTCGTTGGCCACGAGCTGCTCGATGTTGGGGTTCTCGGGCAGCGCCTCCAGGATGGCCCGCAGCTCCTTGATGTCGTCGGGGCCCATGTTGGCCGCGGCCATCGCCGTCGCCGACGGTTCGAGGATGCGGCGCACCTGGAAGAACTCCAGGACGGTGTCGTCGCGGTGGAAGTCGACCACGAACGACAGGGCGTCGAGCAGCAGCCGGGGCTCCAGGCTGGTGACGTACGTGCCGTCGCCCTGCCGCACGTCCAGCACGTTGATCAGCGCCAGCGCGCGGACGGCCTCGCGCAGAGAGTTGCGCGAGAGGCCGAGCCGTTCGGCGAGGTCGGCCTCCTTCGGCAGCCTGGCGCCGGGGGCCAGCTCGCCCGAGACGATCATTTCCTTGATCTTGTCGATCGCCGCGTCCGTGACCGCCACGGAGTCACCACCCCTAGAGTTGCTTTTCGTCCCGCACAGACATCCGATGTCTACGAGTGTAGGCGCTCAGTGTGACAGGGTTGTGAACCGGACGGGATCGCCGGGAGCGCCAGATACCCGACCGGCGAGCCCGCGTACCTCGAGTGTCCGCAGGTGGGCGGCGGCCTCGCCCGCCGCCATCCCGCGCTGCATCGGCCCGAGATCCGCCCACGGACGGTTCCAGGTCATCCGCTCGGCTACGTCCCAGATCGTCGGCGGGGCCGTCCTGAGCCCCGCCAGCAACTCGCGCAGGACGGTGAGCTTCTCCTCGTGGTGGGCGCGGATCTCCGACGCGCGCGCGGCCACGTCCGGGAACGTCCACTCGTGCGCGGGCAGCGCCTCGACGTCCACGAGCTCCGCCACGCGGTCAAGAGACGCGAGGAAGTCGCCTAATGGGTCGACATCGTTCCGGTCATACGGATAAATGCCGATGTGGGGGGTGATGCCGGGGAGAACGTGGTCACCGGTGAAGAGCCGGCCGGTGTCCTCCAAATAGAGGCAGACATGGCCGGGCGTGTGCCCGGGTGTCCAGACCGTCCGCAGCCGCCGCCCCGGCAGGTCGATCAGGTCCCCATCCTGGAGCTCCAGATCGGGCAGTGCGGGCGGATCGGGCCGGTCGGCGACCGAGACCGCGTCCGCCTCGGAGCCCGCGCCCGCCCGGCGCATCATGTCGGCCTGGAAGTCGCGGGCGCTGCCACCCGCCATGCCGCGGATCAGCCGGACCAGGGTGGCGTCCGCCTCGTGCATGGCGATCCAGCCGTCGGACTCCTCGCGCACCCGCCCGGCGAGCCCCGCGTGGTCGGGGTGGTGGTGCGTGACGACCACCCCGCGCACGTCCCGGACGTCGATGCCGAGCGCGGCGAGCCCGTCGCGGAGCGCCGCCCAGGCGTCCCGGTGGTTCCACCCGGCGTCGACGAGCACCGGCCCGGCGGGGGAGTCCACCGCGTACACCAGCGTGTACCCGAGCGGGTTGCCGGGGATCGGCACCGGGACGCTCCACACGCCGCCGCCCAGGTCCGCGGGCCGCTGCGCGCTGTAGGGCCTGCGCCGCGTCTTCACACCCGCTCGAGAACGGTGGCGGTGGCGAGCGCGCCGCCGGCGCACATCGTGACCAGGGCGGTGGAGGAGTCCGACCGCTCCATCTCGTGCAGGGCGGTGGTGATCAGCCGCGAACCCGTGGCCCCGACCGGATGCCCGAGCGCGATCGCGCCGCCGCTCACGTTCACGTGGTCCATCTCCGGCCGGTGCACCGTCGCCCATGACAGGACCACGGCGGCGAACGCCTCGTTCACCTCGAACCTGTCGATGTCGGCCATCGTCATCCCGGCGTCGGCCAGCACCTTGGCGGTGGCGTCCACCGGGCCGTCCAGGTGGAAGTACGGCTCGGAGCCGACCAGGGCCTGGGCGAGGAGACGGGCGCGCGGGCGCAGGCCCTGCCGCGCGGCGGCCTCCTCGCTCATCAGCAGCACGGCCGCCGCGCCGTCGGAGATCTGCGAGGAGGTGCCCGCGGTGTGCAACGCGTTCTCGCCGAGCACCGGCTTGAGCCTGGCCAGCCCCTCGGCCGTGGTGTCGCGCAGGCCCTGGTCCCGGGTGACCTCGCGGGTCTCGCCCGTCGGCAGGCCGTCGTCGCCGAGTACGGGCGCGGTGACCGGGATGATCTCGCGTTCGAACCGGCCGTCGGCCCACGCCTTGGCGGCGAGCTGCTGGGACCGCGCGCCGAACGCGTCGAGCCGCTCGCGCGTGAGCCCCCGGCGCCTGGCGATGCGCTCGGCGGCGGTGAACTGGTCGGGCATGTCGATGGACCAGTCGTCCGGACGGGGACTGGCGGGCAGCACGTTGCTGCCGAGCGGCTGGCGGCTCATGACCTCGACGCCGCAGGCGATGCCCGCGTCGATCACCCCGGCCTGGATGAGCGCGGCGACGAGGTGGACGGCCTGCTGGGACGACCCGCACTGCGCGTCCACGGTGGTGACGCCCGTCTGGTACGGCAGTCCGGCGTACAGCCAGGCGTGCCGGCCGACGTGGCCGCCCTGCTCGCCCGCCTGCGTGACGCAGCCGGCGAACGCCTGGCCGATGGTCGCGGGGTCGACGCCGGACCTGTCCACCACGCCCCGCATCGCCGCCGCGAGCAGGGCTTGGGGCTTGACCCCCGAAAGCCAGCCGTTGCGCTTGCCGATCGGGGTTCGTACGGCCTCGACGATCACCGGCGTGCCCATACGGGCCTCCTCAACGTTCGAACGTTGTTCTAGCCGAGACTGTAACGGGTTCTATTTTCGGGCGGAAGTCCCGCGCCGGGGCGCGCGTACGGCGCGCGCGCCCGGAAAGCGTCCCGGTCAGACCTCGAAGTCGGCGAGGAGGCGTTCTGCGGCGATCTCGATGCGGCGCTGGATCTGCTCGTACGTGCGCCGGCCGCGGAGCATTTCGAGTAGTTCGTGCACCCACACGCTCGCCAGGGAGCCCGCAAGGGCGAACTGCACCTCGCTCGCGGACTGGGCGGTGAGGCCGTCGCCCGCGACGCGCAGCAGCAGCCCGGCCATGCGGTCGCCGAACGGGGTGTCGACCTCGGCCATGATGAGCGAGCGGATCAGCGCGTCGGCCAGCTCCGGCTCGCGCATGAGGCCGCGCGTGGCGCGCATGAGGACGTCCACGGCCCGGCCGGCCGGGGACGCCGCGCTGGGCGGGCGCCGCTCGATGCTGCTCTCGAGCAGGTCGATCTCCTCGCCGACGACGGCGACGACGAGATCCATCTTGGAGGGGAAGTAGCGGTAGAGCGTGCCGAGGGCGACGCCGGCGCGCTCGGCGACGGTCCGCATCTGCATCGCCTCGACACCGCCGCGCGAGGCGAGCGCCGCGGCGGCCTGGACGATGCGCTTGCGCCGCTGGTGCTGGCTGCGCGTGCGGGCGCCCGAGGAGACAGGGACCGCTGGGGGCGGGTGCACCGCGTGATCGCCGCCGTCGGGGCCTGTGGGCGCCGTGGCGGCTGAGGTGCCGGCATGCGTGGTGCGCATAAGAACACGTTACCGGATTACCCGCAGGTAGGGCGTGTTACTGGCCGGTCACAAGGAATGCCGGTCTTGCATGACGTTTGTGTTGCGTACACATGTCCTGGAGCCTTCACGCACATCACCTCTGGACACAGATTAGAATCTGTTCTAGTTTGCGGCTGACCAGGTCATGGGAGGCGACATGCCGGTGGACACGCTCGCGGGCCTGCTCCGGTCCAGGGCCCGGGACCGAAGGCCGGGGCTGTACTTCGAGGAGCGCGTGTGGTCCTGGCGTGCATACGTGGACGAATGCCGCGAACGGGCCGCCTGGCTGGACGCCGCGCACGCGGCGCGGGATGCCGAGGAGCGGGCCACGCCGGGTCCGCTGCACTTCGCGGTCCTGTTCGACAACGTCCCCGAGCTGCTGTTCCTGCTGGGCGGCGCCGCGCTGTCCGGGCACGTGCTCGTCGCGCTCAACACCACCAGGAGCCCTGCCGAGCTGGAGGGCGACGCGCGGGCGACGCACGCCGCCCTCGTCCTCCACGAGCCCGCGTACGCCGACCTGGCCGGCCACGTCGCCGGGCGGCTCGGCGTGCGGGCCGTGTCCACCGACCTGAGGGTTCCGTTCGCCACCGCGACGACCGCCGGCGACGCGCCCTCGAACGGCGAACGAGAGGCCGCCCCCGAGGACCTGGTGATGCTGATCTTCACCTCCGGGACGTCGGGACGTCCCCGCGCCGTCCGGGTGACCCAGCGCAAGATCGCCGTGCCCGGCACCAGCCTGGGGGCCGGGCTGACGCCCGAGGACGTCGTCTACAGCTCCATGCCGCTGTTCCACTCCGGCGCGATCATGGCCGCGTACGCGCCCGCCGTGGCGTCCGGCGCGGGCCTGGTGCTCCGCAGGCGGTTCTCGGCGTCCGGCACGCTGCCCGACGTGCGGCGCTACGGGTGCACGTACCTGCACTACGTCGGCAAGGCCCTGTCCTACGTCCTGGCCACGCCGGAGCGGCCGGACGACGCCGACAACCCGCTGCGGCTCGCATTCGGCAACGAGGGGAGCGCCACGGCGGTCCGGCGCTTCGGGCGGCGGTTCGGCTGCCACGTCGTCGACGCGTTCGGCTCCACCGAGACCGCCATCGCGATCAGCCCCGACCCGGCGGGCCCGCCCGGCTGCCTCGGCCGCCTCCCCGAGGGGGTGGAGATCCGCGACCGGGCCACCGGGCGCCGCTGCCCGCCGGCGGTCGTCGAGGACGGCCGGCTGCTCAACGCGGACGAGGCGATCGGCGAGCTGGTCAACACCCGGGGGCTCGGCCTGTTCGACGGCTACTACAACGACGCGGCGGCCGACGGGGAGCGGGTACGGGAGGGCGAGTTCTGGAGCGGCGACATGGCCTACGCCGACCCCGCCGGCTTCGTGTTCTTCGCGGGACGGGGCACCGAACGCCTGCGGGTGGACGGCGAGAACCTGGCCGTCGCCCCCATCGAAGGGGTGATCCGCGAGTTCCCCGGCGTCGTGGAGGCGGCCGTGTACCCGGTGCCCGACGCGGCGGCCGGCGACCAGGTGATGGCCGCGCTCGTGCTCGACGGCGACTTCGACCCCGGCGCGTTCGCCGCCTTCCTGGCCGGGCGGGCCGATCTCGGCGGCAAGTCGCTGCCGCGTTACGTGCGGGTCGCAGGCGAGCTGCCGCAGACCCCCTCGCACAAGGTCGTCAAGCGCGTCCTCGCCGCCGAGGGGTGGCGCGCCGGCGACCCGGTCTGGTGGCGTCCCCCCGAGGCGCCGTCGGCTTTCAGGCAGATCACCAAGGCGGACCTCGCGGCGATCGAGGACGAGTTCGTCCGGCACGGCCGGCACCACCTACTGGAGCGCTGATGGACTTCACGCTGGACGAGACACAGGCGGAGCTGAAGGAACTGGCCGCGGGCCTGTTCGGCCGCGAGGCCGCCCAGGACCGGCTCGCCGACCACGACAGGAGCGGCCGGCCGTACGACGCGGCGCTGTGGAAGGCGGCGGCGCAGGCGGGGCTCATCGGCGCCTGCCTGCCCGAGGACGCGGGCGGCGCCGGGCTGGGCGCGGTGGAGATGGCCGTGATCCTGCGCGAGGCCGGGGCCAGGGTCACCCCGATCCCGCTCCAGGACGGCCTGGTGGCGGGGATGGTCATCGGGAGGCACGGCACCGCGGAGCAGCGCGGGGCCCTGGGCCGCCTCGCCGAGGGCGAGATCGTGCTGACGACCGCGCTGCTGGAACCGGGCCAGGACCTCGGCGCGGCCCCCCGTACGACGGCGCGGCGGACGTCGGGCGCGGACGGGGAGGGGTGGCTGCTGTCCGGGCGCAAGACCATGGTCTCCTACGCCGCCGAGTCCGAGGCGATCCTGGTGCCCGCGCGGACCGACCGGGGCGCCGGCCTGTTCCTGGTGCGGCCCGGGGCGGCCGAGGTGCGCGCCGTCCCGGCCTCCACCGGCGAGCCCACCGCCGCCCTGATCCTCCAGGACGTCCCGGGCGAGCCGATCGGCGAGCCCGACGGCACGGCCTTCGGCGCGCTGCGGCTGCTCTCCCTGGTGGCGCTCACCGCGTCGGCCTCCGGCGTGCTGGCCGGGGCTCTGGAGCTGACCACCGACCACATCAGGACCCGCAAGCAGTTCGACCGGGTCCTCGCGGAGTTCCAGGCGGTGACCGTGCAGATCGCGGACGTCTACATCGCCGGGCGGGCCCTGGACGTGGCGGTCTGGTCGGGGGCGTGGCGGGTGGACCAGGGGCTCGACGAGGAGGCCGGGCTGGACCTGTCGGTCGCCGCGCACACCGTCGCCGACTCCGCGCTCGCCGCCCTGTACACCTGCCAGCACCTGCACGGCGGGATCGGGCTCGACGTCACCTACCCGCTGCACCGCTACTTCGCCTGGGGCAAGCACCGGGCCCACCTCCTCGGTGGCATCGAGGCCCGGCTGGACACGATTGGAGCGCTCGTCTGATGCTGATCGACCTCACCCCCGAGCAGAAGCGGCTGCGCGGAGAGCTGCGCGAGTACTTCACCGCGTGCCTGACCGGCGAGGACCGCAAGAAGATCGCCCAGGATCCGTTCGGCGAGACCTACATCGAGCACTGCCGCAGGCTCGGCCGCGACGGCAAGCTCGGCCTCGGCTGGCCCGCGGAGTACGGCGGCGGCGGCCTCGGGCCCCTGGAGCAGCAGATCTTCGCCAACGAGATCGCCCGCGCCGAGGTGCCGTACCCGATCATCACGCTGCAGACGGTCGGCCCGACGCTGATGCAGTACGGGACCACGGAGCAGAAGGAGTTCTTCCTGCCCCGGATCCTAGCGGGCGACTGCCACTTCGCCATCGGGTACAGCGAGCCCGGCGCCGGGACCGACCTCGCGTCCCTGCGCACCACGGCGGTCAGGGACGGCGACCACTACGTCGTCAACGGGCAGAAGATCTTCACCTCGGGCGCGCACTACTCCCAGTACATCTGGCTGGCCGCGCGCACCGACCCGGCCGCCAAGAAGCACCGGGGGATCTCAATGATGATCGTCGACACGGCGGACCCCGGGTTCTCCTGGACGCCGATCATGACGATGGACGGCCGCCACCACACCAACTCGACGTACTACTCGGACGTGCGCGTACCGGTGGACATGCTGGTCGGCGAGGAGAACAAGGGCTGGGACCTCATCGTCAACCAGCTCAACCACGAGCGGGTCACGCTCGGCCCCGCGGGCAACATCGCCCACGTGTACGACCGCTTCACCGCCTGGGCGCGGCGCACCGGCGTGGCCGGCGAGCCCGCGGTGCGCAGGGCCATCGCGCGCGTGTACGCCTACTGGCGCACCAACGAGCTGCTGAACTGGCAGGTCGCGGCGAACATGGACCTCGGCTGGCTGGGCGCGCCCGACGCCTCGGCCACCAAGGTCTACGGCTCGGAGCGCATGCAGGACGTGGGCCGGATCGTGGGCGAGGTGCTGGCGCGCTTCGGCGACCCCGCCGACCCCGAGACCGCCGAGTTCGTCGACGTGCTGGACCGGTCGGTCAAGGGGGCGGTCGTGCTGACCTTCGGCGGCGGGGTCAACGAGGTCCAGCGGGAGCTCATCGCGACGCTCGGCCTGCGGCTCCCGCGACCGCCCCGATGAGGCCGGCCCACGAGTAAAGGAACCGACGCTGAGGAGAAAGAGTGACGACGACGGCTGAATCGAGCCTCCACGAACTGCTGACCGCCCTCGGGGAGCGGCAGATCGCGGTGGGCGAGGTGCGGGGGGTGGCCGCGACCGACCCGGTGAACCTGCCGATGATCCACCACTGGACCGACGCGATGGGGGACGCCAACCCCGTCTACACCGACGAGGACTTCGCCCGGGGGAGCGTGCACGGGGAGATCGTCGCGCCGCCCGCGATGATCCAGGTGTGGACGATGCCGGGGCTCGCCCGCGCCAAGGGCGCCGCGTCCCCGATGGACGACGTGCTGGGCGCGCTCGACGAGAACGGCTTCACCGGCGTGGTCGCCACCAACTGCGAGCAGACCCACCACCGCTACCTGCGGCTGGGGGAGACGCTCGTGCCCGCCACCCGGATGACCGGGATGTCGGGGCCGAAGACCACGGCGCTCGGCGTCGGGTATTTCGTGACGTGGGTGGTCACCTGGTACTCGGGCGACGAGCCGGTAGCGGAAATGATGTTCCGGGTACTGAAATTTCGTCCCCGGGAGAAGAAATCCGAGCCCGAGGCCCGCGCGCCCTTTCCTCTTCGACCCGCCGTCAACAAGGACACCGCGTTCTTCTGGGATGGTGTGCGGGAAGGCGAGCTGCGGATCCAGAAATGCGGCGACTGCGGTGAGCTGCGGCACCCCCCGGGCCCGGTCTGCCCGTCCTGCCGATCGGTCAACCGGACGCACATCGTGGCCGCCGGCACCGGCGAGGTCTACAGCTTCGTCGTGCACCACAACCCCCCGGTGCCCGGGATCGAGACGCCGTTCGCCGTGGCCGTGATCGAACTACCGGAGGGCGTGCGCATTGTCGGGAATGTTGTTGGATGCCCGCTGGAAAAGGTGGGTATCGGTATGCAGTTACGTGTGACCTACCGAGAAATGGACGACGAGCTCGTCCTGCCGATGTGGGTACCCAGGGAGTCATGATGCGCACACTCACGGAGAAGGACATCGAGAGCGGTACCACGCTCCCGCCGCTGCGCGTCGACCTGAGCCCGACACTCGTCATCTCGACCGCGCTGGCCACCATGGACTTCACCCCGGTGCACCACGACGTCGAGCGGGCGCGTGCCCAGGGTTCCAAGGACATCTTCCTGAACATCCTGACGACGATGGGGCTGGTGGAGCGCTACGTCACCGACTGGGCCGGGCCGGAGGCGCTGATCCGGGGCATCAACGTCCGGCTCGGCGTGCCCGCGTACGCCGGCGACGCCATCGTGTTCAGCGGGACGGTCGTCTCGCGCGAAGGCGCCGAGGTGACCGTCGAGGTACGCGGCACGGTCAGCCTGGGCGACCACGCCACCGGCACCGTCCGCTTCTGCCTGCCCGGCTGAGCCCGCCGCCCCCCTCCCGGACCGGGCTCCTTCCCGAACCGCACCCGGCCCGGGCCGTTCGTCAGCAGAAAGGCACACCACGTGTACTCGCTCTCCGGCCGCACGGCCGTCGCGGGCATCGGCGCGACCGAGTTCTCCAAGGCCTCCGGCCGTACGGAGCTCCAGCTCGCCGCCGAGGCCGTCTTCGCCGCGCTCGACGACGCGGGCCTGTCCCCCTCCGAGGTCGACGGCCTGGTCACCTACACCCAGGACAGCAACCAGGAGATCTCCGTCGCGCGCGAGGTCGGCATCGGCGACCTGTCGTTCTTCTCCCGCGTCCACTACGGAGGCGGAGCCGCGTGCGGCACGGTGATGCACGCGGCCATGGCGGTCGCGACCGGCGCGGCGTCCACGGTCGTCTGCTACCGGGCGTTCAACGAGCGGTCGGGCCGCCGGTTCGGCCAGCCGGACGCCGGGCTCGGTGGCGAACCGTCGTCGCAGGGCATGGAGATGAGCTGGCACGTGCCGTACGGGCTCATGACGCCGGCGGCCTGGGTGGCGATGTTCGCCCAGCGGTACATGCACACCTACGGCGCGAGTTCGGAGGACTTCGGGCGGGTGGCCGTGGCGATGCGGCGGCACGCCGCAACCAACCCGGCGGCCTGGTTCCACGGCCGGCCGATCACGCTGGAGCAGCACCAGGCGTCCAAGTGGATCGTGGAGCCGCTGCACCTGCTCGACTGCTGCCAGGAGAGCGACGGGGCGGTGGCCCTGGTCGTCACCTCGGCCGAGCGGGCGCGTGACCTGCGGCGGTCCCCGGCGATCGTCTCGGCCGCCGCGCAGGGGTCGGGCGCCGGTCAGATGATGATGACGAGCTTCTACCGCGATGACATGTCCGGCTTGCCGGAAATGGGCGTTGTCGGGCGTGGGTTGTGGGAAATGTCGGGGCTTGCTCCGAAAGATATGCAGGCGGCGATCATCTACGACCATTTCACGCCGTTCGTGCTGAGCCAGCTGGAGGAACTCGGGTTCTGCGGCCGGGGCGAGGCCAAGGACTTCATCGCGAACGGCGGGATCGAGATCGACGGGCACCTGCCGGTGAACCCGCACGGCGGGCAACTCGGCGAGGCGTACATCCACGGCATGAACGGCATAGCGGAGGCCGTGCGCCAGATCAGGGGGACGTCGGTGAACCAGGTGGGCACGGTGCACAACGTGCTGGTGACCGCCGGCACGGGCGTCCCGACCAGCGGCCTCATCCTCTCCCAGGACTGACCGCCTCCCGACCGGCCGCCTACGCGCCGCCCGGGACCGCGCCTCCGTGACTCCCGGGGCCCGCTTTCGTGACTCCCGGGACCGCTTCGTGACTCCCGGGACCGCTTCCTGACGGCGGTCAGCGGGTGATGATGCCAGGCATCAGCATGAACACGAGCAGGGCGATCAGGACACAGAGGATGAATCCGCCCAGCTCCCAGAGCCAGTCGAAGTGGTGCTCGCCCAGTTTGATCGGCTTGAGCCGGTCGTGCCGGTGCCGCGTCGCGGGCTCCGCGCCGAACGGCGCGGCGTCGGTCTCCGCAGCCTCCGCCGCGTCGTCCTTCGCCTCCGAGGCGGAGTCCGCCTTCGTCCTGGCGCGGGTCGCCTTCACCGAGAAGACCGGAACGATGGGCACGACGGGGTCCGGGGTCGCCTTCGTGTCGTACGGCCCCTCCGGCTCGGCCAGCGCCGAACCTCGCGCGGCCGGCCCGTCCTGGGGCTCGTCGACCGGTGTCACCGGACTCACCGGACTCACCGGACTCACGACGGTGGACGAGGTTTCCTCGGCGGGCGTCGCGGAGGTGTCCGGTTCGGCGGGCGCGCGGGTGGACGCCATCCGCGCCGCGACGGCGTGGGTGAAGGCGGTGCGCGCCGCGACGGCGTGGGTGACCGCGGTCCGTGCCGCGACGGCGTGGGTGACCGCGGTCCGTGCCGCGACGGCGTGGGTGACCGCGGTCCGTGCCGCGACGGCGAGCCTGGCGAGGACGCTCGCCGTATCGGGCTCGGTGGAAAGGGACGGCTCCGGTTCCGCCGAAGCGGGGACGGCCTCGGTCTCCGCCCCCTCCGTCTTCGCCGGCGGGCGGCCCGCGGCGAAGGTCCGCTGGAGCGTGGGCCAGTTGCCCGCCGCCAGCGCGTCACCGAAGGACCGCTTGGGCATCGGCGCCCGCACGCCGGCGGGCTCGTCCACGGCCGTGGACCCGGCCGCCTCGGGGACGTCCGGCGCGACCGGCTTCGCCGAGGACGCGACCAGCGTGTCAGGCGGCGGAGGCGGTGCTTCACGGAAGGCCGGGGGAGCCGGGGGCGGCGGGGGTGGTGCCGCGTGGGAGACCGGGGGAGCTTGTGGTGGCGCGGGCGGTGCCGCGTGGGAGGCGGGTGGGGGTTTGACCAGGGAGTTCCGCTGGCCGGGCACCCGGACCTTGGGCATCGGCTCGGTGGTGGCCTCGTGCCGGGACCTGCGGCCGGGCTTGGGCGGCGTCAGCTCCTGGGCGGGGAAGACGCCGGTGTTGGTGAACGGGTTCGGGTCGGCGAGCGGCAGCGGCCACCGAGGCGTGGTGGGCCAGCGCAGCTCGCCCGCCGGTCGCGCGGTGGCCGTGGTGGCGTCCTCGGGGATCGCGCTGAGGATCCGCACCCGCAGGCCCAGGGACGGCGCGCGCCAGGGCAGCCGGGCCAGCGCGTCCTCGATGGGCGCGACGGCGAGCGCGCCGTACGCCTCGGCCACCGCGGGGGGCGCCGACGGTGCGGGCAGGGCGGAGGTCACGGCGGTGGACAGGGAGTGGCCGAACCGCTGGCGGGCGCTGAGCACGAGCTGCTCGGCGGTGTCGGCCGCGACGTCGAGCACCCAGGCCAGCTCCACGACGTCCAGCCCGCAGACCGCCGAGAGCAGCAGGACCTCGCGCTGGTGCGGCCGCACCTCGCGGATCACCCGCTCGATCAGCGCGGTCGCCGGGTCCACGGCGGGGTCGACGGACGGGAAGGCGTAGGCGACGTCGCGGCGGTAGATCTCGCGGCGGGCCAGCGCGTACAGCGCGGCGCGCGGGGGCTCGACGGCCGGGACGTTCTCGAACACGGCGACGAGCGCGTCGGCCGCGGAGGTGGTGCCGCCCAGCTGGTCGTGGCAGTACGCGTACAGGCCCGCGGCGTTACGGTCGTACAGCTCGGCGACCAGCTCGCCGCGGGGACGCCGATCGGTGAGCGATGGGGTCACGGCCGGTTCCTCTGGAATTCTCGAGCGGGCTGGTGGGTTTGGCCTGGCTGAGGAGGTTAGAGAGGGAGCTCGGGAGCCCCATCATGCCAAGGCTCCCCAGGAGCCACACTAATCGATGCCAGTTTGATAGATATCGCGAAAGTACCAGGAAGAAGCGGCCGGGCAGCTGACATTCGAACCTTTCAGAAATGCTGACATCCCGACAGGGCTGCTGTCCTGGGACAGATTGGTCCAGATCCCCATAGGGTGTGTCGGGAAAGATCAAGTGGACCCGCGGTCGGACCGTCACCTACCGTGGGGGCTGCCGAGCGGGTGGTAGCTGCGCAGCCGACTCGACGATTCCGGGCCATATGGGTCCCGGCCGAGAAGCACGAGGTCGTGCGTGATCACATTTGAAGGCGTCACCAAGCGCTACGGGGACGGAACGGTCGCCGTGGACAACCTCAACCTCCAGGTGCCCACAGGGGCCATAACCGTCTTCGTCGGGCCGTCCGGGTGCGGCAAGACCACTTCGCTACGCATGATCAACCGCATGATCGACGCGACTGAGGGGCGCATCCTCCTCGACGACCAGGACGTCAGGAAGATCGACCCGCCGACCCTGCGCCGGGGCATCGGCTACGTCATCCAGCAGTCCGGCCTGTTCCCGCACCGCAAGATCGTCGACAACGTCGCCACCGTGCCGTACCTGCTGGGCTGGGACAAGAAGAAGGCGCGCGACCGCGCGATGGAGCTGCTCGAACGCGTCGGCCTGGACCTCAAGATGGCCGACCGCTACCCGTTCCAGCTCTCCGGCGGCCAGCAGCAGCGCGTCGGCGTGGCGCGGGCGCTCGCCGCCGACCCGCCGGTGCTGCTCATGGACGAGCCGTTCAGCGCCGTCGACCCCGTCGTCCGCACCAGCCTGCAGGACGAGCTGCTCCGGCTGCAGGCCGAGCTGCAGAAGACGATCGTGTTCGTGACCCACGACATCGACGAGGCGATCAAGCTCGGCGACACCGTCGCGGTGTTCCGGGTCGGGGGCCACCTCGCGCAGGTCGCCGATCCCTCGACGCTGCTCGCCGAGCCCGCCGACGACTTCGTGGAGGGTTTCCTCGGCAGGGACCGAGGCATCCGCCGGCTGTCCTTTGTCTCCGCCGGCGACCTCGCCGTGCGGTCCGAGGCCGTCGTGCCCGGCTGGTCGGTCGCCCTGGACGAGGACAACCGGCCGCTCGGCTGGCGTCCGGACGGGGACGGGGCGGGACTTCAGCCGTTCGGTACGGTCGACCTGAAGAAGGACTCGCTGCGCGCGGCGCTGGACGCGGCCCTGCTCGCGCCGTCCGGCTGCCCGATCGCGGTGGACGGAGACGGGCGGTTCGCCGGAGTCGTCACCCGTGAGGCGCTGGACGAGGCGCTCACCCGGGCGACGAGGGGGCCCTCGGATGGGTGACGCCGAGCCCTTGGTGCGCTGGGACTGGATCGGCCGCAACTGGCCCAGCATCCAGACGCTCCTCGTCGACCACGTGATCATGGCGCTCGTCCCGGTGCTGCTCGGGCTGATCATCGCACTGCCGCTGGGCCTGGCGAGCGTGCGCTGGCGGCTGCTCTACCAGCCCACGGTCAGCCTGATGAACGTGGTCTACTCCCTGCCGTCGCTGGCCGTCTTCATCGTGCTGATCCCGCTGACCGGCCTCGCCGAGCGGGCCACGGTGATCATCCCCCTGACGTTCTACTCCCTGGCGGTGCTGATCCCCGCCGTGGTGGACGGCCTCGGGTCGGTGCCTGACCACGTCAGCCAGTCGGCCGTGGCGATGGGCTTCGGGCCGATGCGGCGGTTGCTGCAGGTGGACCTGCCCATCGCGGTGCCCGTCGTGCTCGCGGGCCTGCGGGTGGCCACGGTGTCCAGCATCAGCCTGGTCAGCGTCGGCGCCCTGATCGGCCGGGGCGGGCTCGGCTACCTGTTCATCGACGGGTGGCAGCGGCAGTTCTACACGCCCATCGTCGTGGGCATCGTGCTCGTCGTGGCGCTCGCCGTGCTGGCCGACGGCCTGCTGGTCCTCGCGCAGCGCCTGCTGACGCCCTGGGCGCGTGCCAGGAGGACCGCGTGAACTGGCTCTTCGACTTCTTCGGCAACGGGGACAACTGGTCCGGCTCCGACGGCATCCCGATGCGGCTCCTTGAGCACATCGAGTTCTCCGTGGTCGCCCTGCTGCTCGCGATGGTCATCGCGATCCCGCTCGGCCTGCTGATCGGCCACAAGCGGCGGGGCGCCGTCCTTGTGGTGGTCACCGCGAACGCGGCCCGCGCGCTGCCCACGCTCGGGCTGGTGGTGCTGATCGTCCTGCTGGTCGGGGTCGGCACGACGTGGCCCGTCCTGATCCCGCTGGTCGCCCTCGCGATCCCCCCGATCCTGGTCAACACCTACGAGGGCATCCGGGGCGTGGACGAGGACCTGCGCGACTCCGCGTACGGTATGGGCCTGCGCGGCGGGCAGGTGCTCATGAAGGTGCTGGTCCCGGTGGCGCTGCCGCTGATCCTGCTCGGGCTCCGCATCGCGGCGATCCAGGTGGTCGCGACGGCCACCGTCGCCGCGTACGTCGGCCTGGGCGGGCTCGGGCGGTACATCATCGACGGTCTGGCCACCAAGGACTTCCCCAGCACGATCGGGGGAGCGGTCCTGGTGGCCGTGCTCGCGTTGGTCGTGCAGCTTGGATTCTCGCTGCTGCAGCGCGTACTGGTCTCCCCCGGGGTGAGCCGGCGCGCCAAGGTCCGCTAATCTCTCTATTACCCCCCGCTTTGGAAGGGAATGCAATGAGGCGAATAATCACCACCGCGGCGGTCGCTCTGACCGCGGTGTTCACCCTAGGCGCGTGTGGTGGCGGGGACCCGCTCGACACCACCAGCAGTGCGAGCGCGGCCCCCAGCGCGTCCGGTTCCGCCGCCGGCGGTGCGAAGGTCGTCGTCGGGTCGGCGAACTTCCCCGAGAACGTCCTGCTCGCCTCGATCTACTCCCAGGCCCTCCAGGCCAAGGGCGTCCAGGTCGAGGAGAAGTTCAACATCGGCAGCCGTGAGGTCATCTACGACCAGGTCAAGAGCGGCGCGCTGACGGTGCTCCCCGAGTACAACGGGGGTCTGCTCAGCTTCCTGGACCCGAAGAGCACCGCCGCCAGCACCGACGACGTCAACACCGAGCTCAAGTCCAAGCTGGCCACCGAGCTGGAGATCCTCGACTCGTCCCCGGCCCAGGACAACGACTCGCTGACGGTGTCCAAGGACACCGCCACCAAGAACAGCCTGACGACGATCGAGGACCTGGCCAAGGTCGCCAAGGACTTCGTCGTGGGCGGCCCGCCGGAGTTCAAGAAGCGCCGTGAGGCCCAGTTCAAGGACGTGTACGGCATCACGTTCAAGGAGTGGAAGCCGACCGGCGACACCACGGCCGACGCGATCAAGAGCGACGCGGTCCAGGTGGGCAACGTCTTCACGACCGACCCGAAGATCCTGATCAACGGCCTCGTGTCGCTGCAGGACCCGAAGAACGTCTTCAGCGCCCAGAACGTGACGCCGCTGGTCAACAAGGCCGGCGCCAACGACACCGTGCGCACGACGCTCAACGCCATCTCCGCCAAGCTCGACACCAACGCGCTGGTCGACCTGATGAAGCGCGTTGCCGTCGACAAGGACGACCCGCCCGCGGTGGCCAAGGACTGGCTGACGCAGAACGGTCTCGCCTGACCCGCTGCCCGGTTCGCCTGCTGACCTGGTGAAAGGCCCTTTCTGGGAATGCCCGGGAAGGGCCTTTCGCATTGTCGGCACTTCTCGGCATTCAATGCTTTATATCGGCGCCTGTCCAAAGGTTGTGTCGTTTGCCCGTTAGATCGGGTTCCGATACGATCCTCGACACTGTCAGTCAGGATTTCGGGTGGACCTGAGGCAAGCCGGTCGCGAGGGCGCGACCAGCGGTTCACCGCGTGGATCGACCGTCGATGAGCCGCCCGGGAACGCGCCGGGACGCGCCACGACCCGCAGGCGGCGTCGCCCGCGTGGGCAGGTCATGACCGAGGAACACAACGGAGGCGGCCCCCCATGACATCACAGCCCGACGAGGCCGGCATGGGACCAGGTTCGCCCGCGGGCGTCGACCCCGACGTGCCCAACGTGGCCAGGATGTACGACTACTACCTGGGCGGCAAGGACAACTACGCCGCCGACAGGGAAGCGGCCCAGCGTGTCATCGACGTGTTCCCGCAGACGCCCCAGCTCGCGCGGGTCAACCGGGCGTTCCTGCAGAACGCGGTGCGGCACCTGGCCGGCGAGGCGGGCATCCGGCAGTTCCTCGACATCGGCAGCGGGCTTCCGACCCGCGAGAACGTGCACCAGGTGGCACAGGGCATCGACCCGGACGCGCGGGTCGTGTACGTGGACCGGGACCCGGTCGCGCTGGCGCACGCCCGCGCGCTGCTGGTCGAGAACGACCTGACCCGCGTGATGCAGGGCGACCTTCGCCGGCCCGACGAGATCCTCGCCCAGAAGGAACTGTCGGAGATCATCGACTTCTCGCAGCCGGTGGCCATCCTGCTGATCTTCGTGCTGCACTTCGTCAGGGACAACGAGAACCCGTACGAGATCGTGAAGACGCTCATGGACGCGGCGGCCCCCGGGTCCTATCTGGTCCTGTCGCACGCCGAGCGCGACACGCGCCTCCTCGACGGGGTACCCGTCTACGACGCGGCGACCTCCCCGGCGGTGCTCCGCTCCTACGACGAGATCGCCCGCTTCTTCGAGGGCCTGGAGCCCGTCGACCCCCGGCCCCAGGACGGCGGCCCGGACAACGACATCGAGACCCCCGAACAGGCCGCCTCAGGCGTCGTCCGCCTCGGCACCTGGCGCTCCCGCTGGCCCACCTTCCACTCCGACGCCCCCCTCCCCGCCTTCTCCGGCGTAGCCCGCAAAAACTGACCTATACGCCTTCTGCCTCGCCTCAAAGGCATCGTCCTCGCCTTCGGCTCGGGCGTTTTTCGGGAGCCTGGCGGCCCATCTTGGCCGCCGACCGGCACCTAGCAACGAGAACATGTTTGTCGCCCGCGATGAGCTGGTCGGACGCTTCCATGGGTTCGTCGTCCCCCGAGTGAATGGTCCTCGCCTTGGGCTCGGGCGTTTTTTTGGAGCCTCGCGGCCTACCTCGGCCGCCGAACACGCCTTTCCCGGTTGATCACCACTTAAGGCGTCAGCTTCGCCGTACGGCGGCACTCCAATGACCATAAGTCGTTCTACCGCACCGACCCCGTCAGCACCGAGCGCTGGCGCCGTGGATCGTGATGCGGGTATCCGCCACCCCGTGTGGCACCGCGACGACCGCAACCTCTTTCTGCTCGCAGAGTTGGTTCAGGATTGGGCGCCGACGCGGAGGGGTGTGGTGCGGCGAAGTCGGCGCCTTGTGCGGTGGTCGACCGGTGTCCGCATATTGAGACCAGGCGAGGACCATATTCGACGTCCCTCTCATAGCCCCGCAAGCTGATTAGTACGCCTGTTGCCCCGCTTCAAAGACACCTCGTACGTTCGGCCATTCCTCCCGTATCACGCTGTAGTAGACGGAATGGCGAACGTACCCGTCGCGTAGGATCCGATGGTTTCGGAACACCCCCTCGCGGGTCGCGCCCAGCCCTTCGATCGCGCGCTGCGACCGGACGTTGCGACTGTCGGTCTTGAACACGACCCGGATGGCGTCCAGCCGGTCGAAGGCATGCCGCATCAGGAGGAAGGCCGCGTCCCGCGCCGCCCCCGTACGCCACCGGCTGGGCGTCACCCAGGCCCACCCGATTTCCAGCCCGCGATGGGCGGGCTGGATGTCGATATAACTGATGCTGCCGATCGCCAGCCCGGTCCGCCGCTCGACGATCGCGAAGGCCAGCCGCTCACCCCTCCGCTGCTCGTCCAGGGCGTCCGCGACGAGCCCGGCCACGTGCGGCGCCGGCTCGTCCATGTAGGTCCAGACCTCGTCATGCCTAGCGGCATCGGTCAGCCCGGCCACATGCCCGTCCCCCAGCGGCTCCAGCCTGACGACCTTACCTTCGAGAACAACAGGTTCGATACGCACACGACGCCCCTATCCGGCCGGCACCTTGTAGACGAGAACATGCTTGTCGCCCGCCATGAGCTGGTCGAACGCCTCCACAGGTTTGTCGTCCGCGTCATAGGCGATGCGCACGACCCGCACCACGCACGCCCCGGGACCCAGCCGCAGCACGGACGTCTCCTCCGGCGTCGGCATCCGGAAACTCAGCTCGTCGACGAAATAGGCGATCGGCCCTCCGTTGGCCTCTTCCAGAACGGCGAGCACCCCCTCCTCGACGGGCTCCTCCCGCGCGATGGCTGTCTCACGGACCAGTTCGTGCACGTAGTAGCTGTCGCCCAGTTGATACGGCTCCTCGTCCACCAACATCACCCGACGCCGCGCCAGTAATTCGGTGCCTTCGGGAACGGCAAGCCAACGGGCCGTCTCCTCGGTCGCGGGTACGGGCCCGACGCTGATGATCCGCTGGCGTCCTATCCCGCCCTGACGAGCCACCTCAGCGTTGAACGTCGCCGCGTTGTTCTCCGCCCGGCGGTCGCGCTTGTCCTGATCCATGGCCATGACCCGGATCGGTCGGATCTCGCGGACGTACGTGCCCTGGCCTTGTCCTGAACCGATCAACCCCTGCGACTTCAGGGCCGAGAGTGCGAGCCGCACCGTCGTCCTGGAGGCGTTGAATCGTTCGGCCAGCTCACGTTCAGGTGGTAGCCGTTCGCCAGGACCGAGGTCGCCCCGAGTGATCGCCCCACGTAGTGCGGTGGCGAGGCTCACATGGCGGGGTTCCACCGGAGTGGGTTCCCCCTCCGAGCTCATCGTCATCAAGTTCCATCCGTCGGGATCGTGTCCTTGCGTTGAGTCGCATTCTAACCACTTGGTAGGTACCAAGCATTGACAGGCTGTGTGCCTGCCTGCTGTCCTTGGTATGTACCAAGCGTGACCGAATGGCCGCGCCCCGTAGCGATCCTGTCGGGGCTTCGGCGCGCCTGAATACGACTACTTCAAGTGATGCATCGGTCGCAATTCGATCATAGGAAGGACGGCGACATGGAAGGGACCACCAGCCGCCAAGGAACAGACGCCTCCCCAGACCCGACGGCCCACGCGAAAACAGACGCGGACCTCCAAGCCCCCGAGGTATTCGCCGTCCAGCCAGGGCAGGCGACAGCCGTTCAGGTGTTCGCCGGGCTCGCTGGGCAAGTGGTGGCCGTCCGGGCGTTCGTACGGAAGACCCTCGCTGACCCCCACTTCAAGGCGGCGGTGGAGGACGTCGAACTGCTGGCCACCGAGCTGGTCACCAATTCCATCCGCTACAGCAGGTCGAGAGATACCGGGACCGTGCGGGTCATGATCGTCACCGGGGAGACGGTCCGCGTGGAGGTGCAGGACGACGGATCAGACACCTCCGTACCGACCGCCGGCACCGCTGGGCCCATGGACGTCACCGGACGCGGGCTCATGCTCGTTGAGGCACTGTCGACCAGCTTCGGCGTTCGAGTGGAAGAACACAGCACGACGACCTGGTTCGAATCAACCCCATGACCCCTGCAGTCGCCCGGCCACATCCACGAGGTGGGTGAGGGAAGGGGGTGAACGAGGGTTGAGGCGGACAGGGGAGGTCGCCAGGCTCAGGAATACGCCCGAGTCGTAGGCGAGGACCGTTGGGACTTGGTGATGGGTGGGGGATCGGTGGTAGGAGTGGGGGTCATGAACGAGTTCGTGGAGGCAATGGGGCAGCTTGTCGCGGGGGTGACCGTGGTCACGGTCCGGGATGGGCGGGATGACATCGGCACCACGGTCACCACGTTCTCGTCGTTGTCGGCCGACCCGCCTATGGTGATGCTCAGCTTGATCTCCTCCGGGTATCTCTGCGAGGTGCTGCTCCGCTACCGGGGGACGGGCAAGGCTTTTCTCGTCACCCTTCCCGGGTGGGGGTCAGGTCCCCGGGTTGGGGGTCAGGCGGATTCGGTGGGGAGGCCGGCGTCGGCCCAGTCCTCGATGCCCTCGCGGTATTTGCGGAGGTTGGTGTAGCCGAGGGCGGTGAGCCGGTCGGCGACCTGTCCGCTGTTGGGGCACGCGGGGTTGGAGCAGTAGGTGACGATCGGCGCGTCGAGGTCGGGCAGCAGTGTGGGTGCCAGGTCGTCGACATCGTTCCTGACCAGGGCGACAGCACCTGGCAGATGCTGCTTCGCGTAGTACTCCCCGCCCAGCGCGTCGACGACGGTCACGGTGCCCGCATCGATCGCTGTCTTCAGCTCGTCACGGGTGATGAGTGCGGTCATGTCACTACCTCCGATGGAATCGGACCATAGTCCGGTTGTGTCACGACAATAACGGACCGCAGTCCGATTCGGCAACGTCCCTCGGCTCTGTGACGCTCGGCCATCGCCGTGCGCGTCAATCAAGGAGCGTCACGGCAAGGCGCGGACGGAAGCGTGTAACTGTCTACCCGGGTCCTTGTAGCATTGTTCTCGTACTCAAAGTGATCGTCCAGTGACCGTGTGTCAGTGGCGTCAGATCCCTGTCTGCAGGTAATTACGGACAGCTGTTAAATTGGACATGTCTAGTACTACCTGGTGTTTTGGTCATATCTTTTCCGACACTGCTGTACCGTATGACACGCATTCGAACATTTGTTTGGAGAGTAGGATGCGGATCACTGAAGAGCAGTCACGGCTGCTCGCCATATGCATGATCAAGGGCGTGAGCTGGTACTTCATCGCTCGCGAGGCTCAACGCCTGGACGGCCTGGCGCGCTTGTGGTCGGGCGACATCATCGAATGCTCGCCCGAGGCGACCAAGGCCCGAGCCCTCATCAATGACAACGCCTCCGAGCTCGGCCGCCACGTCAAGTCCGCCATCCAGGAGGCGGAGCGCGCCGCCGACGCCGGGGCCCGGCTTGTCACCGTCCTGGACCAGGAGTACCCCGCCACCCTGCGACTCATTTTCAACCCTCCGCCGTTCCTGTTCGTTCGTGGAGAACTTCGCGACGCGGACCTGCGCAGCGTGGCCGTCGTCGGTACCCGGCAGGCGAGCGAGGACGGGCTACGCCGGGCACGCCGGATGTCCGGCCTGCTCACCGAACATCAGGTCACCGTCGTGTCCGGCCTCGCCCGAGGCATCGACACCGCAGCGCACACCGCAGCACTCGACACCGGCGGCAGGACGATCGCGGTCGTAGGAACCGGCATCCTGCGCTGCTACCCGGCCGAGAACCGCGCCCTTGCCGACCGCATCGCCGAGAGCGGCGCCGTGGTCTCCCAGTTCTGGCCGGACGCCAACGGCGCGACCTACACCTTCCCCCGCCGCAACGTCACCATGTCCGGCATCGCGCAAGGCACGGTGGTGATCGAGGCCGCCAGCACGTCCGGGGCGAAGATGCAGGCCCGCCTGGCGCTGGAACATGGCAAGAGGGTGTTCCTGCTACGGAGCCTCACCGAGGCTCAACCATGGGCGCAGGAGTACGTCAAGACACGCGGGGCGCTCATGGTCGAAGACGTGGACGATGTCGTGAAGAGCCTGTCCAGCCCGGACCGGATTCAGGAAGTCAACGCGTCCCGCGCTCAGCTCACCCTGGAATTCGAGGACATGAAGCTGGGGGAGTCGGCGCCCGAGGCGCTGTGGTGACCAGATCAGGACGGCCGGCATACGGCGATGGTCCACCTCCGGCCGGGTTCGGCAATTGCCGCTCATCGAGAAGACGCGTGCCACGCCCCGGATGCGTGACACCGCTTCTCTTGTTGAGCGGAAGGTCGCGGCGCAGGTGCTGTACGCGGCGCTGAACGTGCCGGACCCGGCTCGGGTGGCAGGACGGCGCGTCATGGTGTATGACGACGTGTTCACCGCCGGCAGTAGCCTCAACGCGGTCGCCAGGCGGCTCAAGGCGAGTGGCGCGGAGAAGGTGTACGGGCTCACCCTGGCTCGCGCCCAGTGGCGGTGAACCATCCGGCGAGAGCAGGGAAGAGCCAGGCCAGTTCGGAAGTGCGGGAGCCTGCGGGACGACCGGCAGCCGATCCGCGCGAGCTTTATGCGGTGGTCGACCGGTGGGGGCGGGTGGGCCGTCAGGCTCAGGAGAACACTCGAGCCGCAGCGAGGGTCATTCCGATACCCGGCCGGCACCCTGTAGACGAGAACATGCTTGTCGCCCGCCATGAGCTGGTCGAACACCTTCAGGGGTTCGTCATCCCCTGTCAATGGTCCTCGCCTTCGGCTCGGGCGTTTTTTGGAGCCTCGCGGCCTACCTCAACCGCCGAACACGCGTTACCGTCAACCACCCCATAAGGCCTCAGCTTTGCCGTACGGCGGCTGCGTGCGGCGCCCCGAAGACCGCAACCCTTCTGCTCGCAGTGCGGGTTCGGAATTGGGCGCCGACGCGGAGGGGTGTGGTGTGGCGAAGTCGGCGCCTTGTGCGGTGGTCGACCGGTGTCCGCGTATTGAGGCCAGGGGAAGCCGCCAGGCTCAGGAAAACGCCCGAGCCGCAGGCGAGGACCGTTGTTCGGCACCGAGAGCGAGGGTGAAGAGGCGCCACTCGTCACGCGTGGATTTCAGGATAGGACCCTCGGGACGCTTGGAATCCCGCACGAGAATCAGCGTCTCGCTAGCAGCTCCGAGATGTGCGTGGGCAGGTTCGTCCAGGACTGTGATCTCGACGCAAGCACCGCCATCACCATTGCTGTAGCTGCTCTTGCGCCAGGTGCAGAGCGACAGATCGAACGCGGGTGTCATCCCGTACTCCCTTCGTTGACTCCACGGCTACCCCAGTTCCCTGATCGTCTTGATGATCAACGCCACGGACTCAGGAGGACCGAGCGCCGAAGCACGAAGGCGGTCAAACACCAGGGTATATCGGTCAACTTGATGCGGCATTTCCAGATACAGGCTGCCTACCAGATTTTCTAGGTGAACGACCGACCGATCAGCAGGATCAGGAAATGTCAGGATGCGGAAGGATCCGTCCATGCTGCCGTGCGCTCCTGAAGAGAACGGAATGATCTGAACCTCCACATTCGGCAGGTCGGATACCTCAGCCAGTCTCCTGATCTGGGTTTTCCTCGATTCCAGGTCACCGACCTCGCGATGCAATGCCGCTTCGTCGATGACCGCCCAGAACAGCGGAGCGGGCTCACGCGTCAGAACGTCCTGACGAGCCATCCGGACATGGATCCGCCGCTCCGCCTCGCTCGGCCCGGTTGTCGGCCACCGTGCGTGCGTGATCGCCTGGGCGTACTCCTGGGTCTGGAGCAAGCCGGGGATCAACAGACCCTCATACGTCAGGATGGAAGCCGCCTCTGACTCAAGGCCGACGTAGACATCGAACGCGTCGGGAAGAATATCGTTGTACGCGTGCCACCAGCCCTTTTGGCGTGATTGCCGGGCGAGGGCGATGAGTGGTCCGATGTCAGCCTCTGGCACTCCGTACATTTCGAGCATCAGTCGCGCATCGCCCGAATTGACTCCCACGCGGCCCGTCTCAATGCGGCTGACTTTCGACGGATGGCACCCCAGTCTCTCGGCCACTTCCTCGCGAGACTTCCCCGCTTCTACGCGGAGCCTCTTGAGCTCACCGGAAAGCCGTCGCCGTCGGACGGTCGGACCGCTGTCAGAAGTCACGTTTGTCTCCTTGATCCACGTTCTCGTTCTGCAAGGTTCGATGCATTGTGCAGAACAGGTTGCATCACTCTGTGCTCCTATGCAAACTCTAAACGTAGTGGCATTCAACGATTAGTTATTGGTCGTTTCCAAAGAGCTACTGCCACGTAACCGATCAAATTGGTCGAAAGGGGCGCAGGGCATGTTCAACGCACGGCACGGGAGTGCCGCGATCGGGATAGGGAGCGGATGATGGCGACTCCCGGTATCCATGTCATGGCCTCGTTCCCTGCTTCGCCTGAGCAAGTGAGCAAGGTGCGGGCATTCATGCGCGTGACCCTCGGCGACTCTTGTTTCAAGGCAGTGGTCGAGGACGCGGAACTGTTGGCGACCGAACTGGTGACCAACTCGATCCGTTACAGCAGATCGCGTGAGGGCGGTGAGGTGCACGTCGTGATCACGGTGGATGGGGAAGTCCGTGTCAAAGTCATCGACGATGGTCCAGACGCGTCTGTACCGGTCGTCGGAGCCCTCGGTCCATTGGATGTCAGCGGGCGCGGGCTCATGCTCGTCCAAGCGCTGGCGAGCAGGTTCGGCGTGCGGTTGGGGGAGAGGAGCACGACGACTTGGTTCGAGCTGGATCTATGAGCAATGGCCTTCAAGGCATCGGTGGTTGCCATCTCCATGACATTCGCCGGCCGATCGCCGCAATGCGCCGCCATCACCACACCGCAGGGTTGTGAACCGTCATGCGGGAGGGCCAGGAGTTGCCGGGTCGGCTCCACTCAGCCCGCGATGGTGTGTCGTCTTCGGGCGTCGACGCGGTGGGACGGGTCCGGCGAGGTGGGCGCCTTGTGCGGTGGTGGAGGGGGTGAACGTGGGTTGAAGGCCAGGGGAGGCCGCCAGGCTTAGGAATACGCCCGAGCCGTAGCGAGGACCATTGAGGACTTGGTGATGGGTGGGGGATCGGTGGTAGGAGTGGGGGTCATGAACGAGTTCGTGGAGGCAATGGGGCAGCTTGTCGCGGGGGTGACCGTGGTCACGGTCCGGGATGGGCGGGATGACATCGGCACCACGGTCACCACGTTCTCGTCGTTGTCGGCCGACCCGCCTATGGTGCTGCTCAGCTTGATCTCCTCCGGGTATCTCTGCGAGGTGCTGCTCCGCCAGGACCGGTGGGCGGCGAGCCTCCTGTCCGGCGGCCAGGCCGTCGTCGCCAGCCGGTTCGCCAGCCCGGGTCGGCCGAGCGCCCGTCTCCTCGTCGCTGGTACGCCGCATCACCGTGGTGCACTCACCGAGGCGTTCGTCCTGGACGGTGGCGTGGCGGCTCTGGAGGCCGAGACGGCCCGGGTGATCCCGGCGGGCGACCACACCTTGTTCCTCGCCCAGGTCCTCGCCGTCGACTACGTGGACCCCACCCTCCCACCCCT
>NZ_JANZYP010000003.1 GCF_025506355.1 Sphaerisporangium corydalis
GGAGGGTGGTGAGGAGGGGGTGGCCGGGGGAAAGGGGGTGGCCGTCGATGGAGCGTACGGGGCGGGGGCCGGTGGCGGCGTTGGTGACGAAGGCGGCGTCCATCGTGGCCAGGTCGTCGGTGTCGATGTCGGTGGAGACGCAGGGGATGCCGGCGCGGGCCATGACCTCGGTCAGCAGGCGCATGGTGACCCCGTCGAGGCGGTTGGACTCGGGCCACAGGACGCCGCCGGAGCGGACGAACCCGATGTTCCAGGTGGGCCCCTCGGTCACCACGGACCGGCCGTCGACGAACAGCACGTCGTCGTGCTCGCCGAACCGTCCGAGGCGCCGGTGAAACAGGGGGCCGAACAATCCGGTGTGTTTCACCTCGGGTAGGTCGCGCTCGTAGTGGACCACCCCGAGGGACAGAGGGGACAGGTCGGTGGGGACCGGGCGCGTGGTGACGAGGATCTCCGGCCGGGCCTTGGCCGCAGGGTGGACCAGGTCGAATTCGGGGTCGAAGACGGTGACCCGCGCGATCACCGGTGAGGGTGCGGAGGCGGCGGCCCGCCGGACGAGATGGCGCACGCGGTCGAGGTCGAGGTCGGCGCCGTGCAGGACCCGGCAGTCGCCCAGCAGCCGGTCGAGATGCAGGGAGAGGCCGCGGACGCGCGCGTCCTCCACCCGCATGGTGGTGAAGTGGGCGTAGTTGGACAGCGCGAGCGCGCCGAGCTCGTCGGGGGTGACGGGACGTCCGTTCAGCTCCATCATGCGGCCATCCTGGCAGCTCCCGCCCCGCCCGGAGGTCCGCTGCCGCCCATGTTCGCCCGGGGCGTGACGGAGGCCGCCACCGCCGTCACCGCCGATCGGTGGGCTGGGGGTCAGTAGCCGGTGGTGGGGTCGATCGTGCCGTCCAGGGGGGTGCCCGCGCGGAGGTGGCGGACGTTGTGCTCGATGCGCTCGCAGAGCATGCGGAGTACGTACTCAGGGGAGTCCGCGCAGTGGGAGGTGATGAGGACCCTCGGGTCGCTCCAGAGCGGATGCCCCTCGGGCAGGGGTTCGGGGTCGGTCACGTCCAGGCCCGCCCCGGAGATGCGACCGGCCGCGAGCGCCTCGACGAGGGCGCCGGTGTCGATGTGGGCGCCCCGCGCGACGTTGACGATGACGGCGTGGGCGGGCAGCAGGGCCAGTTCGGGCCCGCCGATGACGTGCCTGGTCTCGGCGGTGAGGGCCAGGGCGAGCACCAGGACGTCGGTGCCGGGCAGGACGTCGGACAGGGCCGAGGGCGGCAGCGTCTCGTCGGCCCCCGCCAGCGCGTCCGGCCTGCGGCGGAGGACCCGGACGCGGCACCCGAAGGGCCCGAGGAGCCGGACGAGCTCCTCGGCGATGCCGCCCCCGCCGAGGATCGTCACGCTGAGGCCGTGCAGGGAACGGGGCGCCACCCGCGACCAGCGCGGGGTGCGCGCCTGGTGCGGGATGTTGCGCAGGCAGGCCAGGACCAGCATGAGTGCGTGCTCGCTCACCTGGCCGGCGAACGACCCTTTCGCGCAGGTGAACGTCGCGGGGTGCTGGAACACGCCGGTCGCGGCGAACCTCTCGACCCCGGCCCACGGGAACTGCACCCAGCCGATCCCCGGATGGCCGTCCAGCAGTTTCCCGAGGTCGCCGGGCCGTCCGCCGTCGAGCCAGACGAGCCCGTTGGCGTCGGCCACCGGGACGACGGTCCCGCCGCCGCGCGACACGGCCGTTTCGAGCGCGGCGGCTCTGGGGTCCGCCTCCTCCGGGTACGGGGCGATGGCGATGAGGGCTTCCACGGCCCTCATTCTGTCGTGACCCGCGGGGGAAGGTGATCCGGCCCCCGCGTGTCCCACCGGGGACGGTCTTTTCTCGGCATGGGCGGGGCGCGGAGAATGGTCTACACCAATGGCGGGGTCGGTGAATCGGCGGTTAATCGCCATGAACGGGCCAGGAATTGGTATATACCACGGCGAGGGCCCCGGAGTTTCGGTGGAGTTCATCGCCCGGGACGAATGGATTAGACCGCTATATTAGGTCCTACCTGGGCGAACGTTCCTCTGTGCGGGAGGTGACGTTTCCTTCGGTAAATCGTAGGTAGAGTCCCCGGAACGAGGCGCAAGCGTACGCCATTGAAGTCGTTGAAGGAGCTCGCGTGCCCAAGTATGTATACGACTTCACCGAGGGCAACAAGGATCTCAGGGATCTCCTCGGTGGTAAGGGTGCCAATCTCGCGGAGATGACGAACCTGGGGCTCCCCGTCCCTCCCGGGTTCACGATCACGGCCGAGGCCTGCCGCCGCTACCTTGAGGACGGCGGCCTCCCCGACGGGCTCCAGGACGAGGTCGACGCCCACCTCGCGGCGCTGGAGACGGGCATGGGCAAGCGGCTCGGCGCCGCCGACGACCCGCTGCTGGTCAGCGTCCGTTCCGGAGCGAAGTACTCGATGCCCGGCATGATGGAGACCGTGCTCAACATCGGGCTCAACGACGAGTCCGTCCAGGGCCTGGCCAAGCAGGCGGGCGACGAGCGCTTCGCGTGGGACTCCTTCCGCAGGCTCATCCAGATGTTCGGCAAGACCGTGCTCGACATCGACGGCGAGCTGTTCGAGAACGCGATCGACGAGGCCAAGCGGAGCAAGGGCGTCGACAGCGACCTGGACCTCGAAGCGGCCGACTTCCAGCGCCTCGTGGACACCTACAAGGGCATCGTGCGTGAGCACACCGGCAGCGACTTCCCCTCCGACCCGCGTACGCAGATGCGGCTCGCCGTGGAGGCGGTGTTCTCCTCGTGGGACGCCCCCCGCGCGATCATCTACCGCCGCCAGGAGCGCATCCCGGCCGACCTCGGCACGGCGGTCAACATCGTCGCGATGGTCTTCGGCAACCTCGGCATGGAGTCGGGCACCGGCGTCGCGTTCACCCGCGACCCCGGGACGGGCCAGCGGGGCGTCTACGGCGACTACCTGCAGAACGCGCAGGGCGAGGACGTCGTCGCGGGCATCCGCAACACGGTCCCGCTGCAGGACCTGGAGGGGATCGACTCCGAGTCCTACCGCGAGCTGCTCGAGATCATGAAGACGCTGGAGAACCACTACCGCGACCTGTGCGACATCGAGTTCACGATCGAGCGCGGCAAGCTGTGGATGCTGCAGACCCGTGTCGGCAAGCGCACCGCCGCGGCGGCCTTCCGCATCGCCACCCAGCTCGTCGACCAGGGGCTCATCGACCTGGACGAGGCCGTCTCCCGGGTGACCGGCGACCAGCTCGCCCAGCTCATGTTCCCCCGCTTCGACGTCGGCGCCGACCTGAAGCGGATCGCCAAGGGCATGAACGCCTCGCCGGGCGCCGCGGTCGGCAAGGCGGTGTTCTCCTCCGAGCGGGCCAAGGAGCTGGCCGACCAGGGTGAGGCCGTCATCCTGGTCCGCCGCGAGACCACCCCCGACGACCTCGTCGGCATGATCGCCGCCCAGGGCGTGCTGACCAGCAGGGGCGGCAAGACCTCGCACGCGGCCGTGGTGGCGCGCGGCATGGGCAAGACGTGCGTGTGCGGCGCCGAGGAGCTGGAGGTGGACGGGCAGGAGCGGCGGTTCACCGGTCCCGGCGGCGTGGTCGTCGAGGAGGGCGACGTCCTGTCGATCGACGGCAGCACCGGCGAGGTGTACCTCGGCGAGGTCCCGGTCATGGCCTCGCCCGTCGTGGAGTACTTCGAGGGCACCGGCGAGCGCGGCGACGAACTGGTCGAGGCCGTGCACCGGATCATGACGCACGCGGACGGGCGCCGCCGCCTGGCCGTGCGGGCCAACGCCGACAACCCCGAGGACGCCGCACGGGCCCGCAGGTTCGGCGCGCAGGGCATCGGGCTGTGCCGCACCGAGCACATGTTCCTCGGCGACCGGCGGCAGCTCGTGGAGGACCTGATCCTCGCCGGGCGCGGCGAGGAGCGGCGGGCGGCGCTCGACGCGCTCGAACCGCTCCAGAAGTCCGACTTCGTGGGGCTGCTCGCCGCGATGGACGGGCTGCCGGTGACGATCCGGCTGATCGACCCGCCGTTGCACGAGTTCCTGCCCGACCTGACCGCGCTGTCGGTGAAGGTCGCGCTGGCCGGCGCGGACGCGAGCCCGCGCGACCGCAGGCTGCTGGAGGCCGTGAAGCGGCTGCACGAGGAGAACCCCATGCTGGGCCTGCGCGGCGTGCGCCTCGGCCTGGTGATCCCGGGCCTGTTCGCCATGCAGGTGCGGGCCATCGCCGAGGCGGCGGCCGAACGCACCGCGGCCGGCGGCTCACCCCGGGCCGAGATCATGATCCCGCTGGTCAGCGCGGTGCAGGAGCTGGAGGGCGTACGGGACGAGGCCGAGCGCATCCTCGCGGAGGCCGGCGTCGAGGCCGAGATCGGCACGATGATCGAGGTGCCCAGGGCGGCGCTCACCGCCGGGCAGATCGCCGAGGCGGCGGCCTTCTTCTCGTTCGGCACCAACGACCTCACCCAGATGACCTGGGGGTTCTCCCGGGACGACGTGGAGGCGGCGTTCTTCTCGCGCTACCTCGACCTCGGGATCTTCGGGGTCTCCCCGTTCGAGAGCATCGACCGGAGCGGTGTGGGCCGGCTGATGAGCATCGCCGTGGCGGAAGGACGCGCGACGCGCCCCGGTATCAAGCTGGGCATCTGCGGCGAGCACGGCGGAGACCCCGACTCGGTGCACTTCTGCCACGAGATCGGCCTGGACTACGTCTCCTGCTCGCCGTTCCGGGTCCCGGTGGCCCGCCTGGAGGCCGGCCGCGCGGCCCTGGCGGAGGGGAGCACGGACAGCCGCTGAACCACCCCCATGGACGAGACGGGCCGTGACGCCGCGCCCGCGCTGGGGTGACCCCTGGCGCGGGGGCCGGTCGGGACGGCCGGAGTAGGGGGTGAAAAGGGGCCGTCTGACCTGCGACGAGGACGGCGGCGCGCAGGACGTTTCGAGTTTCCCGCATGTTTGTCATGGATAGGCCGTCTCGGGGGTAGCATCCCGCTACTGATGAGAGGCTACGACGATTTCGACCAGGCAAGGTGGGTGCCGGAACCCCCCGGCAACCCCGAACGCAGCGCGTTCGAGCGCGACCGGGCGCGCGTGCTGCACAGCGCCGCGCTGCGGCGGCTGGCCGCCAAGACACAGGTGGTCGGGCCGGGGGACATCCCCGACCACGGCCGCCACATCCCGCGCACCCGGCTGACCCACTCCCTGGAGTGCGCCCAGATCGGCAGGGAGATGGGCAAGGCGCTCGGCTGCGACCCCGATCTGGTGGAGACCGCGTGCCTGGCGCACGACCTCGGCCACCCGCCGTTCGGGCACAACGGCGAGACGGCGCTGAACGAGCTGGCGACCCGGTGCGGCGGCTTCGAGGGCAACGCGCAGAGCCTGCGGCTGCTGACCCGCCTGGAGGCCAAGGTCCTCACCGGCGACGGCCGCAGCGCCGGGCTCAACCTCACCCGCGCGTCGCTCGACTCGGCGCTGAAGTACCCCTGGACCGCGGCGCACGGCGCCAAGTTCGGCGTGTACCCCGACGACCTGCCGGTCTTCCTGTGGGCCAGGGAAGGCGTGCCGGCGGGCCGCGTGAGCTTCGAGGCGCAGGTGATGGACTGGTCCGACGACGTGGCCTATTCGGTGCACGATCTGGAGGACGCCCTGCACTCGGGTCACGTCACGCTGGCCCTGCTGCGCGACCCGGCGGAGCGGCGCGTCGTGTGCGAGCTCACCCTCAGGCGGTACGCCACCGACACCTGCCTCGCCGAGCTGGAGGAGACCCTCGCCCACCTGGTGGCCGAGCCGCTGTGGCCGTCGCGTTTCGAGGGCACCATGGCCGACCTGGTGGCGCTCAAGTCGTTCACCAGCGCCCTCATCGGCCGGTTCTGCCTGTCCGCGCAGGCCGCCACCCTGGAGATGTACGGCCCGGGGTTCTCCCGCCGCGGCGCCGACCTGATCCTGCCGAGGGGCACCCGGCTGGAGTGCGCGCTGCTCAAGGGGGTCACCGCGCACTATGTGATGTCCAGGGACGAGCACCACGCCAACCAGGCCAGGCAGCGCGAGCTGATCGCCGAGCTGGCCTCGATGATCATGCTGGGCGCTCCGGGGACGCTGGAGCCGGCGCTGCGTGACGCCTTCACCGGCGCGGTCGACGACACGGCGCGGCTGCGCGTGATCGTGGACCAGATCGCCTCGCTGACCGACGTCTCCGCGATGTCCCTGCACCGCGGCCTCGGCTCCCGCCCCATGGCCCGTTAGCCGGAGACCCCGGCCCGTCGTGCGCCCGGTCCGGGCTCGTCGTGCGCCCGGTCCGGGCTCGTCGTGCGCCCGGTCCGGGCTCGTCGTGCGCCCGGTCCGGGCTCGCTAGCCGGTCGTCATGTCGGGGTCGGAGGTGGGGCTCGGGGTGGGCCGGCGTTCGGGCTTCCTGCCGGGCTTGGACGCGCAGAGGGTGCGGCACGGCGGAGTGGCGCCGAGCCTCGCGCGCGTCGCGTTCACCTGCTCGGCGGGGGACAGCGTGCGGTTGCCGTTCAGCCACGCGTCCAGGTAGCTCCACGGGTCGACCATGCCCCGGCGCACCCACCAGTACTTGGCCGAAGTCGCCCAGGAGACCGCGAAGTAGAGGTTGGGGCCGCCGCCCCTGGCGTTGCCCGAGTCGCCGACCCGGCCGAGCGGCTGGCCCGCGCTCACCTGGACGCCGGGCCGGATGCCCTGCACGACCGAGTCGAGGTGGGCGCCGATGTACCGCACCCCGTCGACGCCGACGATGGCCACGAACCGGCCCTCGCGGTCGGCGCCCCGATCGGTGGAGGACTTCCACCGGTTGGAGGTGTTCACCTCGTGCACGACGCCGCTCACGGGGGCGACGAACGAGCAGCCCTTCCCCGCCCAGATGGTGGTCTTCGGCAGGACGAGCTGCTTGCGGGCGTAGCTGACCCGGCACCCGCGCACGGGGAAGACGTAGCTGTACCTCGACACCCTCGGGGGCGGCACCCGGACGGGGGCGTCCCCGCGCGGCGGTTCGACGCCGGTGGGGGAGGGGGAGGCGGTCGGGTTCAGCGTGGCCGCGTCGATCTCGGCCCGCTTGGTGGAGGACGGGCCGGGCGTGCCGGTCACCTCGGCCGAGGCCACCGTCTCCGCCGCGGTGCCGGAGTCCCCGGACGTACCCGAGGGGCCGGAGACACCCGAGTCGGGCGTGGGAGGCAGGGTGCCGCTGATGCCGGGCACTCCTGCGGGGGCCGAGCAGGCGGCGGTGACCAGCACCGACGCGGCAATGGCGGCGAGTCGCCCCGATCGCATGATCTCCACCCGCCTGACGTTACCGAAAATGAGCGTTTCCTTTGTAACCGACCTTCAGGGCCGCCACGACCCATTCGCGAAAAAACACCCATCATGGACCGCTCGCACCAGGTTGCGGACGGTGAGCCATAGACTCACGGCGTGGCAGCGCGGATCAGTGACGAGGACATCGCGCTCGTGAGGGAGCGCTCATCGATCGCCGATGTCGTGGGGGAGCACATCCAGCTCCGAAACGCGGGCGGCGGCAACCTCAAGGGCCTGTGCCCCTTCCACGATGAGAAGTCCCCCTCGTTCAACGTCACGCCCTCGCGGGGCTACTGGTACTGCTTCGGCTGCGCCGAGGGCGGGGACGTCATCACCTTCGTCCGCAAGCTGGAGCACCTCACCTTCACCGACGCGATCGAACGGCTGGCGCAGCGCGCGGGCATCCAGCTCCGGTACGAGCAGGGCGGGTACGTCCCGGGACGCGAGCACGGCGAGCGCAGCCGCCTGATCGAGGCGCACAAGGCCGCCGCCGAGTTCTACGCGTCCCTGCTGGGCGAGGCCGAGGCGGCGCCGGGCCGCCGCTTCCTGTCCGAGCGCGGCTTCGAGCGGGTCGACGCCGAGCACTTCGGCGTGGGGTACGCCCCCGAGGAGTGGGACCGGCTCGCCCGCCACCTCCAGGGCCGCGGCTTCACCCCCGCCGAGCTGATCAAGGGCGGGCTGGCAAGGGACGGGCGCAGGGGCCCGGTCGACCGGTTCCGCGGCCGGCTGGTGTGGCCGATCCGCGACATCACCGGCGAGGTGATCGGCTTCGGCGCCCGCAAACTGCTCGAAGGCGACGACGGTCCCAAGTACCTCAACACCCCCGAAAGCCCGATCTACAAGAAGGGCTCGGTGCTCTACGGCATCGACCTGGCCAAACGCGAGATCTCCAAGCGGTCCCAGGCCGTCGTGGTCGAGGGGTACACCGACGTGATGGCCTGCCACCTGGCCGGCGTGCCCACCGCCGTCGCCACCTGCGGCACCTCCTTCGGCGAGGAGCACATCAAGGTCCTGCGGCGGCTCCTGCTCGACCAGGCGGAGTTCCGCGGCGAGGTCGTGTTCACCTTCGACGGCGACTCCGCCGGGCAGAAGGCCGCGCTGCGCGCCTTCGCCGACGAGCAGAAGTTCGTCACCCAGACCTTCGTCGCCGTGCAGCCCGACGGGCTCGACCCGTGCGACCTGCGGGTCAAGCAGGGCGACGGCGCGGTGCGCGACCTGATCGCCGGCCGCGAGCCGCTCTTCGCGTTCGCCATCCGCAGCGTCATCTCGCGCTACGAACTGGAGTCGAACGAGGGGCGCCTGGCCGCGCTGGACGCCGCCGCGCCGCTGGTCGCCGGCATCAAGGACCCGGCCCTGCGCGGCAGGTACGCCGTCGACCTCGACCGCTGGCTCGGGTTCATGGACGAGCGCATGGTGATGCGCCGCATCCAGGAGGTCGGCGGGCGCACCACCGGAGGCCGTCCGGGCGCGCCCGAGAGGGCCCCCAGGAGGGCCGCGCGGCCCCGCCCGGCCGATCCCGCCGACCCGGTGGTCCGCATCGAGTCCGAGGCGCTGAAGCTGGCGGTGCAGCGCCCCGCGCTCATGGGGCCGGAGTTCGACGCCCTCGGCCCGCAGGCGTTCACCCTCCCCGAGCACGTGGCCATGTACGAGCTGCTCATGACCGCCGGAGGCACCGTCGCCGGCGGCCCTGGCGGGCGCGAATGGGTCGACCTGCTGCTGCGCTCCACCGAGGACGAGGACCTGCGCGCCCAGGCGACCAGGTTCGCGGTCGAGCCCGTGCGCTCCGACCTGGAGGGCGAGGAGCGGTACGGCATCGCGGTGCTGGCCAGGCTGGCGGAGATAGCGGTGACCCGGGCCCTGGTCCAGATCAAGGCCAAGATGGAGCGGCTCAACCCCGTTGAGCAGCAGCAGGACTACAACCGCCTGTTCGGGGAACTGGTGGCGCTCGAACAACAACGGCGGGTGTTAAGAGAACGCGCCGTCGGAGCGTAATTAACTTTACTGTCCGCTTCTCACAGCGGCCAAACTTTTGTTTGATATCGATTCGGTAAGGGCTTTGGCCTTACCTTCTGTGCCAAAAATAGGCCTGCCCTTTTACGGTACCCATACCGCAGACTATGTCCCGTGGGTGCATCGGTGCTGCCAAGCGGACCGCCGTCGGTAGATCAGGTGGCGGATCTAGTCGCGAGAGGAAGGGAGCGCGGGAGCGTCACCGTCGATGACGTGGCCGCCGCGCTCGACCGCTCCGAGTTGCCGGCCGACGCGCTGGAACGCGTCGTGCGGATGCTCGCAGAAAAGGGTGTGGAGGTACTCGAGCCCCAGGGCGACGAGGAGCCGGTCCGCCCTGACGAGGAGGATGTCGGCAAGCGGGCGCCGACCAGTGACCTGGTCCGCATCTACCTCCGGGAGATCGGCCGGGTACCCCTTCTCACGGCCGAGGAGGAGGTGGAACTGGCCAAGGCGATCGAGGCGGGACTGTTCGCCGAGGACAAGCTCTGCGACATCGGCCTGCGGCTGGCCAAGCCCGAGTTCGAGGAGCTGGTCTGGGAGGGCGTCCGGGCCAAGCAACGGCTCATCGAGGCCAACCTCCGGCTCGTCGTGTCCATCGCGAAACGCTATGTCGGGCGCGGAATGCTCTTCCTGGACCTCATCCAGGAGGGCAACCTCGGTCTCATCCGCGCGGTCGAGAAATTCGACTACACCAAGGGATATAAGTTCTCGACGTATGCCACGTGGTGGATTCGCCAGGCGATCACCCGGGCCATCGCGGACCAGGCGCGGACGATTCGAATTCCCGTGCACATGGTGGAGACGATCAACAAGCTCGTCCGGGTGCAGCGCCAGCTCCACCAGGACCTCGGCCGCGAGCCGGCGCCCGAGGAGATCGCCCTGGAGATGGACCTGCCCGTGGACCGGGTGGTCGAGATCCAGCGCATCGCCCAGGAGCCGGTGTCGCTCCAGTCGCCCATCGGCGAGGAGGACTCCGACCTCGGTGACTTCATCGAGGACGCCGACGCGGTCGTGCCCATCGAGGCAGCGGCCTTCATCATGCTGCAGGACCAGCTCGACGACATCCTGGCCACCCTCTCCGACCGCGAGCAGCGGATCATCCAGCTCCGCTTCGGGCTGTCCGACGGGCACCCGAGGACGCTGGAGGAGGTCGGCAGGGAGTTCGGCGTGACCCGCGAGCGGATCAGGCAGATCGAGTCCAAGACGCTGGCCAAACTGCGCCACCCGACCCGCGCCCAGATGCTGCGCGACTACCTCGACTGAGCCGCCCCCCGCCCGGCCCGCGACACCGCGGGCCGGGCGCGGATCCCGGCCCCAAGGCGAACAAGGAAGGCAGGGGCTGCGGCGCCCGCGCTCTCGGCTCAGGGGCTCACGGTCGGCCGCCCGCGCTCTCGGCCTGGTGGCCAGGTAGCTTGCACCCATGCGATTTCCCTGGGGCTCCCGGAGCCTGCCCGCCGAGGCCGGCGTGACGCTGGAGGCGGGCGAGCGGGTGCTCGTCCACGCCCGCACGCCGGACGGCGGGTACGTCGTGGCCACCGACCGCGCCCTGCACCAGCCGGGAGAGAGCGCCCTCCCCTGGTACCGGATCGACCGCGCGGTGTGGGACGAGGAGGGGCTGCGCGTGGTGGCGACCGACGGCACCGAGCGGCGGATCGCGCTGCCCGACCCCGGCCGGCTGCCCGAGGCCGTGCGGGAGCGGGTCACCTCCTCGATCCTGGCGAGCCGTCACGTGAGCCTGGGGGACCGAGGGGGAGTACGCCTGATCGCGCGCCGGGTGCCGGGCCGGGACGTGGCCGAATGGGACCTCGTCTTCGACGCGGGCCTCGACCCCGCCGACCCGGGCCTGCGGGCCGCCGCCGAGCAGGCCCTGGAGGCCCTCCGCCGCAACCTGGGCGTCTGACAGGACCTCCGCCGCGTGGGCGTCCGAGAGGGCCCGCTTCCTGCGATCCGGGCTTCTGGGAGAGCCGCTTGTGCAAGCTAGGCGTCTCAGAGGGCCCCTGTTGGGCGTGGGAAAGCGCCGGCTCCGGGCACGCGAGGGCCCGCGCGTGATCTTCGGGGATCCCGCGCGGGCCGTCACCGCCTGGGGCCGGTCAGGTGATCCGGTCCACCTCGGTCTCCGGCCAGCCGGTCCCGGTGTCGTCCCTGACGACGTTCCAGCCGTTCCTGTGCAGGAACGGCACCCTGTCGCCGAGGACGTCGCCGAGCTTGTGCTTGGTGACCTCGGCGGCCTTGGTCGCCTGGGCGCCGGCGACGCCCGCGGCCTGCTGGACCATCGGGTTGTCGCTCACCTTCTGCGCGACCCGCTTGATCTGCTCGTACCGTTCCCGGCCCGCCCGGCTGCCGAGAACGTAGCCGATGGCCAGGCCCACGGTGAACGTGAATCGATATCGCATCTGCTACCTCCGCCTGCCTCTGCATCCCCGCTCTCCGCCTCCCCTACCCCGGTAGCGGGCGGTTATCGTCCAAGAGCGCGTCGCGTTGTCCCGGAGGCCCGAGAGGGCCGGTGATCCGTCGAAGATCTGAGTGCGACACGCACCCCCCGGAATGCGCTAATCTAGTTCCGCGCGGCCAGGAAGGGCCAACACCCTCGGGGCGGCGCGCGGAACGATCCCGTGTAGCTCAATCGGCAGAGCAGCCGGCTGTTAACCGGCAGGTTATAGGTTCGAGTCCTATCGCGGGAGCTTGATCACAGCCCCAGGAGCCTCTCCTGGGGCTGTCGTCGTTCCCGGGGCCGGGTTCCCGGGGGACGGGAAAACCGGGTTCCCGCATGCCCGGGAAAACCGTGACTCATAAGAGGCGACAAATCACAGACGATGACCGAAGATGTGGGTCTGCCGTGCTTCGTATCGTCGTTCTGAGACGCCCGTGCCTGGTGTGGCCGCGTTTTCGCACGACGCGGGACACGGCTGCCGCGGATCATGCAGACCGCAGCGGGGAGGGCCGCTGCGCGCAGGGCGCCCGCTCCGCCCGGAAACGGTCGCGACGCCCGTGAGCACAGTGCGGCGGTTGTCCATGCTGGCGTGGTACAGATCTCGACATGGGGCCTCGGGCCCCGTCAAGCGGCCGGGACCGGGCGCGCCCGAGAGGGAGGCGCCGCCCAGCGTCCCCAGCGTCCCCGGCGGCCCTGGCGTGCCCGGGGGCCCCGGCGTGCCCGGGGGTCCGCGGGTGCCCGGCCGGCCCCGGGAGGGCGCGGGCACCGGTCCGGTGGACCCGGGGGAGGCCGAGAGGTTCGTCCGGATGTTCCACGAGGAGCACCCCTCGGCGGGCCCGGTACGGCGGCGGCTGCGGCAGGTCGCCGCGCAGATCGCCGAGCACGGCACCTACACCCACACCGCCGAGGAGCTCGCCTTCGGCGCGCGGGTGGCGTGGCGCAACAGCAACCGGTGCATCGGCCGCCTGTACTGGCGGTCGCTGCGGGTGCTCGACCACCGTTCGGTCGACACCGCCGAGGGGGTGGCGGTGGAGGCGGTGAACCACCTGCGCGAGGCGACCGGCTCGGGGCGGATCCGCCCGACGATCACCGTCTTCGCCCAGGACCGCCCGGGCCGCCCGGGTCCGAGGATCTGGAACGAGCAGCTCATCCGGTACGCGGGCTACCGGGGCCCTGACGGGTCGATCGTCGCCGGCGACGGGCGCAACGCCGACTTCACCGCCACGTGCGCCCGCCTGGGCTGGGCGGGCGGCTCGGGCACCGACTTCGACGTGCTGCCGCTGGTGGTCGAGGCGCGGGGCAAGCCGCCGCTGCTCGCGACCGTCCCGGGGGACGCGATCCTGGAGGTGCCGATCGAGCACCCCGTGCACGACTGGTTCGCCGATCTCGGCCTGCGCTGGCACGCGGTGCCGGCGATCTCCAGCATGTGCCTGGAGATCGGCGGCGTCTGCTACCCGTGCGCGCCGTTCAACGGCTGGTACATGGGGACCGAGATCGGCGCGCGCAACCTGGCCGACGAGGACCGGTACAACCGGCTGCGGGTGGTCGCCGACCGGCTCGGACTGGACACCTCCAGCGACCGCACGCTGTGGAAGGACCACGCCCTGGTGGTGCTCAACATCGCGGTGCTGCACTCGTTCGGCAGGGCCGGCGTGACGATCACCGACCACCACACCGAGGCCCGCCGGTTCATGTCCCATCTGGAGCGCGAGGAGCGGTCCGGCCGGATCTGCCCGGCCGACTGGTCCTGGATCGTCCCGCCCCTTTCCGGCTCGCTCACGCCGGTCTTCCACCGTTACTACGACGACGTGCGGATGCTGCCGGCGTTCGTCCACCATCCGCGCGTGAGCGAGTACGACGGGTGACCGGCCGGACACCCTCGACAGGCCGGTCTTCGTGGTCCGCGAGAATTGGTGTAGAACGTTATTCTGTGGCGGTCTCTCCTGGAGGTTCCATGTCCGATCTCGTGCTCTCGTCGCTGGACGAGGGCGTGCTGACGCTGACGTTCAACCGGCCCGACCGGCTGAACGCGTGGGTCGACGCCATGGGGCGGCGGTACTTCGACCTGCTGGAGGAGGCCGAGCGCGACCCGGAGGTCCGGGCGATCGTGGTCACCGGCGCGGGGAAGGGCTTCTGCGCGGGGGCCGACTTCCAGACGCTCAGCGCCCTCCAGGACGGCTCATACGGCGAGGTGCCCGACAAGCGGCCCAACACTCATCCCACGACGATCCGCAAGCCGATCATCGCGGCGGTCAACGGCGCCTGCGCCGGGCTCGGCATGGTCCACGCGCTGGTGTGCGACCTGGTGTTCACCTCGGCCGAGGCCAAGTGGACCACGGCGTTCGCCCGGCGCGGCCTCATCGCGGAGTACGGCCTGGCGTGGATCCTGCCCCGGCTCGTCGGCCAGGCCAGGGCCATGGACCTCCTGCTGTCCGGCCGGACCTTCACCGGCGCCGAGGCGGGCGAGATGGGCCTGGTGAACCGGGTGGTCCCGGGGGAGCGGCTGGCCGCGGAGGCCGCCGCCTACGCGCGTGAGCTGGCGGCGAACAGCTCGCCGGCCTCGATGGCCGTCATCAAGCGGCAGGTCTGGGGCGACTGGCAACGGTCTTTGGACGACTCCGCCTCCGAGGCCGTCCGGTTGATGCTGGAGTCGTTTTCCAGGCCCGACTTCGCGGAGGGCGTCGCCAGTTTCCTGGAGCGCCGGCCGCCCGCCTTCCCCCCGGTGATCTAGGGCGCCGGCCGCCCCTCCTCCCCTCGGTGATCTAGGCGGATCCCGCGCGTCCTGCGCGTGATCCGCCTAGAATTTCCGAGGTCCGGCCGGGGAATCTCCCGAGGATGCGGTGCGCTTGTCAGACCGGCCCCCCCTTGCGTTGGCGGTGAGGCTCCACATGGTGTTGAATGGGATCGGTTGTAGTGGAGGTTCGTTAACGTGTAGCAGCGCCTGCGGAGTTCTTACAGCGGGCGTTCCACCGTGCGAAGCCAAGTGCTTTCAAGGGGCGGTCGGTCGCTAAACAACCCGGGGATCCACGCCCGTGGACCTCGTAGATCGTCTCATGAGGAGATCAGTTTCATGGCTCAGGGAACCGTCAAGTGGTTCAACGCCGAAAAGGGCTTCGGTTTCATCGCTCCCGATGACGGCAGTGCGGACGTCTTCGTCCACTACTCCGCCATCGACTCGAGCGGCTACCGCAGCCTGGAGGAGAACCAGCGCGTCGACTACCAGACGACGCGTGGCCCGAAGGGCCCGCAGGCGGAGCAGGTTCGCCCGCTCTAAGTACCATCCGAGCCGCAAGGCTCCCGTGAAGGCGGCTCCGCCGCCTTCACCCCAAGGACGCATGACGGGGCGGTTTGCCCAACCGCGAGCCGCCCTCCGCGTCTGATTGGAGGTCCTCGGTGGACCTGTCCGTTATCGTCCGCGACGACACGGCAGTGTGCCGCGTCACCGGGGACGTCGACATCTCCTGTTCTCCCATGTTGCGGGAGCGGCTTCTGGCCGCGCTCGGACCGCAGCGCACCCGTCTGGTCCTGGACCTCTCCGGAGTGACCTTCATGGACGCCAGCGGGCTGGGAGCGCTCATGGCCGCCAGGCGCCGTTCACTGCTCCTCGGCGGCGGCATGCGAATCGTGGCCCCCTCCTCTCCTGTGCGCCGAGTGCTGGAGGCGAGCGGACTTCGTTCCCGGTTTCCTGTGGAGGTAGGCGCGAGGCTCACGGGTCCAAACCCGGAGATCGCGGAATTCGCCGCGCAGTGACCGCTCTTCGACCGTAGAATCTCTACTGATGCGACGCCTTCTCCGGAGTCCTCTTCCGGACAGAGGGCGTCGTTTCGTCATGGGGCGACTTGACAGCTATTCATGTATTTCCTACCTTCTATATAGGTAAATCAGGGAGGCGAGCGTGACCGGATCGGGATCCGTCTGCGTCGTCGGTGCCGGGCCGGCCGGAAGCCGCCTGGTCGACCGCATCTGCGCCAACGCCTCGGAGCTGCTCGGCCGGCGCGTCCTGGACGTCCACGTCGTCGACCCCTCCCCGGCCGCCGCCGGGCCGCAGGGCCCCGTGCCGCGCCCCTCGGGGACGCGCGTCCAGGTCCACCGGGCGAGGGCGGTGGACCTGGCGGGCCGGGTGGTGCTCCTCGACGACGGCACCTGCCTTCCCGCCGACGCCGTGGTGCTCGCCCAGCAGCACATCGAGGTGCTGGCGACGCCGCGCGAACAGGAGCTCGGCGACTTCGCCCGGCGGCACGGGCTGTACTACCGGCCTCCCGGCGGGCAGGGCAGCCCGTCCCTGGACCACGTCCCCGGCGGGGAGAACGTCCTGGTACGCGGCCTCGGCACCGTCCTGTTCGACATGCTGGACGCGTTCACCTCCGGCCGTGGCGGCCGGTTCAGGCGCGGGCCCGGCGGCGAGCCGGTCTACCTCCCCAGCGGCGACGAGCCCCTGGTGCACGTCGGCTCACGCCGGGGCGTGCCCCACCACGCCATGAGCGAATACGCGCTGAGGGCCGGGCCCGTGCCGGCCCCGAGGTTCGTCACCGCGCTCGCCGGCCGGCCTGAGGACTTCCGGCGGGAGGTGTGGCCGCTGGTGGCCAAGGACCTGGCCTTCGCCTACTACCACGAGCTCCTGACCGCACACCCCGAGCGCACCCGCATGACCTGGGCGTCCTTCGCCGAGGCGTACGCCGCCGAGGAGTGGGACGGCAAGCCGATGCGCGCGCTGATCCGCAGGGCGGTGCCCCGCCACGGGGACCGGCTCGACCTCGCCCGGCTGGACCGGCCGCTCGGCGGCATCAGGTTCGGCGACCTGCCCGGCCTCCAGCGGTGGACGCACGGCTACCTCGCCGCCGACCTGTCGCGCCGGGCCGACCCCGCGCACAGCGCCGACCTGGCCATGGTCCACGCGCTGCGCGGCGTCCTCGACGCCCTCGCAGGGCGGGTGCCCGGCGACCCGTGGTTCCAGGGGTTCGCCGACCACGTCGCGAGCGGGCCGGCCGCCGCGCGGGTCGCCGAGCTGCGGGCCCTCGCCCGCGCGGGGATCGTCACCTTCCTCGGCATGGACCTGCGGGTGGAACCCCACGAGGCCGGGGTGTGGCGCGCCACCACCCCCACCGTGCCCGCGCCCGTGACGGCCCGGTCCTTCGTGGACGCGCGGTGGCCCGAACCCAGCGTGAGCCGGACCGGCGACCCGCTGGTCAGGCGGCTGCACGCGCGCGGCGAGTGCGCCGAGGAGTCGGGGCTGCTGAAGGTCCGGCTGCCGGACCGCAGGATCGTCGACCACACCGGCGCCGTGCACCCCCGGCGGTTCGCCTTCGGCCCCCTGGCCACCGGCGCCGGGGGCACGGCCCTCCCATGGGGCGCCGACGCCACCCTCGCCCGCCACGCCGACTCCCTGGCCCGCACCCTCCTCACCGACACCTTCCCCCGAATAGCCCAGGTCGCCTGACCAGAGGACCCCGGCCTGCTCGTACCCCGGGTGGACGAAGTCTCCTGGACAGGTGCGGTCCGGTGGTCAGGTGAGGCGGTGGGCGCCGGGGGAGGGGGTGGCGGGGAGGAAGCGCGGGGGCGCCCAGCCGCGTGACTCGTAGGACCGGGTGACCTCGTCGCGCACGCGCTGTTCCCGGTCGTCGGCGACCAGGGCGATGGCGGATCCGCCGAAGCCGCCCCCGGTCATGCGGGCCCCCCGCGCGCCGCCGCGCACGGCCGCCTCGACCGCGACGTCGAGCTCAGGGCAGGACACCTCGTACTGGTCGCGCAGGGAGATGTGCGAGGCGTTCAGCAGCGCGCCGATCTCGCTCACCGCGCCCGCCCGCAGCAGCCCGATCAGCGCCTGCACGCGGTGGTTCTCGGTGACGACGTGCTGGACGCGTTTACGCTCGTCGCCGTCGAGCCTGGACAGCGCGCCCGCCAGGTCGGTGACGTCGCGCAGCGCGTCCACCCCGAGGCGCTTGGCCGCGTTCTCGCAGTCCTGGCGGCGGCGGGCGTACTGCCCGTCGGCCAGCTCGTGGTGGACGCCGGTGTCGATGATCAGGACGCGCAGCCCGTGGGCGGCCAGGTCGAGGGGGACGGCGCGGGTCGCCAGGCTGCGGCAGTCCATGAACAGGGCGTGGCCCTCGCGGCAGAGCGCGGAGGCGGCCTGGTCCATGATGCCGCACGGCATGCCGACGAAGTCGTTCTCGGCCTTCTGCGCGATCAGGGCGAGGTCGAGCCCGCTCAGGCCCAGCTCGTACAGGTCGTTGAACGCCATCGCGACGGCCAGCTCCAGGGCGGCGCTGGACGACAGCCCAGCGCCCTGCGGCACGTCGCCGTCGATCACGATGTCGGCGCCGCCCACGGCGTGGCCCGCCTCGCGGAGCGCCCACAGGACGCCCACGGCATAGCGCGCCCACCCCTCGGCCTGCCCGTACTCGGAGATCACCAGCGGCCGGGCATCCCCGCCCTGGCCCTCGGAAGGATCGGCACCTTCCGTTCGCGGTGAGCCTGAACCGTCCGTCCGGAGGGAACTGGCGCCGTCCGTTCGCGGTGAGCCGGAACCGTCCGTCCCTAGGGAACCGGCGCCGTCCGACTGCAGGGAGAGCAGGGTGAGGGTGTCGTCGTCGCGGCGGGCGGCGGCGCTGGTGACCCCCCACGGCACGGCGAAGGGGAGCACGAACCCGTCGTTGTAGTCGGTGTGCTCCCCGATGAGGTTGACGCGCCCCGGCGCGTGCCAGGCGCCCTCGGGCTCGCGGCCGTTCACCGCGCGGAAAGCATCGGCAGCACGCATGACGGCGGTCTCCTCGTCATTCAGGGCGGTCGTGAGCCCGGGTTGTGAGTGGTCGTGAGCCCCGGGGTCCGGGGTGGTCGTGAGCCCGGGGTTCGGGTGGTCGTAGCCTACCGACCTGTCCTGGCGCCGGGCTCGTGGCAGGCTGGACCTGTGGACAACGGCCAGGCGGGTCCCGAGGGGCCGGCTCCGAGGCCGCCGAGCCCGCTGGTGGAGCTCCGCGACGACCGGCTCGGCGGCGTACGGCTGTTCCTGAAACGCGACGACCTGATCGACCCCGAGCTCCCCGGCAACAAGTGGCGCAAGCTGGAGAACAACCTCGCCGAGGCCGCCAGGCTCGGCGCGGGCACACTGCTGACCTTCGGCGGCGCCTACTCCAACCACATCAGGGCCACGGCCGCCGCCGGGCACCGCTTCGGGTTCGCGACGATCGGGGTGATCCGCGGCGAGGAGCACCTGCCGCTCAACCCGTCGCTGGCCTTCGCGGTGTCGCGCGGGATGCGGCTGACCTACCTCGACCGCTCCGCCTACCGCGCCAAGGACGGCCCCGAGGTCCTGTCCCGGTTGCGCGGCCGATGGGGCGAGTTCTACCTGCTCCCCGAGGGTGGCAGCAACGCGTTCGCGGTCCGGGGCTGCGCGGCGCTGCCGGGGGAGGTGGAGGCCCAGCTCAAGGGCCCGGACGGGCCGCCGGGCGCCGGCGGCTTCGACGTGATCTGCTGCGCCTGCGGGACGGGCGGCACGCTCGCGGGCATCGCGTGGGGGCTGGCCGAGGGCCGCAGGGCCGTGGGCTTCCCGGCGCTGCGCGGAGGCGGGTTCCTGGCCGGCGAGGTCACACGGCTGCAGTGCGAGGCGTTCGGGGCGGCGTCGGCGAACTGGCACCTGGAATGCGGCTACCACTTCGGCGGCTACGCCAGGCGGACCAAGGAGCTCGACGACTTCATCGGCGACTTCGCGGCCCGGCACGGCCTGCTGCTCGACCGGGTCTACGTGGCCAAGATGATGTACGGGATCTTCGAACTGGTGGCGAAGGGGGCGTACCGGCCGGGGACACGGATCGTGGTGGTCGTCACCGGTGGTCCGGGTCCGGGCGAGGGCCGCTGACGGCTAGCATGATCTTCCGGAACGAGCCAGGGGATCTGTCATGACAAATCGTGCTTTGGTGCTTGGTGGAGGCGGAGTAGCGGGCATCGCCTGGGAAACGGGAGTCCTCGCCGGGCTTGCGGAGGGCGGTGTCGACGGCCGCGCCGCCGACCGGATCGTCGGCACCTCGGCGGGCGCCACCGTCGCCGCCCAGGTCACCAGCGGAGTGCCGCTCGACGAGCTGTACCGGCGCCAGGCCGACCCGGCCCTGCAGAACAAGGAGCTGCCGAGCGGGGTGTCGGTCGAGGAGCTGGTGTCCTCCTTCGAGGCCCTCTACCAGCGGACCCAGGACCTCGAACAGGTCCGGCGGCAGGTCGGCGAGCTGGCCCTGGCGGCGCACACCGTCCCCGAGACCGTGCGGAGGGAGGTGATCGCCAACCGGCTTCCCCGCCACGACTGGCCCGGGGCCGACATCGCCCTGGTCGCCGTGGACGCCGCGACCGGCGAGCACCGCGTGTTCGACCGGTCCTCCGGCGTCGACCTCGTCGACGCGGTCGCGGCGAGCTGCGCCGTGCCCGGGGTCTGGCCCCCGGTGACCATCGGCGACGGCCGCTACATGGACGGCGGGGTGCGTTCCGGCGTCAACGCCGACCTGGCGGCCGGGTTCCAACGCGTGCTGGTGCTCGCGCCGCTGGAGGACCCCCACCTCGCGGGGCAGGTGGAGGCGCTCGGGTACGGCGGGGAGGTGGAGGTCATCATCCCCGACAGGGCCTCGCTGGCCGCTATGGGCGCCGATCCGCTGGATCCGGCGGTGCGCACGCCGTCCGCGGAGGCGGGGTACGCGCAGGGCCGGTCGATCGCCGAGCGTCTCATCACGTTCTGGACCTGATCTCACATCCTGGACGTGATCGGGCCCCGGCGTGCCGGCGGCTGACAGCTCCGGCGGCTGGAGTTGCAAGCACGTGTAAGACGATTGCAAACCACCACCGTGTCCGGAAATTTACGGCTATGTCGGTGGATGCGGTGCCGCCGTGACGGTGATCCACCTGGTCGGGCCATACGGAGCCGGCCCGGTGAGGGTCCTGACGGCGCCGATGATCGGCCCCGGACAGGAACGCCGGCGGCGGTCACTTGCCCGCGACCCGGTTTGGACCGATCCTGATGGGGTGGGGTTTCACGCGAAGCCAGGGGAATGTAAGCGGCTTGCAGGTATCCGACCTATGATTGCGCCGTGACACGGCGACTTGCGGAAGTGGCGAAGAAGGTCGGCGTCAGCGAGGCGACCGTCAGCCGGGTGCTGAACGGTAAGCCCGGTGTGGCCGACGCCACCCGGGCGGCCGTGCTGACGGCGCTCGACGTGCTCGGATACGAGCGGCCGACCCAGCTTCGGGGCGAGCGTGCCCGCCTGGTCGGGCTGGTGCTCCCCGAGCTGGGGAACCCGATCTTCCCCGCGCTGGCGGAGGTCCTCGGCGGCGCGCTGGCCCAGCAGGGCTTCACGCCCGTGCTGTGCACGCGCACGGCCGGCGGGCTGTCGGAGGCCGACTACGTGGAGATGCTGCTGGAGCAGCAGGTCTCCGGGGTGGTGTTCGCCGGAGGGCACTACGCCGAGGCCGACGCGCCCCACGAGCACTACTTCCGCCTGCTGGAGCTGCGCCTGCCCGTCGTGCTGGTCAACGCCGCGACGGAGAGCCTCGGCTTCCCGCAGGTCTCCGCGGACGACGCCGTCGCGGTCGAGCAGGCGTTCGGCCACCTGATCTCGCTCGGCCACGAGTGCGTCGGGCTGGTCCTCGGTCCCGAGGACCACATCCCCTCGCGCCGCAAGCTCGCCGCCTTCACCGCCTCGGCCCGCAGGGCCGGCATCCAGACCGGCCCTGAGCTGGTCGAGAACACGCTGTTCTCGCCCGAGGGCGGCCAGGCCGCGGTGACCAAGCTGCTCAGGCGGGGGGTCACCGGCCTCATCTGCGCGAGCGACCCGCTGGCCCTCGGCGCCATCCGCGCCGTGCGCCGGCTCGGCATGTCGGTGCCCGAGGACGTCTCGGTGGTCGGTTACGACGACTCCGCCTTCATGAACTGCACCAACCCGCCCCTGACGACCGTCCGCCAGCCCATCGAGGCGATGGGCCGCACCGCCGTGACCCTGCTGGTCAGCCAGATCGAAGGCGCCTCGGTCACCGCCGAGGAGCTGCTGTTCGAGCCAGAGCTGGTCGTCCGGGGGTCCACCGCGCCCGTCAGGGTCCGGTCGACCGCCCTCGTGGACTAGGGTCCTGGCCTGTGGAGCCGCCCGCGCGGCGCGACCGGGAGCACGTCCCGGCTCCACGTGACCTGACCCGAAGGCCGAGCTCCGGGAGCTCCCTGAGGCGCGACGACGCATAAAGAAAGGCAGGTCGGTCATGTCGCCCGATCGTCGAATCCTTTTCGTACACGCTCATCCCGACGACGAGTCGATCGGCACCGGCGCCACGATGGCGAAGTACGCGGCCGAGGGGGCCCACGTCAGCCTGGTCACGTGCACGCTGGGCGAGGAGGGCGACGTGATCCCCGCCGAGCTGCGGCACCTCGGCGCCGACCATGAGGACCGGCTGGGGGACCACCGCGTCGGCGAGCTGTCCCGGGCCTGTGCCGAGCTCGGTGTGCGGGACCACCGCTTTCTCGGCGGGGCGGGCCGCTGGCGGGACTCCGGCATGATGGGGGCGCCCACCAACGACGACCCCGCGTGTTTCTGGCAGGCCGACCTGGACCTCGCGGCGGCCGAGCTGGTCGGCGTGGTGCGCGAGGTGCGCCCCCAGGTGATCGTGACCTATGACGACAACGGGTACTACGGCCATCCTGATCACATCCAGGCCCACCGCGTGGCGTGGCGTGCCTTCGAGAAGGCCGCCGACCCGGCGTTCGGCGAGGGGGAGCCGTGGACGCCGTCCCGGTTCTACGCCACGGCGATGCCGCTGACGGTGCTGGAACGTGCCGTCGACTCCGGGCCGTTCGAGCGGGTGAAGTCGGTGGAGGACTTCGGGTTCGGCGTCCCCGACGACCAGGTCACCACCCGCGTCGACGCCACCGCCCACCTCGAATCCAAGATCGCCGCACTGCGCGCGCACCGCACCCAGATCAGTGTGAACGGGGCCTACTTCGCGCTGTCCAACAACGTGGGCCAGCCGATCCTGCCCCAGGAGTACTTCACCCGGCTGGCGGGCGACCCCGGCCCCCTCGGAGACGACCACCACGAAGCCGACCTCTTCGGCTGACCAGCGCCCCCCTCAGGTCCTCTCGGGCAGGGCCGGGCCGTTCGTTTGGGTCAGGGACAGGTCGCTCCTCTAGGGCAATGGCAGGCCGTTCGTCTCGCGAGGAGACAGGCCGCTCAGGTAGGTGACCAGGCTGTCGAGGTCCTCCATGAACCAGGCGTCGCCCTCGAACTCGATCTCGACGTCCAGCCCGGACTCGATCACGTCGATCAGCCGCACCATGGAGAGCGAGCCGACCCCCAGGGCGACGAACGAGCAGCGGGCGCCGAGGATCTCCTGTGCGGAGATCTCCCCGTCACAGGCCTCCGACAGCGCACCCGCGAGCCACTCCCTGAGCCCGGTCCCGGCGCCCCCGCCGGTCCCGTCGTCCGTAACGCTCAGGTGATCCACCCCCTGGCCCGCGTCGTTCATATCGGTCACCTGATCCGTGCCGTTCGTGTGGTTCGTACCGCTTCGCTGGTCCATGTCGTCTCCTGTGTTCCCGCGGTCTTCGTCGGTCGTGCCGTGCCGTGCCGTTCCGACCGGCGGCGTCGGTCGCGTGCCTCGCGCGTTCCGTGCCGGTCACGGTGCCTCCTCCTCCAGGAGCAGGGCGGCCTCCTCCTCGGTGAGCCCCGACAGGTCCTCCACCAGCAGCCGCTCGACCTCCGCCGCGAGGTCGGCCACCGTGCGATGGACGAAGAGCGCGCGCACCGGGACCTCGATCCCGATCACGGCCCGCAGGCGGGAGCCCACCTGAACCGCCAGCAGGGAGTGCCCACCCAGAGCGAAGAAGTCGTCGAAAGCACCGACGAGTCCCGCGCCCACGTCCACGGGTCCCGAGCCAATGTCCACGGGTCCCGTGCCCGTACCGGCGCTTTCCGCGTTCGCCCTGACGGGAGGTGCGTTCGTACCGGCGCTGCCTGCGGGCGTTCCGGTGGGGTACGCGGACAGGTCGCGGCCGGCGGGCCGCAGCACCTCCTGCCAGATCTCCGCCACCAGGACCTCGGCGTCCGTACGGGGCGCCACGAACGGGCGGTCGCCACCGAGACCGGGCTCCGGCAGCGCCCTGCGGTCGATCTTGCCCCCGGGCGTCAGCGGGAGCGCGTCGAGCACGACCCAGACCTCGGGGACCATGTACGCGGGCAGCGCCGCCGCCAACGCGCGCCGCAGCACCACCGGGTCGAGCGGCCCAGACCCACCGACGGACCCCCGGGCGAACTCCCCGGCGGATCCTTGGGCGGACCCCCCGGCGGATCCTCGGGCGGACTGCCCGGCGGACTCCCCGACGGACCCCCGGGCGGACTTATCAGCGGGTCCGTCGGCGGGTCTGTCAGCGGGTTTCTCGCTAAGCCCCTCCGCCCCCTGACCGCCGGGCAGGGCGGGCGGGCCCGCGACGTAGGCGACCAGGGTGTCGTCACGAGCGAGCACGGCGGCCTGCCGGACGCCCGGGAGGGCGAGCAGCCGTTCCTCGATCTCCCCGGGCTCGACGCGGAACCCTCGGATCTTCATCTGGTCGTCCAGGCGGCCGAGGAACTCCAGCCGCCCGTCCGCGCGCCACCGGACCGCGTCGCCGGTCCGGTACAGCCGTCCTTCCCCCGGGTGGGCGACGAAGCGCTCGGCGGTGAGCTCGGGGCGGCCCAGGTAATGGCGGGCGAGCCCGGCGCCGCCGAGGTGAAGCTCCCCTGGCGCCCCCGGGGGGACCCGCCGGCCGTCAGGGCCGAGCACCACGGCCCGGGTCCCGGCGATCGGCCGGCCGATCGGGGGCCTTCCCGCCGTGTCGGCGGCGCCGAGGTCGGTGGCGGTCGCGATGATCGTGGCCTCGGTCGGCCCGTAGGTGTTCACCAGGCGCACCCGGTCGCCGAACCGCTCCCTCCAGCGGGCCACCGAGGCGGCGTGGACCTGCTCGCCGCCGAGGATGACCAGGCGCAGCCGCCCGGGCCACGCCACGTCGTCGATCTGGTCGACCAGCCGGTGCCAGTAGGCCGTCGGCAGGTCGAGCACGGTGATCTCCCGCCCCCGTGGGCCGGCGAGCAGCTCGGGCAGGGTGAGGGCGCCCTCGGGCAGCAGCTCCACGGCCGCACCGGCGGCGAGGGCGGGGTAGATCTCCTCCGCGTGGGTGTCGAAGCTCAGGGACGCGAACTGGACGACCCGGTCGCCGGGCCCGAGGGCGTAGGCCCGCCGCATCCAGTCCACACGGGCGGCCAGCGCCTGGTGCTCCACCACCACGCCCTTGGGCGTCCCGGTGGACCCGGAGGTGTAGATCACGTACGCGGCGTCGGTACCCCTCGTACCCGCCGCCAGGCTCCTCGGCGCCGGACCGTCGCCGGTGTCCTTCGCTTGGACGATCGCGGCCGTGAGGTTGCTCGCCGGGTCGTCGCCGGTGTCCTGTGGTCCGCCGATGAGCAGCAGGGGGACGTCGCCGGGCAGGGAGCCGGGCGGGTGCGGCCGGGTCAGCACCATGGCCGCGCCGCTGTCGGCGATGAGGAGCCCCTTGCGCTCGGGCGGCAGCTCGGTGTCCAGCGGCAGGTACGCGCCCCCGGCCCGCCACACCGCCAGCAGCGCCACGACGGCGTCGAGCGAGCGGCCGACGTGCACACCGACGACGGTCTCCCGCCATACGCCCCGGCCGCGCAGCCGGGCCGCGAGCGAGGCGACCCGCCGCTCCAGCTCCGCGTACGTCAGCGCCTCGCCGCCACAGCTCACCGCGACCCCCTGCGGGTACGCGGCCGTCATGCCGCCCACCATTCCCGGCACGAACCCACCAACCGTGAGGGCGATGGGCGGGGGGTCGCCGGGTGCGAGTGCGGAGGGCGGGGGGTCGCCGGGTGTGGAGGTGGAAGGCGGGGGGTCGGCGGGTTCGAGGGTGGCGAGCCGGGATCGGTCGGCGGGGGTGAGGAGGGGGAGGGCGGAGATCGGGGTGCCGGGCGCGGCCGTGATCCCGTGGCACAGGAGGACGAACCGGTCCGCCAGCGCGGCGACGGTCGCCTCGTCGAAGAGCTCCGCGTCGTACCCGAGGACGAGCGACAGCCCGCCAGGCCCGCGCCACGCCTCCAGCATCAGGTCGAACTTGGCCTGGCGGTACCCGGCGTCGAACCACTCCGGCTCTACCCCGCCCAGGGTGACCTTCCCGCCCTCGTCCTGGCTGTGCAGGATGGCCATGGTCTGGAACAGCGGGGTGCGGCGCGGGTCGCGCGGCACGTCCAGCTCCGCAAGCACCTTCTCGAACGGCACGTCCTGGTGGGCCATCGCGGCGAGGACGGTCGCGCGCGTCCGGTCGAGCAGGCCCGCGAAGGTGGGGTCGCAGGACAGGTCGCCGCGCAGCACGAGCGTGGTGGCGAAGTACCCCACGATCCGCTCGAACTCGACGCGGTCCCGCCCGGCCGACGGCGAACCCACCATGATCTCGCTCTGCCCGGTGTGCCGGGCGAGCAGCACCTGGTAGGCGGCGAGCAGCACCATGAACAGCGTCGCGCCGCGCTCGCGCCCGATCCGCTCCAGCCGGTCGGCCAGTTTGGGCGGCAGCGCGAACGAATGGAACCCGCCCCGGTGCGCGGAGACCTCGGGCCGGGGACGGTCGGACGGCAGTTCCAGTACCGGTGGGCCGGCGAGTTGCCCGCGCCAGTACTCCAGCGCGGCGCCGTCGTCCCGCCCGCGCCGCCAGTACGCGACGTCGCCGTACCGCAGCGTCGACTCGGTCAGCGTCGGCTCGGTCAGCGTCGGCTCGGTCGGCGTCGGCTCGGTCGGCATCGCGCCGGTGCCGTTACGGCGGGCGTCGTGGAACTCGGCGAGGTCCTCGCCGAGGATGGTCAGCGACCATCCGTCGCCCGCGATGTGGTGCAGCACCAGGCACAGCACGTGGTCGTCTTCGGCCAGGCGGAGCAGGGTGACGCGGAACGGAGGCGCGGCGGTCAGGTCGAAGGGGGCGTTGGTCCGCTCGGCAACGATCCGCCGCGCCTCCCCCTCGACACCGCCGGGTCCGCTGGAAAGGTCGGTGTGTTCCACGGTCAGGCCGCCGGGCGGTTCGACGACGGTGATCGGGACGCCGTCGTGGTCGGGGTAGCGGGTGCGCAGGGTCTCGTGGCGGGCGGTGAGGTCGCCGAGGGCGGCGGCCAGCGCGCCGGTGTCGAGTGCGCCGCGCAGCCGCCACACCAGGAACATGTTGTAGGAGGCGTCGCCGGGGTCGAGCCGGTGCAGGAACCACAGCCGCTCCTGCGCCGGGGACAGCGGTGGCGTCCCGCCGCCTGGGCGCCGCCCGACAGCGGCCATGGGAGGGGCGGGTGCCCCTGGGGTGGAGGTGGAGGCGTCGTGGAGCGCGGCCTCGTGAGGGGCGGCGGACGCATTGTGGTCCTGGAAGGCGGCGGGCGCATAGTGGTCGTGGGGGGCGGCGGGCGCGTAGTGGTCGTGGGGGGCGGCCTCGTGAGGGGCGGCGGGCGCATTGTGGTCCTGGAGGGCGGCGGGCGCATAGTGGTCGTGGGGGGCGGCGGACGCATTGCGGTCCTGGAAGGCGTCGGGCGCGTAGTAGTTGTGGAGGGCGGCCATGCCAGGGGCGGAGGCGTAGCGGTCGTGGAGGGCGGACGCGTATCCGGTCACGGTCGGGTTGGTGAACACCTCACGTAGCGGGATCTCCGTGCCGAGCGTGGCCGACATCCGCGCGGTCGCCTTGACCGCGAGCAGCGAGTGGCCGCCGAGCCGGAAGAAGTCGTCGTCGGCGCCCACGGCGTCCAGCCGCAGCACCTCGGAGAAGACCTCGGCGACGCGGCGTTCCATCGGGGTCGCGGGCGGCCTGTCGAGGCCGGGCGGCCGGCGGCCGGGAGCGGGCAGCGCCTTACGGTCGACCTTGCCGTTGGGGGTCATCGGCAGCGCCGCGAGCGGCACCACCTCCGAGGGGACCATGACGGCGGGCAGCGAACGCGCCGCGTGCGCGCGCACGCCGGAAGCGTCGCCGACGACGTAGGCGACCAGGTTGTCCTCGTGGATCGCGGCGACCGCGCGGGTCACCCCCGGGCAGACCGACAGGACCGCCTCGACCTCGCCCAGCTCGACGCGGTGCCCGCGCAGCTTCACCTGGCCGTCCGCGCGGCCGAGGAAGGACAGCCGGCCGTCGGCCAGCCACCGCACCCGGTCGCCGGTCCGGTAGAGGCGCGAGCCGGGCGGCCCGTACGGGTCGGGCAGGAAACGCTCGGCGGTCAGCGCCGGGCGGCGCAGGTAGTCCCGCGCGACCCCGGCGCCGCCGATGAACAGCTCCCCGGGCACGCCCACGGGCACCGGCTCGAACCGCTCATCCAGCACGTACACCTGGGTGTTGGCGAGGGGCCTCCCGATCGTGACCAGGTCCGGGTCCACCGGGACCCGCTCGCAGGTGGACCAGATGGTCGTCTCGGTGGGGCCGTACACGTTCCACATGTCCCGTACGCGCTCCCGCAGCGCACGGGCGAGCGGCAGCGGCAGCGCCTCGCCGCCAACGAGCGCGGTGACCGCCGTGCGGTCGAAGCCTGCGTGGAGCGCGGTGGCCGGCGGGCCGTTGAAGCCCGCGTTGGGGGTGGCCGCCGGGCGGTCGAAGCCTGCGTCGGGTGCGGTGACCGGCGGGCCGTTGAAGCCCGCGTCGAGCATGGCCTGCCATCCCGATGGCGTGGCCTGCACGTGGGTCACGGCGTGTGTGGACGCCAGCCTGGCCAAGGCGAGCGGGTCCGCGGCCTCCCGGCTGCTCGCGAGGAGTACCTGCCCCCCGGTGACCAGGGGCAGGAACAGTTCGAGCCCGGAGATGTCGAACGACAGCGACGTGAGCGCCAGCCACCGGTGCTCGGGGCCGGAGCCGAGCAGGTCCGCCATGGACAGCAGCAGGTTGACCAGGGCGCGGTGCTCGACCGCGACGCCCTTGGGCCGCCCGGTCGACCCCGAGGTGTAGATCACGTACGCCAGGTCGCCCGAGGTGGCCAGGGGGGCCGGCGCGGAGGCGGGTTCGGCGGCGCAGAGCCCCGGGTCGTCGATCGGCAGGGCCGGGATCCCGGTCGCGGGGAGCCGGTCGCGCACGCCCTCCTCGGTGAGCAGCAGCGCCGCCCCCGAGTCGGCCAGGACGAACGCCAGCCGGTCGCGCGGGTACTCCGGGTCCAGCGGCAGGTACGCGCCGCCGGCCTTCAACACGGCCAGCAGCGCGACCACCATCTCAGGCGACCGGGACGCGCACAGGGCGACCAGCACCCCGGGCCGCACGCCCTCGCGCCGCAGCCGGTGGGCCAGCCGGTTCGACCCGGCCTCCAGCTCAGCGTACGTCAGCGTGCGCCCCTCGCAGGTGACCGCCGTCGCGCCCGGCAGGCCGGTGACCAGCTCCGGCAGCGTGGCGTCCGGGCGCGGCGCCGCGGTGTCGTTCCACCCGGCCAGCAGCCGCTCCCGCTCCGCGGCGCCGAGCAGGTCCAGCTCGGACAGGCGGCGACCGGGGTCCTCGGTGGCCTGGCGCAGCAGGGCCTCGAAGTGCCCGGCCATGCGTTCGGCCGTGGCGTGGTCGAACAGGTCGGAGTTGTAGATCAGGGACAGCCGCAGCCCGTCGTGGTCCTGCCGGAACTCCGCCGTCAGGTCGAAGGGCGCCAGCCGCACCCCCGGGTCGTACGGGCCGGTCGTGAGCCCCTTCAGCGGCGGCAGGTCCCCGGCGTAGGTGTACAGGACGAGCTGGGCCTGGAACAGCGGGGTCCTGGCGAGGTCCCGCGCCAGGTTCAGCTCGCTCACCAGCCGGTCGAAGGGGACCGCGTCGTTGGAGTACGCCCCGAGGGCCGTCGTGCGCACACGGGTGAGCAGCTCGCGGAAGGTCGGGTCGCCGGACAGGTCCACGCGGAACACGAGCGTGTTGACGAAGAGACCGATCAGCGGCTCCAGTTCGGGCAGTCCGCGGCCCGCGACCGGGGTGCCGACGCAGATGTCGTCCTGGCCGGAGTACCGGGCGAGCAGCGCCTGGTAGGCGGCCATCAGCGTCATGAACCTGGTCGAGCGCGCCCGGCGGGACAGTTCGTCGATCCGCGCGGTCAGGGACGCGGGGAGCAGGCGGGTGACGACGCCGCCGTTGGCGGTGGTGACCGGCGGGCGCGGCCGGTCGGCGGGCAGGTCCAGCACGGGAGGGTCCGCGAGCTGGTGCCGCCAGTACCCGAGCTGCTCCTCCAGCACCTCACCGAGCCGCCCACGCTGCCACAGCGCGTAGTCCGCGTACTGGATCGCCGGCACCGGCGGCCCGGGCGCCGGGGGGAGGTGGGGCGTGCCTCTGCCTGGCGGGGACGTGTCGGGTCTGTCGCCGGTCGCCGGAGGCGTGGGGGATGGGCCGCTCCTCGCCGGGGGCGTGCCGGGCGTGTTTTCGCTTGCCGTGGGCAGGTGGGGCGCGCTTCCGTCTGGCGGGGACGTGTGGGGTCTGTCGCGGGTCGTCGGGGGCGTGGGGGATGTGCCGCTGTTCGCCGGAGGCGTGCTGGGCGTGTTTTCGCTCGTGTACGTCTCGTAGAGGGCCGCCAGTTCGCGGAAGAAGATCTCTGACGACCAGCCGTCCACGGCGATGTGGTGGAACACCACGCACAGCACGTGCTCGTCCTCGTCCTCGTTCCCGGCCCCGGCCCCGGCCTCGGCCTCGTCCCCGGCCTTGTCCCCGGACAGGCGCAGCAGGGTGGCCCGGAAGGGGTGCTCGCCGGCGAGGTCGAACTCGTGGGCCACGCGCTCGGCGGCGATCTCCTTGGCCCTGGCCTCGCGCCGGGCGGCGGGGAGGCCGGTCAGGTCCACCAGCTCCAGCACCCCGGCCACCAGGGGCGGGGTCGCTTGCGGGGGCGGGGCGGCTTGCCATACTTGGGTCGCTTGTCGTGCTTGGGGCGAGAACCCCAGAGCGGGAGCCGCCGGGGGCGGGGGGTCGATGACCTGGACGGGCTCGCCGTCCCGGCTCGGATAGCGGGTACGGAGCACCTCGTGGCGGGCGGCGATCTCCGCGACGGCCCTGCCGAGCGCCGCGACGTCCAGCGGGCCCGTCAGGGTGTGGGCGAGGAACACGTTGTAGGCGGCCCCGCCGCCGGGCTCCAGGCGGCTGAGGAACCACATGCGCTCCTGGCCGTAAGACAGCGGCGGGTCACCGAGGCCGGCGGGCCGTGCGGCGATCTCGCCGCGCGCGACCGTTCCCATGATCAGCCCACCTCCCCGACGAATGCCCCGGACGCGGGCCGGTCGTCCGCGTCAGGGGAGCTCGCACCGGGGGAGCTCGCGCCGCCGGAGGTCGCGCCGCCGGAGGTCGCGTCGGGATGGGTATTCGCGCCGGGGGAGGTCGCGTAAGGCCGGGCGTTCGCGCCGTCGGAGATCGCGTCGAGCAGGTCGCCGAATGTGAGGGCGTCGAAGAACACCTGGAGGGGCACCTCCAGCCCGAGGCGCTGCCGCACGCGGGAGGCGATCTGCGTGATCGTCAAGGAGTGCGCTCCGAGGTCGAACAGGTCGTCCTCCGGCCGGATCTCACCGACCCGCAGGACCTCCTGGCAGATCACCCGAATCGCCGCGGCCCGGTCCGCCGACGCCGTCCCCGGACGATCGCCGCTCCCGGCAGAAGTGCCCGAACCCGACCCGACTGGACCATCGTTGTTCCGGGTAGAAGCGTCCGAGCCCGACCGGATCGGACCGTCACCGTTCCCGGCAGGAGCATCCAAGCCCGACCCGACTAGAACATCGCTCCCGGCAGAAGCGTTCGGACCAGAGCCGAACGGACCGTCACCGTTCCCGCCGGAGTCGGTCACGGGCGACTCGGCCGGAGCGGCGCCGCCCAAGAGGGCAGGGTCGGGAAGGGCGGTGCGGTCGAGTTTGCCGTTTGGGGTCAGGGGCAGCGCGGCAACCACCGTGAAGTGGTCGGGGACCATGTACTTCGGCAGGACACGCCCCAGGAAACCCCGCAGCTCACCCGTACCGAACCCCATCCCAGCATCGGGGACCACGTAGGCGGCCAGGTAAGGGTCTCCGGTCCCGTCTTCCCGGACGATCACGGCGGCCTGGGCGATCAGCGGGTGTTCCAGGAGGCGGGCCTCGATTTCGCCGGGTTCGATGCGGTGACCACGGAGCTTCACCTGGTCGTCGGCGCGGCCCAGGAACTCCAGGGTCCCGTCCGCGTGCCAGCGTGCCCGGTCGCCCGTGCGGTACATGCGCCCGCCGGTGAGCGGGTCCGGGACGAACCGCTCCCGCGTCAGCGCGGGCCGGCCGAGGTAGCCGGTGGCCACGCCCGCGCCGCCGATGACCAGCTCGCCGGGCACCCCGATGGGGGCGAGGTCGTCCTGCCCGTCCAGCACGTACACGGCGGTGTTGGCGATCGGCCGCCCGATGGACACCGCGCCCGGGTCGGCGGGGACCTCCCACGCGGTGGACCAGATGGTCGTCTCGGTGGGCCCGTACACGTTCACCAGGCGGTCCACCCGGCCGCGCAGCTCGCGGGCCAGCGGCGCCGGCAGCGCCTCGCCCCCGGCGAGGGCGACGACGTCGCGCGCGTCGAACCCGGCGGCCAGCAGCATCCGCCAGCCCGACGGCGTCGCCTGCACGTGTGAGACGCGCTCGGCCCTGACCAGCTCGACCGCCCCGGGCCCCCGGGAGGCGTCCTCGTCCGCGACGACCACCCGGCCGCCGGTGACCAGGGGGAGCAGCAGTTCCAGCGCCGAGATGTCGAACGACAGGGACGTGAGCGCGAGCCACGTGTGCCGGGGGGCGGCGCCGAGCAGGTCGCGCATCCCGAGCAGCAGGTTGGCCAGCGCGGAGTGCGGGACCACGACCCCCTTGGGGCGCCCGGTGGAACCGGAGGTGTAGATGACGTACGCGGGGGAGCCGGGGTCGAGCCCGGTGCCGTCCGTGCCGGGGGTCGCCAGGGGCGGCGGCGCCGTTTCGCGCCGGTCCAAGCGGACCTGGCGGAGGGCAGGGGCCAGCCCGGTCCCGCCGTCGGTCAGGACGGTCTGGACGCCCGCGTCGGCCAGGATGAAGTCCAGCCGCTCGGCCGGGTAGGCGGGGTCGAGGGGCAGGTACGCGGCCCCGGCCCGCATCACGGCCAGCATCCCGGCGATCATGGTCCACGAGCGCTCCATGTGCAGCGCCACCAGCGAACCCGTCCCTGCCCCCGCGTCCCGGAGGCGGTCGGCCAGCCGGGCGGAGATCGCGTCCAGCTCGGCGTAGCGGAGCCGCCGGTCGCCGTGGACCACGGCCTCCGCGTCCGGCGTCGCGCGCACCCGCTCGGCGAACAGCGAGAGCACGGTGGCGTCGGGGGCGTATGGCACGCGGGTGTCGTTCCAGCCGGAGGACACCAGCTCGCGTTCCTCCGGCGGCAGGACCGGCAGGTCACCGACCGGCGTGTCCGGTTCCTCCGCCGCCACCGTGAGCAGGGTCAGGAAGTGGGCGGCGACGCGCCGGGCGTCGGCGTCCCCGACACGCGCGGTGTCGTAGCGCAGGCTGACCGACAGGTCCTCGGGATTCTCGACGAACTGGACGTTGAGCGTGTTCCGCACCGCGTGGGGGAACATCGTCCACTCGACGCGGGTGTCCAGCCCGGCGAACTCCGGGTCCGCGGCCCGCTTGCGGTAGCTGACGGAGACGGGGGTGAGGGCCGCACGGGACGTCAGGCCGCCGATGGCCTGGGTCAGGGGGACGTGCCGGAAGCGGTACAGCTCGCGGAGCCCGGCGCGGACGCCGGTGGCGAACTCCCGGAACGTCGCGCCGGGGTTCGGGCGCGCGGCCAGCGGCAGTTCGTTGACGTACAGGCCGATGCGGTCGCGGGTCTCGCTGGTGCGGGTGCCGAGGTCGAGCGAGAGCATGACGTCGTCGTTGCCGTAGTGCTGCAGCAGCGCCCGCAGGGCCGTCACGACGAACTCGAAACGGGTGACCCCCACCTCCTCCGCGGTCTTCGCGAGCCGCCCCCACAGCGCGCCGTCCACCGTGAGGTCGACGTTCCCGCCTTCGCCCGCCTGGGGCTGGTTCCGCCGGGGCGAAGGCGGCGTCCGGTGACCAGGGAGGATCACCTCGCCCTCGTCCCGCCACCTGGCCTTCCAGTAGTCCCTGGCCCGCCCCCGATCCCTTTCGACCCGTTCCCGCTCCGCTGCGACCCGTTGCTGCTCCGCTTCGAGCCGTTCCCGCTCCGCTTCGGCACGTGCCGTCTCCGCCTCGGTGTGTCCTCGCTCTGCCTCGGCGTGTGGCTCGTACGCGGCCTGGGTCGTTGTCCCTAGGCGTCCCGGGGTCTTCTCCGTGGGCGCCGGGGTGCTTAGGTGCGTGCCGTACAGCTCGGCGAGGTCGCGGACGAGTACGTCCTTGGATCCGCCGTCGAACACGAGGTGGTGCGCCACGAACAGCAGCACGTGCCGCCGGGGGGCGAGCGTGAGAAGCGTGAATCGGGCCAGTGGCCCGCGTTCCAGGTCGAATCCCCGCCGGATCGCCTCCTCCACCAGGTCGTCCACGGGGGGTAAGGGGTTTCCGGGGGTGGTGAGGTCCTGGTGGGTGATGGGCGGGGCCGTGTCCGGGCGGAGGAACAGGACGCCGTCCACCTCTTCGGCGCGACAGCGGAGCGTCTCGTGCCGGGCGACCAGGGCGGCGCACGCGGCGAGCAGCGCGCCGGTGTCCAGTTCGCCGTCGAAGTGGATGGCGAGGGGCAGGTGATAGGCCGGGCCGGTCACACCCGTCCGCTCGGCGACCCAGACGCCGTGCTGGGCGAAGGAAGCCTGCATGAGTTCTCTTTTCTGAGCGGAGGTACTCGTCTCGGAGAGGTCCCCGCGGCCGACGGGGCCCGCGCGACCTCGGATGGTCCACCGGCCGGCCGCCGTACAGCGGCGCCGGCCCCGCCGTACCCCCTCCCACCGCCTCGGCGCCGACCTGAAGCCACCACAGGCAGCGGAAGAGAGCCGGCCACCAGCCCCGCCCAAGAAATCCAAAGCGCCGCCGGCCCCCGTCACCTGAGCGTTGGTGGGCGGTACCGGGTGGCCCGCCGTCACCTGCCGGTGGCACCGGGCGGTTCCGGCTCCCCCACCGGTCAGGTGGTTGATAGGAGGGAGTCGCGGAGGGTGCGTTTGAGCACTTTGCCGGCGGGGTTCTTGGGGAGGGCGTCGACGATCAGGATTCGCCGGGGTAGTTCGTGTTCGGCGAGGCGGGGCGCGAGGAAGGCGCGGACGTCGCGCAGGGAGAGGGCGGCGGAGGTGACGAGCGCGGCGACGACCTGTGTGCCGAGGTCGGCGTGCGGTACGCCGAACACGGCGGCGTCGCTGACGTCGGGATGCTCGTGCAGCGCGGCCTCGATCTTCATGGTGGAGATCTTGAACGCGCCGGACTTGATGATGTCGTGGTCCCGGTCGACCAGGTGGAGATACCCCTCGCCGTCCAGGTAGCCGACATCGCCCATGCGAACCCACCTCCCCCGGAACACCGTCCCCTCCGTAGCCCGGTCGCCGTTCCCGTGGGATACCGGTCGGTGGCCGGGGGGTGGGGGGTTCGATGGGTGGGTTCGGTAGTAGGTGCGGGGGGTGGTGGGGGAGCGGAGCCAGACGTGGCCGGGTTCGCCGGGTGGGGGTGGGTGGCCGCCTTCGTCGGTGATGCGGATGTCGCCCGGTGAGGCGGGGCGGCCCACGGACGTCGGCCGGGCCGGGTCGAAGATCATGGTCATCTGGGCGGGCGCCGCCTCGGTGGAGGTGTAGTAGTTGACGATCGTCGCGTTGGGGAAGACCGCGCCCAGCGCGACGGCGACCGCCGGCGGGAGCGCCGCCGCGGTGGACCCGAACAGCCGCACGCTCGACAGGTCGTACCGCTCGTGGATCCCGGCCTTGAGCAGTTCGGTGGCCATGGTCGGGACGACGAAGACGGTCCCGACCGCCCGCGACTCGATCAGCCTGCCGAACCGCGCGGGGGTGAACAGCGGCAGCGTCAGCGCGGAGGCCCGGGCGTCGAGGGCGTTGACCAGCATCGTCTGCCCGGCGTTGGTCCCGACCGGGAAGGCGTGCAGGAACTGCCGCGAGTGCGCGAGCGGGCGCCGCCGCCCGGTGAAGGTGCAGCCGAACATCAGGTTGGCGTGGCTCGCGGCCACGCCCTTCGGCCTGCCGGTGGTCCCCGAGGTGTAGAGGATCTGCGCGAGGTCCCGCTCCGGGGTGTCCGGTTCCACGGGCGCCCCCGGCCCCCGGTCGAGGTCCGCGACCGTCGCCGTCCACGCCCCGGGGTACGGGGGCGGTGCGGCGCCCTGGTCGTGGACGAGGCCGGTGGCGGCGCAGTCGGCCAGCATGAAGGCCAGTTCCGCCGGGGGGAACCGGTCCGAGAGCGGTACCGCCACCCCGCCGGCCTTGTGGACCGCGCAGTAGGCGACGGCGAAGTCGATCCAGCCCCGGCCGCCGAACAGCAGTCCCACGCGGTCCCCGGCGCGCAGGCCCCGTTCGAGCAGGCCGAGGGCGACCGCGTCCGCCCGGGTCTCCCATTCGCCGAACGTCAGCGATCCGACGCCGTCCACGGTCACGGCGGGCCGTCCGGGATCCTCGGCGGCCCGCGTCGCGAGCAGGCGCGTCGTCGTTCTCATCATGGTGGGGAACCTTCGATCGCCACGCACTTCCCCCGTCTGGCGAGCTATCGGTATGACGACAAAAGACTGACAGATTATGAGATAGTCTCGCAAGAACTGGACATTTCCGATGTGGCGGCGGCGATACGGAGGTTTCCGATGACCGAATCCGGGTGGTCGCCGCCCGTGCCCGCCGAACGCCACGGCCGCCTCACCTGGGCCCAGCACGAGTGGGTCCAGTGGATCCCCACCGACTCCCCGACCTCGTTCGAGGACAACATCTGCGCCGCCGTGCCCGGCCGTGACGCGCCCCGCGAGGCGGTGGTCGCGGCCGTACGGGACGTCGTCCTGCGCCACGAAGGGCTGCGGTCGGTCATCGAGCGCGGCCAGGGGGACCGGGCCCGCCAGCACGTCACCCCGGTCGACGCCTTCCTCGGCGACATCATCGAGGTCACCGGTCAGGACCCCGGCGGCCCCCGCTTCGACACCCCCTGGCGGCGCACGTGCTTCCGGATCGGCGCCGAATGGCCGATCAAGGTGGTGCTGTTCGTGCGAGGCGCGGCCGTGCGCCGCGTCGACCTGGTGGTCGACCACGTCGCCATCGACCCGTGGGCGATGACCGTCCTGTGCCGTGACCTGTCGCTGGCGATCAGGTCGCGCGCCGCCGGTCGCGAGCCGTTCGCCGCGAGCCCCCCGGCCGAGCAGCCCATCGACGCCGCCGAGGCGGAGGTCACCCCCGCGGGTCAGGCCTACCAGCGCCGCGCCCTGCGGTACTGGGAACGGCGGCTCACCGGGCTCAGGGACGGCCTCGACGGCTTCACGCCGCGCGCAGAACCCCCGGCGCCGCCCGTGCCGCTCACCGAGTATGGCGGCTTCCGCTCGTGCTGGCTGACCTCCCGCCGCGCGGGGGAGGCGGCCGGGGTCCTCGCCAGGACGCGGGGCATATCGGCCTCCGCCGCCTTCCTGCTCGCCTTTGGCGCCGCCGTCTGCGCGGTGGAGGCGTCGCCGCTGGCCGGGCTGTTCGCCATCTCGGCGAACCGGCTGTCCGCCGGCGCCGCGGGCTCGGTGCGCAAGGCCACCATGACGCTGCCCGTGCTGGTCCCGCGCCCCACCGGCGCCACCTTCGCGCGGGCCCTCGCGGACTGCGCGGCCCAGCAGCTGCACGGCCACCGCTTCGCCAACGCCGACCCGTACGCCACCGAGCGGATGTGCGAGGACGTCCTCGGCGGCCTGTACAAGACGGCGGTGGCGTACCCGAGGTTCAGCTACATGGACGGGTCGATCGCCGGGGACTTCGGCACCGCCTGGTCGGCGAGCCGTGGCGCCTTCGACGACGAGGAGGTCACGTTCGCCCCGCCGCGCCTGCTCGGCGCCAAGTACATGCTCACGGTGCTGCACCGCGCCGAGGGGGCCGTGCTGAGCCTGCAGTGGAGTGACGAGACCCACTGGGGCGACGGCGCCGAGGCCATGCTGCGGCACATGGAGGACCTCATGGTCTGGGCGGCCTCCGGCCAGACCGCCGGCATGCCGGTGTTCGGCCGCGACCGGGTGGCCGGGTGATCGCGCAGGACCTCCGGGTGACCGCGCAGGACCTCCGGTGACCTCGCGGGATCTCCGGGTGGCCGGGTGATCGCGCGGGACCTCCGGGTGGCCGCGCCGGACCTCCGGGTGGCCGGGTGACCTCGCGGGACCTCGCCTTCGACGGCTGCCACAACGTCAGGGACCTCGGCGGCCTGCCCACCGCCGACGGCCGCGAGACCCGGCGGGGCGCCGTCGTGCGGTCGGACACGCCCGACCGCCTGACCGCCGCCGGCTGGTCGGCGCTTCGCGCGTACGGCGTCCGCACGCTGGTCGACCTGCGCAACGACGCCGAGGTCACGGCCTGGAACGGGTACCGCCCGCCCTGGGTCGAGGTGGTGCGCGCCCCGCTGGACGACGACGGCGACACCGAGTTCTGGGAGAGCTTGAGGCACCTCTACGGCACGCCGCTGTACTACCGGGCCTTCCTGGACCGCAAACCCGGCCGGTGCGCCGCCGCGGTCGCCGCGATCGCCCAGGCCCCGCCCGGCGGTGTGCTGTTCCACTGCGTCGCGGGCCGCGACCGCACGGGCATCGTCGCGCTGGTGCTGCTCGCCCTCGCGGGCGTGCCGCCCGGCGACATCGCCGCCGACTACGAGCTGACCGCCGAGCGCCTCGGGCCCCTGTACGCCAAGATCGGCGAGGAGGACGAGGCGCCGTCGATCCGGCGCCGCCTGGCGCAGGCAGGCACCTCGGCGCGCGAGATCGTCTCGACGCTGGCGGCGATGGACGCCGGGGCCTACCTCCTCGGCGGCGGCCTGAGCCCGGCCGATCTCGCGGCCGCCCGCGCACGCCTCGCCCCACCGGCCTGACGCACCGGAGGTGAGCCCGCCACCGCACGTCCCAAAGGCTTGACGCACCCGGGTGAGGCCGCCACCGCACGTCCCAGAAGCCTGACGTCCCCTGGATCAGGAGCCCGCGGAGACCGGGACGCCGGGGACGCCCGGCCGGACGTCCGCCATCGCCTCGGTGTACACCCCGAGCAGCCGGTCCACCGCGTCCTCCCACCCGAACCGGGACGCGTGCGCCACCGCCCCCTGGGCGAGGGCCCGCAGCAGGCGCGGGGTCGCCACCAGGCCGCTGAGCACCCGCGCGTACCTGGCCGGGTCGTGCCCGTCCACGAGCACCCCCGAGACGCCGTTGCGCACCGCCGTGCGCAGCCCCCCGGCCGCCGAGGCCACCACCGGGGTCCCGCACGCCTGCGCCTCCACCGCGACCAGCCCGAACGTCTCGGCGTGCGAGGGGACGACGACGGCCGTCGCCGCCCGGTACCAGTCGGCGAGGACGGCCTGCGGGCACGGCGGCTCCAGCCGGACCTGGCCGGCGATGCCCAGGGCGGCGGACAGCTCGGCGAGGTGGGCCGGGTTCGCCCGCCCGCTCCCGCTCGGCCCGCCGACGATCGCCACCACGAGCCGCCCGCGCAGGCGGGGGTCGTCGCCGAGCATGCGGGCGGCGGCGCGCAGCAGCACGTCCGGCCCCTTCAGCGGCTGCACGCGCCCGGCGAACAGCAGCACGACGGCGTCCGCGGGGAGGCCCAGCCGCCGCCGGGCGCCGCCGGCCGGGCCGGGACTGAACAGGGTCAGGTCGACCCCCGGGTTGATCGTCCGCACCCGGGCGGGGTCGGCCCCGTACAGGGAGACCAGGTGCCCGGCCTCCTGCACGGTGTTGGCCACCAGCCGGTCGGCGGCGTGGACGACCGCACGCTCCCCGGCGAGGCGGCTCGCGGGCTCCCGCTCGTCGCCGTCGGCCAGTGAGGCGTTCTTGGTGCGGCCGAGCGAGTGCATCGACTGGACCAGCGGTACGCCCCACCGCCGCCGGGCGGCGATGCCGACCTGGCCGGACAGCCAGTGGTGGGCGTGGATCAGGTCGTACCCGCCGGGACCGGCGCGCAGCATCTCGCCGGCGAACCGGCCCACCGTGGCGGGCAGCTCGGACTTGTCCAGTTCGGCGGCGGCGCCCGCGACCACGTGCCGGACCAGCACCCCGGGCGCCAGCTCGGCCCGGGCCGGCGCGTCGCGGGAGGTGGCGCGGGTGAAGATCTCCACCTCGACGCCCCGCCGCGCGAGCCGCCTGGCGACCTCGACGACGTAGACGTTGAGCCCGCCGGCGTCGCCGCCGCCCGGCTGGGCGAACGGCGAGGTCAGCACACTGATGGTCGCGATCCGACGGGGAAGGGGAGAGCCTGGGCGCACGAGGAGTACCCACCTTCGATTCGTGGTCACACAAACGGCCGACGGCTTGCGCTCCTGGTCGCGGAGCGCAAGCCGTACCCCGTCAAAGGGGGACCATCAAGGGGCCTGGACCGCCGAGGGGCGATGGGCCGGGGCGGGGGCCGTGCGGTGTCAGCCGGTGCGCAGCCAGACCGCGGTGTCGGAGGGGAGCAGGTTCCCCTCCAGGGGGCCGCTGGCGAGCAGCACGCCCTCGTGGGGCGGCAGCTCGACGGCGTCGGGGTTGAAGTTGGCGACGCACGCGAGCCCGGACTCCCGGGCGAACGCGAGCACGCCCTCGGGCGAGTCCAGCCACCGCAGCGAGCCGTCGCCGAGCTCGGCCCTGCGGATCCGCAGCCCCGCCTTGTACAGCGACAGCATGGAGGACTCGTCGGCTGTCTGGGCCTCGGCGGTGAGGCCCTTCCACGACGCGGGCTGCGGCAGCCAAGGCTCACCGGTGCTGTATCCGAACGGCGGTTCCTGCCCCGACCAGGGAAGCGGCACGCGGCAGCCGTCCCGGCCGGGGACGGTGTGCTTGGACCGGGTCCACATCGGGTCCTGGCGCAGCTCGTCGGGGATGTCGTCGACCTCGGGCAGGCCGAGCTCCTCGCCCTGGTACACGTACAGGCTGCCGGGCAGCGCCATCGCCATCAGCGCGGCGGCCCTGGCCCTGCGCTCGCCGAGCACCAGGTCGGACGGCATGCCGTCGTTGCGCTCGGCGTGGTCGAAGGAGGTCACCGCCCTGCCGTACTTGGTCACCGGGCGCGGGACGTCGTGGTTGGACAGCACCCAGGTCGGCGGGGCGCCGATCGGGACGTGCGTGGCCAGCGTCAGGTCGATCGACGCGCGAAGCTCGGCGGCCTCCCAGCGGCGCGCCATGAAGTCGAAGTTGAACGCCGTGTGCATCTCGTTGGGGCGCAGGTAGAGCGCGAAACGCTCCTGGTCGGGCAGCCAGACCTCGCCGATGAGGATGCGCTCCCCGTACTCGTCGGAGATCTGCCGCCAGCCCTGGTAGATCGTGTGGACGCCGTCGTGGTCGGTGTAGGACTCCTCCTCGCTGTCGAAGTCCTTGATCAGCAGGGCCGCGGAGTCGATGCGGATGCCGTCCACGCCCCGGTCGAACCAGAACCGCAGGACGTCGTGGAACTCCTCGACGACCTCGGGGTTGTTCCAGTTGAAGTCGGGCTGCTCGGGGGCGAACAGGTGGAGGTACCACTGGCCGTCGGGGACGCGGGTCCAGGCCGGGCCGCCGAAGATGGACTTCCAGTCGTTCGGCGGCAGGTCGCCGTTACCCTCGGCGAACCAGAACCGCTCCCGCTCGGCGGAGCCGGGGCCTGCCGCGAGCGCGTCCAGGAACCATTTCTGCTGGTCGGAGCCGTGGTTCGGGACGATGTCGATGATCGTCCTGATCCCCAGCGCGTGCGCTTCCTGGATGAACTTCTCCGCCTCGGCCAGCGTGCCGAAGGACGGCTCGATGTCACGGTAGTCGGCGACGTCGTAGCCGCCGTCCGCCATGGGGGAGGGGTACCAGGGGTTGAGCCAGATCGCGTCGACACCGAGATCGGAGAGATAGGGCAGACGTGACCGCAGTCCAGCCAGGTCACCGATGCCGTCGCCGTTGCCGTCGGCGAAGCTTCGCAGGTAGACCTGGTAGATCGCGGCTCCCCGCCACCACGTTTCGGACATGCTGGAGTCTCTCCCTTACAGATTCGGTGTGCGGCTCGCGCCGTTTCGATGGACGGCCCGGGCCGCTGCGGTACGGCGCGAGCGGCTTGGTGTAGAGCGGGCGCCGTTTCCTGTGGGGCCGGCGTGTTCTCGGTTCGGGGCGGGCGCCGTCGACCGGAGGCCGGCGTGGCTGCGGTGCGCGGCGCGCCCGGGGGTCACCCCTTGAGGCTTCCGGCGGTGAGGCCGGCCATGATGCTCCGCTGGAAGATGAAGAACACCACGATCGCGGGGATGCTCGCGATGACCAGCGCCGCCATCAGCACGTTCTGCGGCATCTGGGCCGACAGCGAGGAGATGCCCACGCTGATCGACATCTTGTCGCTGTCCGGCAGCACGAGCAGCGGCCAGACGAAGTCCTTCCATACGGTCACGACCGACAGGATGGACACCACGCCGATGATGGGGCGCGACACCGGCAGCACGATCGACCACAGGATCCGGAACGGGGTGGCGCCGTCGATCTCGGCGGCCTCCAGCAGCTCCCGGGGGATGGAGTCGAAGAACCGCTTGAGCAGGAAGATGTAGAACCCGTTCGCGGCGGCGGGCAGCCAGATGGCCCAGGGGGTGTTGAGCAGGTTCCAGCCGAGGATCGGCAGGTCCTTGACCGTCAGGTAGGCGGGCAGCAGGATCACCATCGGCGGGATCATCAGCGTGGCCAGCATCAGGGCGAGGATCAGCTTGCCGAACATCGGCCGCAGCTTCGACAGCGCGTAGGCCGCCGTCACGTCGATGGCGAGCGTGAACAGCCACGCGCCGACGGCGTAGATGACGGTGTTCCGCAGGAACAGCCCGAGGTCGAGCTGGTCCCACGCCTCGGCGTACACGCTCCAGTCGATGGAGGTGGGGAAGAACGACGGCGGGATCGTCGCGAGTTCCTCCGACGACTTCAGCGCCCCGGTGACCATCCAGTACAGCGGGAACACGAAGATCGCGGTGAAGCCCACGACCACGGTCACCAGGACGATCCAGTAGATGGTCCGCCCGCGCCGGGTGTTCAGCGTGTGCGGCGAGACCAGGCCGCGGAACTGGCGTTCCATCTTCTTCTTCGGGGCGCGGGATCGCCGCGTCTTGCCGTGCCCGGGGGACGGCGGGGGAGCGGGGCGAACGGGGCGGCTCGGCCGGCTCGAGGATTCAACGGTGCTGTGCGACATCGGCGCCACTCCCTCCTAGATCTGGTTGTCCCGCGAGACACGCAGGTAGACGGCGGAGAACACCATGAGCACGAGCATGAGCATCAGGCCGAGCGCGCCGCCGCCGCCGAAGTTCCCGAAGCTGAAGGCGTACTGGTACATCAGGTAGGCGACGGTGACCGTCGCGTTCTCCGGGCCGCCGCCGGTGAGCAGGTACGGCTCGATGAACACCTGCATCGTGGCGACGATCTGGAGCAGCAGCATCACCAGCAGGATCAGCTTGGTCTGCGGGATGGTGACGTGCCACACCCGTTTGAACAGGCCCGCGCCGTCCAGTTCCGCGGCCTCGTACAGCTCGCTCGGAATGCTCTGCAGCGCCGCCAGGTAGATCAGCGTGCCGGTGCCGAGGTTCATCCAGGTCGAGACGATGACCAGCGAGATCAGCGCGGTGCTGGTGGAGTCCAGCCAGCTCAGCGCGGGCAGGTGGGCCAGGCCGAGTATCTGGTTGAACAGGCCGGCGCCCGGGTCGTAGAACCACTTGAACAGCAGGACCGCGACGGCCGGCGGCAGCATCACGGGAAGGTAGACGACGAACCTGAGGTAGGCCCTGGCGTGCCGCAGCTCGTTGAGCACGATGGCCGCGACGAACGGCACGGCGTACCCGACGATCAGGGCGAGCCCGGAGAACATCGCGGTGTTGATCCAGGCCGGCGCGAACGCCGAGTCCTCGATCACCGTCTGGAAGTTGTCCAGGCCGACGTACTCGGGCGGTCCGACGAAGTTCGTCTTCTGGAAGCTGAGCAGGAACTCCCGGACCATCGGGTACCAGGAGAAGAAGGCGAAGCAGATCAGCGCCCCGCAGAGGAAGCCGTACGCCGTGAGATTGCGGCGTAGACCGCGCCGCACCGCCCCCGGGGCGCGCCGCTGCGGTCCTCTCGCGGTCATTGTTGTCATCGGTTGAACTCCTGATCTCGGCGTGACCGGCGGGGTGCCGGCCGACCGGCCGGCACCCCGGGCTTCAGATCAGCTGGACTTGGCCAGCACGTTGTTGGCCTTCTTCTCAGCGTCGGACAGGAGCTGGTCGATGTTGGCGTCCTGCCTGGTCAGCACCGCGGACATCGCCGTGTCCAGGATCGCGTACAGCTCCTGGGCCTTCGGCGGCTCCAGCTTGAACTGGACGTTCGCGGCGGCGTCCACGTAGGACTGGAAGTGCTCGACCGGGACGGTGGCGAACTGCTTGCGCGTGTCGTTCATCTTCACGCCCGGCGCCGTGGTGCCGTACAGGTCGGTGGTGGGCAGGCCCACCGGCAGGCCGTCGGCCTTGGCCCGCTCGTAGTTGAACTGGCCCTGGGCGGGGGTCAGGAAGCGGTACTCCAGCCACAGCAGACCGGCCTTGATCTGCTCGGGGCTGGCCTTGGGGTTGAACATGTAGCCGTCGCCGCCGCTGAGGGAGAACTTGGCCTCCGGCAGCCCGGCCACGCCGTAGTCGTCGAACTTGCCCTTGAAGTCGTTGTTGACGGCCTGGACGACGTCCGGGGCGCCGATCATCATGCCGAGCTTGCCGCTGCCCATCATCCGCATGAGGTCCTCCCAGCGGTGGAGCTGCTTGGTGCCCATGCTGTTGTCGGTCCAGCGCATCGTCTTGAGGTTCTCAAGGACGGCCTTGCCCTCGGGGCTGTTGAAGGCGGCCGTCTTGCCGTCGTCGCTCACCATCGAGCCGCCGCGCCCGTAGAGGGCGGAGGTGAAGTGCCAGCCGCCGGTGTTGCCGGCGCTGTACTCGCCGTACCCGACGTAGCCGGGGCCGAGGGCGGCGATCTTCTTGGCCGCTGCCTGCACGTCGGCCCAGGTCGTGGGCGGGGCGTCGGGGTTCAGGCCGGCCTGGGTGAACAGCTTGCGGTTGTACACGAGGCCCGTGGAGTAGTTGGTCCTCGGGAGGCCGTAGACCTTGTCGCCGTCCTTGAAGATGCTGAGGACGTCGGGGCGCATGTCCTTGAGCGTGGTCACGCTGTTGATGTACGGCGATATGTCGGCAGCCTGGCCGGAGGCGATGATCTTCCGGACGTCGGTGTAGTAGACGTAGAACATGTCTTCCATCTCGCCACCGGCGAGCTTGGCCTGGAACGTCTCGGGGACGATGCAGGGGAAGGCGTCCTTGCTCACGATGGTGATGTTCGGGTGGAGCTTCTGGAAGGACGCGACGTCGGCGTCCCACTCGCTCCGCTCCTTGGGGTTGCTCTTCGGCGGCTGGCAGCCGACGGAGATCGACACCGGAGCGTTCGCCGGAGCCGCGGAGCCCTGCGACGACTTGGTGGCGTCAGGGGTGCTGCCGGCGCCACTGCCGCATCCGGCGGCGGCGAGCGCGAGACCTGCGCTGAGCAGGATCGCAAGGTTGCGGGGTTTCATGGATGTTTCCCTCCTGGACTGCCCCCGACTACGAGGCTCAAGATCTGGTACAGCTTCGCGAACCGGTTGGGAGCAACATATAGAGATAGACATATGTCAGCAAGAGTCCGTCGTGCATGATGCAAAAAAGTGACAGTGCGCCGGTCGGTATGGGGATGTGACCTCGACGTCACGCGGGGGAGGTGGCATGGAGGATCGCCGTCCGGAGCAGGGGCTCCACCACCGGCCGCCGGGGCGTCCTGACGGGGGCGGTGAAGTCTCCGGACGGGCCAATGTAGCCGTTGACCTGGACTAGTCGCGCATCCTGACCGGTCCGGTGGAGCCGCGCACGACGAGTTCCGGCTCGAACAGGAGCTCCTCGGCCGTGACCGAGCCGCCGTCGATCTGGTTCACGAGCAACGTGACGGCCGTCCTGCCGATCGCCTCTATGGGCTGGCGCACGGTGGTGAGCGGGGGGTTGGTGCAGTTCATGAACGAGGAGTCGTCGTACCCGACCACCGAGATGTCCTCGGGCACCGACATGCCGAGGCGGCGCACGGCCCGCAGGACCCCGAGCGCGAGCACGTCGCTGGCGCAGATGATGCCGGTGATCCCGTTCTTGACCAGCCGGGTCGCGACGGCCTGGCCGCCTTCCAGGGAGAACAGGCTCCGCTCGATGGTGTCGGGCCCCGAGTCCAGGCCGGCCCGGCGGGCCTCGGCCTCGAAGGCGTCCTGCTTGCGCCGCGAGGGGATGTGGTCCTCCGGGCCGAGGACCATGCCGATGCGGGTGTGGCCGAGCGAGGTCAGGTGGCCGAAGGCCTGCTCCACCGCCACCACGTCGTCGGTGGCCAGGCAGGGGAAGCTCAGCTCGCTGATCGCGGCGTTGACCAGTACGGCGGGCAGGCGCAGCTCCAGCAGGCGGAAGTAGTGCTCGTGGGGCGCGTCGGCCTCCATGTAGTGCCCGCCGGCGAAGACCATGCCGGAGACCTGCTGTTCCAGCAGCATCTCGACGTAGTCCGACTCCGACAGCCCGCCGGCGGTCCGCGTGCACAGCACCGGCGTGAAGCCGCGCTGGGCCAGGGCCCCGCCGACCACCTCGGCGAGCGCCGGGAAGATCGGGTTGCCGAGTTCGGGCAGGACCAGCCCGACCAGGCGGGCCCGCTCGCCGCGCAGCTGGGTCGGGCGCTCGTAGCCGAGCACGTCGAGCGCGGTCAGCACGGCGGCACGGGTCGCGTCGGAGACGCCCGGCTTTCCGTTGAGCACGCGGCTGACCGTGGCCTCGCTGACCCCGACCTTCTTCGCGACCTCCGCGAGCCGGCGCGTCGTCGAGCGGGAGGAGGCAATCTCACTTGTCACGGTCGCAAATATACGTCAAACAGGTGCAAACGGTTTGCGTTGGGTCGGTTCGTACGCTGCGGATAGCCCTGGCAGGGCGCCGTGGGAGCGTTTCGCCCGGTCAGGGTCGAGAAAATACCGTAATCATGTCGTGACATTGCATGTTTCCGTCCAAACATTGCGGTTATCTGTTCGTCATCTTATGGTGTGGGCAGTTCCGCCGGGCAAGCGATGGTCCACCCGACCCTGACCGCGAGGCGTCCGGCTCTGCGCGCCACGCGGAAGGGGTCCGGCTGATGAGGAAGACCGGCAGGCCACCCGCCTGGGCGGTCGTCACGAGGACCGGGTACTCGGGGACAGGAGGACGCACCTGTCCCCGAGCGCCCTAACCCCGGCGTCCCAAGTACTCCGGACCCACCTGGACGGGTCCGGAGCCGACGCCCTCGGAGGAGGGCCACTCCTCCTCCGAGGGCTCGGCGACCCGTCCCACCCGGGGCCGGGACGATCTGGCAATCTGTGCTCGAACGGTCCCCGGCACCGAGAGGGCTCCCCATGACCACCGAGCACGGCCACGACACGCGTCCCCGCTTCCCCTCCGGGCTCGTGCTGAGCGGTCACGGCCTGGTCCTGCGGGAGTGGACCGACGACGACCTCCCGGTGATGGCCGGGCTGTTCGACGATCCCGACGTCGCCTACTGGACCCCGCTGGCGACCCCGTTCGACCTGGCCGCCGCGCGCGCGTACCTCGAAAGGGCCCGCCGCTCCCTCGCGGCGGACCAGCGGCTCCACCTGGCGATCACCACCGACGGGGGCGAGGCCAAGGGCGAGGTGCTGCTCAGCCGCGACCTGCGCGACGGGTCCGCCGCCGCCCTCGGGTACGCGGTCGGCGCCGCGCACCGGGGGCGACGCCTCGCGGTCCGCGCCGTGCGGGTGCTGGCCGACTACGCCCTCACGACCGCGGGACTGGCGCGGGTCTACCTGGAGATCGAGCGGGAGAACGAGTCCAGCGTGCGGGTCGCGCGGGCGGCCGGCTTCCGGCTCACCGACACCCCGCCCGCCACCACCGAGGAGAAGGGCAGGACCCTCGAACTGCTCACCTGGTCGTCGCCCTGAGCCAGGCGAGGACCTCCTCCGCGTGCCGGTCGGGCGGGAACACCGGGTAGAAGCAGTGCTCGATCACGCCGTCGCGGACGACCAAGGTGAAGCGCCGCAGCAGGCGCTCCCCGGCGACGTCGAGTGTCGGCAGGCCGAGCGCGTCGGTCAGCACGTGGCCGGCATCGCTGACCAGCGGGAACGGCAGATGGAGCCGCTCGGCGGCCTCCCGCTGGTAGGCCGTGTCCTGCGTGGACAGGCCGATGACCGCGGCGCCGGCCGCCCGCAGCCCGGCCGCGTTGTCACGGAAGCCGCACGCCTCGGGCGTGCAGCCCCTGGCCCCCGGGATCAGGTCCCAGTCCGGCACCAGAGGGTCCTCGCCGGGGCGCGCGGTCCGAGGGTAGGCGTAGATCACCAGCCGGTCCGCCCCCTCGGGCGTGCGGTCGACCCGGACGGTGCCGCCCCCGCTCGCGGCCAGGGCGACCGGCGGCATCGCCGTCCCGGGCAGGCCCGCGCACGCGCCGTCGTCCACGGGGACCGGCAGACCGGGCGGCAGGACGGTCGGGTCATGGCTCATGACCGCACCCTAGCGACCCCCCGCGAGGCGAGCCCGCCGGGGATCCCGCCGCCGCCCTTCGATGTGCGCCGGGCCGCGTGGGCGGCCCTCCACGTGCGCCGGGCCGGGTGGTCAGATCGGCTGGTCCTCCACGTGGAACGAGATGCCCCCCTGGTCGTCGATGTCGGCGTCGAGCGCCTTGTCGTCCAGGACGGTGGCGGCCACGGGGTCCAGGTAGACCTTGGCCCCCTCGCTCTCGACCACCTTGTCGCTGGTCTCGGGGCCGTCCGCGACCGACAGCATCAGCGAGCCCGCGTCGTCGTCCTGCGACGAGATGCGGATGCCCTTGTCGGTGGGCTCGCCCATCTGGGTGTTGAGGTCGCGGATCACCTTGGCGGCGGTGTCTGTAAGCGTGAGCATTGCGTCTCCTCGCCAGGGTCGGGTGCTGCACTACCTCCGCCCTTGCCCGCCCTGAAGTGGGCGAACCACGCCATCCGTCCTCCCAGGTTGATTCTCGGCAAGGACCCCTTTACCCCCAGCGGCCCGGCCGAGAGGGGAACACCTACCTGATACCGGAAAAGCATCGCCAACCCCCGCACGCATGGCCATAGTGGAACGGCGGACCGCCGATGACGCCGGTTCCGCGTCTCACGCGGGAGGGTCGATGGTCGTCGTCGGTACGTGGAACCTGGAGAACCTGTACAGGCCGGGCGGGGAGTTCGGCCCCCGGGACGAAGGGGCCTACCAGAAGAAGATCGAGGCCATGGCCGCCACGATCACCGGGATCGGGCCCGACGTCCTCGGCGTCCAGGAGGTGGGCCGGCCCGAGGCGCTGGCCGACCTGGTGGCCGCGCTGGGGGGCGAGTGGCACACCGCCCTGTCGCAGCACCCCGACGTGCGGGGGATCCGGGTCGGCGTGCTCAGCCGCCTGCCCGTCAGCGTCGTGGCCGACGTCACGGCCTTCACCGCCCCGCTGGCCGCCGTGCAGAGCGCCGACACCGGCCCGGCGACCGCGCAGACCAGCCGGGGCATGCTGGCGGTCCGGGTCGAGGCGACCCCCGGCACCCCGCTGGACGTCGCGGTGTGCCACCTGAAGTCCAAGCTGCTCAGCTTCCCCGGCGGCCGGTTCCAGGCCCGCGACGAGGGCGAGCGGGCCAGGTACGGCGCCTACGCCCTGTACCGGCGGGCGGCGGAGGCGACGACGCTGCGCGGCCTCGCCGACCGGCTGGTCGGCGGGCACGGCCAGGAACGGCCGGTGGTCGTGCTCGGCGACTTCAACGACGAGCCGCTGGCCGCCACCACGCAGATCATCCTCGGCCCGCCCGGGTCGGAGCTCGGCACCGCCGGGGCGCTGCGCCCCGACCGGGGCGACGGGTGGCGCCTGTGGAACCTCGCCACCCTGATCCCCGAGGCCGAGCGCTACTCCCGCGTCCACAACGGCGGCGGCGAGCTCATCGACCACATCCTGGCCAGCCGCGCCCTGATCGAGCGCGTCGAGGAGGTCCGTTCCGTGGTGGGCCACGGCCTGCCGTCGGTGACCGAGGACCCGGGCGCCCGCCGCGACGCCGCCGACTCCGACCACGCCCCGGTCGTCGCCCGGTTCCGCCTCTGACCCGTGCCCGGCCCTGGGCGGGCGGGCTCGGAGTGAGCCCGCCCGCCGCGGGGGTCGGCTGAGCCGCAGGGGTCAGCGCCAGGTGTCGTCGCGGGTGGCCGTGCCGCCTGACGGGGTGGTGAACGACCGGTTCGGGTCGCTCTCCCAGGTGACCGAGCCGTCGGTGTTCTTCTTGATGTACTTGTACTGGATCGCCGTGCCCGCCGGCAGGCTCACCGTCGCCCGCCAGATCGGGTAGGTCGCCGACGACAGGGCCACCGCGCTCGCGGGGCTCCAGTTCCCCAGCGCGGGCACATTGCCCACCACGAACACGTTCTGGCCCCACGACGTGGTCACGTTGGCGTTGAACGACGTCGCGACGGTGCCCGCGGTCGGGGTGGGGGTCGGGGTGCCGGTGACGCCGACGCGGACGGCGACCGCGCCCTTGGCCGGGACGGTGACGCTCGCCGTGCCGCCCGAGCCCACGGTCACCGACCCGCCGCCGACCAGGTTGGCGTAGGTGCCGGCCGGCAGGCCGGTGGTGAACGTGCCCGAGTACGACCCGCCGCCGTTGTTGATCACGACCCAGCCCTTGGCGCCCCGGCTGAACGCGATCACGCTGGAGCTCGGGGCGGTCCAGTTGGCGACCGAGGTGCCCTTGACGGTGTTGTGGAAGCCGACCATGCCGTTGATCGCGGCGTCGCGGTGCAGGCACGTCCACCCGCCCGAGCAGCCGGCCGCCGTCACGTACCCGTTGCCGTCCGAGGGCGGCGAGGCGTCGTTGTCGCTGAAGGTGAAGCCGTCGTAGATCTGCGGCGTGCCGTGGGTCCAGGCGAGCTCGAAGATGTTCGCCAGGTTGTAGGTGGCGCCGCTCTTGTAGGTGAGGGTGGAGCCGTTGCGCTCGGTGTCATGGTTGGTCACGAAGACGACGGCCCTGTCGCTCGGCTGCATGCCACCCCACGAGGCGCCGAAGGTCTGCAGCTCGGAGATGTTCCCCTCGAACTTCTGCTTCAGGTAGCGCCCGTACTGGAAGTCCAGCACGTCGCCCAGCCCGGTGTACTGGCTCGGCTGCACGGCCTCGCCGGCACCGTAGATCACTTCCTGGAAGAGGTACGGGGAGCCGGTGAGCTGGCCGTAGATCGCCGACAGGTCGGCGGGATTGACGTGCTTGGCGGCGTCCACGCGGAAGCCGTCGACCCCGAGGCCCTTCAGGTCGTTGAGGTAGGCGGCGATCCGCGACCGCACGTAGCTCGCGCCGGTGTCCAGGTCGGACAGGCCCACCAGCTCGCACCGCTGCACGTTGTTCGCGCTGCCGGCGTAGTCGCCGTCGTGGATGGTGTTGTCGGAGTTACCGCACGCGCCCGGGTAGTAGTGGAAGTCGGCCGCCGAGTACGTCCCCGGGTAGACGTACTTGGAGATGCTCCGCCCCCCGTACGACGTGGCGCCCTGGCCGGTCATGTGGTTGATCACCGCGTCGGCGTACACCTTCACCCCGGCCGCGTGGCAGGCCGAGACCATGGCGGAGAACTGCGCGCGGCTCCCCATCCGGCTGGTGAGGTCGTAGGCGGCGGGCTGGTAGATCTCCCACCACGAGTGGGTGCCCGACAGCTTCACCGAGTCCTGCGGGGGCGACACCTGCACCCCGCCGTACCCGTTCGGGCCGAGCACGTTGGTGCACTCGGACGCGACCGAGGGCCAGTTCCACATGAACAGGTTGGCGATCACGTCGTTGGCGCCCGGCGGGGCGGCCTGCGCCGGCGCCGTCGTGAAGGGGACGACGAGCAGGGCCGCGAGGAAGGTGAGCACGGCGGTCAGGGTGAGGGGGCGGGATTTGTAGGATCTCACGTGGGGCCTCCAGTTCGATGGATGCGATCCCGAGCCGGGCCGGGTGCTGCAACACCCGGCCCGACGTGCGTCCCCCGGGTGGGGGGTCGTTGGCCTACGAGCGGACGAAGACCGCGACCGTGCGGGCCGGGACGGTCAGGGTGCCGGTCGAGGGGTCGAAGGCGGACCGCCGGACGACGGCGTCGCCCGAGGCGGCCTGGACGGGGTGCAGGGCGACCCGCGCTCCCTTCAGCGCGGCCACGGTCTGCGTGGCGGTCACCGGCGTCGCGTTGAACACGACGGTGATCGACGCCCAGCGGGGGTCGACGCCGGAGGAGTCCAGGTGCATGGTGACGACGCCCGGCGTCTCCGCCGCGCCGCTCACCGGGAAGGACAGCCGCCGCTGCACCTCGGCCAGCGAGCCGAGGGAGAAGGCGGGGGAGGAGGACCTGATCTTCAGCAGGTCGCCGAACCCGGCCCGGGCCGCGCCGATGTCCGCGCAGCCGGGCCTGAGCGCCGGGTCGGCGAGCAGCGGCCTGGCGTACGGCCATTTGGACTCGTTGTCGGCCTTCGGCGGCAGCCCGGCGCCGAACCCGTTGCCCGCCGAGCAGTCCCACAGCAGCCGGTTGAACCAGTCGCCCGAGTCGAAGGAGTTGCGGTCGAGCGACTTGGACCGCAGCCGCTCGCTGCCGGCGTGCAGGAACGCGGTGCCCTGCGACAGCAGGGCCGAGGCCAGCGAGAGCGACTGCATGCGCACCCGGTCGGCCATCGGCGTCGCCTGCGGCAGCTTGAAGGCCAGCGCGTCGAACAGCGTCTCGTTGTCGTGGGCGTCGACGTAGTTCACCGCCTCGCCCGGCGCGGAGGTGTACCCGGCGGGGGAGCCGTTGTAGTCGACCTCCGCGCCCGTGACCTCCTTGCCCGTCGACGCCGTGAACCGGTAGTCGCGCAGGTCGCCGGTCAGCCCCACCTTGATCAGGTCCTGGTAGTGCAGGAGCCTGGCCCGCTGCTGCTCGGCGGTGCCGTTGGCCGGGGACCCGTTCGGCGCCCCCGCCAGGCCCGAGCCGAAGCCCTGCACGCGCGGGTCGGCGTCGAACGGCCCGCCGCCGCGCACCGCGTCCCGCATGCGGTCGTTGAACGTGCCGACGCCGGTGCCCGCCATGTTGGCCTGGGTGGCCTGGACGAACCGGGCGCCGTCCGCCACCTCGCCGAAGTTCCACCCCTCGCCGTACAGGATGATCGACTTGCCGTCCACGCCGTCCTTGGCGAGGGTCAGCCGGTCGAGCGCGGCCCGCACCGCGAGGATGCCGGCCTTCGGGTGGTGGCCCATCAGGTCGAAGCGGAACCCGTCGACCTTGTACTCCTTGGCCCAGGTGACGACGGAGTCGACGACGAGCCTGCCCATCATGGCGTGCTCGGGCGCGGTGCCGGCGCAGCACGTGGAGGTCGCCACCGTGCCGTCGTCCAGCAGCCGCTGGTAGTAGCCCGGCACGATTCGGTCCAGCACCGACTTGGGGTCCTGCCCGGCCGCGTAGGTGTGGTTGTAGACCACGTCCATGACGACCCGCAGCCCGGCCCCGTTCAGCCCGGCCACCATCGACCGGAACTCCCCGACGCGGCGCGACCCGTCCGGGTCGGTGGCGTAGGAGCCCTCCGGCACGGTGTAGTGCACCGGGTCGTACCCCCAGTTGAAGGAGTCCTTGGCGGCCGTCTTGGCCACGCACTCCTGCTGGGCCTCGGAGTCGGCGGGCATCGAGGCCAGGTCGCACGCCGGCTCGGCGCGGTCGGCCCTGCGCTCGGGGACGCTGCCGATGTCGAAGGCCGGCAGCAGGTGGACGTGGGTCAGGCCGTCGGCGGCGAGCGCCCGCAGCCCCCGCATGCCGGCCGAGTCGCCGGAGAAGGCCGCGTACGTGCCGCGCCTGGCCGCCGGGACGGTCGCGTCCGCGGCGGAGAAGTCGCGCACGTGCAGCTCGTAGATCGACGCCCGGTCCTGGCGCACGGCCTTCGGCTTGCGCAGCGAGTCCCACCCGCCGGGGCGCAGCGACCGGTCGGACAGGTCCACGAGCTGGCTGCGGACCGAGTCGGCCGCCAGCGACAGGCTGTAGGGGTCGGTCACCTCGTTGGTCACCACCGTGCCCGCCGCCGGGGCGTACACGGTGACCAGGAAGGTGTAGAAGCGGTCCTTCCACGCGGAGGTGCCGCGCACCGACCAGACGCCGGTGGTGTCGTCGCGCCGCATCGCGTGGACCGTGCGGGCCGTCCCGGAGGAGTCGCGGTACAGCGCCAGCTCGACCTTGCCCGCCGTCGGCGCCCACACCGACAGCGACGGCCCGCCCGCCTGCCACACCGGTCCGAGCGCCGCGCCCGGCGCCGCCGCGTACACGTCGTCGAGCACCCCAGGGATCTGCACGCCGGTCGCGGTGAGCAACGCGCCCGAGGCGTCCCGCTCGACCGCGACCACCTGCCCGCGCAGCGCCTCGCGGACCAGGTGGGTGTCACGCGGGTCCACCTTGAGCGCGGTGTAGGCGGCGAGGTGCGGCCACTTCGCCTTCTGCGCGTCGGTGAGCCCGCCGCCGGCGACCAGGCGGACCAGGTGGACGTCGCCCGTCAGGTCCCCCGCGTCGTAGGCGATGTCGCCCTTGCCGGAGAACGCCAGCGCGTAGTGCAGGGACGCCGACGGGGTGACCTTCCACGCGACGGTGTCCCGGTCGATCCACTGGGCCGTGGCCTTGGACAGGTCGGCGTCGGCGCCCCGCGCCGCGGGCTGCGGCAGCAGGTACCCCTCGGTGGCCGCGAGCCGCCAGGCCTCGTTGCCGGTGGTGGCCAGGTCGAGCGACTGGTCGCCGGGCAGGTCCTTGTCGTCCCCGTTGTGGATGATGTAGCTCAGGCTCGTCGCCCCCTCCGCCAGCGGCACCCGGAAGTACGCCCCGAAGCCGTCGGTCCCCGCCGGCGTGATGGGCGTCGCCCACTCGGTGGGGGACGCCGCACCGTTCCAGACGTGCAGCCCCCAGCCGTCGTAGTTCCCGTCCGCGCGGCGGTAATGCAGGATCGCGACGTTCTCGGCGGCGGCTTTGGTCGGGTGCACGCGGGCGTCGCCGGAGTTCACGTACGCCTCAGGCCGGTCCGCCGGGGTGAACGACTGGTCGGGGCCGGGGTCCTTGGTGTCGCCCTTGTGCACGATGTAGTTGAGCGGGACCGACGGGTCCTTGAGCGGGACCTTCCAGAACGCGCCGAAGGAGTCGGTGCCGTCCGGCGGGCGCGGGGACGCCCAGTCGGTGCCCGCGCCGTCGGCGAGCCCGTCACCCCACAGGTGCAGGCCCCAGCCGTCGTAGACCCCGTCCGGCCGCTTGTAGTGCACGGTCGCGTACCCCTGGGCCGCCGCGCGCGAGGAGAAGGTCTCTGGCCGGCCCTCGGCCAGCCACACCTCGCCGTTCCTCGCGGGGTCGACCATGCGGTCGCCGCCGTCCTTCTCGTCGCCCTTGTGGGCGATGATCCCGACACCGGCCGCGCCGGGCTTGAGCCTGATCCAGGCGAACCGGCCGTACGCGTCCTCGCCGGTGAGCGGCAGCGGGGAGCCCCAGTCGGTGGGCTGCTCGACGTCGCCCCAGACGTGCAGGCCCCAGCCGGTGTAGTCCGAGCGCTGGTAGTGCACCACCAGCCAGTCCCTGGCGACGGTGCCCGGCTCCTCGGGGGCCGGGTCGGGGCCGACCGTCACGGTCTCGGCCGCCGAGGCGAACCGGCCCGCGGAGTCCTTCACGACCGCCCGGTAGGCGATCTTCGTGCCGGCCGCGAGGCCGGTCAGGTCGTGGAAGACCCGGAACACGCGCGCGCCGCCCGTGACCGTCGGGGCGTCGTCGGTGCCCAGCACCTTCCAGGGGCCGTCGCCGGCCTTGGCGGCGAACGTCACCTGGTCGAACCCGGTGCCCGGCACGCCGGCCGTCACCGGGATCCGCCCGTCGCCGGCCGCGCCCCGCACCACGGCGCCCGGCAGCGTGATCGACACGGCGGGGCCGGCGGCCGGGGCGGCCAGTTTGGCGGCGGCGCGGTAGACGACGGCCGACAGCGGCGGCACGGTCACCGGCAGCGTGCGGTCGGCGGCGGAGGTGACGCCCGCGGCGCCCTCGCCGTACACCTTCGTGAAGGCCATGCCCGCCGAGTACGTCGGGACGGCGGCGGTCGCGGCGGTCTCGGCGTTGTTGACCGCGACCACGTACTCGACCTGCTCCTTGGCGCCGATCCTGCTGAAGGCGTACAGGCCGTTCTGGGCCAGGCGCTCGACCTGGGCGCCGTCGGCCAGCGCGGGGTGGGCGTCGCGCAGCCTCGCCAGCCCCGCGATGCCCTGGTACAGCGGGTGGGAGGGGACGAAGTTGTCCCGCGCGTGTGTCGCGGTGGTGCCGATCAGGTCGTCGGTCAGATAGCCGGGCGTGCGGGAGGCGAACATCGTCTGCCGCGCGTCCTTGTCACCGCCCTTGCCGGTGAAGCCCTGCTCGTCGCCGTAGTAGACCACCGGCTGGCCCCGGGTGAGGTACATCAGCTCGTGGGCCAGCAGGTCGCGCCGCAGCAGCTCGCCGTCCGCCGCGCCCGGGTTGTCCTGGGTGAGGAACCTGCCGATGCGGCCCATGTCGTGGTTGCCGAGGAACGTCGGCAGCTCGGCCGCGTTGCCGTCGGCGTCGGTGTGGTAGTCGTCCCCGGCGTACAACTGGGACAGGCGCGCCGCCCCGGCGGTGCCGCCGCTGAACGAGCGCGCGGCCTCCTGGAAGGGGAAGTCCAGCGTGGCGTCCATGCCGCCGCGCGTGGAGTAGCGGCTGGTCAGGGACGGGTCGCTGGAGTACACCTCGCCGAACATGAAGAACCGCTCGTTGCCGAGCCTGGCCGCGTAGCCGTGCAGCGCGGGCGAGAACTTCTGCCAGAACTCCATGTTCACGTGCTTGGCGGTGTCGATCCTGAACCCGTCGATGCCCGTCTCACGGACCCACGTCTGGTAGATGTCCGTCATGCCCTTCACGACCTCGGGACGCTCGGTCCACAGGTCGTCCAGGCCGGAGAAGTCGCCGTACTCGTCGGTCTCGCCGCCGCTGAAGGTGGAGTCGCCCCGGTTGTGGTACATCGTCGGGTCGTTCAGCCAGGCCGGCGTCTTGACGCCCTTGGCCGCGACCGGCGTGTACGGGAACGAGTTCACACCGACCTTGGGGAAGGTGGTCCCGCCCGCGTACGCGCGGTCGTCGAACGGCCGGCCGTTCACGTCGACGTACGGGTAGGCGCCCTTGGGGCGGTAGGAGTACGTCTTCTCCTGGTAGTCGACCACGTCGGCGGTGTGGTTGGTGATGATGTCGAAGAAGACCTTCATCCCGCGTTTGTGCGCCTCGCGGACGAGCTGCCTCATCTGCGCGTTGGTGCCGAGGTGGGGGTCGATCGAGGTGAAGTCGGTGATCCAGTAGCCGTGGTACCCGGCCGAGGCGTCGGCCCCGGTGCCCTGCACCGGGCGGTTCTTGAACGCGGGGGTCAGCCAGATGGCGGTGGTGCCCAGGTTCTTGACGTAGTCGAGCCTGCCGAGCAGCCCCGCCAGGTCGCCGCCCTGGTAGAAGCCCTTGTCCTCGGGGTCGAAGCCGGTGGCGAGCCGGTCGCCGGTCAGGCCGCCGCGGTCGTTGCCGGTGTCGCCGTTGGCGAACCGGTCGGTCATCGCGAAGTAGAACCGCTCCCGCGTCAGCCCATTACGCGAAGCGTCCCGCGCCAGCTCCTTGTCCGAGGGCTCGGCCACGGTACTCAGCGCCGACACCAGGGGCGTGCTCAACGCCACCGGGACGGAAGTCGGTGACGCGCTCGAGGTGAAAGCCGGTAAGGCGATCGAGGCGGGGGCCGGGGACGCCGCCGAGGCGGGGGGTGCGGCGAGCGCGGACGCGGACAGGACCGCGGCCAGAAGCGAGGCGACCAGCGTGCCGGGCCCGCGTGCCGGGGACCTTCTCGCGGGCCGTGGGGGGAGCGGCCGGACCACTGGGGCCTCCACTGGTCGTGTTTCACGGGTGTTGCCCGGAAGTTACTCACAACCCCCGATCTATGCAATGCCTTACTGAAATTTCCTGAAATTCTCCAACCGGTCGGTACCAACCGTCCCCGCTTCCCGGGAAGCGGGGACGGTCAGAGGGCAGGCGAACGCCGACCCTCCTCCTTGCATCGTTCGCCACCCGGGCCGCCGGCGGCCCTGAGTGCGCGGCGGTCAGCTCCCCGCGGTGGTCGCGCGCGGAGCCGGGCGGGCGCCGGGGGGAATGCGTACCGGGATCTCGCCGCCCAGCCGGGCGCCGGAGAGTTCCAGGTCATCGCCGCTCCAGAAGCGGCCCGGGTCGTACCAGTTGGGGTCGCGCCCGGCGGGCAGCAGCCCCATGTCCTGGTACGTCGCCGCGACCACCTCGGCGCAGTACGCGGTCTCCAGGGCAGCGTCGCCGGTCCGCCTGCCGGCCAGGGGCACCCGGCCGCGCAGCCAGCGCCCGGCGAGCCGGGCCGTGGACGGGAACGGGGTCCCGTCCAGGCGGGCGATCGTGCGCAGCAGCGCGTCCTCCATCTCGCGGGTCACCGGGCGGTCGAGCTGCCGCAGCCAGCCTCGCTGCCCGTACCGCGTCGCCCACACCACGACCGCGTCGCGCAGGTCGTGCAGCTGGACCCCGCGCTGGTGGGCGCCCGACCACAGGTCGGGCAGGGACCGGCCCAGCTCGGCGTGCCACATCAGCGGCGGCAGGTCGTCGATGACGACCGACATGCCGACGTGGTTGACGGGGCTGTTCGTCGTCATCTGGATGGCCCGGTCGGGCACCGTGCGGCCCCGGAACAGCCATACGTCGCCGGTGCGCGTCAGGTCCAGGGCCTCGTCGAGGCTGATGCTTACGCCAGACATCCCAGTAGCCTAGGGACATGCGCTGGTGGAAGATACTCGGCCTGGCAGGCTTCGCGGGAGTCGCGGCCACGGGCGTGGTGATCGCGCGCGCCGAGCGCCGCCGCCGCGCGTACACGCCGGAGGAGATCCGGTCGCGGCTGCGCGACCGGCTCGCGGAGGCGTCCGCCGCTGGCCCGCCGCCCGTGACGACGACCCCCGCCGCCGGCACCGGCCTGGCCGCCAGGGCCCGCCGTGTGCGGTCGCTGGCCCGCGACCGGCTGGGCCAGGTGAAGGGCCGGTTCCACCGCAAGGACGTACTTCTGCGCAGACGGTAGTTCGGTACAGACCGCCCGTGGAAACGCGCGGAACCTCGGATGAGCACGCACGCCGACTCATCCACGGGGAACCGCCATGCCAGTCCACGACCATGCCATCGTCATCGGAGCGAGCGTCGCCGGCCTCCTGGCCGCCGCCGCGCTCACCGACACCTTCCAGTCCGTCACCATCCTCGACCGCGACACCCTGCCGCCCGGGACCGCCCACCGCCGGGGCACCGCGCAGAGCCGTCACGCGCACGGCCTGCTGGCGCGCGGCCGCGAGGCGATGGAGGAACTGCTCCCCGGGCTGACCGAGGAGCTCGCCGCCCAGGGCGGCATGCCGCGCGACCTCCAGCTGCACTCGCGGTGGATCAGCGAGGGACGGCCGATGGCCAAGGCCGACAGCGGCCTCATCGGCGTCACCGTGTCACGCGCCCTGCTGGAGGGGCACCTGCGGCGGCGGGTGGCCGCCATCCCCGGCGTGCGCGTCCTGGAGGGCCGCGCGGTGCTCGGCCTGGTCGCCTGCGGGGGGCGGGTGACCGGGGTCGTGACCGGCACCGAGACGCTGCGGGCCGACCTGGTGGTGGACGCCTCCGGGCGCGGGTCGCAGGCGCCACGCTGGCTGGCCGAGATGGGCTACGAGCCCGCGGCCGAGGAGCGGGTGCGCATCGAGCTGTGCTACGCCACCCGCGTGTACGCCCGCAAGCCGGACGACCTGGACGGCGACCAGACCCTGGTGACCACCCCCACCGACGCGGTCCACCGTGCCGGGGTGGCGCTGGCGGTCGAGGGCGACCGGTGGATGGTCACGGTCGGCGGGTACGGCGGCGACCAGCCGCCGCTCGACCACGAGGGCTTCACCGCCTTCACCAAGACGCTCGCCGCGCCCGACCTGTACGAGCTGGTGCGCGACGCCGAGCCGATCGAGGAGGGGCGGCCGTACCGGACCCCGGCGAACGTGCGGCGGCGGTACGAGCGGCTCGCCCGCTTCCCCGGCGGGTTCCTGGTCACCGGGGACGCGGTGTGCGCCTTCAACCCGATGTACGGCCAGGGGATGACCGTCGCCTCCCTCGAAGCCCTGGCGCTGCGCGACGCCATCGCCGGCGGCGGCCTGGACGGGGTCGCGCGGCGGTTCTTCCGGAGCATCCGCAAGGTGGTCGACGGCCCGTGGGACGTCGTCGTCGGCGGTGACCTGCGGTTCCCCGAGGTCGAGGGGGTGCGCACCCGCAAGGCGGCGATGGTCAACGCCTATCTCCGGCACTTCCACGCGGCGGCGGCGCGCGACCCCGAACTCGGACGCAGATTCCTGCGGGTCGCCAACCTCATCGACCCGCCGGCGTCGCTGATGAAACCCTCCACCTTGCTGCGGGTATGGCGCGCCGGCCGGTCGGCCGGGGCCAGGGCCGAGGGGCTCCCCGGCGGCGGGAAGGCGCCGGCGCTCCAGGTCGGATCGAACGACTCGGCCTGATCCCCCGTACCTCCCAGGGATGGTCATGTGATGCCCGGGCGGCGACCAGGCCGCCGGGTGCCGGATCCGACCATGAGCCGAGAGGGAGTGCGAATGTATCGGGACCAGCGCAGACGGGAGCTCAGGCAAGTACTCGGAGCCCTGGCGGCGTGCGGGGCGATGGTCGGCCTCGTGGGGGGCTGCGGGACCGACCGGCCGGCCGAGAAGCTGCTCGGTTCCCAGGCGTTCCAGGCGGGCGAGGCGGCGACGGCGACGTGCCCGAGCGTCGCGAACCTGCTTCCCGACGATCTCCCGTCGCGGCTGATCAGCGGCATCGCCCGGAACCTCGGGCTGATCGAGATCCAGGTGGCCGCCGCCAACCAGCGGCTCGCCAAGCGGACCGACGCCGCCGACCTCGGGGCCGCGCAGAACGCCGTGCTCGGGACGCTGGAGACCCAGCGGACCGTCCTGATCCGGGACATCACCACGATCCTCGGCACCGCGGGCGACAAGCCCGAGGGCCTGGACGAGGCGGCGGCGTGCACGCTGGCCGGAGCGGCGGACCCGGTCCAGCCCATCGACACCTCCGCCCCCTACGACACCTCGGAGCCGGCGGCCTCGGCGGCCCCGGCCGATTCGGCGGCGCCCTCGGACGCCGTCGTCCCCACCGACGGCGCGGTCCCCACCGACTCCGGGGCCCCGGCGGACTCCTCGGCTCCGGCCGACAGCGCGGCGCCGATCGCCGTGCCGTTCAAGGCGGGCAAGAGCGCCGCCGCGAGCGCCACGCCCAAGGCCACGAAGGCCGCCAAACCGGCGAAGACCACGAAGACCGCCGACCCCAAGGGCCCGGTCAAGATCGTCACCAGCACCAAGCCCAGCGTCAAGAAGCCCGCGGCCCCGAAGGGCAGCGCGGCGCCGGAGGCGATCCCCGCCGCGAGCGACACCGCCGCGCCCGAGGACACCGCCGCACCGGCCGACACCGCGACCGCCGCCCCGGCCGACTCGGCCGCGCCGTCCGACGGTGCCACGCCGGACCCGTCCGGCAGCGGGGCGATCGTCACCGATCTCGCCGTCGTGTGCCCGCCGGTGGCCGAGGCGCTGACCGAGATCCCGAGGGTGATCAAGTCGGAGGTCGCCCGCAACCTCGGGCTGCTGGAGCTGCAGATCGCCTCGGTGAACCACCAGCTCCTGGACAAGGCGGGCGACGACTCCTTCCAGGAGGCCCTGCTGGCGGCCCTGCACAAGAAGCGCGGGGCGGTCATCGAGCGCATCGCCGACCGCGTCTACCGGGCGACGGGCACCCCGCCGACCCTGGACGCCCTCACCGAGTGCGCCTTCAACGACGCCGCGGCCCCGCCGGACGGCACCGCCACCGACGCCCCGGCCGACCCGTCGGCCACCCCGTCCCCCGCCGACACCGCCACCGACGCCCCCTCCGACACCCCGTCCCCCGCCGAATCAGCCTCCAACGATTCCTCATCATCCGGGACCTATTAGGACACGACCCACAGCACTATTACGGCCCGGGGGCGACGCGACATGATCGCGCCGCCCCCGAGCCATATCTCCGGTCCGCCGAAGCGAGGGACGGCAATTCGCGGCCCGACGAAAGTCAGCCGATATCCCGGGCTCCAGGCCGTGGGTGCCTATTCTGAGTTGTTTATGGGGATTGTTGTGATTTGTCTGGGTCGGCGGGTATTCCGGTCCTGCCAGAACGGGAGACATGTGCGGCTGAATGGCGGGACGTTTCCCAGGATGCCGGGCCTGGCCGACGTATCTGGAGAGGTGTGGGGGGAGAGGTGTCTAATGGGAACATGCGGCATGTCACGATCTATCCATAACGGCCACACTGACTTACGATTACGGGGCATCTGGAGCGAGGCGACGTGGGGCGGCGAGGGATGTGCCTGCTGGGGCACACGTGGGCAATCTGCCTGCCGAGATAACGAGCTTTGTCGGGCGGCGGTTCGAGACCACCGAGGTCGTGAGAGGACTGGAGGAGTCGCGCCTGGTCACGCTCACCGGGGTGGGTGGAGTGGGCAAGACGCGTCTGGCCCTGCGGGTCGCGCGCACGCTTGAGTCCCGGTTTCCCGACGGTGTGTGGTTCGTGGAGTTGTCGTCGTTGCGCGAGCCCGCGCTGCTCGGTCACGCCGTCTGCTCGGTGCTCGGGGTGGCGCAGCAGGCCGGGCGCCCGCAGATGGCCGTGCTCGCCGAGTTCCTCGCCGGGCGGCGCTCGCTGATCGTGCTGGACACCTGCGAGCACCTGGTGAAAGGGTGCGCCGTGCTGGTGGACACCCTGCTCAGGGCCGCGCCGGGCCTGCGGATGCTGGTGACCAGCCGGAGCGTGCTCGGGCTGCCGGGAGAGTCGCGCTTCCACGTCGAGCCGCTGCCCATCGAAGGACGGTTGCACCCGGGCGCGCCCGCAGGGGAGGGCCGGGAGCGGGTGTCGCTGGCCCCGAGCGCGGACGGCGCCGTGGCGCTGTTCGCCGACCGGGCCGCCTCGCTGGTCCCCGGCTTCGTCGCGACGCCCGAGGTGGCGCTGCTCTGCCAGCGGCTCGACGGCATCCCGCTGGCGATCGAGCTCGCCGCCGTGCGGCTGCGCACGCTGTCCGTCGAGCAGATCATGGGCCGCATCGACCGCCGCTTCGATTTGCTCTCCAGCGAGAACCGCGCGGGCCTGTCGCGCCACCAGACGCTCCGCACGACCATCGGCTGGAGCCACGAGCTGTGCGAGCCGCTGGAACGCCTGCTCTGGGCGCGGCTGTCGGTCTTCGCGGGGGACTTCGACCTGGAGGCGGCGCAGGCGGTGTGCGCCGACACCGGCACCGACGCGTACACGGGCCTGCACGGCGAGCACGTCGAGGACACCCTGATCGCCCTGGTGGAGAAGTCGATCGTGCTGCGGGTGGACACCGGCCGCACGGTCCGGTTCCGGATGCTGGACACCGTGCGGGAGTACGGTGCCGACTGGCTGCGCGAGCTCGGGCGGTACGAGGCCGCGCGCCGCCGCCACCGTGACCACTACCTGGGGCTGGCCCGCCGCTTCGACGAGGCGTGGTTCGGCCCCGACCAGGTGGCGTGGTACGGCCGGATGAGCCGCGAGCTGCCGAACCTGCGTGCCGCGCTGGACTTCTGCCTCACCGACCCCGCCGAGCACGCCGTAGGCCTGGAGCTCGCGGGGCGGCTCGCCTACTTCTGGATGGCGTGCGGCCTCATCTCCGAAGGCGGCCACTACCTCAAGCGGGCGCTCGCCCTGGACCCCGTCCCCGGCGCGAGCCTGTCGCGGGCGCTGTGGGCGTGCGCGTGGCTGAGCGACCTCCAGGGCGAGCTGGACGAGGCCAACGACCTCGCCACCGAGTGCCTGTCGCAGGCCTTCGCCCAGGGGGACCGGGCGGCGGCCGGGTGGGGGATGGCCGCCTGCGCCAACACGGGCCTGCACTGGGGGTACGTCTCCGACGCGCTGGCCATGTACGAGCGGGCGCGCGACACCCACCAGGACGGTGGCGACACCGGCGCCGGGCTGGCGTACGCGCTGACCGGCCAGGCGTACGCGCTGGTCCTGCTCGGCCGGCCCGAGCAGGCGCTGTCGTGCCTGCGGCAGCAGCGGTCGCTGTGCGGTGCGCGCGGGGAGATCTGGCTGCACTCCTCGGGGGACTGGGTCCGCGGCCTCATCGAGCTGGACCGCGCGGACTTCCCGCTCGCCGACCGGTTCGCCCGCACGTCGCTGCGCGCGAAGCACCTGCTGCACGACAGCCTCGGCATGGTGCTGGTCCTGGTGAGCCTGGCCCGTTCGGCGGCGGGTCTCGGCGACATGGAACGGGCGGCCCACCTGCTCGGCATCGGCGACCTGGTGGAGCGGGGCTCCGGCCTGCGTCTCGGGCCGGCGGAGCCGGGCGGCCTGCGCGGGCAGGCCGAGTGGCGGGCCAGGGCCGTCCTCGGGGACCGGGTGTACGAGGCGGCCTACGCCTGGGGGCGCGGGCTCGACCTTGACACCGCCCTGGCGTACGCCCTAGGCGACAGTGATCATGGTCGTGACCATGGCGACGACATCGGCCTTCCCGGCTGAGCCCAGGGCCGACGCCGGGGGCCGGGGGCCGGTGGTCAGTCGCGGTGGTGCCGGGGCAGGAGCGGGGTGAGGGCCGCGATGGCCAGGGCGAGTCCGGCCGCGATGAGGAAGACCAGGTCGTAGCCGGCGGCGAGTGCGGCCGCCGGGGGGCGCCCGCCGGTCTCCGCCGCGGCCCTGGCGCCCGCGGCCGTCGTGAGCACCGCCAGGCCGATCGACCCGCCGACCTGGCCGGTGGTGGTGGCCAGGCCGCCGATGGTGCCCGCGTCGCCCTCGGGGGCGTCGGCGGTCGCCGCGGCCATGAGGGTGGGGAAGGTCAGCCCGATGCCGGCCGCGACGAGCAGCGTGGGCCCGAGCACCCCGGAGACGTAGCCGCTGCCGGCGTGCGCCTGGGCGAGCCAGCCGAAACCGGCGAGGAAACCGGCGCAGCCCGCGAGCACCAGAGGCCGCACACCGGTGCGCGGCAGCAGGGCGGCGGCCAGCCGCGCGACCACCACGAACGTCACCGCCGCCGGTGTCTGCCCGAGCCCGGAGCGAAGCGCGCTGTAGCCGAGGACGTTCTGCAGGAACAGCGAGGTGAAGTACCACATCGCGATGGTGATCCCGCCGAACAGGAGCAGCATGCCGTTGCCGACGGCCACCGCGCGGATCCTGAACAGCCGAGGGGGCATCATCGGCCGGGTGGCGAAGCGCGCCTCCACCACGGTGAACACCACGAGCAGGAGCACGCCCGCCGCGACCGGCCCGGCGACCTGCGGGGACGTCCAGCCGTGGTCGGCGCTCCGCATGACCCCGTAGACCAGCGCGGCCAGCCCCGCCGTCCCGGTGACCGCGCCGGTGAGGTCGAGCGGCTCCCGCCCCCCGGTCCGCGTGCCGGCCAGCGCCACCACGGCCACGGCGACCAGCACCGCGCCGATCGGCACGTTGATCAGGAAGACCCACCGCCACGACAGGCCGGTCGTGATGGCCCCGCCCGCGACCGCGCCGGCCATCCCGCCCACGCCGCCCGCGGCCGACCACGCGCCGAACGCCCGGGCACGCGCGCGCTCCCCGGTGAAGCCGGTGTTGACCACGGCCAGCGTCGCCGGGGCCAGCATGGCGGCCCCCATGCCCTGCGCGACGCGGGCCGCCACCAGGACCTCGGGGGCGGTGGCCAGGCCGCCGGCCAGGCTCGCCCCGGAGAACACCAGCAGCCCGGCGACCAGTGTCAGACGATGGCCGAACAGGTCGGCGGCGCGGCCACCGGCCAGCATGAATCCGGCGAAGGTGAGCAGGTAGCCGTTCACCACCCAGGCCAGGCCGGTGGGCGTGAAGCCGAGGTCCACGCGGATCGTGGGCAGGGCGACGTTGACGATGGACGCGTCCAGGATGACCATGAACTGGCAGGCGCACGCCAGCGACAGGACCAGCCAGGCGGGGCCGGTGCGCGGCGTGGCCCGCAGGGTCGCGGTGGTCATGAGGTCCTCCTTCCGGGTTTCGCCGCTCACGCGGCCGGGGCGGTCGTCGCGGACACGGTCGCGGGCACGTTCCCGCCGCCCGTCGCGGTGCCCGTGGCGCCGTCCACCTCGCCGTCCACCTCGACGTCCGTCGCGTCGCCCCTCGCGTCGCCCGTGGTGGCGTCCGTGGGGTGGTCGCCCCCCTGCAGTCGGACGGTGATCTCGGCCAGCCGCCGTCCCTGGTACCTGGCCGCCTCCAGCGCCGCGGTGTCCGGGCCCTCGCCGGCCGGGCCGGTCACGAACGACGTGCCGTAGGGGTTGCCGCCGGCGGCGTACACGGCCGGGTCGGTGAATCCGGGCGGGACGATCAGCGAGCCCCAGTGGTAGAAGACGTTGCCCAGCGACAGGATCGTGGCCTCGTTGCCGCCGTGCCGGTTGAAGGCCGAGGTGAAGGCCGTCGCCGGCTTGCCGGCCAGCCTCCCCTCCCGCCACAGCCCGCCGGCCTGGTCGATGAACTGCTTGAGCGGCGCGGCCGGCGTGCCGAACCGGGTCGGGGTCCCGAACGCGTACGCGTCGGCCCACGCCAGGTCCTCGGCCGAGGCCTCGGCGATCGACGCGGCGGCGTCGGCGTGCCGCCGCCACCGCGGGTCCTGGTCGATCGCACCGGCGGGTGCCAGTTCGGCGACCCGCCGCAGCCGCACCACGGCCCCGGCCGAGGCGGCGCCCTCGGCGACGGCCTGTGCGAGCGTGTGCACGGTGCCTGTCGCGCTGTAGTAGATGACGGCGACCTTCACGGTCATGTACGGCTCCCTGCGATGTCGGGTAGATTTAGTTATGCGGATAATGTTATGCGCATAACCAACCTGTCAAGGAGGGACCGTGGACTTCGAGCGAGCCGACGCGCTCAACCAGGCCGTCCGCCTGCTGAGCCTGCGCCACCGGGCCAGGGCCGCGGCCCTGCTGGCACCGCTCGGCCTGCACCCCGGCCAGGAGGCGCTCCTGCTCGAGCTCTCCCGGAGCGGCCCGATGATCCAGGCCCAGCTCAGCGAGGCGCTCGGCTGCGAACCTCCTAGCGTCACGATCATGACCCGCAAGCTCGAGGCCACCGGCCACATCCGCCGCGCGCCCGCACCCTCCGACAAGCGAGCCAGCGTCGTCGAGCTCACCGAGAGCGGCGAAGCGCTGGCCGGCCAGGTCAAGCTGCTGTGGTGCGCGCTGGCGGAGGAGACCGTGGCCGGCCTGCCCGCCGAGACGGTGGCGGAGCTCCCCGGCATCCTCACGGCCATGACCGGAAACGTGGACACCAGGCGCCCCCGCCGCTCCCGGGAGCGGTGACAACGGTCCCCTCAGGGCGTCCTCGAAGCGGTAAGCGGGCCCCGGCGGGGCCGGGGATCCGCCCGAGTGGAACGGGTGAATCCGAGTGGCTGGAGTGTGTTGACATAGATGCCAAAAATGACATTATTCAGCCATGCGTGAGGAAGCCGAGCGGCTGCTGCAGATCCAGGACGACTTCGAACGGTTCCGCGCCGCGACCCGGTTGCTGGTCGACCTGGACGACCTGATCCTGGAGATCTCGCGTATCAGGAACGAGAGCGCGTCCCGGATGCAGATCATCTCGGTCGCGCCGCCCGTGCGTTCGGACGACGCGCTGCCCGACGACGCGCGCGCCGTCCTCGACTGCATCCGCAGGACCGGCACCCAGCGGTTCCGCCGGCGTGACGTGTTCCGCCGCCTGGCCCGCCGCTTCAAGACCGTCGCGGCGATGGTCCCCGCCCTGGACCTGCTTGAGGCCGCCGGCTACATCCGCAAGGTGGAGCCGAACACCGAGCCCGGGCAGCCGGGCCGGCGCCGCTCGCCGGAGTACGAGGTCCGGCTCTGATGCCCGGCGCCGGGCTCGTCGAGGGCCGCACGGCCCTGGTCACCGGGGCCGCGCGGGGCATCGGCCTGGCGATCGCCCGCATCCTGTCCGAGCACGGGGCGCGGGTCGTGCTCACCGACCAGGACGCCGCCCTGGCGGCGGAGGCCGCCGAAGGGCTGGGCGGCGGCGCGGCGGTCTCCTCGCTCGGATGCGACGTCACCGACGAGGACGCGGTCACGGCCGCCGTCGGTCACGCGGTCGAGCGTTTCGGCACCCTGGACATCATGGTCAACAACGCCGGGATCACCCGGGACGCGACCATGCGCAAGATGACCCTCGCCGACTTCGAGGCGGTCGTGGACGTCCACCTGAAGGGGACGTGGCTCGGGGTGCGGGCGGCGGCTGAGGCGATGCGGCCCGCCGGGTCCGGCTCGATCGTCAACATCTCCTCCCTGTCGGGGAAGTCGGGGAACTTCGGGCAGACGAACTACAGCGCGGCCAAGGCCGGGATCATCGGGCTCACCAAGGCGGCGGCCAAGGAGCTGGCCCCCCGTGGCGTACGGGTCAACGCCGTGCAGCCGGGGCTGATCCGCACCGCGATGACGGCGGCCATGCCGGCGGACGTCTTCGCGGCCAAGGAGGCCGACATCCCGATGAGGCGGGCGGGGGAGCCGCACGAGGTGGCGGGCGCCGTCCTGTTCCTGGCCTGCGACCTGTCCAGCTACATGACCGGCACGGTGCTGGAGGTCGGCGGCGGCCGGCTGATCTAGACCACGGGGACCGGCTGACCCGGCCGCGGCGCCTGCTGGATCTAGGCGCCGTCGCCCGTCGGGGGAAGCTGGGGTTCGGCCTCCGGTGTCTCCATCGCCGCCGACCCGGACAGGGCCGGCTCCGGGGCCAGGGGGGCGTTCTCCGGCTGTCTTACGTGAGCGGGCGAGGGGTCCAGCGGGTCAGGTCGCGCGCCTTCCAGCGGGCCGGGTGAGACCCCGAGGAGGAACGGGGGGGCCGACCCGAGGCCGGACGCGTGCCGCAGGGCGTCCTCGACGGTGTCGTGGCTGTCGAACGCGCCGCGCAGGCCGGTGATGGTGAGCACCCGCAGCAGGGTGCCCTGCAGGCCGCTGAGCAGGAGGACGCGGCCGGTGGTCTTGCTGCGCCGAAGGGCGGCGATCAGCTCGCTCAGCCCTACCGAATCGCAGAAGGTGACCTCCGCGAGATCCAGCACGATGGTGGACACGCCGGGCACTTTCCATACGTGGTCCAGCTCGCCCCGCAGGACCGGTGCGGAGCGGTAGTCCAGCTCCCCCCGGGCCTGGACGACGAGCGCGCTATCTCGCTCCTCGTATGAGATGTTCAGTCCCATCGGCGGATCGGCCCCAAACTGCATGATCAGCTCCTTCGGCCTGCGGGTCTCAGGGCAGGCATGACTCCCTTCCTACCAGTTCCGGAGGGTGGCCAGCGCCGCCCTCGCCACAGGATGTCGGGATGGTCCGCTCCGCGCGGACAGGAGCCGGAGGAGACCTCAGTCCTTCAGGGCGCCCGCGAGGCCGCTGATGAAGTACCGCTGGAGCCAGAGGAACAGCACGATCACCGGCACCACGATGATCAGCGAGCCGGCCATGATCTCGTTGTAGTGCCGTACGGTCCCCGAGGCCAGCGACTCCAGGGCCAGCGGCAGCGTGTACCGCCCCTCGTCGTTCAGCGAGACCCGGGTCAGCACGTACTCGTTCCAGGTCGGCACCGCGCACAGCACGGCGACGGCGATCAGCGTCGGCCGGCCGAGCGGCAGGTAGACGCGCAGGAAGATGCGCGCCTCGCCCGCCCCGTCGACGCGCGCGGCGTCGCGCAGCTCCTGGGGGACGGCCCGGAAGGCGTTCGTCAGCATGAGCACCGTCAGCGGCGCCGTGCCGTTGACGAACGGCAGGATGAGCCCGAGGTGGGTCCCGAGGACGCCGAGCTTGTCCTCAAGGATCACGACGGGGAGCAGCACGGTGACCCCGGGGACGAACAGCAGGGCGACGAAGAACCAGTACAGGAACCGGCGCCCGGGGAAGTCCAGCACGGCGAACGCGTACGAGGCGAGGCTGTAGATCACGAGCACCCCGGCAACGGTCAGCCCGGTGACCTTCAGGCTGTTGGCGAAGTAGTCCAGGAAGTGCAGCCTGCCCCAGGTGTCGATCAGCGTCTGGAAGGTCGGCCGGGACGGCACGAGGTTCCCCCCGGCCAGGATCTCGAAGCGGTCCTTGAACGCCCCGGAGACCATCCACAGGAACGGGTACAGGCTGACGACCGCGTACAGCGCCAGGGCGAGGTAGGCGGCGGCCCTGGCGCCGCCCGGCCCCCACGGCGGCGCCGGGCGCCGGGCGGCGGTGGCGGGGACGGCCGCGCTCATCGGCCGGCCCCCCGGCGGACGGGGGCGGTGGTCACCGGTCGGGGGGTGGCGGTCACCGGTTGCTCCTCAGCATGCGGCCGTTGGCGAGGGTCAGCAGGAGCGCCGCGATGAAGATCATCCATCCCAGTGCGCTTGCCAGCCCGAGCGTGGGGGACAGGCCCTTGAAGAAGGCCAGGTGGTAGGCCTGCAGGCTGACCACGTCGGTGTGCCCGGCGGGCCCGCCGTCCGTCGTGAGCAGGAAGATCTGGAAGCCCTGCATGGAGTCGCGGAGCCCGAGCAGCACGATCGCCGTGGTGATCGGCCGCAGCAGCGGCCACACGATGTGGCGCACGGTGCGTACCCCGCCGGCGCCGTCGATCTGCGCGGCCTCCAGGATGTTCGGGTTGATCGCTTGGAGGCCGGCCAGGTAGAGGAGCATCGCGACCGGCACCGACCCCCAGATCATGACCACGATGACCGTCGGCAGCGCGGTCGAGGGGTCGGCCAGGAAGCCCTGCGGCCGGGACAGGTCGCCGAGGCCCACCGACCGCAACATGAGGTTGAGCGGGCCGTCGGGCTCCAGCACGTACCGCCAGGCGTAGTAGACCGCGATCCCCGAGGTCACGTACGGCAGGAAGAAGATCGACCGCAGCGGCCCGCGCAGCCGCCGCACCGAGTTGAGCAGCACGGCGAGCGGCAGCGCGATCACCACCGTGCCGAGCGGCACCGCGATCATCACGATCAGTGTGTTGAACGCCGCCTTGCGCAGGTCCGGGGCCAGCGTCGGGTCCGCGTACAGCAGGTTGGCGTAGTTCTCCAGGCCCACCCACTCCCAGGTGGGGGTGAAGCCGTTCCAGGTGGCGAAGCTCAGCGAGACGCCGTAGCCGATGGTGTACAGACCCATCAGCAGGAACAACGCCACCGCCGGGGCCACGAACGCGTACCCGGTGAGCCACCGGCGGAGCCGGCGGGCCGAGGGCGACCGCGCCGGGGCAGGCCCCCGCCCGCCCCGCGTCACCGGGAACGGGCCGGAGCCGCCCCTGGATGGCGGGCCGGAGCCGGGGGCCGGCGGGTGCGGGACGCCGGTCGTGCGTGTGGAGGACATCACGCCCGCCTAGGAGGCGGCCTTCCACATGGCCGCGACCGCCGCGTCGATCTGTGCCCCGGTGGCGGCGGGGTCGGCCTCCTTGAGCGGCGACAGCTTCAGCAGTGGCGGGGACATCTTGGCCTCGTCGTAGCCCGGCGGGTGGAACGAGCCGTCCGCCGCGTCGTAGGTGCTCTCCGGCGGCCCGGTGAAGTACTTCTGCAGGGCGGCCAGGTCGGCGCCGAGCAGCTTCTCGGCGTCGGCGCCGAGGTCGGTGGCGGGCAGGTCCAGCGAGGCCGAGGCGAAGATGCCCGCGCCCTGCGGCGAGGTGAGGAAGTCGACCCACTTGGCCGCCGCGTCGTGCGCCTTGCTCGTCGAGGTGACCGAAAGGCCGGTCAGCGCCAGCGCGGCGAGCCGCAGGTCGGTGACCTTCCCCCCTGTCGGCGGCGGGACCGGGAAGGTGAGCACGTTGGAGGGCTTCATGCCGTTCTGGGAGAGGAAGGCGAGGGTGAACGTGCCGCCCACGTCGAAGGCGGACTTCCCCTGGGCGAACGCCACGTCGGCGTCGTCGATGCCGAGCGCGGTGGCACCGGGGATCCAGTACGGAGTGAGCTGGCTGTACAGCGACAGGGTCTTGACCGCGTCGGGGGCGCCGAACCCCTGCGTCGTGCCCTTCCCGAACAGCGCCTGGAAGCGCTCCTTGCCCAGGTAGGCGAACGCGAGCTGGGCGTAGAGCCAGTTGAAGCCGGTCTGGTGCACCTTCAGGCCGAGCGAGAGGCCGCCCTGCTTCGGGTCGGCCTTGGTGGTCGCCTGCAGGTAGCGGATGAAGTCCTCCCACGTCTTGGGCGGGGTGGCCGGGTCGAGCCCGGCGGCGGCCAGCTTCTCCTTGTTGGCGTACACGATGCCGAACGTGCCCGCCGTGAACGGGACGCTGTACAGGCTGCCGGCCTTGGCGCCCTTGAGCTCGGTCACCTGCTTGATCCGCTCGTCGGTGACCAGACCCGTGTCCTTCGTGGTCGGCAGGAACCGGTCGAGCTTCGCGGCGGGGAAGTCGGGGGACAGGTCCGCGAGCAGGCCCGCCCCGCCGATCCGGAAGTCCTCGCCGCCCGCGTGCACTTCGAGCACGTCGGGCAGGTCCTTGGTCTGCGCGGCGCTCTGGACCTTGGCGGTGAAGGCGTCGTCGGGGGTGATCGCCTCGACCTTGACGGTGACGCCGCTCTGCTTCTTGAACTCCGCCGCGGCCTGCTCAAGCGCGGCCAGGTGGGTCTGCTTGAACGTCCACATGCGCAGTGTCGAGGCCCCAGCGCCCGACGCCCCGCCTCCGCCCGATCCCGTGTCCGAGCCCGAGCAGGCCGCCATGACGGTGACCATGAGCAGGGCCGTCACGGCCGCGGCCGTGGCCCGGTAGGCGGATCTCGGTGTTGCGCTTGCCATGAAGCCTCCGGTTCCGGCGCGCGCGGACGCGTTCGCCTCGGTCCGGACCGGCGGAGGAACCGCAGGACACGGGATAGCAAATCGTTAAGACTGACCATGAAAATACGCCAGGGACGATCAATGTCAATGGTCTGTCCGGAAACCGGTTCACCATCCCTTTTCGGGCATGGTGATCCGGCGGTGACGGGGGTGGTGGGACGGCAGTGACCGCTGTGGCGGTCGCGGCGGCCCTCCGGGGCCGTGCCCCGGGCGCCGGCCCGTGCATTGGATCAGGCTCGTGCCCTGGGTCAGGCTCGTGCCTCGAATCAGGCTCGTTCTCGGATCAGGCTCGTGCCCGGGTCAGGCGGACTGGCGGCGGATGAGGCGGGCCGGGATGATCGTCTCGCTGGGCGGCCCGGACGCGGTCCCCGACAGGCGGTCCAGCAGGAGACGGCCGCAGGCCTGCCCTATCTTCCGCGCCGGGTTCGCCATCGTCGTGAGCTGCGGCGAGACCAAAGTGGCGGCCTCTATGTCGTCGAACCCCATGATGGCGAGGTCGCCGGGCACCTTCAGGCCGCGCCGCGCCGCCGCGTCCAGGGCGCCGATGGCCATGACGTCGTTGGCGCAGACCACCGCCCGGGGCGGGCGCGGCAGGCCGAGGAGCCGCAGGGTGCCCGCCATGCCCCCCGCCCGGCTGAAATGCGTGTGCACGATCAGGTCCGGGTCCGGCGGCAGCCCGCGCTCGGCCAGCGCCGCCAGGTAGCCGGTCACCCGTTCGGCCGCCGGCCCCTGCGCGTCGGGGCCGCAGACGAAGCCGATGCGCCCGTACCCCCGGTCGAGCAGGTAGCGGGTCGCCTCCGCGGCCCCGCCCTCGTCGTCGCTGTGCACGAGGTCGACCCCGTCCTGAAGGAGCCGGCCGCCGAGGCGCACCACCGGGACGCCCACGTCGATGGCCGGCAGCAGGTCCTCGGCGTGGGTGTGGAAGACCGCGAAGGCGATGCCGTCGACCTGGCGGGCGATCATCTGGTCCAGTGCGGACCGCTCCAGGTCACGGTCGCCGTCGGTGTTGCTGATGATCTCGTGGTACCCGGCCGGGCCGAGCACGTCTTGCAGCCCGCGCGCGAGCATCGGGTAGAACGGGTTGGTGATGTCGGGGATGATCAGCCCGATCGCCTGGCTCCGGCTGGTACGCAGCCCCCTGGCCAGCACGTTCGGCCGGTAGCCCAGCTCGGCGATGGCGTCCATCACGCGCTGCCGGGTGGCGGCGGAGACCGGCCGCCGCCCGTTGAGGGCGTGCGAGACCGTCGTCGCGCTCACGCCGGCGAGCTTCGCGACCCTGCCGATGCTGGGCCGGTCGCCGCGAGGGGTCACGACGGGATCGTACCCGCCCGCCGGGGGATGGTCAGCGCGCGCGGCGGTCGGCGCGGCGGGCCAGCGCGACGACGACGCCCGCGCACAGGAGCAGCGCCACGGCGCCGCCCGCCACCAGGATCGTGCCGCTCGCCGGGAACGACGAGGACGCCGAGGACGCGGGGGCGTCCGTCGCGTTGGCGCCCGTGGCGGTCCCGGTGTCGCCAGAGGAGTGCGTGCCCTCCCCGGTCCCGGCGTCGCCGGAGGAGTCCTGCGTGCCGTCCGCGGTCCCGGTGTCGCCCGGCGGGTCCGTCGCCTCGCGCGTGGGGGCGGCGGAGCTCGCGGCGAACACGACGTCGGAGCAGGAGTAATAGGTGTCGGGGGTGTCGGAGTTCTGCCAGACCGTGTAGATGAGGTGCCGGCCGGTCTTGCCCTTGGGCAGCCTGCCCTTCATGTGGTACGCCCCGCCGGACAGCCGGGGGTCGGTGACCCGCAGGAAGGGCCGGGACTCCAGCGCCGCCCACGTCAGCGGCCGTGTCGGGGAGTACCCGTCCTTGGTGACGTACATCCGGAACGTGCCCTTGTGCGGGATCGTCGCCCGGTAGGTGAAGTCGTACGCGGCGCCGGCGGCCAGCGTCGTCGCCGGCCAGTCGCCGCGCGCCAGGTCGAGCCCGCGGAACGGGACGAGCCCTCCGCTGCACAGCCTCCCGTCGGCGATGACCTGCCGGTCACGCCCGGCCACCCCGGGGACCCGGATCTCGTCCCAGGCGTCCAGCGCGTCCGGGCCGTTCTTGGCCACGGCGGCCGCGCAGGCCCTGGACGTGGCCGCCTCGCCGCCCTCGGGACCGCACGCGGCGGCCCGGCTGACCGGCTTCGAAAGCGCCCCGTGGGCCGCGGTCGTGACGAGAGGGGCCGCTCCGGACGCGAGCTGGGCCGCTCCGGCGGGGGCTCCGAACGCGAGCTGGGCCGCTCCGATGGCGGTGAGCGTCACGGCGACCCTGCGCGAGAGCACGTGGCAGACCTCCTGGGTGGTGAACCGGAACGGGACGGATCGCGTTCCCCTGATCAGGAGGTGGCCCGTGACGCCTCCGCGCCGGAGGCACCCCACTGCGGCCACGACCGTAGCAGGATCGTGTTCACGATGTGGTCGAAAACGAGATCAACTACTCGGTCGGTGCGGGGGTGATCCGGGAGCCCGGCGGACGGCGCGCCGGCCGTTCGCGCCGCCGGCCGGGCCCCCGGTTCGCACGGCCGGGTTCTGGTTCGCACGGCGGGATTCTGGTTCGCACGGCGGGATTCTGGTTCGCACGGCGGGATTCTGGTTCGCACGGCGGGATTCTGGTTCGCACGGCGGGGTTCTGGTTCGCACGGCGGGGTTCTGGTTCGCACGGCGGGGTTCTGGTTCGCACGGCCGGATTCCGGGTCGTCCGGCCGGGTTCTGGGTCGTCCGGCCAGGTTCTGGGTCGTTCAGCCGGTCCGGGTCGTTCAGGGGAGGGCCGGGAGGATCATCGTCACGCCGGGCGGGCTCGTCGAGCCCATGGCGGTGAGCGCGTCAGGGACCTCGCCGAGGCCGATCGTCCGGGTGACGAGCAACTCCGGCCTGAGCGTCCCGGCCGCGATCATCGCGAGCATCGGCGGGTACGCGTGGGCGGCCATGCCGTGGCTGCCGGCGATCTCCAGCTCCAGCGCCACGACCCGGTCCATCGGGACGGCCGGGTGCCCCGCGACCCGGGGGAGCAGCCCCACCTGGACGTGCCGCCCGCGCCGCCGCAGGCTCTCGACCGCCGCGCCGCACGTCGCGGCGCTCCCCAGCGCGTCAACGGTCAGATGCGCGCCCCCACCGGTGACCTCCCGGACACGCGCCACCACCTCGGCGTCCCACGGAATCGTGCTCGGAGACCCGCCGTCCGGTGACGCGCGGACGGTCTCGGCGGCGCCGAAGCGGGTGGCCAGGTCGAGCGCGGCCGGGGAGACGTCGACGGCGACCACGCGGGCGCCGCACGCCGCGGCGACCATCACCGCCGACAGGCCGACGCCGCCGCACCCGTACACCACCACCCACTCGCCCGCCGCGACCCGCCCCTGGGCGACGACCGCGCGGAAGGCGGTGGCGAACCGGCACCCGAGGCTCGCCGCCGTGGTGAACGGCATCGCGGCGGGCAGCCGGACGAGGTTGACGTCGGCGTCCTCGATGGCGACGTACTCGGCGAACGACCCCCAATGAGTGAACCCCGGCTGGGTCTGGTTCTCGCAGACCTGGTGGTCACCGGCCGCGCACGACGGGCAGCGTCCGCACGCGCAGATGAACGGGGTCGTCACCCGGTCGCCGGCCCGCCACCGCGTCACCCCGGCGCCGGTGGACTCGACGACGCCGGCCAGCTCGTGTCCGGGCACGTGCGGGAACCGCGTGATGTCGGGGTCGTGGCCCATCCAGCCGTGCCAGTCGCTGCGGCACAGCCCCGACGCCTCCACCCGGATCACCGCGCCCCCGGCCGAGGGACCGGGGTCGGGCAGCCGGCCGACCTCGAGCCGCTCGCCGAACCCGTCATACCGAACCGCGCGCACCGGCGGCCTCCTCTCGTCTTCGCGACCTTCGCACCGGACGGGGCGAAAGCCTCTCCGCTCGTGACCTTCGCCCCGGATGGCACGAAAGCCTCTCCGCTCGTGACCTTCGCCCCGGACGGGCGAAAGGCTGACCTGGGCCCCGGGCAGGGCGAAGGTCTCTCTGTTCGTGACCTTCGTCGAGGACCGGACGAAAGCGGTGACCCGCACGATATGGTCTCCGCGGCGATGGCGCGGCCCGCCGCGCGGCCTCCCCGGCGACCACACAGAAGGGCCAGCGGTGGACCTCGTGCTCACGATCATCATCCTCGTCGCGGTGCTCGCGATGATCTCCACGTTCGCGGTGATCGCGAGGCGGCTGCTCAACCTGCGGTTCGGCCTGGTGAGGGCGTTCCTGGCCGGCGGCCTGGCCTACCTGCTGGCCACGCCGATCGCCCGCGCGCTCTCCGGGCCGGTGTTCAACGAGGACCCCGGCCTCGCCCCGCTGTGGTTCCTGATCCTCGCCATAGCGTGCTCGCTGCTCGCGGCGATGGTGTTCCTCGCGGTCGCCGAGGCGATCGTGCCCACCGGGTCGGTGCCAGGCCCCATCGAACTGGTGCGGTCCCTGCGCGGCAGGTTCGTCCGGACCCGCCGCTACCTCGCCATCTTCCGCGTCCTGGTGCGCCACGGGCTCGCGCCGTACCTGCGCGGCCGGCGCCCCGACGTCGGCGCCGCGCCCGGCCGGGCCCGCCTCGCGCGGTCGCTGCGCGGCGCGCTCGACGACGCCGGCGTCACCTTCGTCAAGCTCGGCCAGATCCTGTCCACCCGGCCCGACCTGATGTCCGCCGAGTTCATCGACGAGCTGGCCCTGCTGCGCGACAAGGCCGCGCCCGCGTCGTGGGAGGAGGTCGAGCGGGTGCTCGCCGACGAGCTGTCCGGTCCGGTGGACGAGGTGTTCATGGAGTTCGACCGCCGCCCGCTGGCGTCGGCGTCCATCGCCCAGGTGTACGCCGCGCGGCTGCGCTCCGGCGAGCGGGTGGTGGTGAAGGTGCAGCGTCCCGGCATCGCCGAGGTGGTCGAACGCGACCTCGACATCCTGGCGAGGATCGCCGGCTCGCTGGACGTCCGCACGCGGTGGGGCCGGTCGATCGGCGTCCTGGACCTGTCCCGGGGGTTCGCCGAGGCGCTGCGCGAGGAGCTCGACTTCCGGGTCGAGGCCGCCAACATGGCCGCCGTCGCCGCCGTGTCGCGCGACCCCGCGGTCCACGTGCCCGCCCCCCACACGCCGCTGTGCGGGCGCCGCGTGCTCGTGATGGAGCGCCTGGACGGGACGCCCCTCGACAACGCCTCCGGTCCGGCCGGGAGCGGCACCCGGGACGGGCAGGACGGGGAGACGCCGGACCGGCTCACGCTGGCGCGCACACTGCTCGACGCGCTGCTCCGCCAGATCATGCTGGACGGCGTCTTCCACGCCGACCCGCACCCGGGCAACCTCATGCTCCTTTCCGACGGGCGTCTCGGCCTGCTCGACTTCGGGTCGGTGGGCCGGCTGGACGGCTCCCTGCGCGCCTCGATCCAGCGGCTGCTGCTGGCGATGGACCAGGGCGACCCCCTCGGCGTGTCCGACGCGCTGCTGGAGGTGGTGCCGCGCCCCGACGAGATCGACGAGCAGCGGCTGGAACGGGAGCTGGGCCGGTTCATGGCCCGCCACATGAGCGGCGGCACCCCGGCCGGCGGCGTGCGGATGTTCACCGACCTGTTCCGCATCGTGTCCGGCCACGGCCTGTCGGTCCCGCCCGAGGTGGCGGCGGTCTTCCGCACGCTCGCCACCGTCGAGGGGACCCTCACCCGCCTCGCCCCGGGGTTCGACCTGGTGGCCGAGGCGCGGGCGTTCGCCGGACGGCACTTCGCCGGGCAGCGCGACGCCGCGGCGGTCAAGCGGGTCGTCACCGACGAGCTGACGTCGCTGCTCCCGATGTTCCGGCGGCTGCCGCGCCGCGTGGAGCGCATCATCGGCGCCGCCGAGCACGGCAGGCTCAGCGTCAGCGTCCGGCTGTTCGCCGACGACCGCGACCGCAGGCACGTGACCGGCATGCTGAACCAGGTGCTGCTCACCGTGCTGGCCGCCACGGCGGGGATCATGGCGGTGCTGCTCCTCGGCGTCGCCGGCGGGCCGAAGGTCACCGCGCAGGTCACCCTCTACCAGCTTCTCGCCTACAACCTGCTGGTGGTCGCGGCGGTGCTCGCCCTGCGCGTCCTCGCGCTCATCTTCCGCCGCGACACCTGACACGCCGCCGGCCGCCCGGCGGGCACGGAAGGCCTACAGGTCGGCGTCAGGGGGTCAGGCGGTCTCCGGGCGGGGGAGCCGGACGGGGGTCAGCAGGCCGGACACCGCGACCAGCACGCAGGCGACCCCGGCGACCAGGCACGTCGGCGCGACGCCGAACCGCGCGGCGCCCGCCGTGAGCGCGGCGGCGCCCAGCGGCCCGAGCGCGGAGTGCAGCGTCCAGAAGGCGGAGGTGACCCGGCCGAGCAGGTGGTCGGGGGTCATCTCCTGCCGCAGCGACATCGAGCAGATCCCCGCCAGGCCCGTGCAGAACAGCATGAGCGTCGCGAGCGCCGCGACGGTGGGCACGCCTTCGGCGTACCCGATGCCGGCGACGGCGACGCCGCCCAGCGCCCACGCCCCGATCCAGCAGCGGCCGAAGCCGAGGTGCCTGCGGGCGGGGGCGACCACCACGGCGGCGGCGAGCGTCCCCGCGGTCGCGAACGCCAGTACGTAGCCGACGGTGCCGTCCGACCGCCCGAGGTCGTGCTTCAGGTGGTACACGATGATGTCGGGCAGGCCGAAGGTGAGGAAGGTCAGCGCCGAGAGCAGGACGGTGAGCGACCGCAGCACCGGGCGCGCCCACAGGAACCGGGCCCCGGCCGCGAACTCCCGCCACGCGGCCCGCCGCCCGCCCGCCTCCGGACGTTCGCCCGGCGGCTCCTCGGGCGCGGGACGCAGGCGGAGCAGGAGGATGCCGGCGGCGGACGCGGCGAAGCTGGCCGCGTCGATCGCGATCGCGGCGGCCGGCCCCCACAGCCCCGAAAGGACGCCGGCGAGCATCGGGCCTCCGACGCTCGCCACCGCGTACGTCCCGTAGAGGTGGCCGTTGGCCCTGGTGATCTGGCCGGGCTCGACCAGGCGCGGCACGACGGCCACGTAGGCGACCTGGAACAGCATGGAGAAGGCGGCGGCGAGCGGCACCACGACGTAGACCGGCCACGTCACCGGGGAGACCCACCAGACGATCGGTATCAGCGCGTACAGCACGCAGCGCGCGACGTCGCACACCAGCAGCAGCGTGCGGCGGTCGACCCGGTCGGTGACCACCCCCGCGAAGATCCCGGTGACGGTGGACGCGGCGCCGGCCAGCGCGGTGACCACCCCCATCTGGACCACCGAGCCCGTCGCGTGCAGGATCAGCAGCGGGAGCGCGACGAAGGAGATCGAGTCGCCGACGCTGGAGAGGGTCTGCGCGGTCAGGAAGACCACGAAGCCGCGGTTCCGCCATAACGACGCCGGGTTCTCCCCGCCCATCAGCCCCCCGCGCCGTCGTCGCCGTCGGCCGCGGCCCGGCGCAGCAGGGGGGTGACGCGGTGGGGGACCAGGGTGCGCATCGCCAGGGCGGTGCTGGTGCGCTCCACGCCCGGGGTGGCCAGCACGCGGCCGGCGACCCGGTAGAGGTCGTCGGCGTCCCTCGCGGCCACCCGCACCAGCAGGTCGGCGTCCCCGCCGCTGACGCCGAGGACCTCGATGACCTCGGGGACGGCGGCCAGTCCATCGGCCACCTCGGCGAGCCGGTGCTGGTCGACCCGGACCGTGACGTACGCGGTCAGGCCGTAGCCGAGGACCTCGGGATGGAGGCTGCGCTCGAACGCCGCCAGCACCCCGCGCTCCTCCAGCTTGGCCAGCCTGGCCTGCACGGTGTTACGGGACAGGCCGACCTGCTCGGCCAGGGCGAGGACGGTCGCGCGTGGGCTGGCGATCAGGGCCAGGAGCAGGCGCGCGTCGACCCGGTCGAGCCTCCCCAAGCTGCGCATACTGCATCACCTTCCTGGGGTCACCCCTATAAAACCGTGCAGGTAGCTTACTTAATCGCGCTGCACTTGCGCATACTCGCACTTGTTGGTCAGCATTATTCAGCAAAGTGCTCAACAGGCCGCCGGTCGGCGTCGTCACGAAAGGCGGACATGGGATGAACCAAACGGCGGATCTCCCGGCCTCCCGCGCCGCGGCCGACGGCAGCGGCGACCTGGACGTCCTCCGTGAGATCGAGCGGCGGGTGCTGTGGCTGTCGACCGCGATGATCGACCACGCGAACCGCGTCCGCCCGAACCCGACGGGGCTCAAGGTCGGCGGCCACCAGGCGTCGAGCGCGTCCATGGTCTCGATCATGACATCCCTGTGGTTCGAGTCGCTGACCGCGGCCGACCGGGTTTCGGTGAAGCCGCACGCCTCGCCCGTGCTGCACGCCGTCAACTACCTGCTCGGCGAGCTGGACCGCTCCTACCTCACCACGCTGCGCGAGTTCGGCGGCCTGCAGAGCTACCCGAGCCGCACCAAGGACCCCGACCCCGCCGACTACTCCACCGGCTCGGTGGGCATCGGCGCCACCGCGCCGATCTGGGGCGCGCTGGCCCGCCGCTACGTCGAGGCGCACTTCGGCGGTGCCGGCACCGGGCGGCAGTACTCGCTCCTCGGTGACGCCGAACTGGACGAGGGCGCCTGCTGGGAGGCCGTCCTGGACCCGCAGGTGGCCGAGCTGGGCGAGGTCGTGTGGGTCGTCGATTTCAACCGCCAGTCCCTGGACCGCGTGGTCCCCAACATGGGCGGCACCCGCCTGCAGGGCATGTTCGCCGCCGCCGGGTGGCAGGTCATCACGGTGAAGTACGGCCGCCTGCTGGAGGACCTCTTCGCGCGGCCCGGCGGCGAGGCGCTGCGGGCGCGCATCGACCTGATGTCCAACCCCGAGTACCAGCGGCTGCTCCGCTGCGACCCCGGCGAGCTGCGCGCCCGCCTCACCGGCGCGGCCGGGACGCGCGGGCCTGGGCCGGACACCGGGGCCATCGCGGCGCTGCTCGACGGGGTCGACGACGCGACGCTGCACGCCGCCGTACGCAACCTCGGCGGGCACGACCTGCTCGCCCTGCGCCAGGCGTTCGCCGAGATCGACGACACCCGCCCCACCGTGATCTTCGCGTACACGGTCAAGGGCCACGGCCTGGCCAGCGAGGGCCACCCCCAGAACCACTCCTCCCTGCTGACCGCCGGCCAGCTCCGCGAGCTCGCCGAGCGCGTCGGGGCCGACCCGGACCGGCCTTGGGAGCAGTTCCCCGAAGGGAGCCCGGCCGCGCGGCGCTGCGCCGAGACCGCACTGCGCCTGCGCAGGACACCGCCCCCCGCGGCGGAGGACCACGAGGTGCCCGCCGACTTCGGGCGCACCCCGCACGGCACCGCGACCACGCAGGCGGCGCTCGGGCGCACCCTGTTCGACCTCACCCGCCAGGCCCCCGCCGTCGGCGCCCGCGTGGTCACCGTCAGCCCGGACGTCACCTCCAGCACCAACCTGGGCGGCTGGCTCAACAAGGTCGGGGTCTGGGCCACCTCCGAGCGGCACAACTGGTTCGACGACGACGCCGAGACCATCCTGCACTGGCGCGAGCGGCCCACCGGGCAGCACATCGAGCTCGGCATCGCCGAGACCAACCTCGTCGGGCTCATCGGCGAACTCGGCGCCACCTGGTCCCGCTGGGGACGGCCGCTGCTGCCGATCGGCGTGCTGTACGACCCGTTCGTCGAGCGCGCCCTGGAACCCTGGTCCTTCGGCATCTACGCGGGCGGCCAGTCCATCCTGGTCGGCACCCCCTCCGGGGTCACCCTCGGGCCCGAGGGCGGCGCGCACCAGTCGATCAAGACCCCGTCGATCGGCATCGAACAGCCCGGCTGCGTCGCCTACGAGCCCGCGTTCGCGCTCGACCTGGAATGGTGCCTGCTCGCGGCGCTCGGCCGCCTCGGCAGGCCGGACGGCCGGTCGGCATACCTGCGGCTGTCCACCCGGCCGGTCGACCAGACCCTCGCCAACGTGCCCGCCGACCCCGCCGCCCGCGAACTGCGCCGCCGCCAGGCCGTCGCCGGCGCCTACCCGCTCAGGCGCCACGAGCGTCCCGCCGTCACGATCGCCGCCATGGGGGCGCTGCTCACCGAGGCGCTCGCCGCCGCCGACCGGCTCGACGCCCTCGGCATCGGCGCCGACGTCGTGTGCCTGACCAGCCCCGGGCTGCTGTTCCAGGCCGTGCGCGGGCGCGGCGGGCACGGCGACGCGCCCACCTGGATCCTCGACAGCGTCTTCCCCGCCCACCGGGCCCGCCCGATCGTCACCGTCCTGGACGGGCACCCGCACGCGCTGGCGTTCCTCGCGGGGATCCACCAGGTGCCGGGCACCCACCTCGGCGTCACCCGGTTCGGCCAGTCGGGCGGCATAGAGGACGTGTACCGCTACCACGGGATCGACACCGACGGCATCGTCGCCGCCGCCCTGGACCTGGCCGACTGACCTCGCGTCCGGGCCCTCGCACGCGCCCGGACCTGGTGACCGGCCTCTCCGGGAAGGCGCGCGGGGCGGTAGCGTGCGTACATGACGGGACTGTCCCAGTGGACGCGGCAGTGGCGGGTGCGCCGCGACTTCACCATCGCCAAGCTGGCGACGGCCGCCGCCTTCGCCGTCGTCGCCGTGGTCGTGTCCGGCGACACGCGCGGGATGCTGCTCTGCGCCGCCGCGGCCGTGATGCTCGGCGCCTTCGGCCTGCGCGACGTGCTGGCCCCGGTGCGGCTCGCCGCCGACGACCAGGGGCTTCTCGTGGTGACCGGCGTGACCCGCAGGGCGCGGGTGTCCTGGCCTGAGGTGGCGGAGATCCGGGTCGCGGACAACGCGCGGTACGGGCTGCGGTGGGACCTGCTGGAGATCGAGACCGCGGAGTCGCTGCACATCTTCTCGTCGTTCGAGCTGGGGACCTCGTGCATGGACGCGGCCGACGAGCTGTTCCGGCTCCGGCCGGGCTGAGTTCGGCTCCGGCCGGGCTTCGTTCCAGGCTTCGTTCCAGGCTTCGTCCGGGCTGAGTTCCGGGCTGTGCCGGGGAGGGGTCACGCTGAGTGGGAAGCGCTCTCAGCGGCCGGGTCGCTCTCCGCGTGAGGCGGGCTTGCGGATCTCCATCGTGGCTGGTGAGGGCGCTGATACGCGCCGGACGCCGGTGGATCGGCGGTCGCCCGGCGGTGGGAGCGGCCTGAGAGCGCTCTTGCGGGGCTCTTGACTCGGAACGCTCACAGGGTCAAGATCTGCGCAGTGCGGCTGAGGGGGGCCGCCGTGACCCTCGCCGTGCCTCGAGAACGGACGCCCCATGATCAGACCTCCTGTCCGAGCAGGCCTGCGCCGTAGCGCCCTGGCGGTGCTGGCGGGCCTGACCCTCCTCACCACCGGCGCCGCGGTCGTCCCGAGCGCGGGCGCCGCCGCCGACCCCGGCGCCGAGGCCGCGAAGGGCACCCGGCAGCCGGTGATCGGCAAGCCCGACACCGACTCCCACGGCTGCGCGCGCATCGAGAAGAGCCTCCCGCCGCTCGCCGGCTGGCCGAAGGTCAAGAGCCAGATCAAGCAGGACCCCTCCGACGAGAGGCGCATCGCGAAGATCGTCGCGGGCATGACGCTGGCCGAGAAGATCGGCCAGATGACCCAGCCGGAGATCTCCGCGATCACCCCGGCGGAGGTCGCCCAGTACTTCATCGGCTCGGTGCTCAACGGCGGCGGCTCCTGGCCCGGCGGCGACAAGCACGCGACGCCGAAGGCGTGGCTCGACCTCGCCGACGCCTACTGGCAGGCGTCCACCGGCACCCGGACGAAGATCCCGGTCATCTGGGGCATCGACGCCGTCCACGGCAACAACAACGTCTACGGCGCCACCCTCTTCCCGCACAACATCGGCCTGGGCGCCGCCCACGACCCCTGCCTGGTCCGCGACATCGGCGCCGCGACCGCTGAGCAGATCCACGCGACCGGCCAGGACTGGGCCTTCGCGCCCACGCTCGCCGTCGTGCGCGACGACCGGTGGGGCCGCACCTACGAGGGCTTCTCCGAAGACCCGAGGATCACCCGCGCCTACGGGTACGAGGCCGTCCGGGGTCTGCAGGGCGGCAACTCGCACGGCATCGGCGGCAAGGGCGTCATCGCCACCGCCAAGCACTACATCGGCGACGGCGGCACCCTCAAGGGGACCGACCAGGGCGTCAACCCGTCCTCGGAAGCCGACATGATCAACATCCACGGCCAGGGCTACTACGGCGCGCTCGCCGCCGGGGCCCAGACCGTCATGGCCTCGTTCAACAGCTGGACCAACGCCGACCTCGGCATCAACGAAGGCAAGATGCACGGCAGCAAGCTCGCCCTCACCGACATCCTCAAGCAGAAGATGGGCTTCGACGGCGTCGTGGTCTCCGACTGGAACGGCATCGGGCAGGTCACCGGGTGCACGAACTCCAGTTGCGCGCGGGCCGTCAACGCCGGCATCGACGTCGTGATGGTGCCGAACGACTGGAAGGCGTTCATCACCAACACCACGGCGCAGGTCCAGAGCGGTGAGATCCCGATCGCGCGCGTCAACGACGCCGTCACCCGCATCCTCCGCGTCAAGATGCGCGCCGGGGTGTTCGGCGCCCGCAAGCCGTCGGCCCGCGCCCTCGCCGGATCCGCCGACGCGCTCCAGGCCAAGCGGCTCGCCCGCCAGGCCGTACGCGAGTCGCAGGTCCTGCTCAAGAACAACGGCAAGGTGCTCCCGCTGGTGTCCGGCTCCAAGGTGCTGGTCGTCGGCAAGAGCGCCGACAGCATGCAGAACCAGTCCGGCGGCTGGACCCTCAGCTGGCAGGGCACCGGCAACACCAACGCCGACTTCCCGAACGGCACCACCGTCCTGGCCGGCCTGCGCGAAGCCCTCGGCGCCGCCGACGTCACGTTCAGCGAGACCGCCGACGGGGTCGACCCGTCCGCCTACGACGCGGTCATCGCCGTGATCGGCGAGACGCCGTACGCCGAAGGGGTCGGCGACCTCGGGCGGCGCACCCTGGAGGCCGCCAAGCTGTACCCCGGCGACCTCGCCGTCCTGGACAAGGTCCACGGCAAGGGCGCGCCCGTCGTCACCGTGTACCTCTCCGGCCGGCCGATGTACGTCAACAAGGAGCTCAACCGCTCCGAGGCGTTCGTCGCCGCCTGGCTCCCCGGCACGGAGGGCGCCGGCGTCGCCGACCTGCTCGTGCGCTCCCGCCATCGGGACGGGTACACCGGCAAGCTGTCGTACTCGTGGCCGAAGAGCGCCTGCCAGACCCCGCTCAACCCCGGCACCGCGGACTACGACCCGCTGTTCCCGCTCGGCTACGGCCTGCGTGACGGGCAGACCGGCTCGGTCGGGACCCTCGACGAGACCAGCCCCGACGCCGCCTGCGGCTCGACGGGCGGCGGCGGCACCGCGACCGAAGACCTGTCGATCTTCGACCGCACGGACGTGGCGCCGTACAAGAGCTTCATCGGCTCGCCCGAGAACTGGGGCGGCACCGAGATCGGCGTCGACGGCACCGCTTCGCACGCCGAGATCAGCGTCGTCCCCTCCGACGTCAACGTGCAGCAGGACGGACTCAAGGCGACCTGGAACGGCGGGCCCGCGCAGATCTACATGCAGGACCCGGCGGGCGGCAGCGACCTGCGCGGATACCTCAACGCCGACGCCGCCCTGGTCTTCGACACCATCGTCCACCAGGCCCCGGCCGCCCGGACCGTGATCAGCGCCCACTGCGTCTACCCGTGCTTCGCCGAAGTGGTCGCCACCTCACTGTTCCAGGGCCTCCCCATCGGCACCAAGGCGACGGTCAAGATCCCGATCTCCTGCTTCGCGGCCGGGGGACTCGACCTGGAGGTGGTCAACACGCCGTTCCTCGTGTACACCGAGGCCGCGTTCTCGGCCTCCTTCGCCAACGTCCGCTGGGTCCCCGGCGCCGCCAAGGACGCCGACGCCCAACCCTGCTCCGCCCTCACCTGACCCTGTCATCCCTGGCCTGTCTGTCCCTTGACCTGATCCTCCGCCCCTGACCTGATCCTGCGGCCCGGCCCTTCGAACCAAGGGCCGGGTCGCTTTGGTATTGGTCCGGTGGGCCGAGGTTTTCGCTATGGCGTACCGGCCGGGTGGGTGCTGGTCGGTGGGCGTGTCGATATTCCCCACCCGGCACCGGGTTGGGTGGGCGAGTCGGTGTTGCCCACCCAACCCCGTGTCGTGCCGGGAAGGGTGGGTACCGTACGGTCTCGGCCGGGTATTCCGACGCGCGCGCTCAGGCGGACGAACCGGTCGCCGACCTTTGGCAAACGCACGGACAGGTCGCTGAGCTGTGGCGAACACGCGGACAGGTCGCCGAGCTGCGGCGAACGCGCGGACAGGTCGCCGACCTTTAGCGAACGCGCGGACAGTTTGCCGATCCGCGTCAAACACCGCGAGAAACGGAGCATTCCCGATGAGGGATACGGCGGTCTCCTCTCAGGGTTATGGCCCTGATCAGAACTCCCCCTTTGGCTACAGCCTCCATCATGTGCAACTGGCGATTCCGGCCGGCAGTGAGGATGAATGCCGCGCCTTCTACGTCGGTGTCCTTGGCATGATCGAGATAGTCAAACCCCCGCCTCTGGCCGCCCGAGGGGGACTATGGGTCCGCGCGGACACGCTTGAGATCCATCTAGGCGTGGAGCAGGACTTCCGACCGGCCGAGAAAGCTCATCCCGGCATTCGGGTGACCGCTCTGAACCAGCTCGCCGGTCACCTGGAAGCCAATGGCGTGGCGATCACGTGGGACGACGACTTCCCTGGTCACCGGCGCTTCTACGCATCCGACAACGTCGGCAATCGCCTGGAGTTCCTCCAGAGGGACACGGAAGTCCCGGCGAAGTGGTGAGATGATCGGCGTTCTTCGAGACTCGCGGATCTTCCCGGCACCTCGGTAGTCCGGCGCCGCGTGTGGATCGCCGTGATGGACTTTCCCGCCGACGCCCGCGCCGGACGGGAATGTGAGTCCCGTGGTCGACGTACCCCTAGGTGGCCGAGATCAACGAATCGGTGCGCCCGCTCACGCCGGTGCGCCCGCTCACGGCCGAGCCACGGTGTAACCGATGCGTTCACCGAGGTCGAGCTGTGCGGTCAGCTCGCTGGCCAGGTTCACCGCGTCCCACCGGGCGATGGTCGTCACCAGGCCGGCGCACCTGTGGGAGGGCAGAAGCGGGACGCGCCGGGTGGCCCACCATCCGCCGAAGGATCCGTCCGAGCAGGTGAACCGAGCGATGCGCCACGCCGGGTAGGTCCGCCTCAGCAAGACGAGCTGATAATCCCCGCGCGACGGCACCCTTTCCCCGGCCGTCGTCACGCGAAGCGCACCAGCTTGGCCCGGGACTCCTGCTCGGCGATCGCTCGGGCAAGCCCGAGTTCGTCGTCGGCATCGACCGTCCGCCACGCGACCTTCTGGGCGGCCTCGTCGAACGGTTCTTCGCGGGTCGCCCAAAGGCGGCCTTTGTCGCTGCGGAAAACGCGCCAGCCGGGGATGGTTTCGTTGGCCGTCGTCATGACCGTCTCCACTCGTCGCTGTCACTCAACGTGATTAGACGAGCACCGTAAGCCCACCATGCCCGGCCGTCGTTCACAGCCGTTAACCCTTGTGAGCTATGAGACGCCGAAGCGGTAAGCGAGACCTTGCAGGTCCCGGCCAGCGGCTGCGGCTCGTGACCGGGTGAGCAGGTGGCTCACGGTCTCCCGCACCAACGGGCTGTTCCTGATCTGCTCGGGCGCCAGCCGCTCCGCTTGACGCAGTCTCTCGACGGCGTCCCGCTCCCGGCGCGGGATCTGGGCGATAGCGCGCCCCCAGTCGGCGTAAAACGCTGCCTGGCGCCCGCGTGAGGGGATCAACTCTGGGTGGACCGTTCGCGCGATCTCATCGGCCTTGTCGATCTCCCCGAGTTCCACCATCAGCGCGACCCGCCACACGCTCACATTGGTGGGTCCGAAGTGCAGGCCGTAGACGTTTCCCTCTCCGGTGCGATCGGCGGTGGCCTGCGCCTCGGCCAAATGGACGTCCGCCTCGGCCGGCCGGTTCAGGCTCACGCTGGCGAGTGCCGCCGACAAGTGCAGCATTCCGTACAGCTCGACGGCCGCAGGGTCACCGGAGGCGATCTGAAGCCGTTCGGCCGCCCGGTCGGCCGCCGAGAGGGCGGCCGAATAGGCCCCGGCGGGCAGCAACGCGTGGGACCGCACGAAGGCCGCCAATCCCACCAGGGCAGGCTCATCGAGGCGGGAGGCGGCGTCGCGCGCCTGCTGCACAGCGATCTGCGCAAGGTCCAGATATCCCAGATCCTTCAACAGATAGAACGCCGCGTGGCTTGCTCTCACCAGCGCGCGAAGCGCCTCGGCTTGCTCTCGCTCGTCGCCGATCGTGGCCATGACGTGCAATTCCGGCATCAAGTCGGGCAGCAGCCGGCCGAAGTCGCCGTAGTGCGACGCGTCGCACAGTGCTTCTACCTGATCGGTCTCCGCCAGGAGCAGGTCAAGGCCTCGGGGCCGTACGTCGGCCGGTTCATCGAGGGAGGAACTGAGCAGCGCGATCCGGACACGTGGCACCGTTCCATGCCCACCGGCTCCATTCGGCTGTGGGGGCGGCCTGTACGGCTGGCCCGTCAACTCGGCGACCGACACCTCCAACGCATCGGCGAGAGCGGAGATATGGGATCTGCGCTCCAGGGAACGCTTACCGTTCTCCACCATCGACAAGAAGCCTTTGGACAGCCCCGACCGGTCCGCGAGGACCTGCAGACTCATTCCGCGATACCGGCGAGCACCTCGCAGACGTTCGCCGATCGTGCCGGCTTCGCTCATAATCCCTGCGCCCTTTCTGATGTCCAGAACACCATCAGGCTAGACGCGCAGAGCAATTCATGTCCCGCACAAGACCATCCCCTTGCTGCCAATTCTGCGTGCCCCATAAACACCGATACGCCCCGTCCTCCTGGAATGCATCAATCCGGGGGAAGGGGCGTATAGGTGTGAATGTGAGTACGAAACGATGCCGATGTGACAGATCATCCGGTGGTGGCGGAGGTGGTCAGGGGCCCCGCCGGGGCTTGCCTATTTCGCGGTCCTGATGCATGACAGTGAGGTGGAAGGGGACACCACCCCGGCACGGCAAAGAGGTGTACGTGATGGCGGACGAGGTCCCGGCCTGGGCCGCGTGGTTCTCCGAGACTGCATCGCGGAGCCAGGAGCCTGGGACCCCCGTCGTCATGCTGCAGGGCCGGGCTCCCATCGACGTGCTCACGGAGCTACTCCCGGACGGGGACCTGAGCGGACGTATGGCCGCCATCACCGGCAAGCGCGCTGGGGCCGGTCTCGTCGCGGACCTTTCGGCTCGGGTCCACGGTCTGCGGCTCGCTGATGACGTGCTGGCCGGTGGGGATCTGATCGTTCCGGCGTTTCGTGAACTGGACTCTGCGGTGTCCATCTACCAGAACTCGACCCACAGCGAAGAGGTCGGGCGGGGCATGCTCACCGCGATCGGGGAGTTCGCCCAGATCGCCGGCTGGGTGGCCAGCGACGCAGGCCTGCACGACCGCGCGGCCGACACCTACCGGTTGGGGATCAGCGCAGCACGCGAAGCCGGAGACGGCACCCTGGAGTCCAACCTGCTCGGGTCCCTGGCCTACCAGGAGGCGAACGTGGGCGACTCCCAGAGGGCCGTCGGCCTCGCGCGTGCAGCACTTGAGGCAGCGGGGCCGGACGCGCCGCCACGAGCACGCGCCTTGGCGTGGGATCGCATCGCGTGGGCGTACACCCGCGCGGACGACGCGCAGAGCACCATGGAGGCGCTCGGTGAGGCAGGCACGGCGCTCGCCGGCCCCGGCGACGCGGACGGCCCCGCGTATCTCTACTGGGTGGGCGCGAGCGAACTTCAGGTCATGGAGGCTCGCGCCTACACCGAGCTTCGCCGCCCGCTACGGGCCGTGCCTCTCCTGATCGATGTATTGGGCCCGTACGACGCCACTCATACGCGCGAACTCGCGCTCTATCTGTCGTGGCTTGCTGTGGCCCTGGCGGATGCTCGCGAGCCCGAGGAAGCGGCGGCGACCGCGGCGCGGATGCTGGAGTTGTCCGCCGACCTTGCCAGTGATCGGACTGCGCAGCGCGCCCGCGTAGTCCTCGCGAGCCTGGAGTCGTATCGCGATGTGCCGCAGGTCCGTGACCTCCTCGTGCAGTACGCCGGGGACCTTGGTTGAATCCACACCGAAAGGACATGTCGACCATCACGGGAGAACGGTGAGCCAGCCCCACACGCGTATCGACTACTGGCAGGACCCCGACGCACCCAATCCGACCAGCCGCAAACCATCGGTGAGCGTGTTCGTCCGGGACGATGAGGGCAAAATCCTTTTGCTTCGCCGTGCGGATAACGACCTTTGGACCATTCCGACAGGTGGCGTCAAGAAGGGCGAAACCGTGGCCGAGTGCGGCGTCCGTGAATGCCGCGAGGAGACCGGCCTTGTCGTGGAGATCACGGGCCTCGTCGGTGTTTTCTCCGATCCTGGCCACGTGATCGTGTACATGCACGGCAAGAAGGTCGATGAGGTGCGCCAGCCGGTCAACGTCTGCCTGCGCGCCCGGGTGGTCGGTGGAGAAGTCGAGCCTGACCCGGAAGAGGCCCAGGAAGTGCGCTGGGTAGACGTCGAAAATCTGGACGACTACCGCATCCATCCTGCGATTCGCCGCCGCATTGACACGGGCCTGAACAACGAAGCGCCGTACGTCGAGTGAATCATGTCAGGATGCCGAGAATCGGCCACTTGGCTTACAGCGGCGTGACGAGCACCTGGTACGCCGAAGGGTTTCTAACTTGTGGCGGGCATTGGTCCCGCCGAGGCGTGTGCTGCCCGTGATCCCCGACGGGGCGTGGCTGCCCGTGGTTCCCGGCGGGCCGTGTGCTGCCCGTGGTCCCCGCCGAGGCATGAGCTGCCAGTGGTCCCCGGCCGGGCATGTCCTGCTCGTGGTCCCCGGCGGGGGTGTGGGGTTGGGTGGGCAACACCTGCTGGCCCACCCAACCCGGTGCCGGGTGGGGGGCGCCGACATGCCCACCGGCCTGGCTGAAGCGGACCCGCACGCTTGAGCGGGGATGGGTTGGGTGGCGCGACACCAGCGTGTCCACCGGTGGTGGCGGACGTATCCGTGGGTCCGCCGGGCCTCGGCTGATCCGCAGCCCTGGCGGGTCCCGGGTTGGGTGGGCAACACCTGCTGGCCCACCCAACCCGGTGCCGGGTGGGGGGCGCCGACATGCCCACCGACCTGGCCGAAGCGGACCCGCACGTCCACGCGGGACATGGGTCGAGACGGTTACCGCTTCCGGACCGCGTAGGTCAGGTGGGTCGCCCGCTGTGTCGGATCCGCGCGGATCGGCTCCAGGGCCACGCGGCCCGCGTCCACGCCCCCGAACAGGCGGATTCCGGAGCCGAACAGCACGGGTGAGAGCGCGATCGAGAACTCGTCGACCAGGCCGGCGTTCACGTGCTCCAGGATCGTCGCGCCGCCGCCCGCGATGCGGACGTCTCGGTCGCCGGCGACCACGCGGGCCTGGTCGAGCGCGGTCTCGATGCCGTCGTTGACGAAGTGGAAGGTGGTCCCGCCCGGCCGCTCCCAGGGGTCACGCTTCTCGTGCGTCACGACGTATACCGGCGTGTGGAACGGCGCCTCCTCCGGCCACATTCGCTCGCCGGCGTCGAACATGCGCTTGCCCATCACGCTCGCGCCGGTGCGCTCGAACGTCTCTCGCGCGATGTCGTTGTCGCGCCCTTCCTCGCCGCCCTCGCCGAGCCCGAGGTTCTCCCGGAAGAACCGCTGCGGGTAGATCCACGCTTGCAGTTCCATCCACTGCTGTCCCATCAGGTCTCCGAGGGACTCGGGCGCGATGAAGCCGTCCAGCGACATGGACACGCTGAAGAACACTTTTCCGGCCATCAGTCCTGAACTTCCTTCCGGACGGTCTCGGTGACGTAGGCGTCCAGGTTGCTCAGCGTCTGCCGGCCGCCTTCGATCGCGTGGTACTTCTCGACCGCCTCGTCGTGCAGTTCCTTGGTGGGGAACACCGTGCGCATCTCGATCCGGGTCGCCGCGCCGTCGGGCGCGAACGTGAGGACCGACTCGAAGGCGTTCGGGTCGCCGCGGGACTCACCGTGCAGCAGCGCGATCCTTTCCGGCGGGGCGATCTCGGTCCAGGAGATCCACTCCTGGTAGTCCGTCCCGTCCGGTCCGTGCATCACGAACTGCCACTCGCCGCCGGCGCGGAACTCGAACGCCCGCGTGGTGGTGGTGAACCCCTCCGGTCCCCACCATCGCGACAGGTGCCGGACTTCGGTGAAAGCCTTGAACACCAGCTCTCGTGGGGCGTCGATGACCCGGGAGATGACGATCTCGCGGTCGGCCGTCGCGGACTGCGGGGGTGTTCCTCGTCCCGTCGCGCTCATCAGCTATTCCTCCTGCCTTGCCTGTTTCAGGTCCTGCACGTACGCGTCCAGCCGGTCGAAGCTCTCGTTCCAGAACCGCTCGAACCCGCCGGTCCACTCGTGGATCGGTCGCAGCCCGCGGGCGTCGAGGCCGTACAGGCGCTGCTTGCCCGCCTTGCGGTCCCGCACCAGCCCGACCTCCCGGAGCACCCGCAGGTGTTTGGACGCCCCCGGCTGCGTCATCCCCAGTTCCTGGGCCAACTCGTTCACCGGCCGCTCACCCGCCCGCAGCAGCACCAGGATCTCCCGGCGCTGCGGCTCGGCGATCGCGTTGAAGACGTCCGACGTCGTCGCTGCTCGTGCCATGGGTGTCATCATATGCCCATATCGGCATGCGTCAAGCCGGAGGGAATCAGGCGTGGCTTGTCAGATGGCGATCGCGACCCTCGTCAGCGGCTACGTCGTCAGCGGCTACGGAAAACGCGTATCCGGGAGACGGCACGCGCGACGGCGGCGGGCCGTATCACCGCGATGGCGGAAATGGGGGCGGTTCCGCATGTCGACCGCCCTGGGCCGCCGTCTCCGGCGGAAGCCGGAACCTCGCCGTAATCTACGCTCATGCCGATCCGGTACGCCCTCCCGAACGACGCGGACGCCATGGCCGAGATCACCTGCGCCGCGTTCGCCGAGTTCGAGGACTTCGACGTCACCCGCGAGCAATCCGCCGCCAACTGGCGCCGGAACCTCCTCGCGGAGGCGGCTGAACGGCCTCGGCCACATCACACCAGGATCGCCGAACTGCCGGACGGGACGGTCATCGGCCTGGTCAAGGGCGGCCCGGCGGATCCAGGGCTCGGCCTTGACGCCGAGATCCTCGCCCTCGCGATCCATCCCGATCATCAGCGGCATGGCCACGGCCGCGCCCTGCTGCGGACGGTGGCGGCCGACCTGTGCGCCGACGGGTTCGGCTCGCTGGCGATCCGGGTACTGGCCGTCAACGAACGCGCCCGCCGCTTCTACACCTCCCTCGGCGGAGTCCTCGCGGGAGAGGTGCCACCCGGCGAGGTCTTCTACGCCTGGCCGGAGCTCGCGGCGCTCCTCTGACCAGCAAGCCGCCACCGGCCCACCCGGCCCGGTGCCGGGTGGGGGGCGTCGACATGCCCACCGACCCAGCCGAAGCGAACCCGCACAACCACGCGGGGCATGGGTCGCCACCAAAGTGGGAGATATGGTTCCTGGCATGTCCCGATCCTCCGAGAACCTGACCTCCCGTTCCCCTGTGACCGCGGACGACCTCGACCAGGCCGTCCTGCTTTCTGTCGATCTCCTCCGTGAGGCGCCGGCAGCGGCGTGGGACGGGAAGGCGGGTTCACTGGAATGGGACTGCTGGGAGACCGTCGAGCACCTCAGTGACGACCTGTTCGCCTATGCCGTCCAGCTCGGCCCGAGGACCCCGCCCGCCGACGGAGTCGTCCCCTTCGTCTGGCAGAGCCTGCGGCCGGGAGGTCCGGCGAACGCCGTTCACGCCGACCGTGCGGCCGGGCCGGCCGGGTTGTTGCAGGTGCTGGAGTCGTGTGGTGCCCTGCTGGTCTCCATGGTGCGGACGTCGCCACTACGGGCGCGTGCCCATCACGTCTTCGGGAAGTCGGACCCGGAGGGTTTCGCCGCGATGGGGGTGGTGGAGACCCTCGTGCACACCTACGACCTGGCCGAAGGGCTGGGTCTCGCGTGGACGCCGCCCGCCGATCTGTGCGCGCGGGCCCTCGCCCGGCTGTTCCCGGACGCACCGGACACCACCGACCCCTGGACCACGCTCCTGTGGGCCACCGGCCGCGCCGAGCTGCCCGGCCGCCCCCGCCTCACCACCTGGCGCTGGTACGGCGAACCCCGCCCATAGAACCCAGAACCCGTCGGCGCCCCCACCGGGTTGGGTAAGCCCGCACGCGTCGCCCAGCCGAACCCGTGGTAGGTAACGGGTCGCTTCGACGTGCGGGCCGGACGGGGCCAGGGTCGGTGGGCATGTCGGTGCCCCCCACCCGGCACCGGGTTGGGTGGGCCAGTAGGTGTTGCCCACCCAACCCGTGCCCCAGCTGGGACGGTGGATCGGTGGTGACCTTGGCGTGGAAGCTGTCTTTTCCCTCCGCGAAGGCGGGCTGGCGTCGTCCATCGGCCCATGTCCTGCTGAACGTACGGTTTCGCTTCGGCTGGGGTCGGTGGGCATGTCGGTGCCCCCCACCCGGCACCGGGTTGGGTGGGTCAGTAGTTGTTGCCCACCCAAACCCGTATCCCGGTTGGGGCGGTGGATCGGCGGTGACCTCGGTTCCGACCCGTACCCCGGCTGGGACGGCGGAGCAGCAGCAACCTTGGCGCGGAGGCCGTCCCTTCCCCTCCACGCGGGCGAGTCGGTGCCCCCCACCCGGCACCGGGTTCGGTGGGCCAGTAGTTGTTGCCCACCCAAACCCGTATCCCGGTTGGGATGGTGGATCGGCGGTGACCTCGGTTCCGACGCGTATCCCGGTTGGGATGGTGGATCGGCGGTAACCTCCGTCCCAACCCGTGCCCCGGCTGGGACGGCGGATCGGCAGCGACCTCGGTCTCAACCCGTGCCCCGGCTGGGACGGCGGATCGGCGGTGACCTCGGGGCGGAAAAGTCCCCCGTGGACCCTAGGTCGCCTCGATCCTGGTCAGGAAGGTGGTGACGGTGGTTTCGATGCGTTCGGGGAATTCGCCGTTGATGGCGTGCGACGCCTCCGGCCAGAGTTCGACGGTGCCGTGCCGGAGGAGGCGGCGGGCCCGTGCCGCCGCCTTGCCGGGGTTGTGGATGATGCTGCGGCCACCGATGATCACCAGTGTGGGCGCTTCGATCCCGGTGATCTGCTCGTCGGTGGGGTAGGTGGGCTGGGGAAGGGCGGTGGTGAAGTCGCGCATGCCGGAGTCGATCAGTGCGGCGACGGGATCGTCCTCGGAGGTGTCGGCGCCGCCGGCGATCCAGCTCAGCAGGCGCTGCCGGATGGCTCGGGGCAGGGGGAGCACCGCCGCCAGGGAGACGACGACGACCTTCCAGGTGATGGGGCCGAAGGTGGCGGCCGGTTCGAGCAGGACGAGCGAACGGATCCCGCCCGGCCGGTGAACGGCGAGGTTGAGCGCGGACCAGCCGCCGATCGACAGGCCCAGTATGTGGAACGCCGGTTCGGGCAGGCCGTCGATGAGTGACGCGAGCCAGGCCGCCTGGTCCTCGGAGGAGGTGAGCCGTCGGGTCTGCACGGACAGGCCCGGCTCCCCGATGAGGTCCACCGCGTACACCGGGCGGTGTTGCGCCAGGCCGGCCAGGTTGGCCTCCCACATGGGGGTGGCCGCCGTGCGACCGGGCAGCAGTAACAGCGGCACCCCGCCGGCGGGCCCGAACCGGTAGGCGCGGACGGTGCCGAAGCCGGTCGGCACGTCCAGCGTCGCGCTGGGCGCGGGCAGGCGCGCCATGGCGCGGTCATAGGCCCGCCGGTATCTGGCGTAGGCGGCGTCGTCGCGGAAGTGGCCGAGTCCGCGTGCCCTGAATGCCGCTCCGATGTTCGGTGCGATGGTGTGCACGGAGACCTCCTCGTTTACTATACGATCGTATTGTAATACCTCGGGGAGGGACGATGCCGAAACGCGTGGACCACGATGCGCGTCGTGAGGAGATCGCCAGGGCGGCGCTCCGGCTGTGCGTGCGTGAGGGCCTGGCGTCGGTGACCATCGGACGTGTCGCGGCGGAGGCCGCGATCTCCAAAAGCCTGGTCCAGTACTATTTCCCGACCAAGGAGGCACTGTTGCGGCTGGCCGCGACCACACAGCGGCGTGACATCGAGACCGCCGTCACGGCGGGCCTGCGACCGGATGATCAACCGCACATCACGCTGCGCAAGGTTCTGCTGGCCCTGGTGGGTCTCGGCAGCGAACGACTCCTGGCGAGCCACGCGTTTCTCGCTTCCGCCGTCGTGGACCCTCAGCTCCACCGGCTCTACCGCGAGGGGTCGTCCGCCGCGACCGCGGCCGTCGCGCGGCTGGTCACCGAGGCTCGCGACCCGGCCGTGACCCCCCACGCGGAGGCGGAGGCGCGCATCCTGCTGGGCGTGGCGGGAGCGCTCGCCGACGCCCGCATGCTCGGCGAGATCGGCCACGAAGAGGCCGTCGCGGTCCTCGACCTGCAGCTGAGCCGGCTCCTCGCGGGCCCGGCGTGAGTGCCACGCGGTCGTGAATGTCACGCGGTCGTGAATGTCACGCGGTCGTGAGTGCCACGCGGTCGTGAGTGCCACGCGGTCGTGCGTGTGACGCGGTCGTGCGTGTGACGCGGTCGTGAGTGTCACGCGACCGCCTCAGCGAAAACGGAAGTGCCGCCGGCCCAGACGGGCTCGGCGGCACCTGCCGGTTCCTTGAAGCGGGGAACCGGTCGAGCGGGGGAGCACCGTCCCCGGGCCGGTCAGGGCCCAGGGACGGAGCCATCGATCAGTTGCGGACGATGGTGAAGGTCGAGGTCGTGTTCTTGATGTCGACGGCGTTGTTGCTCAACGTGAGGTTGTTGAACGTGGCCGTGCCGACCGCCGGGCCCTGGCCGGGCTCGGGCAGTTCGTTCACCCAGATGCCGAACCCGGACTTGGCGTCGAACGCGTCGCCGCTCTTCTTGGCGCCGGTGATCGAGACGTTCGTGAAGATCGTGTCCTTCACGGGGAACTGCGGCTGGCCCCCGACGTAGTTCGTCTGGAACATGATGCCGCTGTAGGTCGGGTCGATGATGTCCACGTTGCTGACCCGGATGCCCTGGTACACCTTCGAGGCGGAGAAGATCCAGATTCCGGGGAAGGTCTGCTGACCCCAGAAGTGGCCGCCCGCGCGCACGATGGAGATGTTGTCGAACACGGTCGGCGGGTCGGCGCCGAAGCCGTTCATCGGGTACCCGAAGTCGAGCGAGCTGATCGTGATGCCGGAGTAGGTCAGCGTGTCCGCGATGTAGATGTTCTTGAAGGTGTTCGCGTACCCGCCGTAGACCGCGAGGCCGGCGGCGCGCCAGGGGAGGATCGCCGTCAGGTTCTCGAAGACGTTGTTCTTCTCGTCGGCACCGCCGGCGTCGATGGCCGAGAACAGCGCGAAGCTGTCGTCGCCCGTCGAGCGTGCCTCGTTGTTGCTGATCAGGTTGTCGGTGCTGCCGTTGGTCATGTTGATGCCGTCGGCGAACGTGTCACGGATGCGGGAGTTCTTGATCGTGACGTGGTCGGTGTTCGCGCCCCAGTACATGCAGACCGTGTGCTCGACCCAGATGTTGTCGATCACCATGTTGGCGACGTTGGAGAAGTTGAACACCTTGCCGGGGCCGTCGATGCGCGAGGTGTAGTTGCCGAAGTAGGCGAACCCGGAGAACGTCGAGCCGTTGGCCGAGGACTGCGAGTCGAAGCCGACGTCGGTGTTGTCCTGGGTGGTCGGCGCGAAGAAGCGCGTGTACCAGGGACCGGCGCCGATGACCTTGGTGGCCTTGCCGTAGACGTTGAACTTGCCCGTCGTCTGGTAGTCGCCGGCCGGCAGGTAGACGCCCACGAGGCTGGCGTCCTGGCGTGCCCGGTCGAGCGCGTTCTGGACGTCCTGGTGGCTGAAGCCGGTGGGGACGGCGTAGTGGGCGGTGTCGGGGTTGGCGATCGGCGACACCTGCTCGGTGTTGATGAAGTCGATCGCGTAGTTCGACGTGTTGGCGGCGTCCTTCTGCAGCCTGATCTTGGCGCCCTGCGGGACGGTGGTCCCGAGCATGACGTTGGCCTCGTCGTAGATGTGACGCGGGCCGGATCCGGGCGAGTTGTTCGGCCCGGCCTCGGCGCCGTACAGCCAGGCGTACTTGGACGTCAGGTTGATGGGCTTGAGGAAGGTGCCGTTGACGTAGATGTTCAGCGTCGAGTTGATGCCGCCGCCGCCCGAGGAGTCCGGGATGGAGAAGCGGGTGACCAGGGTGTTGGTGCTGGCCTTGGTGGTGAACTCGACGTAGCTGCCGTTGGAGTTCAGCGTGACGGCCTTGCGGCCTGAGGCCTCACCGGCGAGGTCGCCGATGTTCCGGTTGGGGCCGACGATCTGGGCGCCGCCGCCGACGACCGCGTCCTCGGCCTCGTAGCTCTCGTACGGCATGTTGGCGCCGCGGCCGACGAAGAACGGCTGGGTGCTGGTGTTGTTGGCCTGCTTGACCGGCAGCTCGTTGGCGTCGTTGGCGAGCACCGTCTTGACGGTGTACTTGCCGTTGGCGGCCGTCCAGGTGCCGAGGTTGACGGGGCTGGTGGTGGCGCCGGCGGCGATCACGCCGCTGTAGGAGCCGGTCAGCGTCCGCACGACGGTGCCCGAGTCGTTGGTGACGGTCAGCGTGATCGCGTGGGCGCCGCTCGCGGAGGCCACGGTGCCCTGGTTCTTGATCGCCACGCTGAAGGTGACGGTGTTGCCCGCCGAGGGGTTGCCCGGCGACCAGCTCGTGCCCGCGACCAGGTCGGAGGTGTCGACCGGGCGCACGATCAGCGAGGTGGCGCTGGTGTAACTGTTGTTGGTCTCGTTCTGCTCGACGACCGTGTTGCCCTCGTCGACCTTGGCGGTCAGGGGGTAGGTGCCGGCGTCACGCGGGCCGATGTTGGCCGAGACGGTGCCGGTGGCTCCGGCGGCGAGCGCGCCGAGGGAGGCGGTGCCCACCTTGGTGGTGCCCAGGTAGAAGTTGACGTTGGTGGCGCCAGACCCCGCGTTGCCGATGTTGCGCACCGTGGCCGACAGCGTGATGGCGTCGGTCTCGATCGGGGAGGTGGGGGAGGCGGTGACGCCGGTGACCGTCAGGTCCGGGTTCGGGGCGGCGGTGCCGATGGTCTGGAACTCGGCGATCTGCCCGGCGGGCGCGCCCGTGTTCGAGGTGATCTTGAGCTGGACGTCGGCGACCCTGGCGCTCACCGGGATCGTCACGGTGTTCGCGCTGGAGGGGTTGAACACGTAGGGCACCGCACCGGAGATGGTGGTGAAGCCGGTCGCGCTCTGCTCGCGCCCGAGGACCTCGATGGTCTGGGTGCGCGTGCCCCAGGAACTGTCGGGGTTCAGCTTCAGCACGATCGAGTTGAGGTCGGCGTTCGATCCGAGCTGCACCGTCAGCGTGGAGGGGTAGGCGCCGCTCGCGCCTTCCCAGTACGTGGCCACGTTGTTGTCGTTGGCGTTGGTGGGCACGAACGTGAAGACCGAGCCCGACGCGGTGATCGGCTTGCCGACGGCCAGGTTGGAGCCGCCTCCGCCGGTGCCGTTGCGGGTGACGGTGTTGCTGTTGGACGACTGCTTGCCCGAGGCGTCCTTGGCCCTGACGTAGTACGACACCGTCGCGGTGTCGGGCTGGCTGTCGGTGTAGGTCAGGACGTTGCCCGCCACGCTGCCGCGCAGGCCGTTGTTGGCGTAGATGTCGTAACCCGTGACGCCCACGTCGTCGGTGGAGGCGTTCCAGGTCAGCTTGATCTGGCCGGACGCGGGCTGGGTGAAGGCGAGGTTGCCCGGCGCGGTGGGCGCGGTGACGTCGCCGCCGGTGTCCGGCCCGTACACCTCGAACTCGGAGATCTGGCCGGCCGGCCAGCCGGTGTTGGCGGTGATGTTCAGCCGGACGTACCGGGCGCTGGCCGCCGTGAAGTTGATCGTCACGGTGTTGCTGGAGGCCGGGTTGAAGACGCGGCCCGCCGATGCGGAGAGGTCGGAGAACGACGAGCCGTTCGTGCTGCCCTGAACGGCCAGGGTCTCGGTGCGGGTGCCCCAGTCGGCGGTCGGCAGCTTGAGCACGACCTGGTTGACGCTGACCGAGGAGCCGAGGTCCACCTGGATCCACTGCGGGAAGGCGTTGTTGTTGCTCTCCCAGTAGGTGCCCTGGTTGCCGTCATTGACGTTGTTGGCCGTGTACGGGTTGTTGGAGCTGCTGGCCGAGGTGGCCTTTCCCGACGCGAGGTTGGGGCCCGCCGCGGAGGCCGGTAGCACCGGCCCCGCAAGAACGAGCAGGCCGGCCGCGGTCATGCCCGCGACCAGCCTTAAAAGTGGGTATTTCAGATTCATTGCGTTCTCTATCTCTCGGCTGGAACGACAGGGTTGAGCGGGAGTCCATGACCTCCGCCTCGCGACGCTCCGGGTGTCGCTGGGGGGTGCTGAATCTCAACGCGGAAGACGGGAAACGCTGCGACCGGAGGGTCGCCGGGCGGCGATCGACCGTGCAGTGCCGAAGCCGACATCACCTGAGGCCTCCGTGGATGGGGGCGGGGCGGGTGCACGGACGCAGTGCGTTCCAGCCAGAACTTGCGGAGAATGGAAAGAAATAGAACAGTGGTTTGCAAGAATCTTGCAGGGCGTTGGCCAAAGGTTACATATGTGCTACGGCCGCGTCAACGGTTTGGAAAGCCCGGCTTGCTATGACACGGAGCTGTTACGGCCGACCTGGACGGTCTGGCCGAATTCGGGTTCTCTGTACTCCTGGATAGCCGTTGTCCGGAAGGTCGGCGTCCTGCGCGGGCACGCTCCGCGCCCCGGATCGAGCGGTTTCCGGACCCGCCGTAACCCCGGGCGGGCCCGCCTGCGGACCGGCGGCGGGCACGGCGTCGAAGGGGGCGGCGCATCCGGGTAACGGCCGCCGCCGCGCCGCGCCGTAGGGCCGCGTATCGGTGAAACCACCAGTCGTGGCCCATGCGCCGAACCACCGCCCCCTGCCCCTTCCAGCGACGACATCCGCGCGTAACACTTGGGGACGTGTCCCTGGCCCCCAGCACCACGCAGGCACGAACCCTCCGAGGGCGGAGCGGCGAGCAGGACGCCGTGCGGCGGCTGCTGGACCGGGCCCGCGACGGCTCGGGCGGCGCGCTGCTCCTGCTCGGGGCGCCGGGAACGGGCAGGACCGCGCTGCTGGACCACGCCGCCCGCCTGGCCGGCGGGTTCACCGTGCTCCGCGCCCGAGGCGTGCCCGCCGAGTCCCACCTCGCGTTCTCCGGGTTGCACGGCCTGCTGCGCCCCGTCAGGGACGCGCCCGCCCAGCTTCCCCGCGCGCAGGCCGCCGTCCTGCGCAAGGCGCTCGACCTCGGTGTCGCCGACGGCGGCCTCGCGCTCGCCGCGGCGGTGCTCGACCTGCTGTCCGCCATGGCCGCGCGGCGGCCGGTGCTGGCCTGCGTCGACGACCTCCACCACCTCGACGCGGCCAGCCGCGAGGTGCTCCTGTTCGCCGCGCGGCGCCTGGACGGCGAGCGCGTCGCCCTGCTCCTGGCCTCGCACGACGACCGCACCGCCCCCGGCGGGATCCCCTCGCTGGTCCTCGGCCCGCTGCCGGCGGCCGCGAGCCGCGAACTGCTCGGCGACCTATCGCCGGGGCTCGGCGAGGACCTGCGGGCGGCACTGGAACGCGTCGCCCACGGCAACCCCCTCGCCCTCACCGAACTGGCCGGCTCGCTGAGCCCCGGCCAGCTCGCCGGCACCTCGCCCCCGCCCGGATCGCCGCCGCCGGGCGGCCGGCTGTGGCGCGCCCACACCGCTCGCCTCGCCGGGCTGACCGGCGAGGCCCGCCACCTGCTCCTGCTGGTCGCCGCCGACCCGTCGCTGGACACGGCCACGCTGGTCAGGGTCGCCGAGCACCCGGACGCCCTGCTGGCGCTCGAACCCGCGGAGGGCGCCGGGATCGTCCGCGCGGAAGGGGACAGGTACGCGTTCGCCGAACCGGTGATGGCCTCGGTGGTGTACTCCGGCGCCTCGCTCGCCCGGCGGCGGGCCGCGCACCGCCTGCTGGCCGACGTCCTGGACCAGGACCACCAGCGCCTGCGGCGGGCCTGGCACCGGGCGGTCGCCCTGGATGGCCCCGCCGAGGAACTGGCCGCCGAACTGGCGGAGGCGGCGGAGGCGGCGCCCCCGCGGAGCGGCCACCCTGAGCCCTTTCTCGCCCTCGAACGGGCCGCCGAGCTCACCGGGCGCGGCGACCTCAAGGCCGCCCGCCTGGCCGCCGCCGCCCGCCACGCCTCCAGCTCGGGGCACCCGCGCCGCGCCAGGTCGCTGCTCGCCCGGCTGTCCACGCTGACGGTCGCCGAGGACATGCGGGGACAGGCCGAACTGCTGCGCGGCGACCTGGAACTGCTCGGCGGGGAGACCGGCAACGCCCACGACAGGTTCCTCGCCGCCGCCGGCTGGCTGCTGGACCGCGACCGGCCGCTCGGCGTGCGGGCGCTGGTCCGCGCCGCCGAGGCCAGTTACACCGCCGGGGACAACCGGGGGTTCCTCGCCATCGCGCGCAGGGCCGCGGCGGTGCGCCGCCCGGACGAGGGCCCGGCCGCGGAGCTGATGTTCGAGTACCTGGCCGGGGTGGCGGCCACCTTCAGGGGGCGGCACACCGAGGCCGCGACCCCCCTGCACCAGGTCCTGCGCCTGGCGCCCGCCGCGCACGGCCCGGCCATGCTGGTGTGGGCGGGCGCCGCCAGCCTGCTGCTCGGCCAGGAGGCCAACGCCCTCATGCTGGCCACCCGGGCCGTCGACATCGCGCGCGGCAGGGGAGGCGCCTCGGCACTGCCGCAACTGCTGGAGTCGGTCATCCAGGCGGAGATCTGGATGGGCAGGTACGCCTCGGTCGCCGACAACGCGGTCGAGGGCCTGCGGCTCGCCCAGGAGACCGGCCAGCTCAACACCGCCGGACACCACCTGGCCTGGCTCGCGCTCACCGCCGCCGTCCTCGGCGACGAGGAGACCTGCCGCGTCCGCGCCACCGCCGCGCTCGAACTCGCCGACGCCCACGGCCTCGGCGTCGTCGGCGCCCTCGGCAACTGGGCGCTGGCCCACCTCGACCTCGCTGCGGGACGCGTCGCGGACGCCGCGGGCCGGCTGCGCGCCCAGCGCAGGAACGGCCATGTCGTGGTGCGCGTCATGGCCACCCCCATCTTCATCGAGGCCGCGGCGCGCACGGGGGACCGTGAGCAGGCCGGGTCCGCGCTGCGGGTGCTCGACCGCTGGGTGGCCAGCACCCGCAGCCCCGACCGCCTGGCGCTCGCGGCGCGGTGCCACGCGCTGCTCGCCGGGCCCGGCGAGGCCGAGGAACTGTTCCGCCACGCCCTGGACCTGCACCTTCGTGGGACCTGCGAGTTCGAGACGGCACGCACCCAGCTCCTGTACGGCAGCGCGCTCCGCCGCGACCGGCGCCCCGGCGCGGCCAGGGAACACCTGCACAGCGCGCTGGAGACGTTCGAACGGTTCGGGGCCCGCCTGTGGGTCGGCCAGGCGCGGGGCGAGCTGCGCGCGGCCGGGCAGACCGTGCGGTCCACGTGCGCCACCAGGCCCGAACAGGCCGCCGGACCGGCCGCGCGCACCGGGCGGGCCGCAAGGTCGGACAAGTCCGAGCAGCTCACGGCGCAGCAGCACCAGATCGCGCGGATGGTCGCCGAGGGCGCCACCAACCGGGAGGTGGCCGCGCAGCTCTTCCTCAGCCCGCGCACCGTCGAGCACCACCTCCGCAACGTCTTCGCCAAACTCGGCGTCCGCTCCCGCGTGGAACTCGCCCGCCTCCTGTCCTGACCGCCCACCTGCCGGTCCGGCGTATCCCTTGCGTCACCCCGTCATCAGAAGACCGGTGATTTCGCCGATGCGTGGGTGACCGGGCGAATTGACAATTGCGGCAGTCCGCAGTCATGAGGAACCACCCGCCAGCGCTCACCGGCGCCGCCCCGCACACCGGGCGGCACGAGCGGTGGGCCCCCGCGTGGTCCCTCCCACCCGAGCAGCAGGGAGCACAACAGCGTGCACATCCTCTCCCTTTCCCCCGGTCCCCTGGACGCCCGCCGCCGAGGCGGCCGCATGATCGCCAAGGTCTGCCTGGCCCTGGCCCTGACCGGCGGCGGTGTCGTCCTCGGCCCGGGCGCCCAGGCCGCCGCCGGGCCGTACGAGCGCGGCCCCGCGCCGACCAACGCGAGCATCGAGGCGTCCCGAGGCCCCTTCGCCACGGCGCAGACGTCGGTCTCCTCCGCCGTCAGCGGGTTCGGCGGCGGCACCATCTACTACCCGACCGACACCAGCCAGGGGACGTTCGGCGCCATCGCCATCGCCCCCGGGTACACCGCCCGGTGGTCCAGCCTGAGCTGGCTCGGCCCCCGCCTCGCGTCCCAGGGCTTCGTGGTGTTCGGCATCGAGACCACCACCATCTACGACCAGCCCGACAGCCGGGGGCGCCAGCTCCTGGCCGCGCTCGACTACCTGACCCAGAGCAGCTCCGTACGGAGCCGCATCGACACCGGGCGGCTGGCCGTCGCCGGGCACTCCATGGGCGGCGGCGGCACGCTCGCCGCGGCGAACTCGCGGCCGTCGCTGCAGGCGGCCATCCCGCTCGCGCCGTGGAACACCGTCAAGAGCTGGTCGGGCGTCCGCGTGCCGACGATGATCATCGGTGGCGAATCCGACACCGTCGCCCCGGTCGCCACGCACTCCCAGCCGTTCTACACCAGCATCCCCGCGTCGTCGGAGAAGGCGTACATGGAGCTCAACAACGCCTCGCACTTCTTCCCGCAGACGGCCAACACCACGATGGCCAAGTACATGATCTCGTGGATGAAGCGGTACATCGACGACGACACCCGCTACGACCAGTTCCTCTGCCCGGCGCCGTCGGGCTCGGCGATCGAGGAGTACCGCGACACCTGCCCGAACTCCTGACGACCCGCACGACCCGGCACGCGATGGCGGCCGCCCCGGGGCGGCCGCCATCGGCTTCGGGTCACCGGCCGGCGAACACGCGCGGGGTGCGGTCCCGCCACGGCATGGCCTCCTCCAGCCGCGCCGCGACCCGCAGCAGCAGGTCCTCGCGCCCGTACGGGGCGACGAGCTGTACCCCGATCGGCAGCCCGCCGCGGCTCTGCCCGAGCGGCAGGCTGATCGCGGGCTGGCCGGCGAGGTTGAACACCGCCGTGAACGGCCCGTAGTCGAACAGCGACTCCAGCCAGCTCGTCACGCTGTGCCCGGGGTCGTTGTACCGCAGGGTGCCGTGCGGCGCCGGGAGCCGCCCGAGGGTCGGGGTGACCAGCACGTCGTACCCGGTGAAGAACCGGCCCACGGACCTGCTCACCTGGTTCTGCGCGTCGAACGCGCCCAGCAGGCGGTACACGCCGAGTTCCTTCGTCTCCTCGAAGGCCCTCAGGGTGACCGCCTCCACCAGGTCGGGGTCCGGCGGGGTGAGCGCGCTGAGCAGCGGAGCGGCGACGGCGACCATCGCGAACGGGACCATGGCCCGCATGACGGCGCCATGGTCGACCACCGGGCTCGCCTCGGTGACCAGGTGCCCCATCTCCGCCAGCGTCCGGCCGGTCCGCTCCGCCGCCTCCGCGACCTCGGGGTCCACCGCCGAACCCGACCACGACTCCGTGGTCACGGCCACCCGCAGCCGCCCCGGATCGGCCCCCACCTCCTCGGCGTACGGGCGCGACGGCGGCGGCGCGGTGTACTTGTCGCCCGGCGCCAGCCCCTGGATCGCGTCGAGGTAGTGCGCGGTGTCGCGGACGGTGCGGGACAGCCCCGACTCGATCGAGATCCCGAAGAGCGCCTCGGCCACGTCGGGCCCGCACGGCGTGCGGCCCCGGCTCGGTTTCAGGCCGACCAGCCCGCAGCACGAGGCGGGGATCCGCAGGGAGCCCGCCCCGTCGCTGCCATGCGCGAGCGGCACCGCGCCCGAGGCGACCAGGGCGGCGGCGCCCCCGCTGGAGCCGCCGACCCCCCGCCCCGGATCCCAGGGATTCAGCGTCGGCCCGTAGCGGACCGACTCGGTGGAAAAGCTGATCATCATCTCCGGCACGGTGGTCATCCCCAGGGTGACCAGGCCAGCGGCCCGCAGCCGCGTCATCAGGTCGGTGTCATGCGCGGCGACGGCGCCCCGCACGCTCCGGCTGCCGCAGAAGAACGGCACCCCCTCGGCCACCGGGCCGTTGTCCTTGATCAGAAACGGCACCCCCGCGAGCGGCCCGTCGACGGAATGCTCAAGGGCCGGCGAGAACAAGGGGACCGCCAGCCCGTTGACCTCGGCGTTCGCCGCCTCCAATGCCTCACGCGCCACCGCCTCGACCTCGGCGGCGTCCACTTTGCCCGTGGCCATCAACTCACGGAGCCCCACGGCGTCGTGGCTCGCGTACTCGTGCGTCTCCATATGCTCCCTCTCCGTTCCCACCCGGCCTCACGTGCCTGCCGGGGATCCCAGCATCGGCGCGAACCCCCGCCCGCACATCAGCACGACCGCTGAGCCCACCACTGAGACCGGTCCCGTCCGACGTACGCACCCATGAGGCCGGTCGCCGGGGTGCGCACCGGGCGCCGACGCCGCGCCGCCCGCGCTGTCAGAATCGACGTATGGACAACGGCCCCGGCGCCTTCGTCGGGCGCGAGCGCGAGACCGCCGCGCTCCGGGAGATGATCGCCGCCGCCCGTGACGGCCAAGGCGGGGTCGTCCTGGTGTCCGGTCCCGGCGGCATCGGCAAGTCGCGCCTGGTCACGGAGGCCGTGGCCGGCGAGCGGAGCGTCGTGTGGGGCCGCTGCCCCGACGAGGACGGCACCCCGCCGCTGTGGCCCTGGCTCCGCATCGCCGGACGCCTGCCCACCGCCGCCCTCATCACCGAGGCCGGCGGTTCGGGTGGTGGCGACGCGGCGGAGTCGGCGGCGGAGCGTTTCCGGCTGCTTGTCCTGCTCACGGACGCGCTCGTCGAGGCCGCCGAGGACCTCAAGGGCCTCGTCGTGGTGATCGAGGACGTCCACGACGCCGACGAGGCGTCCCTCGCCGTGCTCCGCCAGGTCGCCGCCGAGGCTGCGGGCTCCCGGCTGCTCGTCGTCGCCACCCACAGGGACGGCTCCCCGCGGCAGGCCGGCGGCTTCGCCAGGACGCTCGCCGAGGTGGCCCGCAGCCGCGCCGGACGCACGATTGCCCTCGCGCCGCTCACCGTCCAGGACGTCACGCGGTACCTCGCGGCCCTGCCCGGCGGCCCCGCCCTTGCCCCCCTGGTGCACGAGCGCACCGGCGGGCTGCCCCTTCTGGTCTCGGCCATGGCCCGCGCCCTGGCCAGGAGCGGCACCCCGGATCGCCGCCTGCCCGACCTGCCCGCCGCGGACCTGCGGCCGCTGGTGCTGGAGATGCTCGGCGGGCTGGACCCGGCCGTACGCGGCACGGTGAGCGCGGCGGCGGTGCTCGGCGCCGAGCCGGACCCCGCGCTGGTCGCCGACGTCCGGGAGCTGCCCCCCGCCGTGGTGTCCCGCCACCTGGACGCGCTCGCCGCCGCCGGCCTGCTCGTCCCGCTGCCCGGCGCCCCGTCCCGCTACCGGTTCGCGCACGCCCTGGTCAGGGACGGCGTCGTCGCCGAGGCCGCACGCGAGGCCCCGGCGTTGCACCGCAGGGCGGCGGAGTCGCTGGAACGGCGGGCCGGCGTGGACCCCGCCCAGGCCGCGCGCATCGCGGCACACTGGCAGGCCGCCGGCGACGACGCCGCGACGCTGCGCGCCGCGCTGCGGTGGACGCGGGCCGCCGCCGCCCACGCGCTGAGGTCGTCGTCGCCGGAGCAGGCGGCGCGGCTGCTCGGTGAGGCACTGGCCATGCTCGCCCCCCTCGGCACCGGGCCGGCCGAGCGGGCCGGGCTGCTCATCGAGCTGGCGACCGCCGAGAGCCTCGCCGGCCGGGCCGGGCGCGCCGCCGCGCACTGCCGCGAGGCCGCGGACCTAGCCCGGTCCGCCGGGCTCCCCGGCCTGCTCGCCGACGCCGCCCTGGTCGTCTGCGGCACCGGTGACCAGGCGGTCCTCGTCGGGATGTCCGAACTATGCGACCGGGCCCTGGCCGAACTGTACGACCGGGCCCCGGCCGAGCAGGGCGACGACACGTCCGCCGTCACGCGCGCGCGGCTGCTAGCCCGGAAAGCCTCCCTGGACGTGGAGGCCGACCGCCCACCCACCGCCACGCCCGGTGCGGCGAACGGCGGGCCGGACGTGGCGGGGGATGGCTGGCCGGATATGGATGCGGTCGGCGGGCCGGACGTGGCGGGGGGCGGCGGGCCGGATGTGGAAGCGGCTGGCGGGCCGGACGCGGATGCGGTCGGCGGTCGGCGGGACGTCCGGCGGGACGTCCGGCGAGCGGTTGGCGAGGCGCTGCGGCTGGCTGAGGAATGCGGTGACCCGGTCGCGCTGCTGGACGCCACGCGGGCGCGGGTCGGACTCCTCGACCGGCCGGGCGACGTCGGCGAGCGCCGCCGGATGGGTGAGCTGGCCGTCAGCGCCGGGACGCGCACGGGCCGGCCGATGACCGCCGTCCGCGGCCACATCTGGCGGCTGGACGCCGCCTACCAGCTCGTCGACCTGGTGGCGGCCGACGACGGCATCGCCAGGCTCGGTGAACTCGCGGACGCCACCCGCCTGCCCACCGCCCGCTGGTACCACCTCCGGGCGGGCGCCGCGCGCGCCGCGCTGGCCGGCGAGTTCGACGTGGCCCGCGCCCGTTCGGCGGCCGCCGGCGAGATCGCCGCCCGCATGGACGCGCCGCTGGCGTCCATGGTCACCGACATGTTCGGCCAGCTCGTCGCCCTGGTACGCGGCGACCGGCGCGAGCTGCCCGCCGGCTACCGCGCCGCGTTCGGCGCGCTGCCGGGGATCCCGGTCGCCGAGGCCGCCGTCGCCCTGTGCCTGTCCATCGAGGGGAACCGCGACGAGGCGTACGCACGGTACGAGCACCTGCGGCTGCTGCTGCGGGAACCGCTGCCGGGCGTGCGGGGCCTGGGGGTGCTCCAGCACCTCACCGAGCTGGTCGAGGTGTTCGACGACGCCGAGGCGGCGGGCTGGGCGCACGCCCTGTGGCTGCCGTGGGCCGCCGCCGGCGGCCTCCCCGGCGGCGCGGAGAGCTTCTGCGGCGGCTCCTGCGCGCGGGGCGCCGGCCGGATGGCCGCCGTGATGGGACGGCTCGACGAGGCCGCCGTGCTGCTGCGGACCGCGACCGAGGTCGACCTGCGCCTCGGCGCCCGCCCCTGGCTCACCCACGGCCGGCTCGCGCTGGCGGACGTGCTGCTGCGGCGGGGCGGGCCCGGCGACCGCGCGGAGGCGGCCGGGCTGGCCACCCGCGCGGCGGCCGAGGCCCGGCGCCTCGACCTGCCGGGACCGCTGGCACGGGCCGGCCTGCTGCTGTCCCGGGCCGAGACCCTGCGCCGCGCCGACGACCCGCTGACCGCCCGCGAGCGTGAGGTGGCCGCCCTGGTCGTCCAGGCGATGTCCAACCGGGGCATCGCCGACCGCCTGGTGCTGAGCGAACGCACCGTCGAGACCCACGTCCGCAACATCCTCACCAAACTGGGCCTGTCGAACCGCACCGAACTCACCGCCCACCTCCTCGGCGGCCCCCACTGACCCAGGCCCCCTACCCCCGTCGTAACGACGGCCGAGCCTGGCCGCCGGGCACGCCGTGGCCGATTCGGGGGCGGTGCCCATCATCCGGTCGTGGGGCGCCGAACGTATAGGGAGTGATCCGCCGGGCGCAGCCGCGACCGGCGTTCGTCCGGCGTAGGGGAGACGACAGTGGCGCCTGCGCAGGTCGGGGGCTGGTCTCTGGCCGGTCGCGAGACGGAGCTCCGGGCGGTCGACACGGCGCTGGCCGCGGACGGCGGAGGTGGGGTGGCGATGGTCGGGGCGGCCGGGGTCGGGAAGACCAGGCTGGCCCGCGAGGCGCTGACCCGCTGGTCGGCGCGGGGACGCGAGCACGAATGGGTGGTCGCGACCCGCGCCGCCGCCTCGATCCCGTTCGGCGCGCTCTCCCACCTGCTGCCCGACACCATGTGGTCGGAAGGCAGCCAGGTCGCGCTGCTGGCCAGGGTCGGCGACCGGTTCACGGCGAGGACCGCGTCCGGGCCGGTGCTCGCCGTCGTCGACGACGCCCACCTGCTCGACAGGGCGTCGGCCGCGCTGCTGCACCAGCTCGCGGCCCAGCGCCTGGTGGTCCCGCTCGTCACGACGCGGCACGGCGAGCCGGTCGACGACGCCGTGGCGGCGCTGTGCAGGGAGTCGGCGCTGTGGCTGCGGGTCGGGCCGCTGCCGCCCGAGGCCGTGGACGACCTGCTGGACCAGGCGCTCGGCCGGCAGATCGACCCGATCAGCCGCCGCAGGCTGCACCGGCTCGCCGCCGGCAACCCCCTGCTGCTGCGCGAACTGCTGGCCGACGCGAAGGAGAACGGCACGCTGGTACGGAAGGACGGGGTGTGGCGGTGGCGCGGGCCCGTACCCGGCGGCGCCCGGGTGGCGGAACTGGTCGCGGCCCGGTTGCGCGCGCTGGACCCCGCCACCCGGCAGGTGCTGGAGACGATCGCCTGCGGCGAGCCGCTGGCGCTGGCCATGCTCGAACGGCTCGCCGACTCCGAGGACATCGCGGCGGCCGAACGCAGCGGCATGGCGGTGGTGGAGCGGTCCGGCGCCCGGGTGGGGCTCCGGCTGACCCACCCGTTGTACGGCGAGGTGCTGCGCGCCGGGCTGCCGGTCGCCCGGGCCCGCGCGATCTGGGGCCGGCTGGCCGCCGCCATGGCCGAGGGGCCGAGGCGGCGGCGCGACGACGCGTTCCACACCGGCGTGTGGCGCCTGCAGTCCGGGACGGCCGGACGGCCCGAGGAGCTCATCGAGGCCGCCGAGAAGGCGATCGCCCGCTTCGATCTCGGGCTCGCCGAACGGCTGGCGCGCGCCGCCCGCGACTGCGGCGCCGGGGCGGACGCCGACTGGCTCCTCGCCCGGATCCTGACCTTCCGGGGGCGGGGCAGGGAGGCGGTCGCGATGCTGCCCGCCGTGCCCGGGCCGACCAGCGAGCCGCCCGCGATGCAGGCCGTCACCCGGGCCCTGATCCTCTACTGGGGCCTCGGCCGAACCCGCGAGGCCGAACAGGCCCTAGAACCGCCCCCCGCCCCCAGCCTGACCACGCTCCCCGGCCAGAAGACCCCCACTCCGGCCACGCCGAACACGACGGCGACGAACGCGGGGAGCACGACGAACACAGCGGGTACGGCGGGCACGGCGGACGCGGCGGACGCGGCCAACGCGGCCAACGCGGTGAATACGGCGATTCTGGCGAGTGCGGCGGACGAGGCGGACGAGCAAGACGAGGCGGCCATGTCCGGTATCTCGGGTAACGCGGGCATGCCGGTCACAGTCCCGAGTCCCGGGCCGGAGCTTTTCAGCGAGACCGAGTCGACGCGGTCGTGGATCCTGCTGTTCGACGGGCGGTGCGGGGAGGCGCTGCGCGTGGCCGAGGAGGTGCTCGCGATGCCCTGCGCGAGCGACCGGGCGGTGGTCTGGGCCGCGATGGGCGGCACGATGGCGGCCGGCCTGATGGGCAGGCTCGGCCTCGCCATGTCGATCGCCGAGCGCGGCGGGCGCGTCGCCGACGCCCACGCCGAGCGGCTCCCGTGGGCGCGAGCGCAGGTCGGCTACGGCCTGTGCCTGGCGCTGGACGCCGCCGGCCGGCTGCCCGAGGCCACCGAGCTGGCCGAACGCGGGTACCAGGAGGGGGTGGCCAGCGACGCGGGCATGATGACCGCCGTCTGGGCGGCGTTCCGGGGGATGGTGGCGAAGGCCCGGGGCGACCTGCCCGCCGCGCAGGCCGTACTGCGCGAGGCCGTCACGTTGCTGGAGGAGGACGACACCTACGGGCTGATGCGGGTCTGCGTCGCCGAACTCGCCGGGGCCATGGCGCTGGCCGGCGACGCCGAGGGCGCCCGCGTGTGGCTGGCCCGCGCGGACGAGCACGCGGGCGGGGCCAACCGCATGTTCGACGCCCGCATCATGGCCAACCGCGCCTGGGCGGTGGCGGCGGGCGGCCTGCGCACGTCCGCGGCCGGAATGGCGGAGCGGGCGGCCGGGCTGGCCCGCGACACCGAGCAGCCCGCCATGGAGGCGGTGTGCCTGTACGACGCCGCCCGGCTCGGCGCGCCGCGCGAAGTGCGTGAACGGCTGGCGGAGCTCGCCGCCGAGATCCCCGAGACGCTGGCGCCGCACCTGTCCGGCGCCGCGACCGCGCTCGCCGCCGGCGACCCCCGTGCCCTCGAAGAGGCCGCGCACGCCTTCGCCGACCGGGGCCACCTGCTGCTCGCCGCCGAGACGGCGCGCGCGGCGGCGGGCGCGTACGTGCGGAGCGGCCTGCGGGCCCGGTCGCGGTCGGTGCTCGAATTCGCGGCGGTGCTGGCCGAGAAGTGCGCGACGGCCCGCACGCCGCTGCTGGAACCGCACGGCCTCACCACGGTGCTGACCCGCCGGGAACGCGAGGTCGCCCGGCTCGCCGGCACGCTGCCCAGCCGCGAGATCGCCGCCAGGCTCGGCCTCTCGGTCAACACCGTCAGCAACACCCTCGCCCGCGTCTACACCAAACTCGGCATCACCGGCCGAGGCGAACTCGCGGCCCTCTTCACCGCCCTCGGCACCGACCGTCCCCCCACCAGCCTCCCCTGACCACCCGGCCATCGTGAACCGCCGTCTGCCGTCCGCCGTTGGGGTGCCCCTGAGAAGGTCGCACGTCAGGAAGGGGAACTGGTCAGCGTGGCGCCGTGGCGCGGGCCGATGGGTCAGGCGGGCTGATCTGGCGGCGGGATCGTCCCCCGGAGGTAATGGGCTCGGACGCCGCCGGACGGCGGCCCGGGTGAGCGGGGCACGGCCCCTCAGGGACGCGTCACCCTCATCCGGCTTCTCACAAGGAGGTATGCGGTGAGTACATCGATTTCCCGCCGGCTGCGGGCCCGCGCCGCGGCCCTGCTGGCCGTGCTCGTCGGCGCCACCACGCTGATGGCCGCCGCCGGGGCACCCGCGGGCGCGGCCGTCTGCGTCACCAACGGGCACGTCTACGCCAACGGAGGCAACGTCAAATACGAGACCGACCCGATCAACGGCCCGACGGGCACCATCGGGGTCTACCGAAACGCGATCATCAAGTTCGGCGGCAACGGCCTGAAGACGAACGAGGACCCGTTCTGGGACATCTACCGCGAGGGCGACGGCGCGTACATCTCAACCTTCATCGGTAGCCGCACCGGCGGCAACTGCGTCTCCAACGAGAAGTTTGTCGTGATCAACCTTCCTTCCGGTCCGTACATCTTCCGGGCGACCTACGAGCCCGGGAACTCCGGCGGCGTCATCCGCAGCCAGGCCCACGTCCGCGTCTACGTCTACTTCTAACGCGGCGAAAACCGGGGGAGCGGGGTTGTGGTCTCCATCCGTTCCCCCGGGGTCTTCACCCGTTCCCCCGGGGTCTCCACCCGTTCCCCCGGAACGGTGCCCGTCTCGCCAGGATCGTCGCCGACACCAATGATCACCCCGGCTGCTGTGCTCGTGTACCGGGCGCCGACGCGACGGGACGGTGTACGGTGAATCCGGCGCCTTGTACGGCGCCGAGCCGAAAAGGTCCTCGCCTTCGGCTCGGGCAGTAGTCCCTGTGGCGGCACAGAATCGATCCGAGTCGATGTGTGAACACAAACGCCAACCACACGCCAAAATTAGCGGTCGACTCTTCCGCGCCCGTTTTCGGCGAACAGGTCACTGCCTACCTCCGGGATCGTTTCCCCGCCCTCGTCTACTACGTCCACATGAATGAAGTCGTAGGCGTCGGCGAGTGCAAGCGTGACTCGTCCTCCATTTCGGGAATCGGAGTGAATCACGGCGTTTATACCAATCTCGGAAACAGGCAGTATCACCTCACCCAAGACCGGATGTTCTTCGCCGAGCTTCCCGAAATCAGTGCCCGGTCAGGCACACACCGCCTCGAGGATCGACATATCTGATGTCGTCGCAACGACCCGCTCGAGCCGGAAACCGCAGGTCTGCAACAGCGACTCGTGTTCGCTGTGGGTGCGTTGCCTGCCCCCGGTGTGGACGAGCATCAAGATGTCCATGGCTTTGGACCAGTCGGGCCCAGGGTCGTCGGGGATGACGCTCTCCACCAGCAACAGCCGCGCATGCGGCGGAGCGGCCTTCCGCACGGCGGCCAGGATCGCCGTGGCCCGCTCGACGTCCCAGTCGTGGATCACGTCCATGAGCATGTAGGTGTCGCAGACCGGCAGCGGGTCCTTGAAGAAGTCGCCGGCTTGCAGCGTGAGCCGATCGGAGGCGATCTCCGCGGCACGCTCGATCACCGGGGGCAGGTCGAAAAGGATGCCCGTGGTTCGCTCGGCCGCGTCCACCACCGCCCGCAGTAGGTGTCCATGGCCGCCGCCGATGTCGGCGATCGTTCCGCGGTCCGAGAAGTCGTAGGCGGCCATGACACTCGCGACCTGGATGCGCGCCTTTGAGACCATCGCGGCGTCGAAGACCCGGCCCGCCTCGGGATCACCCTGAAGGATGGCGAAGAACCCGTCCGGATTCAGCTTGTTCGTGGCCGGGAGTCCAGTCTGGAGTGAGTAGTCGAAGTAACCCAGTTGCCTTGCAGTACGTTCGGTTCCGAATGTCGCCACGAAGTCACGCCAAGACTGGGGATGGTCGGAACGGAGCATTCGCGACGCGCCGGTGTGGGTGAAGCGGTCGTCGCCGGCCGCGAAGACGCCATGGGCGGCGAGGAGGCGAAGCACACGACTGAGGGCCTCGGGATTCGCCCCGGTGACTTCGGCCAGCTCCTGGGCCGTCCGCGGCGTGTCGTCGAGCGCGTCGGCGACGCTGAACCTGGCCACGGAGGCCAGACAGTAGCCAACGAACAGGCCCCCGAGCGCCGTGGTCAGTGTGTCGAAGGGCCCCGTCCGTCGATCGAGCGCGGCGTGGTGGTCATCACTGGCGGCCATGAAACGCCTCCGATTTGTCCCCGGCACGTGGACGGCGCAATCGTCGTCGCAATCATTGTGCGAGCCGTAAGGAGTCGTCGACAGAGGAATAACCCTTCACCACCCGTTCTTGCGCTCGACCACCGACAACAATCCACACAGCAGTTCACCGGCCGTGGCCCGGGTCTCCGGCCGGGCGAACCGGACCGCGATCCGTGCGGTCACCTCGTCTGATACCGGCCGCCGGCTCGGGGCGGCCACGCTGTCGGCGACGGCCGACGCGTGATCATCAAGACCGTCCACAACAGACGATGATCAACCACGCGTCTGCCGCCCTCACTCCGGACCCGACAAGTGCCGCTGCCGTACTGGCCCGGTAAGTCGGTCGCGCCGCGCCGGCCGACTCTATTGGATCGCCCCTCGGGTGCCTTCGGCTCGACCGGCCCAGCGCTGGCGCTAAGACTGGTGCCTCCGGCGGGGGGCTTGGCACCGGGAGCGGCCAGGCGTGCGGTAGGGCCGGTAGGCCTTGGAAATACTGCCCGAGCCGAAGGCGAGGACCTTTCAGGGGGTGGCGGAGGTCGGGGTGGGTTCTGTGGTGGGGTCCTGGAGGAGTTCTTCCAGGACTTGTACCGCTCCGCTGATGCGGAGCAGGGTCTGCTGCAGGTCCGTGCGCTTGGCGTCCAGGGAGGCGAGCATCTCCTGGCCCGCGTGGAACTCCTCGCGGAGTGCCTCGACCCGCTTCTCCAGCAGCTCTCGCATGTGCTCATCGCTTTCTCGGGGGAGGACGTCGTTCACCGGACGCTTCCAGGGGGCCGGGTCGGTCACAGTGCATCACCGGTGTCCGGGCCCGTGGTCAGGGTGGTCAGTCGGGTGTCGAGGGTTCGGATCTGGGATTGTTGTTCTTTGATGGCTTCGATGAGGACGGCGGTCAGTTTGCCGTAGTCGACGGACTTGTAGCCGGCCTTGTCGGTGTGCACCAGTTCGGGGAGGACGCGTTCGACGTCCTGGGCGAGTACGCCGATCTCCGGGCGGTCCACCTCGGCCAGGCGTGCCGCGCGGACGCTGTCCCAGACCTCGCGGTTGTCCTCGTCGCTCGCTTCGGGGCCGGCGGTGACCGAGGACTCGACGTCGCCGACCAGGTGGCGCAGCCCTTCGTCGTTCCAGGTGAACCGGACGCCGCGCAGCCCTTCGATCGCTCGCAGGGCGTCCGGCACGGTGGTGGCGTCGTCCTTCAGACGGGCGTCCGACGGGTAGCTGATGCCGCTGGCCCGCAGGACCGCGCCGCCGTCGCTGAAGTTGTTGATGTTCCACCTGGGCCGGAAGATGTACCAGTACCGCCTGCTGTGGTCGGGCCCTTCGAAGCCCCATTCGTACCCGGGGTGGAAGTAGATCTGGCCGTCCGCGTAGATGTCGTGGGACGCGCGGATGTCGGTGGTGAAGAGCGTGCCGACGGTCAGGTTGCTGTAGGTGTCGATGTTGAGGTCGCCGGCCTTGATGTGCAGCCCGTCGCCGCGTGCCTCCAGGCGGTGCCAGAACCGGTTGGCGTGGTGGAAGCGGATGCTCGGCGCGATCTCGGGGATCTTCGGGCTGCCGGACTCTTCCTGGAACAGTTCCAGGAAGAGCTGCTTGCCGCCGGTGGTCGCGGTCGGTTCGCGGCGCAGGACCAGGTGCCGTTCGCCGGCGCTGACGGTGAGCTTGTTCCCGGGGTCGGGCGCGTTGGTGCCGATCGAGACGTTGCCGGCCCTGCTGACGCGCAGACGCCAGGCGTCGTTGCTCCAGAAGCCGATGTCGCCGCCTTCGAGGCCGCCGACGAAACCCTTCAGGTCGGTGCCGACCCACAGCCCGCCGTCGTCGCTGGCGGAGTGCAGCCGGCCGTCGACCCGCAGGTCGACCGAGTACCGGTCGCTGCCGGCCACGTGCAGCTTCGCCTTCGGGTCGGTCGTGCCGACGCCGGACTTGCCGGCCACAGTGAGCACTCCGCCGATCTTGCCGTCGCGGGTGACGGTGATGTTCTGGCCGGCGGTGAGGTCCTTCTTGGCGGTGATGTTCTGGTCGGCGGTGATGTTCTGGGTCGCGGATATGTCCTTCTTGGCGGTGATGTTCTGGTCGGTGGTGATGTTCTGGCTTGCGGTGATGTCTCTCTTGGCGGTGATGTTCTCGGCGGTGATGTCTTTCTTGGCGGTGACGTTGTCGGCGGTGATGTCCCTTCTGGCGGTGATATTTTCGGCGGATATGTCCTTTTTAGCGGTGACGTTCTGGCCCGCGGAGACGTCCTTGGCCGCGGACACGTTCTGGCCGGACGTGATGTCCGTGGTCGCGGAGAGGGCCTGCACGCTCAGGTTGCTGTAGTTCTCCGAGCCGGTGTTGCCGTCCTTGACGTGCAGCCCGTCGCTTCGTGCCTCCAGGCGGTGCCAGAACCGGTTGGCGTGGTGGAAGCGGATGCTCGGCGCGACCTCGGGGACCTTCGGGCCGGCGGCGTCCTCCTGGTACAGCTCCAGGAAGATCTGCCTGCCGCCGGTGGTGGCGGTCGGCTCGCGGCGCAGGACCAGATGCCGGTCACCGGCGGTGACGGTGAGCCTGGTCGTGGCGTCGGGGGTGCCGGAGCCGATGGAGACGTTGCCGTTCTTGCCGACGCGCAGGCGCCAGGCGTCGTTGTTCCAGAAGCCGATGTCGCCGCCTTCGACGCCGCCGATGAACCCCTTCGGCTGGGTGCCGACCCACAGGCCGCCGTCGTCGCTTGCGGAGTGCAGGCGGCCGTCGACCCGCAGGTCGATCGAGTACCGGGCGCCCCCGGCGACGTGCAGTCTCGCCAGCGGTTCGGCGACGCCGACGCCGAGGACGCCCGGCACCCGCAGGCCCGTGCGCTCGGCGAAGCCCGTGTCGACGGTCACCTCGCCGCCCGCGCTCACCGCCAGGTGCGCCAGTGTCACGGAGGAGGCGCCCACCAGGTCCCACCGCGTCTCGGCCTGGTCGGCGCGGATCGCGAACGGCTCCTCGCCGGATAGGAAGACGCCGAGGGCGGGGGTCTCGTCCCACCGCGTGTTCTCCTTGCTGCCCTCCGAGGTCGCCATGGCGGCCTCGGACGCAAGGTAGGCGATGGCGATGCCGATGCCGCTCTTGCCGCGGAACCGCTCGGGCAGGTGGACCTCGACGGGCGAGGGCAGCACGATCTGCCGGCCGAGCCGGTCGAAGGCGCCGCCCGCCGCCACGACGACGAGGTTCTGGCCGGTGGCGGTGACCTCGAGCCCGTGGTGGACGCCGGTGGTGCGGAGCGCCTTCGCGATCCCGTGCACGCGGTCGAGGTGGTAGTGCTGCTCGTCGATGAAGTCGACGTCCCGCAGGAACTGGCCGTCGAAGAAGCGGACTCGTCGCTGTACCACGTCGGGCTGGTCGTACTTGCTCACAACGGTCCTCTCATGTCGGTTCGCCGGCCGCGACCGGCGCGTCGTTCGTGCCGAGCAGGGTGTTGTGGCCGAGGATCAGCGGCTTGGTGCCGGGGTTCGCGGCCATGAACTCCTCCGACACCAGGCGCATGGTCGGAGTGACGATCTTCAGCGCGTAGAAGGTGTGCGCGGGTTTCTCGCTGTCGATGATGGCCCTGGCCGTCTCCTGGAGCGCGCGCAGCCGGACGGGGTCGGCCTCGTTCAGGGTGAGCCGCACCTGGAAGTAGTGCGCGGGCCGGTCGAAGTCGTCGAAGACGGCGACGTCGCCCGTCCGGCCGCCGTTGATCGGCCGGACGTAGATCTCCAGGAGTTTGCGCAGGCCGGCCGGGGTGCCGCGCTCGCGGTAGAGGGGGACGACCTCGTTGATGAAGTCGCGCCTGGTCTCGACCGGCCAGTCCGCGCGCAGGCTGAGCGCCACCCATCCGGCGAGCCAGGGAAGGAACTCCTCAGGGGCCGACTGCGGGTCCAGGTAGGCGGGAAGGCCCTCGATGGTGTTCTCCAGGCCGGTGAACACCGTCTCGAACGCCGCGAGGAAGGCGCCGAGGAAGTCGTCGCGCATGGCGGCGGGCAGCAGGTCCAGGTAGCCGCTCATCGGCGGCCCGTCGGGGACGCTCACGACCCGGCCCGCCACTCGTCCTCGAACGCGACCCGCGAGGCCTGGTGGCAGGTCAGGTGGACCCGGGTCAGCTCGGCCAGCTCATGATCGTCCAGCGCGATCCCGGCCACCTCGCCCTCCCGGCCGGGGATGGGGGTGCCGCCGCGCAGGACGACGGCGTCCACGTAGTCGGTGAACGGAGACCGGTCCAGCAGCGTGTAGATCTCGGAGGCGTACACGTCCCTGCCGAACGGCCAGCCGTCCTTGGCCGTGCCGCCGGTGAGGGGCCCGAGGAAGGTGCGCAGCCGGTCGAGCATGTCGTCGAACGCCTCCTGCGGTGGCGCGTCGGCGCCGAGCGCGACCACCGCCTCGACCTCGATCCGCACGTAGGCGGGCCCGACGACGTGGTGCCGGGTGGTGAGCAGGCGGCGCCCGTCCAGGAAGTCCCACAGCGCCGCCGCGACGGCCGGGTCCAGCACCGGACGCGGGTACGGCCCTGGGCCGGGTGGCCCCGGGACGGCGACCACGCTCACGTGCCCGGGGGCCTCGGCCGCGCGGACGTCGGGGTCGGCGGCCGACAGGTCACGCCCCGGCACGCACCGCGCCCGCACGATCTCCTGCCCGAGCGCCGTTCCCGTGCCGCCGAGGACCAGGCGCTCGAAGTCGCCGGGGGTGGCCGCGCGGTAGGGCTCGCGCAGGGCGCGGGTCGTCGCGCGGACGCGCTCCTCCAGGCTCGAGGCCTCGGGCGGCGAGCCCTCCGGCGGTGGCCCGTTCAGCAGGCCGAGGAACCGCTCGGTGTGGGCGGGCGTGACCTGGTCGACCTGGAACATCGCCGTCTCGGTGAGCCAGGCGAGCATCTCCACCAGCGCGATGCCCGGGTCGCCCGGGTTGTGGTCGGTCCACCCGGGGGCCAGTACGGGGATGAGCGCCCTGGCCTCGGCGACGAGGTCGGCGAAGGTGTGGTCGTCCAGGTTCGGCAGGGGGATGGGCATGACCTGTTCCTTGTCGTCACAGCTTCACGGTGATCGTGTGGTCTCCCGAGCAGACGAGGGCCCGGCCGAGCCAGTCCCGTACCTCCGCCTCCGGCGCCGGCGGCCCGCCCGGCCCGAGCCTGCGGCCGAGCTCCCTTCCCAGCAGGGTCGCGAACTGCTCGCTCGGCACCGCCAGGGGGGTCAGGGCGATGTCCAGCGAGTGGACGTGGTCGACGCCGGGCAGCGCCTCGACGACCGAGTACAGGTCGGAGGGGCGGGGCCTGCGGCCGAAGTCCCAGCCCTCGCCGAGCGGCCCGCCGGTCAGCGGGTGCAGGTAGGCGCGCAGCGCCCCCGACACCCGGGCCACCAGCGGGTCGGCCACGTCGGCCGACACGGCGACCACCGTCGTGGTGACCACGGCCTCGATCCATTCCGGCCCGGCGGCCTTGACGACCGCGGTCGCCGGGCAGCGGGCCCTGAGGTGGTCCTCGACCTGGCGCAGCAGGACCAGCCCGGGGATCGGCCGGGCCGCGGCGGACTCCGGGACCACGATCACCGTGGTGGCGCCGGCGGCGACGTTCAAATGCTCCTCGGTGGGTTCGGGGGAGCCGGGGTCGAGCCACAGGGCGTACGGGTTGAAACCGTCCGGCGGCACCGCGCGCGCCCGGACGACCTCGGGGGAGGACTCCACGGCGAGGTCCTCGATGTCCTGCGCGGTGACGGCCCGCCCTCGGTGCCGCAGCGCCTTGGGGCCCCGCGCGCGCAGCCGGGCCTCCGGCTCGACCGGCGTGCCGCCCTGGGAGTCCTCGTGGTTGGTCACCGCGTCGACGTAGGGGACGGCGGACTGCAGGCGGGTGATCGTCCCCGCCGGCCGGTTGCCGTGCGCCCCGCCCCCGGTGCGGTAGGTGAGGCTGATGTTGTTGTCCCCGCGCGGCGGCAGGCGCCCGGCCTCTCCGTCGCCGAACCTGATCTCACCGGTGAGCGGGTCGGCGGTGTAGTGCCGGTCGAGCGGCCCCGAGGCGCTGAAGTCGGGGACGGCGTGCCAGCGCACCAGCGTCTCGCCGTCCCTGCCCAGCCCGTCGGCGGCCGGGGTGACCGCGTCGGTGCCCTCCGCCGCGCGGAGCGCCGTGGCCTCGGCGTGGGCGGGCGGCTCGGGTTCGCGCACCACGAGCCGCTGGCCGGGCAGCACGGGGGTCTGCGCGGTCACGAAGGTCTGGCCGGGCTCGCCGTTGCCCGCGCCCAGGTTCTCCTCGACGGTGACGGCCTGCGCCGCCCACGTCGTGTTCGGCGTCACGCGGCGCAGCCGGGGCGGGTAGGGGAACTGGCCCTTCTCCCACCGGCCACGGATCCACCAGCCGTCCTGGCCGAAGCACGAGCGGGAGATGAGGTCGTCCGGGCCGACGAACCGGATGAGCCCGCCTCGGGACAGGCCGCCGGTCTCGTCGGCGGCGGCCAGCGTCGTCCACCCCGAAGGGCCGCTGTACTCCCACACGACGCGGGGCGGGTCGCTCTGCTCGCTCCGCGCGAGCCGGTCGGCCCCGACGTCCTCGGGCGCGGGCGGTTCGACCTGGAGGTACAGCGTCACCGGGCGCGGGGAGAAGGGGGCGCCGAAGCACAGGTAGAGCGCGGGGTCGCGCTCGGCGCCCGTGGCGAACGGGGTGAACGGCCCGGCGCCGGCCGTCACGTAGGTGAAGTCGTTGTGGCCGACGCACACCTCGGCGGGCACCTCGGCCGCCCGGTCCCCGCCCGGCCGCCACGACAGCGTCTTGACCATGGGCGGCGCGAACGTGGCGTCCACGAGCCGGTAGCCGGTCTCCCCCGAGGCGGGCGGCACGTACCGCGCCGCCGTGCCGTAGTCGCCGGCGGTCAGGCGGGCCCGCACCCAGTGGCGCACGTCGCCGTTGACCGCGACGGGCTCGCCGGGCATCGTGATCCGGAGCACGGCGTCGCCGGTGAACGCGTAGCCGTCCGTTCCGGCCGCCGCGTCCTGCCACTCCTTGCCGTTCCAGGTCTCCCAGGCCACCATCGGCGAGCCTTCGGTGCGCACCTTCGGCACCGGGCCGCCGTCGGACGCGTTGGTCAGCGTCACGGCCAGGTCGAGCACCGCGCCCGGCCGGGCCAGCTCGGCGGGGCAGGCGCAGTAGAACGTGTCGTTGAAGGCCGGGCGCTCGCCGAACGGCAGGAAGTCCTTGCTCAGGTCGACGGGGGCGGCGTCCAGGAAGGCGGCGGGCGACGGCATCGCCTCGGGGGCGGTGTCCACCCGCAGGGCGACGCCGGTCACCTCCGGCAGGTCCCAGCCGTACCCGGCCGTCAGCGTGCCCACCTGGGGCAGCGTCCCGTACGCGCCGCCGGCGTCGTCGATCTCCACTCTGAGCCACCGGCCGAGGCGGCCGTGGAACGCCTCGCGCGACCAGTCGGCGGGCACCCCGAAGGAGACCCGGCCGTCGCCGGTCAGGGCCAGGGTGGTGTCGGTGAGGCCCGGCGTGCCGCGCTCGCCGGCCCTCGAGGAGGATCGGCCCAGCTCCCGCCACCCGCCGGAGGACCGGTAGGACCAGACCAGGCGCACCGGCACCGAGGCGCTGCGCGGCGTCCCCGGCCGGGAGAGCGCGAAGTCGAGGTACGCCGTCCCGCCTCCGGCGGCGATCACGTCGTCGGCGCTGAGGTAGAACCACTTGACCTGGCTGGTGGCGCCGAACGGGTACACCCCGGCCACCTCGCCGCGCGGCGCCGAGGCGCCGGACGCCACGGCCTCGGGCGCGATCCCCGACCTGCCGGACGCCAGGGGCATGCCCAGCCGGCCGCGCACCCACCCCGCCGAGATCCCGTTCACCACCGACGGCGGCAGGCTCGGCAGGCCGGGAAGGGTCACGGCCCACGTGCCGTCCGCCACGGCCGAGCGGTGGGCGACCGGCCGCCAGGCGGCGCCGTCCCAGCGGGACCAGGTGATCGGCCAGCCGTCCAGCAGCGCCGCGTCCGGGGTGCGGAGCAGCAGCGTGACCTGCTTGTCGCCGGGGGCGCGCAGCACCGGGTCGCAGGCGACGTACAGATCGTGCGGCACCGGCACGTCGCCGACGAAGGCGGGGAAGGCGGCGTCCTGCTCGCCGGTCGCCCGCGTGGTGCGGTCGCTGTAGGCGTCGCCCTCCGCGTCCCCCACGTACACCGCCCGCAGGGCCGCGCGGGTGACCACCAGGCCGTCCTCGGTCTCGAAGACGACCTCCTGGTCCTCGCCCTCCACGGGGTCGGCCGCCACCCTGGTGCCCGAGGGGACGACCGCGTCGGCGGGGCTCCCCTCGGCCAGGGTGAACGTCAGCGGGACGCGCGCCGGGAGCGGCGGCAGCGGCCGGGTGCCGATCAGGTTCAGGAACGCCAGGTAGTCGCGGTCCGGGGCGCGGTTCACCCGCTCGACGACCAGTTCGGCGAACCGGGCGAAGACCCCGATCAGCGCCTCGCCGGCGTCGGGCGGGCCGTCCTGCGCCGGCCGCCACCCGCTGTACCGGGTGGCGAGCCTCTGGGTCTCGGCGATGAGGTCCGCGCGGTCGCGGGGGTCCACCGGCGGCGGCTGCGGCGTCATGCGAGGTAGAAGGGGTAGACCAGGTTGAATCGGCTGTTGCTCGATCGCACCTGGTAGTTGATCTCGATGAGCAGGCGGTTCGGGTCCGTGTCGTCCGCGACCGCGTAGACGTCCAGCACGTCGATGCGGGGCTCCCACTCGACCAGGGCCTCGCGCACCGACTCGACGACGGCGCCCGCGGTGGCGGCGTCGCGCACGCCGAACACGTGGTCGTGGATCCGGCACCCGAAGTCCGGGCGCATCACCCGCTCGCCCCGCGCGGTGCCGAGGATCGTCAGCATCGACTGGCGGATGGCCTCGTCTCCGGTCCCGGTCATCGCGATGCCGCCGCCCTGGTCCAGCCGGACGGGGAAGGCCCACCCCCGGCCGAGGAATCCCTGGTCCGTCCCGGCGCTCATCCGATCAGTACGGTGCCGGACGCGACCACCGTCCCCGACGGGAGATCGGACGGATCGTTGCAGGTCAGGGCCTTGTCCCCGGTGCGCGCCGCGGGTTTTCCGTTGATCGTGACGGTCGCGCTGCCGCCCTGGACGGTCGCGCGGTTCGACGGGGGGCGCTGGAACCCGGTGCCGGGGGCCGTCGGCATGTGCGCGGGCGTGTTGTCCGCGGTGCTGCCGGCCACCGCCGCCGGCCGGCCCATGATGAGCACGTCGGTGCTCAGCCCGCCGTTGAGCACACCGGTGAAGGCGTGCGGCAGCGGCGTGGGGGTCGGGTCCTTTCCCGGGGTCGGCACCATGACGACGTGGACGTCGGTGGCGACGACCCGGTCGCCCTGTTTGGCCGCCGGCTGGCCCATCGTGGTCTCCTCGCTGGTTCCTAGTTGATGTTGACGGTCTGGCCCTTGGCCGTCAGCCGGCCGTCGGCCTTCAGCGCGAGTTCGGTGGCGGCCTGGATCTTCACGTCCGTCTTGGAGGTGATCTCCACGGCCTGGCCGCTCAGCGTGAGCTTCCCGCTCGCGGAGGTGACGGCGACGTCGGCGTCCGCGCTGATCGTGATCGTGCCGTCCTTGGTGCTGATCACGATGCTGTTCTTCTCGCTCTTGTCCACGATCTCGATCCGCTCCTCGCCGTCGGTGTCGACCAGGCGGATCACGTGACCGTTGCGCGACCTGATCACGCGGACGTCGTTCTTGCCGTCGTCGTTGGTCTCGGGCGGGTGGTCCTCGCCGTTCCACAGCCCGCCGAGCACGTACGGGGACGCGGGGTCGCCGTAGGAGAAGGCCACCAGCACCTCGTCGTCGACCTCGGGCAGGAAGTAGACGCCCCGGCCCGCGCCCGCCATGGGCGAGGCGACCCGCGCCCAGCCGCTCTCCAGCTCGCCGGCCATCCAGGGCAGCTTGAGCCGGACGCGCCCGAGCCCGTCGGGGTCCTTGTTGTTGGTCACGATCCCGGACGCCACCCCGTAGAACCGGCCGTGCGTCGCCGCGGGCCCGAACAGCTCGCCCAAGTTCGTCATGCCGAGTTCCTCCTCATGTTCATGGAGGTCAGGTACCCCTCGCCCGGCGCGACCGTGTGCGTGACACAGGTGAGGTAGTAGGTGCCGCTGAAGGTCTCGCCCGCCCCCTGGACGTCGACGACCGTGCCGGCGCGCAGGCCGGGGCGCCCCGAGCAGACGGCCTCCCCCTGGACGAAGGACAGCGCCATCTCCTGGAACAGCCCGCGCGCCATGTCGTCGGCCCGCGCCTTGGACTCGACCGGCACGTCCACCTGGGCGGTCCCGGACGCGCCGAACGCCCGCCGGGTGCGGCGCGGCCCCGGAGTACCGCCCCCCATCGCCGTCGCCTGCCCGCTGTCGGCCGTGGCCACGACCGCGCTCTTGGTCCCGGCGTCCCAGCCGCGCACGGTCACCTCGTCCACCTGGCTCAGCGAACGGAGCCTCGGGGTGAACTCGGTGAGGTCCTGGCCGACGTGCAGGGTGGCCACGGCCGGCCTGGTGTGCTGGGGCGGCCGGAAGTAGAGCACCTTGTCCCGTACGTACACCTCGTGCCCGATCAGGCCGGCGCGGGCGCGGAGGAACTCCAGGTCGGTCTGGTCGTGCTGGAGCACGTAGTCGAAGACGGGCCCGCTGTCGCTCACCTCGGCGCGCAGCCCGGCGCCGCGCGCGACCGTGCGCACGATCGCGCTGTCCTTCACCTTCGAGAACGTGCGGGTCTTGCGGCCCCGCGCCAGGCGGTGCCGCAGGTCGTACCCCCGGACGGTCAGCATGGGCGGCCGGTCGGGGCCGAACGCGGGCTCCAGGCTGGTGACCTCGCCGGTGATGACCTTCTCGGGGGCGCCGGCGGGGCCGAGCGCGATCTGCACCTCGGCGCCGAGCGCGAACAGCGGCGAGTCCGACCAGGTGACCTTGAGCCGGTCCTGGTCCCAGTTGTAGAGCACCACCGCGAACATGCTGAGCGCGCTGAGGTCGTCGACGACGGTGACCGACTCGATGTCGATCCTGGCGTCCAGGGGCAGGCGGGCGCCGTCCACCCGGATGTCGATGCCGGGCACCATGCCGGAGGTCGTCACGGTCGCCCTCCTAGGAGTCCAGCTTGGGGATCGTCAGGACGGTTCCCGGCGGGAGGCGGCGCGGGTTGACGATGGCGTTCGCCCTGGCGATGTGCCGCCACAACCCCGGATCGCCGTACTCCTCCGCCGCGATGCTGTGCACGGTGTCGTGGCGCCGGACGGTCCGGGTCTTCACCACGTCGGCGGAGTTCATCTCGCGCGCCTTGTAGTGCGCCTTGGTCTGGAACTCCAGGAAGACGCACGACATGGTGGCGCGGACCGGCGTGCCGTCGGCGAGGAAGAGGGTGAAACGCTGGTCGAGCTGCGTCAGCACCCCCGTGAAGATGTACGCGGCCCCCCACACCAGGCGGCAGATGGGCGGCCGGTGGGTCTCCCTGTCGACCTCGGCGAGCTTGGCCACCTGGTCGGTGAGCCGCCGCACGTCGGTCGCGTCGCTCCCCTGGAAGGGGTTCTCCGGGAGCGCGAGGGACGCCGCGCGCTGGAGGGCGGACGCCTCCGACCTGGACTCGTAGGTGTCGAAGAAGAGCTCGATCGACAGCGTCTCGGCGCCCACGTACAGGAACTGCTGCTCGGTGTCGGCCCAGGTCCAGCCGCTGCTCTGGTGGGCCACCTTGTTCTGGTGCCAGCCGACCGAGCGCGACCGGCTGATCTCGTGCGGGTTGAACAGCGCCTCCACCGAGTCGCCGGTCCACTTGCCGCTCTTGTCGTAGTCGATGCGCAGCTTCTTCAGCCCGCCGCCGCCGGGGCCGAGACCGAGCACCTCGGAGGCCACTCCGGCCTTGTTGATCGCCATCACCGCGTCCCCCGGCGCTCGGCCTCGATGGCGAGGCGCCGGGCGAACCGGCGGTGCACGGTCTCCACGATGTGGTCGATGTCGACCGGCGCGGGGGACGCGGGACGCGCCTGGCCTCGCGCGGCGTGCGCGTCTCCGTCCAGGGGGACCGTGCGCGCCGGGACCGTGCGCGCGGGTTCCGGTCGTACGGGCGGGCCGGCGGCGGCTGCCCGTCCGTTCCGCCCGGGCGAGGGATCCGCCGGGGCGCGGGCCAGGAGCAGCGGCTCGCCGGTACGCAGCGGCGGGCGCGCCGGGGCCACCAGGGGGAGGCCTCCCGTGGCCGCCGCGTGGTCCGCGTGGTCTGGACGGGTGGGGCGCGCGATCGGCGGTGCCACGGAGCCGACAGCCGGCGCGCGGTGGTCCACGGGGGTGACCGGACGCCGGTCCACGGCCGCGCCGGAAGGCCGGTCCACGGACGGCTGGTTCAGGGACGGCCGGTCCAGGGGAGAGACGACCGGCGGCCCGCCGGCCCGGTCCCGTGAGGCCGTACGGACGTGACCCGCGGCGCCGGCCTCCGGCGCGCGGGCGCGCGTACGGGGGAGGCCCGGCGACCCGGGGCGCGCGGTCCGCCCGGGGGAGGGGGCGGCGAGCTTCCGCTGCACGACCAGCGGGCCGCCCGCCGCCGGGCCAGGGGTCACCGGTCGGGCTGGGGCCGTCGAAGGGGACGCCGCGGTGCCCGGACCGGCCGCCGCGTGGCCGCCTGTCCCCGGATCCGCCGCCCGCCGCACGGCCGTCCCCGGCGGGGCCGACGAGGGGCCGATCGTGTCCGGTACCGGGCCGGTCGTGCCAAGGCCCGTCGTTCCAAGGCCGGTCGTACCAGGGCCGGTCGTACCAAGGCCCGTCGTACCAGGGCCGGTCGTCCCAGATCCGGCGAGCGGAAGCGGGGCGCCGGCCGGAACCCCGCCGGGCGCGGGACGGGTGAGCGGTGCCGCGCCGTGCGACCCCGGGCCGGAGAACGCGACCGGCTCACGCGAGCGCACACCGTCCGAGACCCCGGACACCACAGGTACCCCGGACACGATCGGGACACCCGCCGCCGGAACCCCGCCCGGCACGGGCCCGCCGGCCCCCACGGGCATTCCGCCGGCCACGGGCATTCCGGCGGTCACCGGCAGGCCGGCGGCCATCGGCATCTCGGCCGCCACCGCCACCCCGCCGGACACGGGGGAGACGGCAACCGGGACGCCGGCGGACGCCGGGCCATCGGCCGCCACCGGCTTCCCGTACACGACCGGCGTGGCCGCGCCATCGGACTCCGGCGCCGCGCGCCGCGCCGCCAGCTCGGCCAGGGGCAGATGGGGCATCATCCCGCGATGGCGGGCCAGGATCTCCCGCGCCGGAGCGGGGTCGAGCACACCGGGACGCAGGGCGCGCCGCTCCAGCCGGCGGACCAGCGCGGGGTCCCAGGGGGGTTCGGCCAGGTGCTCAGCCCGCATTGCCGGCCTCCCGCGCCACCTGCACGGCGCCGTGCGCGAGGGCGGCCGCCTGCCCGAGCAGCGGCTTGGTCAGCCCCTCGTGCGCCAGCTCGATCGCCTCGAACGCGACCTGGTCGCCGCGCGCGTCGAAGGCGGGACCGGTCCAGCGCACCGGCAGGGCGTTGCGGAAGTTCCACCACATCACCGGTATCTGGCGCCCGTCGAGCAGCATGATGGTGCCGTTCTTGCGGTGGATCACGCCGCGCACGGCGTTGTAGTGCCAGTTCCACATCACGCTGTTCGCGGTGAGCCCCCGGGTCAGCACCAGGTTCGAGTGGCTCGCCACACTGGGCAGCCGGTGCACGAACCCGTTGACGCCGCCCTCGCGGTAGTCCTCGGTCTCGACCCGGCTCTCCAGGCCGCTCACCTCGCTGCACCCGCCGAGCAGGAGCCCCTCGATCTCGACGGCGAAGTTGAACGCGGGGAAGGGCTCGAGCAGGGGGCGCGCCGGCGCCCAGTTCCCGGCCGCGGACGGCAGCCAGCTCAGGCCGAGCGGCACTCCCGTGGACGTCATGGCCGGTCACCTCCCTGTTCGTTGAGCCGCCCGTTGATGCGGGCCACCTCGGTCACCCACCGCTGCCGTTCGCGGTGGTCCAGCCGCATGATCTCCTGGTAGGCCCAGTGAAAGTGATAGGCCAAGTACGCCACCTCCTCGTGCAGCCGGTCCGCGGGGTAGCGTGTCATTCCCCCGGGCCGGCGGTCTCCACTTCGAACGCCCCCGCGCAGTGCGGGCAGTCGACCAGGATCCGGGTGTGCCCGGTCAGGTTGACCCGCTGGTAGAGGTCCTGGAGGTAGGCGAGGTCCGCCGAGTACATGTTCTCGACGGCCGCGGTGTTGACGTGGTCGAGCGTCCCGAGCCGCGTGATCACCCGGGCCAGCAGGATGATGACCAGGTACCCGGGATTGGAGCGGACCCGGGGGTCCTTGATCGGCTCGATCTCGTCGAACGCCGTGGCCAGGCGCATCGTCCCCTCACGGTGCACGGTCCCGTCGGGGGTCACCAGCCCGCGCGGGAGGGTGAAGGGGAACTCGGTCCGGAGCGCGCCGTCGCCTAGCTCCACTTGTCGACCTCGATCCTCTCGTAGGCGAGGGTGACCTGCTCGACGGCGATCTCGTCGGAGGCGGCGGACAGGCTCGGCCCCGTCCACGACTTCGGCCAGCACGCGAAGACGTTCCACGTGATCTTGGCGTTGCCCGTGTGGTCCAGCAGGGTGATCGAGATGTCGTGCCGCTCGACCGACCCCTTCGCGGCCTTGTCCCGCCACTCCCACAGCTTGCTGTCGAAGGTCAGCCCACGGCTGAGCGTGATGTCGCCGTAGGTGTTCAGGCCGGGGATCTTCCGCACGCTGAGGCTGCGGTCCGTCCCTTCCCGGTACTCGCTGGCGTTCTGGCTGCTCTCCAGCCCCGAGCACTCGCGGAAGCCCGCGCGCGTGATGCCGTCCAGCTCCACCGCGAAGTTGTAGCCGGCATACGGATCCACCCTGTTCGCCATCATTGACCTCCATTACGGGTTGTCGGGGGGGTGTCACACCGCGTTGATCGTCACTCCGCTGGCTCCCTGGATCACGCGGACGACGATGTACTCGGCGGGCGCGCTGGGCGCCACGCCGATCTCCGTGACGACCATCCCGGCGTCGACGACCGGGCCCGGGTTGGTCTCGCTGTCGCACTTGACGAAGAACGCCTCCTCCGCCGTCCGGCCCTTCAGGGCGCCCCGCTGGAACAACCCGTCCAGGTAGGCGGTCAGCTCGCGCATGATCCGCACCCAGAGCCTGATGTCGTTGGGCTCGAAGACCAGGCCGCGCATGAACCGCTCGACCCACCGGTGCACGTTCGCCACCACGCGCCGCGCGCTCACGTCGCGCCACGCGGGGTCGTCGCTGAGGGTCCGCGCGCCCCACACCCGGATGCCCCGGCCCGGCAGGGCGCGCACGCAGTTCACCGCCCGCGCGTACAGCTCGCCCGCCTGCTCGGCGGTCAGGTCGCTCCGCAGGTCGAGCGCGCCCTCCACGACCTCGTTGGCGGGCGCCTTGTGCACGCCCACCCGCCGGTCGCCCCGCGAGTAGACGCCGGCGATGTGGCCGCACGGCGGTACGTGCCTCGGCCGCCCGTCGCGGTCGCCCACCCGCAGCCACGGGTGGTACAGCGCCCCGTAGGAGCCGGCGGCGCCGTCGGTGGCGTTGAGCGCGTCACGCTGGCCGGCGGCGATCCCGGGGTCGTCGGTGGCCAGGCAGTCCAGGATGGCGAACCGGTCCCCCCGGTCCCGGCAGTGGCGCAGCAGCGCCCGCTGCGGGCCGGTCACGGTGTCGATCGCCGAGCCGGGCCGCCAGGCGGCGGCGAGGTCGGGCGCGCAGACCAGGTCGACGTCGTCCACCTCCTCCAGGGCCGCCAGGGCGCGTTCCAGTTCGTCCGGCGACGGCGCCGCCGGGTCGGTGTCCGCGAGGCGCACGACGTAGCAGGCCACGCCGTCGTTCTCGAAGAAGCCGCGCACCGCGTCGTGCAGGAACCCCTCCGCGGGCCCGCCGAACACCGCCTCGAACTCCGGCCACAGCGTGAGCCGGCGCGGGGTGCCGGGGCCGGTGGGCGCCCGGCCGACGAAGGCGGGCACCCCCGTCAGGAAGTTCGGCGGCGCCGCGGGCAGGACGTTGACCGGGTAGACGCCGGGCGTCAGACCCGTCACCGCGCCGCGCCGTCCCACTGGCTCAGGCGGAAGACGACGAACTCGGCCGGCTTCACCAGCGCCACGCCGACCTCGGTGACCACCTGGCCGAGGTCACGCACCTCCCGCGGGTTGGTGGTCTCGTCGCACACCACGTAGAACGCCTGCTCGGGGGTGGCGCCGAGCAGGGCGCCCGAGGCCCACACCGTGGTGAGGAACGCGCTGACGTTCCGCCTGATCTTCGACCACAGCTCGGGCGCGTTGGGCTCGAAGACCACCCACTGGGTGCCCTGGTCGATCGACTCGCGCAGGTAGTTGAACAGCCGCCGGGAGCTGATGTACCGCCATTCGGAGTGGTCGGCGCCGGCCAGCGTGCGCGCCCCCCAGATCGTCACGTTGGCGTCGAAGCGGCGGATCACGTTGATGTCGTCGGGGTTGAGCCCCGCCTGGGCCTGCTTGCCGACCGGCGTCTCCACGCCGAGCGCGCCCCGGATGACCTCGTTGGCGGGGGCCTTGTGCACGCCCCGCTCGGCGTCGACCCTGGCGTACACCCCGGCGATGTGCCCGCTGGGCGGCACGTACAGCGTGCCGCCCGCGGCGTCCTTGGCGCCCACGTCGATCCACGGGTAGTAGATCGCCCCGTAGGAGCTGTCACGGACGCCGCCCCGGATCTCGGCCGTGATCGGGGTGGCGGTCCTGCGGCCGTCCAGGATCGCGAACCGATCCCGCAGGTACTCGTTCTCGCAGTGGTCCAGCAGCGCCGACTGGACCGCGTCGCTGGTGGCGCCGGGGACGGCGACCAGGGCGATCTCGTCGATGACCGCGAAGGCGTCGAGCGCGCCGGTCACCGTCTCGTCCGCCGGGAGGAGGTCGGCCGGGCCCTTGGCGCCCTGCTTGCCGTCGCCGGACCCCGGCTCCAGCCGCGTCACCCAGCAGCGCCCGCCACCGTTGTTGAAGAACCCGTACACCGCCTGGGCGAGCGTCCGGTTCCCCGGCTTGACGCCGTCGCCGAACAGGGTTTTGAAACGTTCCCATCCGTCGACGAGCTGCGGTACCCCGGCGGGCGCCAGGGGGTAGAAGTCGGCCGGCTCGGCCGTCTTACCGCCGGCCTTCAGGCCGGTGCGGCCGGGGATGAGGGGCATCTGGACGTCGTTGGCGACCGCCCCGATGAACCCCGCGGTGCTGGTCCCGACCCCGGCGATCGGTTTGATCGCCGACGGGACCTCCTCGACGTACACGCCCGGCGTGAAGTACTGGGGCATCGCTGGCGTTCCCTTCGTTCGTCATGACGGCTGGTTCTCGCCGGCCGGGCGGTCGAGGCCCTGGCCGATCCTGATGACCTTCTCCGTCACCGCGGGCCCGGCCTCGACCGGCTCGGCGACGTCCACGCTGAGGGTGACCTTGTAGTGCAGGGTGGCCTTGGGCCTGCCGCCCATGGCCTGCCAGAACTCGCCGAGGCTCTGCAGCTGGTTGTCCGCGATGATCTTCGTGGGCATCGGCGGCTCCTGCCCGGCCAGCTCGCCGCGCAGGTAGGTGGCCGGGATCGTCCGGTGCCGGATCAGCACTCGGAGCACCTCGCCGAGCAGCCGGTGCTCGTCCTCAGCCGGGGTGGGCGTGCTCGCGCTCGGCCACGCGGTGATGAGGTACGAGCAGTCGACCCGGGCCGGCGGGTGGGTGCGCAGCGTCACCCCGTCCTCCCGCAGCTCCGCGCGCCAGTGGTTGTCGCGCAGGTCGAAGTTCTCCCGGACGTCGTACAGGAAGAAGGCGACGGCCGGCAGGGTCACGCTGGACGGCGGGAACTGGTCGTCGGGTCCGGCGAAGCTGATGGCGACGTTGCGCAGCGACAGCTCGGCCTTGACGAGCGCGGCGAGCGTCGCGTCCAGGTCCTGGAACACCGTGCCCCCTCCCGTGCGTGTCCTCCGGCCGCAGACCGAGGTGTATCGGGTGGGTATCGCCGGTGTGTCTGCGCGACCGTCTCCGGCGCGCCTCCGTCGCGGCGACGCCCCCGCAGACGCCGCCGCAGCCGTTCCCGGGGACGGCCGCCCGGTATACCGTTCGCGGGAAGCGCCGGCCACGGGGAGCGTGGAAGCGGTGGCGCCGGTCCGCGGAGGGGCCACATCATGAGTCGTCAGTTCGGCACGGCCGGACCCGTCACGGGGGGACGGGCGCCCGCCGCCGGTCACGGCAGGCCGAAGACCGGCGCGGCCCGCGCGGTCGCCGCCCCCGCGCCCCCCGGGGCCAGGGGGCCGGTCCAGAGGGTGGCCACGTTCACGAACGGGGCGGTGAGCACCGAGTGGCGTTCGGTGCGGATGGCCCTGGCGAAGCACAAGGTGGAGATGCCGAAGGACTGGATCGGCACCGATGACCGGGTCAGACAGGACACGCTGGAGACGGAGCTGGCGGCGATCAAGTCCTCGCCGACGCAGCACGGAACGTTCGACCTCGGCAAGGAGGAGGACGTCCGGAGACTGGCCGGCCTCCTCATCGGGCGGCCGTCCGGGACAGGCCCGCAGAATCCGGTCGGGCAGCCGCCCCCGACGGGCCCGCAGAACGCTCCGCCGCCCGGGCCCCCGCCGCAGCAGGTGACCGCCGTCCCCTCGGCCCCGCCGGCCGCCGGGCACTTCTCCGCCGAATACCTGAACCTCGGCAACCGGGTCGAGGTGTCCACCACCCTCAGGGCATGGGCGGCGTACGCGCAGAGCCGGTTGGACGGCCTGAGAAAGACCCACCTGGCGATGGAACCCGAGGTGCAGGACCGGCGGCAGAAGCGTGCGTACTATCCGGGCGACCCGAACACCGGCGCCGACGCCGAGAAGTTCCGCAAGGAGTACAAGCAGGCGAGGACGCGCGCCGTTCACATGGCGGGCGCCCTGGGCGAGGCGGAGACGGTGGACCAGGCGGTCCGTCGGCCGAGCACCAAGTCCACGGTCATCGGCGTGCTGCGCGACCCCGCCCGGAAGATCCAGAGCGTGGTCGAGTTGTCGATCATGAAGAAGTACGTGTACCTGTCGAACCTGGCCGCCAATCCCGAGAACATCGACTCCGCGAATCCCGTCAGGAGGGTCGGCGAGGCGTCTCTGGTGTTCACCGTGCTCCAGAGCCAGAAGGAACAGAAGGATCTCGTCAAGCTCTGGGCGCTCAACAACAAGGTGAAGGCGATCTACGATCATCTCGGTTTCCGGGTGGAAGGCGTGCCCGGTCCCCACCCGAAAGGCGACAAGACCATCGACGGCACGGGTACGCGCGTCCCGGCGAAAAGCGCGTGGCACGACAGGACGGCGGGAATGATGACCCTCGACCAGCAGGGGGCGGCGGGCCTCCTCGGCAGGGGAAGGGCCCTGCTCGACGTCCTTCCGGACGAGCTCCGCGGCGTCACATGACCGGCCTGGCAGGGCGTGGGCGCCGACGCCGGGCGGCGCCGCAGGACCGCCCCACCGGAAGGATCCCGTTCGCTACGGGGACACGACGACCAGGCGACCGCGGATGTGGTGGCATCCGCATTCGGAGGGCCACATGACGACTCGCCAGTTCGACACGACCGGCCGCACGACCGCTGGCCGCGCGCCCGCGCCCGTCCAGGCGTCCGCCGCCCCGTGCGGGCACGTCCAGCGGAAGGCCGAGATCCGCGGCGGCGGGGCGACGGCCGCCGGGCCGGCGGGCGGGCGGCTGGAGGGGGACTCGCGGCGGGAGATCGAGGCGGCCCGGGGCGGCGGGCGGCGGTTGTCCCCAGGGGTGGCCGAGGCGATGGGCCGGCGACTGGGGGCCGACCTCGGCCGGGTGCGGGTGCACACCGACGATCGGGCCGACCGGCTCGCGGAGTCGCTGAACGCGCAGGCGTTCACCACGGGCACCGACGTGTTCTTCCGCCGTGGCGGGTACGCGCCGTCGACCTCGGGGGGGCGGCGGCTGCTGGCGCACGAGCTGACCCATGTGGTGCAGCAGTCGCACGGGCACGTGGGGCCGCACGGGTCGGTGGGCGCGGCCGGCGACGCCCACGAGAGGCAGGCCGACCGGGTGGCCGGCGGGCTCGCCGCCCCGGAGCCGTCGCGCGCCGCCGCCTCGTCCGGCGGCGGAGGGCCGGTCCAGCGGACGGCGACGTTCGTGAACGGGACGAAATTGGAGGACTGGCGCGCCGCACGCCTGGCCCTGAAGAAGTTCGCGGTGCAGATGCCTCCCGACTGGGCCGATCCCAAAATGGGCATCAACGGCGACAAGCTCAAAGCGCGCATGTCCGAGATCGTGAACGATCCGTTCGACCACGGGACGTTCGACCTCGGGAAGGAGGAGGACGTCAAGCGGCTGGCCGCGCTCCTGGTCCAGCAGCCGCAGGGGGCGGCCCTGGGCAACGTCCAGCAGCCGCTACCGCAGCAACAACCGGTCCCCGTCCCCGCACAGGGCCCAGGAGCCGGGCGCTTCTCCGCCGAATATCTGAACAGCTCGAACAAGGCCGAGGTGCGAAAGGCGCTGCGGGAATGGGTGCAGTACGCCGAGGCCCGGGTCGATCTCATGCGGAAGACCTACATGAACATGTCCGGTGAGGTGTCGAAGCGGCGCAGGGAGGGGGCCTACTACCCGGACGACGCGGACCCCGGCAAGTACGCGGACGCCGTGGACTTCCGCAAGACGTACAAGGATGCGAAGAACCGCAGCATTCACATGTCCGGCGCGCTGAACGAGGCCAAATCGGTGCAGAAAGCGCTCGGCGGATCCCAGCCCATCGGGGTCCTGCGCGACCCCACCGGGAAGATCCAGAGCGTCGTCGAGCTGATGATCCTCACCGACAAGGTCTACCTCTCCAACCTGGCGGCCAACCCCGAGAACATCGACTCCGCGAGCCCGGTCAGGAAGGTCGGCGAGGCCTCGCTGGTGTTCACGGTGCTGCACGCCAAGAAGGAGAACAAGAACGCCATCGAGCTCTGGGCGCTCAACAACAAGGTGAAGGCGATCTACGACCACCTCGGTTTCCGGGTGGACGACGGGGGCGTGCTCGTCCCCCACACCCGCGGGATGAAGACGGCCGGCCCGCCGCCGCGTGGGCCCGTGAAGGACAGATGGCACGCCCAGGGCTCGATGGTCCTCGACCAGACGGGGGCGGCGGGCCTCCTGGGCAGGGGACGGGCGCTGCTCGACGTCCTCCCGGCCGAACTCCGCAACGTCCAGTGACCCCTGCCGGCGTCCGGTGACCCCTGCGGGCGTCCAGTCACCCCTGCCGGCGTCCGGTGAGCCGGGTCAGCGGGCGCCGGTGAACCGTTCCGCCGGGAGGATCTTGCCCATCTTCTGGTACTCGCCGGCGACGGCCCGGTGGAGGTGGGCCATGGTGATCGTCCCTCCGTCGGCGGCGGCGAGGAAGGCGGCGGTCAGGGCGATGTTGCGGATGTTGCCGCCGGGCAGGTCCACCTCCCGGGCGAGCCGTTCCAGGTCCAGGCCGGGGTCCAGCGGCGCCTCCCGCGGCCAGACCCGGGTCCAGATCCGCAGCCGGTCCTCGGTGCCGGGCACGGGGAAGTCGACGGTGAAGTGCAGCCGGCGGACGAACGCGTCGTCCATGTTCTTGCTCAGGTTCGTGGCCAGGACGACCACGCCCTCGTGCTCCTCCATCTTCTGCAGCAGGTAGCTCGTCTCCAAGTTGGCGTAGCGGTCGTGGGCGTCGCGCACCTGGGTGCGCTTGCCGAACAGCGCGTCGGCCTCGTCGAAGAACAGGACGGCCTCGCCCCGCTCGGCCTCCTCGAAGACGCGGGAGAGGTTCTTCTCGGTCTCGCCGATGTACTTGCTCACCATGGTCGACAGGTCGATCTTGTACAGGTCGAGGCCCAGCGCGCCGGCCAGCACACCGGCGGCCATCGTCTTGCCCGTCCCCGGCGGCCCGGTGAACAGGATGCCGATCCCGCCGCCGCCCGCCACCTTGTCCCCGAACCCCCAGGTCTCGTGGACCGTGGACCGGTGCCGGATGCGGTCGTGGATCTCCTGGAGCTGACGCGTGCGGTCGGCGGGCAGCACGATGTCGTCCCAGGTGTGGCGCGTGGGGACCCGCCGCGCCAGGGCCGCGAGCCCGCCCGAGGACCTGCGGCGGCACGCGGCCGCCAGGTCGTCCCCGGTCACCACGGGCGCGTCCGGCGTGCGCGCGTACGCCAGCCCGCGCGCGGCCGCCGCCGCCCCGGCGATCTGGCCGCCGGTCAGCCGGAACCGGCCGGACAGCGCGGCCAGGTCGAAACCGGTGGCGTCCACGCCCATCCCGCCGAGCGCCGCGCGCCACAGCCCCAGGCGTTCCGCCGTCCCGGGGACCGGGAACTCCACGCCGGCGACCGTCAGGCCGTCCGGGACGTCCACGGCCTCCCACGCCGCCGTCCCGGCCAGGAAGGCCGGCCAGGGCGACGCCTGGAGCATCGCCAGCAGCGGGGCGGCCCGCCGTGGCCGGTCGGTGAGCAGGGCGTCGGCGTTCTCCCAGTACATGATCGCGCCCAGCAGCCGCGCCTCGCGGTCGGCGAGCGCGACCAGCGACGTGAAGTCCTCCTCCGGGAGGCCGGCCAGCGACTCGGCGTCCACCACCAGCAGGTCGGCGCCCCAGGCGTGGCTCAGCGCGGCGGCGGCCGTGCGCTTCCCGGTGCCGGCGGGACCGTGGAAGTGCAGGACCAGATCGCAGTCGAGGTGCCCGGCGAGGCCCGCCAGCCGGGACCGGAGGCCGGCGGGGAGGACCAGCCGGTCCAGCGGCGTGACGGGTTCCACCAGCCGGGCGTACGGGCGCAGGAGCGGTTCGGGCTCGTCGTCCTCCAGCAGGAACCGGGCGATCCGCGGATCCAGGGCCACGCTGCGCGTGAGGAGGGGCCCGGCGGGCCGGGAGGCGTCGCCGGTGAGGGTGACCAGCCGGTGCCGGAGCAGCGGCGCGCCGGCGCCGAACCTCGCGCGCGCGGCGATCCTCGTCGGCAGGTCCGCGTACAGCAGGTCCAGGACCAGCTCGACCGTGGGAGTGTGAAGCGTGGCGTCGTCCTGGAGGTGGGCGTACAGGCGCTCGTACCGCCGGTCGATCTCGGGGGCCAGGCAGATGACGATGACGTCCACGTCGAACCGGGTCAGCCCGAACAGCCGGGCCAGGACGACCAGCCGGAGGAACGCGCCCTGGTCCAGCCCGGCGGCGGAGCGCTCGCCGATCTCGCCCGCCAGCCGCTCCGCCTCCGCTAGCCCGGCGTCCGTCTCCTCACTCCGGGCCCCGGCGTCCGTCTCCTCGGCCCGGGCCCCGGCGTCCTCGGGTTCGGCGTCCGCGCGCTCCATGAGCAGGCGGAGCAGCAGGTCGAGGCGGGCCAGCTCGGCCAGCACGTGCTGGAGCGTGGTCTGGTACGCCTTGGTGTCATCTTCCATGGACCGGCCTTCCGCGGGGACGTCGGGTCGAGATCAGGTGCGGGCGTCTCAGCGGGCGCCTAGCCTGGCGGGAGCGTTCCAGAGTCGTCGCCGGGCGGGCCGTACCTGACCTGGTGCAGGCTCCGCTGGAGCGTCGCGAGGCTCGCCTGGATCTGGTCGAGCCGGACGTTGAGCCTCGCCAGCGCGTCCGTCACCGCCGACGGCGGCGCGTCCGCCTCGGCCGCCGCCGCCGTCGCCGGGAGGTCGGCCACGCGGTCGTCGCGGATCTGCTCGTACAGCGACACGGTCGAGGAGGAGGGCCGGACGCCCAGCTCGCCGGTCATCGCCGCGTGGCACTGGTCGTACTGGTGCATGGCCGAGGTGCGGTCGCCGGCGCCGAGGTGGAGGCGCATCAGCCTGCGGTGGGTGGTCTCCCTGGTCAGGTCGTGCCGCAGGATCACCTGGCCGAACGCGATCCCCCTGGCGTAGAGCCGGCACGCCTCGCAGTAGTCCATGAGCTGTTCGAGCATGGCCAGGTAGGTGACCCGCAGGCGGTCGCGCTCGTACCCGCACCAGTCGTAGGGGGAGGTCTCCATCAGGTCGCCGCGGTACAGCCCGACGGCGGACTCCAGCAGCCGCGCCTGGGCCTCGGTCAGGCGGTGCCCGGGGGTGTCGCGGGTCGCGGCGCGGGCGTTTTCGAACGCTCCAACGTCCACCCAGGAGGAGCCGGGGTCGACATGGACCCGGTCACGGTCGACGACGAGGGCCGTCGCCTCCTCGGGTTCGCTGAGCGGGCCGTGCCGCAGCGAGGTGTTCAGCTTCCACAGTGTCTGGCGCAGGTAGCGCTTGGAGACGGTGGAGTCGCCCTCCGGCCACAGGACCTCGGCCAGTCCGTCACGGGTATGCGCACGATCGCGGTATATGAGCAGATAACACAGAAGTTCCAGCGCTTTCGTCGGCGGCGCGGGAAGGGGCCGACTGCCCTGATTGATCGACACGAATCCGAATAATCTGACGGTTAAATCGTGCACCAGACCTATTTCTCCCATCAGACGGACAGGAGCCACGCAGCCGATCTCTGCGACGTACTCGGCACAGCCTAAGTGACCTACCCCATGCCTGGCCAGGGGGCATTTCCCACCATGTCCACCCAATACGGACACAACGCAACGGGACGCCACTGCCCTGAGCGGCGTGCCCATCGCGATCGCCGAGCTTGACCTGAATTGCGCCCCATAATGGGACTTATCTCCTTTATTGGCTGATTTTCGGTAAGAGTGTGGAGTGTTCTTCCTCAGCCCGGACCGCGCCGCAGCAGGCGGAGGTCGTCGCCCCAGGCGTCCAGGACCGTGTCATGACCGGCGGCGCGGGCGAGTGGCTCCAGGTTCAGGAAGAGCTCGCGGGCGGTTCGTGGCGCGGCGTGCGACAGGACCGCCGTGAGGTCGGGCAGCAGGCGTTCGTGCCGCCAGGCCGGCGGCCCCAGGGGATGGTTGCGCAGTTCCCAGCCGAGGTACTTGTTGTACGGGCGCACCCGCTGGTGGAGGGCGAACACGCAGGTCAGCAGGGGAGGAATGCTTTCGGCGGCGTCCAGGCGGGCCTCGGTGGCGTGCCCGTCGCGGTCGTTCTTCAGCCAGCGGTAGGCCGCGTTGACGAAGGCGTCCAGCGAGGCGGCGGCCGTCGCGCGGGCCTCCTCGGGTGACAGCGCCCCCTTGCGGGCCACCAGGTCGCCGATGAGGCCGTCGGGCCGGTCCTTCAGGACGCGGGCGTGGGTGAAGGCGTACCGGTTCCACTCGAAGCCGGACCCCGGAAGCGCGTGCGCCCGGAACTCCGCCAGGGTCAGGACCACGACGTCCAGCAGCGCGTCACGGCGCTCCTCGGCGACCGTCAGGCCGTCGGCGGTGACCAGGTAGACGTCGTGGTCGGACCGGCTGGTGGCCATGCCCTCCCGGGCCCGCGACCCGCTGAGCACGGCCCCGGCGACCGCCGGATCGGCGGCGACGCGGGCCAGCAGGGCGGAGAACGCGTCCGCCCCTGGGTCGTCGGTCATCCCGGTACCCCACCACAGGCCCCCGCACGACGGCAACGCGTTATATCCTCGCCGGCACCACGACCGCCGGCATCACGGCCCCCGCCGGCAGCACGACCGGCGGCACCACGGCCCCGCCGGCACCACGGCCCCGCCGGGCTACACGGTGATGACGACCTTCCCCCTGGCGTGGCCCTCTTCGAGGTAGGCGAGGGCCTCGGGGACCTGGCTCAGCGGGTACGTCCGGTCGATGACCGGGGTGATCGTCCCGGCCGCCAGGAGGTCGCACAGGACGGTCAGGTCGCCGGCGCTCTCCCGTACCAGGAAGGGGACCATCCGCTGGCTGACGACCTGGGAGATCAGCACGAGCCTGGCCATGCCGGCCAGGGGACCGATCCACTGCCCCTTGGCCGGCGCGCCGGCCAGGAGCGCCCCCCTGGGTGAGAGGACCCGCCTGAACTCCGCCGGGGTCCGGTTCCCCACCATGTCGACCAGCAGGTCGTACCGCCGCCCGGTGCGGGTGAAGTCCTCCTTGGTGTAGTCGACGACCTCGTCGGCGCCGATCGACCGGACCATGTCCACGTTCGGGGTGCTGCACACGCCGGTCACCTCGGCGGCGCCCAGCGCCTTGGCGAGCTGCACGGCGAAGGTCCCGACGCCGCCCGCCGCCCCGTTGACCAGGACCCGGTGCCCCGGCTGGATCCGCCCCTTGTCCCGCAGGGCCTGCAGGGCGGTGATCGCCGCCACCGGTACCGACGCCGCCTGCTCGAAGGTCAGGCCGGCGGGCTTCGTCACGATCATCCCGCTCTCGGGGATGCTGGCGTACTCGGCGAACGCCGCGCTGCGCTCGGCGAGGTTCCCGCCCCGGCCGCCGAACACCTCGTCCCCGGGCCGGAACCGGGTGACGTTCTTTCCCACCGCTTCGACGGTGCCCGCCATGTCACTGCCCAGCCCGTGGGTCCTCGGGCGCCTCAACCCGGCCGTCGCGCGGGCGACGTACGGCTTGCCCCGCATGAAGTGCCAGTCCAGCGGGTTGACCGAGGCCGCGCGCACGCGGACCAGCACGTCGTCGTCGCCGACGGCGGGCATGTCGACGTCCCGCAGCGTGACGACGCCGGGCGGGCCGTAGGCGTAGTAACGGATCGCCTTCATGGGGCTCCTCTCGATCTGCCACCGGCTCCGCGGTCGTGCTCGCCAGCCTAGGGAGCGGGCGCCGCGCCGGGATCACGGGAATTCGTGATCCGATGGCCGTCCGGCCGGCGGCGGGTGCGCGCGGCGGTAGTAATGTCCGAGTCAAATGGCCAGACCCCCGCGCCACTCCGGCAACCTGCCGGCCGAAACGACCAGCTTCGTCGGCCGCCGCCGTGAGCTCGCAGAAATCAGGAAGAAGCTCACCGAGGCCCGCCTGGTCACCCTCGCCGGGCCGGGCGGGGTCGGCAAGACGCGCCTCGCGCTCCGGACCGCGGCCGACCTCAGGCGCGGGTTCCCCGGCGGCGCGTGGCTGGTCGAGCTCGCCGAGGTCAGGGACGCCGCGCTGGTCGGCGACGCCGCCATGGCCGCGCTGGACCTGCGGGACCAGGCCGCCACCGAGCCCCTCGCCTTCCTGCTGTCCTACCTGCGGGACAAGAACCTGCTGCTGGTGGTGGACAACTGCGAGCACCTGCTCGGATCGGCCGCCCGGCTCGTGGCCGAGGTCATGAAGGCCGCGCCGGGCGTGCGGGTGATCGCCACCAGCCGGGAGCCGCTGTCGGTGCCGGGGGAGCACGTGGTCCCCGTCCCGCCCCTGGACCTGCCGTCGGCGCACGCGGCCGGGCCGCTCGCCCGGCTGAGGCAGAACGAGGCGGTCATGCTGTTCGCGGAACGCGCCGAGGCCGGATCGGGCAGGTTCGAGCTGACCGCCGCGAACCAGGAGGCGGTGGCCGACCTGTGCCGCCGCCTGGACGGCCTGCCGCTGGCGATCGAGCTGGCGGCCGTACGGACCCGGGTCCTTTCGGTCGAGCAGATCCTCGGCCGCCTGACCGACCGGTTCGGCCTGCTCACCGGGGGCGGCAGGACCGCGCTGCCGCGCCACCAGACGCTGCGCACCACCATCGACTGGAGCCACGACCTGCTGGCGGCGGGCGAGCAGACGCTGCTGAGGCGATTACGGGTGTTCGCCGGCCGGTTCACCCTCGAGGACATCGAGTCGGTCTGCGCGACCGGGGAGGTGCCGCCGGCCCGGGCGCTGGAGGTGCTGTCGTCGCTGGTCGACAAGTCCCTGGTGATGAAGGAGGAGGTCAGAGGCCTCGCCTGCTACCGCCTGCACGAGACCATGCGCGAGTACGCCGGCCTCAAGCTGGCGGACGCCGGCGAGGAGGGGGCCGTCGAACGCCGCTTCGCCGAGTACTACCTGGCGGGCTGCGGGCGGTCGGCGGCCGAGGCCCAGTACCGGCTCCCCGAGTGGCTCGAATGGATGGAACTGGAGATCGACAACGTCCGGTCGGTCCTGCGGCGATGCCTGACCCGGGGGGAGCACGCGCGCGGGATCGCCCTCGCCTACTCCCTGGGCTACTACTGGATCACGCGCGCCACCAGCGAGGGCGTCCGGTGGATCGACGAGCTGCTCGCGTCCGGGGGCGGCGACCGGCGGGCGCACGCCCAGGCGTGGTTCATGCGCGGGTTCCTGGCCACCCTGCAGTCCGATCCGGTGACCGCCCGGCCGGCGCTCGAACGGGCGGTGACGGCGGCCCGGGAGGCGGGACCGCCCGGCCTGCTGTCCCAGTCGCTCTCGCTGGCGTCGATGGCCGCGACCATGGCGGGCGACCGCTCGTCGGCCGGGCGCCTGGCCGAGGAGGCCAGGGCCGTCACCGAGCGCATCGACGACCTGCCCGCGACGCTCATGCACCTCCAGTCGCGGGCGCTCAACGGGCTGCTGGACGGCGACCTCGACGCGGTCAGGTCCGCGTCGGCGGAGGGCGTGCGTCTCAGCCGGGAGGCGGGCGACCTCTACAGCCTCGACATGATGCTGATCAACATGGGCTCCGCCGCGCTGATCGCCGGTGACCTCGACGGGTCCAGGCCGCTGTTCGCCGAGGCGCTGCGGATCGCCCACCGGATCGACGACCGGGTGGGACAGTACCTCCAGCTCGACGCCCTCGGCTGCCACGCCGCCGGTTCCGGCCGGGCGGCGCTCGCGGCGCGGCTGCTCGGGGCGGCCGAGACCGTGCGGACGGGCGCTGGGGCGAGCGTCCTGCCGTTCCTCGTCCCGTTGCTGACCCGGGCCGAGGCGTCGGCCGTGGCGGCGCTCGGAGCGCCCGGGTACGCGGCCGAGTTCGAGGCCGGACGGAGCATGAGCCGGGACGACGCGGTCAGGCTCGCGCTCGGCGAACCCGCCCCCGCCGCCCCCGCCGTCCCGGACGACGCGGGGGACGCGCCGCTCGGGAAGCGGGAGGCGGAGGTGGCGCGGCTGGTCGCCGATGGCCTGAGCAACAAGCAGATCGGGGCGCGGCTGTTCATCTCCGAGCACACCGTCGACAGCCATGTGCGCGCCATCCTGAACAAGCTCGGGTTCAACTCCCGTACGCAGATCGCGGTCTGGATGTCGTCGCCGAGGGAGTAGCCCTGAGTGCCCGGTCGCCCTTGGAGGCCCGCGCCGGCCGGCGGCGCGGGCCCCCGCGGGTCAGTGGTGGCCCCGGGACTCCAGCAGGCGGTCGCCGGGGTTGCACAGCTCCCCGGTGAAGAACGTGCTGCCGGGCACGCACCGCCACATGCTCGGGTTGGTGGAACTCGGGGCCAGGCGCACGTTCGTCGCCTGTTCGAGGGCGTAGCCGCCCGCGAGCAGGGACGCCTCGCCGAAGGCCGGGCCGACGAGGGTGACGCCGATCGGGTTGTGGCCGGCCGAGCTGGCGGTGGCGCCGTACCCGGCGGGGAGCGTCAGCGCCGGGTAGCCCGCGCGGTCGGCGTACCCGACGAGCGCGCTGCCGCTCGGCACCATGACGGCGTCGAAGTCGTCGGACCTGTCGTCGGGTGTCCCGTTGGTGAGGATGCCGTCGATCACCGCGCGGTTGGACGCCCTGCCCGCCTCCAGGTCGGCCCGGTACGCCGCGCCGGTCGCGGTGTCGGACAGGTCGACGGCCTGGGCGGCGAGCAGCTGACCCTGCTGGTACTTCAGGCCCTCCACGGGGTTGGCGTCGTTGTAGTCGATGACCGCCCGCAGCGACCGGGCGCCCGGGCCGCGCCGGACGCCGGACAGGTAGGCGTTCAGGTCGCGCTTGAACTCCGACGGCACGATGCTCGCCGGGTCGGGGCTCGGCGCGCCGAAGGACACCTCGGTGGCGGTGGCCCCGAGCGTCCGCAGGGCGGTCACCATCGACGGGTACGGCTCGGCCGTGCTCGCGACGACGGCGATCCGCCTGCCCTGGAGGGAGGTCGTGGTCAGGCCCTCGGTGTAGTTCCTGACGGGCGCGCCCGCCGTCGCCGGGTCGGCCCGGTCGGGTCCGGCGATCACCGTGAGCGCGCTCGCGGCGTCGTACACCGTGCGGGCGATCGGGCCCGGCGCGTCCTGCGACCGGGCGACCGGCAGGATGCCGGTACGGCTGACCAGCCCGACCGTCGGCTTCAGGCCGACGACGCCCGCCGCGTCCGCGGGGGCCACGAGCTGGGCCGAGTCGGTGGAGGTCTCCATCCCGATCGTGAACGCGGCCAGCCCGGAGGCCGTGGCCGCCGCGGAACCGGCGGACGAACCGGCCGGGGTCTTGTCGGTGTCGGACGGCAGGAGCACCTGACCGGCGAGCGAGGAGTACCCCTTCGGCATGTTGGCGTCGAAGACGCCGTTCAGCTCGGAGACGTTCGTCTTGCCGAGGATGATCGCCCCGGCGGCCCTGAGCCTGGCCGCGACCGTCGAGTCACCGGACGGCCGCAGGTCCTGCAGGGCGATCGAGCCGCCCGTCGTCGCCATCGCGTCCACGTCGAACCCGTCGTCCAGCAGGACGGGAAGGCCGTACAGCGGCCCGCGCGGCTTCTTGTCCCTGCCGCGTCTCTGGTCCAGCGCGCGGGCCTCCTCGATGGCATCGGTGTTGACGGCCCGGACCGCCTGGGTGGCCGGTCCTTCGGCGTTGGTCAGCGCGATCCGGTACAGGTACGCCCTGACCAGGGCCTCGGAGGTCAGCGTGCCGGCGGCGAGCCGGGCGCCGAGGCTCCGCGCCGACTCGGTCTCCAGCGAGAACCGCAGCGGCTGGGGCGCGCGGCCGAGCATCCGCATGATCGTGTCGTGGTCGGGGTTGCAGTGGCCGCGCTTGGCGAAGGGCTCGGCCGGGACCGTCCGCGCGCAGCGGTACATGCTCGGGTTCACCGAACCCGCCGTCTGCCGCAGGCGGGTGGCCTGCTCGATCACGTACCCGACGCCGATCAGGTTGTACTCGTCGTAGGCGTTGCCGTGGACCTGCACGTTGACCGCGCGGCGGTTCGTGGCGCCGTACCCCATGGGGATGGTGATCGTCGGGTACCCGGCCTGCGGGCCGCTCGGGACGCCGCCGAGGATCGCGATCACCGGGTCGGCGGGCTGGGCCGGGTCGGAGCCGGTGTAGGTCATCATGTCGTCGATGGCCTTGTGCCACGCGGCCTTGCGGACCGGCAGGTTCGCCCGGTACGCGAGCTCGTTGGGCCCGCCGGGGGAGATGTCGGCGAGTGCCGCGTTGAGGTGGTTGTTGTTGCCGTATTTCAGGGCCTGCTGGGCGTTGGCCTGGTTGTCGGCCACCTCCTCGGCCAGCGATTTGATCGGCGCCCGCGGGCCGAGCCGCTGGTAGTACTCGTCGATGGTCTTGTGCTGCTCGTACCCGGCGGGCAGGTTCGGCAGCGTGCCGACGGTCGTCAACGGCCGGGGCACCATGATCGCGCCCGCCGCGGTCAGCGCGTCGTAGGCGATCTTGAGCGGGGTGCCGTCGGTGAGCGTGCCGTTGTAGCCGATCTTCTTGCCCCGGACGAAGTTCACGTCGAGGGCCGCCATGTAGTCCGGCAGCTGCGCGGGCGGGGTGGGGATGACGCCGGTGGCGAGGTAGTCGGGTCCGAAGATCGCGCGGTACTCCGCGTCGGCGCCCGGATCGGGCCCGGCGATCGAGGCGAGCGTCATCGCCGCGTCCGACACGCTGCGGACCATCGGCCCCGCCGTGTCCTGCGACGCGCTGATCGGCGCGATGCCGTACCCGGGGACGAGCCCGACGGTCGGCCGCAGCCCGACCAGGCTCTGCGCGTTCGACGGGCTGATGATCGACCCCGACGTCTCGGTGCCGATGCCCAGCGTGGACAGCGCCGCGGCCATGGCCGAGCCGGTCCCCGACGACGAGCCGCTCGGGTTCTGGTCGGCGTCGATGCCGTTGAGCACCTGCCCGGTGAGGTTGCCGAAACCGGAGGGCTGGTTGCCGAAACTGTTGGCGAACTCCGACAGCCCGAGCTTGCCGAGGATCACCACCCCGTGCTCGCGCAGCTTCTTGGTGATGCCCGCGTCGGTCGCCGGGTACGACGCGCGCAGGGAGTAGTTGCCGGCCGAGGTGTACATGCCGGTGACGTCGACCAGATCCTTGAGCAGGATCGGCAGCCCGTGCGCCGGCCCGAGGACGTGGCCCGCCGCCCGCTGGCGGTCGGCCTGCGCCGCCTGCCGCAGCGCGTCGGAGTTGAGCTGCGTCACGGCGTTCAGCCCCGGCCCGCGCTTGTTCAGCGCCGTGATCCGGTCGAGGTAGGCCTGGGTGAGCTCGACGGAGGTGAGCCGCCCCTTGGCCATCAGGGCTTCGGCCTGGGCGCCGGTGAGCGTCTCCAGGTCCAGGACGGGCGGCCGGTGGTCGTGGGCCTCGGCCGGTGCCGTGGCCATCGTCGCGGTCAGGGTCGCGGTGAGGGTCGCGGTGAGGAGGGCTGAGAGGGTGAAGCGGAATCTGGGCACCACACGCTCCTTGAGGAACCGGGTAATGCCCGTGACCGTATAGACGATCAGTTACGACTAAATGTCCGGAATGTTCCGGCCTGGGGTGAACACCGCCATCCGGCCCCCCATCGGGACGCGGGGCGCCGCGTACTGCGGGAACGCGAACCATTGATAGCGGCCCGGGACTCGACCCACGCCGGGACGCGGGGGCGCCGCGTGCGCCGCGTGTCAGGAGCCTGAGTTGTACTGGTCCCGGCCCGCCTGGTACACCCGCGCCGAACCCGACACCGTCGCGCTCTGCACCACGACCTGCTCGGGGGATCGCCCGGCGGGCAGCAGCGGCGCCCACTGCTCGTCCAGCACCCGGCGCAGCTCCGCCGCCAGGCCGGGGTCGTCGGCCAGCAGGCGGCGCAACCGGCGCTGCCAGTCGGACACCAGCCCCTCCTCGGCCGGGACGTCACCGGCCCGCCGGGCCGCCAGCAGCTCGTCGCGGACCTCTACCAGCTCGGCCTCGATGGCCGGCACCCGCTCGGGATGCACCCGCCGCCACAACGCCACCGCCCCCGCGCGCGCCTGCTCCCACCCGTCGGTGGCCATCGCCGTCACCAACGCCGTCCCCGCCGCCAGCACCAACGGATCCACAGCACCTCACCCCACGTAGCGCACCGAACGTAACGACGCGAGCACCCTCGACACCACCTAAGCACGGCGATTCTGGGAGCACCAGCGAGTACCCGGTCAGGTGGCCGGGCGGCCGTACGTCTCCAGCAGGCGCAGCCAGATCTCGTTGATCGTCGGGTAGGCGGGCACCGCGTGCCACAGCCGGTCGAGCGGCACCTCGGCGGTGACCGCGATCGTCGCCGCGTGCAGCAACTCGCTCACGTCGGGACCGACGAAGGTCACCCCGAGCACGACCTTGCGCTTCTCGTCGACCACCATGCGGGCGGTCCCGGTGTACCCGTCCGCGTGCACGCTCGCCCCGGCGACGCCGCCCATCTCGTAGTCGACCGTGCGGATCTCGTAGCCCGCCTCGCGCGCGGCCCGCTCCGTGAGCCCCACGGAGGCGACCTCCGGGTCGGTGAACGTCACCTGCGGCACGGCCTGGTGGTCGGCGGTCGCGACATGCGCGCCCCACGGGGCGTCCGACACCGGCCTGCCGGTCGCCCGGGCCGCGATGACGTCGCCCGCGGCCCGCGCCTGGTACTTGCCCTGGTGGGTGAGCAGCGCGCGGTGGGTCACGTCGCCGGTGGCGTACAGCCAGTCGAAGCCGCGCGCGAGCATCGTGTCGTCGGTCTCGATCCAGTCGCCGGGGGTCAGGCCGATCGTCTCCAGCCCGATGTCCCGCGTACGCGGCGTGCGGCCCGTCGCGACCAGCACCTCGGCGGCCGTCACGTCCCCGGCGTCGGTCTCGACGACGACGTCGCCGCCCTCCGAGCGGGTCACCCGCGTCGTCTTGGTGCCGAGCAGGACCCGGACCCCCTGCTCGCGCAGCGCCTTGGTGACCAGCTCGCCCGCGAACGGCTCCATGCCGGCGAGCAGGCCGCTGCGCGAGATCAACGTGACCTCCGTGCCGAACCCCGCGTACGCCGTGGCCATCTCGGTCGCGACGACGCCCCCGCCGATGACGGCGAGGCTCGCGGGCACGGTCTTGGCGCTCGTCGCCTCCCGGCTCGTCCACGGGCGGGCATCGCGCAGGCCGTCGATGCCGGGGACGAGCGGGTCGGACCCGGTGGACACGCACACGGCGTGACGCGCGGTGAGCACGGTCGCCGTGCCGTCCGGGGCCGTGACCGTGACCTCCTTCGGGCCGGTGAGGCGGCCGTGGCCGCGGACCACCGAGATGCCGGCGCCCTCGGCCCACTGCACCTGGCTCTCGTCGGACCAGTCGTGCGTGAACGCGTCACGGCGCGCGAGCACCGCGCGCACGTCGAGTTCCCCCGTCACGGCCTCGGCGGCGCCGGGGACCTGCCGGGCGGCGCGCAACGCCTGGCCGGAGCGCAGCAGCGCCTTGGAGGGCATGCACGCCCAGTAGGAGCACTCGCCCCCGACGAGCTCGTGCTCGATCAACACGGCGGTCAGGCCGCCCTGCACCGCGCGGTCGGCGACGTTCTCACCGACCGCCCCGGCGCCCAGCACAATGAGGTCGTACTCGGTCGGTTTCATCGCCGCCAGGATATCGGTCCCCACCCCCTCCCCGCAGGCCGTCCCACGCCTCACCAGCACACCGACCGAAACCGGCACGCCAGTCGGGATCACCGGTGCACCGGCGGGGGCGACGACCGGGACCCGCCCGAAGCCGGAGACTCATCGAACTTTCAGGTAATCCGACGGAAGGTCTCATCGGGCCCGCCGAAGGTGGGGTCATGACCACGACAGCAGCCCTCCGGTCCTCGGAACCGCGGCCGGCCCGCCCACCCGGCGCCGCCGCCCCGCGCGCCTCCCCTCGCCTGTGGACGTACACCGCCGTGGTCGCGGCGGCGTCGAGCATGATCGCCGTCACGGCGCTGTGGGTGGGCGGTCAGGGCGTGCCGCAGGTGCTGGGCGGCGGGCCGGAGGCCGTGACGGCGATCGGCCGCGTGACCGGGCTCTGGGCGGCGGACCTGCTGCTGGCGCAGGTGCTGCTGATGGCGCGCGTCCCGATGGTGGAGCGCGCCTTCGGGCAGGACCGGCTGGCGCGCTGGCACCGGTGGACGGGCTTCACGTCCTTCTCCCTGATGGTGACGCACCTCGTGCTGATCACGATCGGGTACGCCGCGACGGTGCGGGCGAACCCGTTCGCCGAGGCGTGGGACATGATCGTGTCCTATCCCGGGATGCTGCTCGCCACGGCCGGCACCCTCCTGCTGGTCCTGGTCGTCGTCACCTCGGTGCGGGCCGCGCGGCGGCGGCTGCGGTACGAGTCGTGGCACCTGCTGCACCTGTACGCCTACCTGGGCGTCGGCCTCGCGCTCCCGCACCAGTTGTGGAACGGGTCGGAATTCGTCGGATCCCCGGCGGCGCGGGCGTACTGGTGGACGCTGTACGCGGTGGCCGTCGGCGCGGTGCTGACCTGCCGCATCGGGCTCCCGCTCTGGCGCAGCCGGCGGCACCGCCTGACCGTCAGCCACGTCACCACGGAAGGGCCGGGGCTGACGTCGGTCTACCTGACCGGCCGCCGCCTGGACACGCTGCCGGTCCGGGCCGGCCAGTTCTTCAACTGGCGTTTCCTGGACGGGCCCGGCTGGTCGCGCGCGCACCCGTACTCCCTGTCGGGCGCGCCCCGGGACGACCTGGTGCGAATCACCGTGAAGGACCTGGGCGACGGCAGCGCCCGGGTGGCCTCCCTCCGGCCCGGCACCCGGGCGCTCATAGAGGGGCCGTACGGGAAGCTGACCGGCGAGACGTACACGGGCGGGCCACTGGTGATGCTGGCGTGCGGGATCGGTATCACGCCGCTGCTGGCCATGCTGTGGGACCTGCCCTACCGGCCCGGTGACGCCACGCTGGTCTACCGGGCCCGAGGCGAGCGGGAGGTGGGTTTCCGCGGCGAGCTCGACCTGCTCGCCGAGACGCGGGGGCTCAGGGTCGTCTACGTGTACGGCCCGCGCGCCGGCCGCGCGTCGTGGCTGCCGCGCTCCCTCGCCGGGCAGAGCGACGCTGGCGCGCTGCTTCGGGCCGCGCCGGCCATCGCCGCCGCCCAGGTCTACGTCTGCGGCCCGGACGCCTGGACCGAGGCGGTCACGGCCGCCGCGCGGTCCGCAGGCGTACCCGCCCGAAACCTGCGTACCGAACGGTTCTCCTGGTGAGTGAAAGGACGACGACGATGCGACGCGTCACACTGTGGGTGCTGTCGACGGTGGCGGTACTGGTACTCCTGTTCACCTACCGCACCAGCACCATGGGCCCCACGACGACCCCACCCGCGGCCATCGCCGCCGCCCCCGGCCAGAACGCCCCGGCGGCCGCCCGCGCGGGGAGCGGTGGCGGGACGTACGAGGGGTCGGTCGCGCAGACCCGGTGGGGGCCGGTGCAGGTCACCATCACCGTGAGCGGCGGCAGGATCACCGGCGTGGACGTGCCGGTCTTCCCGGCCGGCAACCGCAGGGACGAGGAGATCAACGCGTTCGCGCTCCCCGTGCTGCGCCAGGAGACCGTGGAGGCGCAGAGCGCCGAGATCGACACCGTCTCCGGCGCCACCGTCACCAGCGACGGCTACATCGCGTCGCTGCAGGCCGCCCTCGACGCCGCCCACCTCTCATGACCGCCGCGTACCAACGCCGGGCATGGGTCCAGCAGATCATGGGAATGCCCGTCAGCGTCCACGTGCGCTGCGACGACCCCTCCGCCGCGCACGTCGAGCACCGCGTCGCGGCCGTCTTCGCCGAACTGAGGCACGCCGACGCCGTCTTCAGCCCCTACCGCGACGACAGCGACCTCTCCCGCTGGCAACGCGGCGAACTAACCCTGCACAGCGCCAACGTCCCGCTCACCAAGGCCGACGCCGCGTTTGCCGAGGCCGACGCCGCGCTCGTCAAGGCCGGCGCCGCGCTTGCCGAGGCGAACGGCACGCTCGCCGAAGCCGCTGCCGCGCTCGCCGAGGTCAACGGCACCCTCCCCAAGGCCGACTTCACCCTCGCCGAGGTGGTGGCGCTGTGCGAGCAGGCCCGCCTGCGCACCGGCGGCTGGTTCGACGCGCGCGCCGACGGCCGCACCTACGACCCGTCCGGGCTGGTCAAGGGCTGGGCGGTACAACGGGCCGCCCGGAACCTGGCCGGCCTCCACGGGTACGGGTGGTGCCTCAACGCCGGCGGCGACGTCCTGGTGCACGCCCCGGACGGCCGGCCGCCGTGGCGCGTCGGCATCGAGGACCCCGACCGCCCGAGCCGGACGACAGGGGTCATCACCGTGCGCGACGGCGCCGTCGCCACCTCCGGGACCGCGCACCGGGGCGCCCACATCACCGACCCCCACACCCGCGCCCCCGCCACGAAGGTACGCGCGGTGACCGTGACCGGCCCGGACCTCCTGTGGGCCGACGTCTACGCCACCGCCGCCGCGGCCCGGGGAACCGACGCGATCGACTGGCTGAACAGCCTCCCCCGCATAGAAGCCCAACTCCTCACCACCACAGGTACAACCCACACCACCACAGGCTGGTCAGGAGGCTGACTCCTGCTCCTCCTCCACCTGCCGGTTCCAGTCGCGCTTGGTGGACTGCCAGCCGTCCTCGTCCTGGCCGACGCGCCAGTACCCCGAGATGGACAGCGCCTCCCTCGGCACGCCGTGTTCGACGCGCAGCAGGTGCCGCAGCTCCTTCACGAAGCCCGCCTCACCGTGCACGAACGCCTGGAGCGCGCCCGAGGGGAAGTCGAGGGCCCGTACCGAGCGGACCAGGGCCTCGCCGACGCGTCCCGCCCCCCGGTGCAGCCAGGTGATGGACACGTCCCCGGGCGACGCGAGCTTCTGCTCCTCCTCCGGCCCGGCGACCTCGACGAAGACGTGCGCCCGCGCGCCGTCCGGCAGTCGCTCCAGGGCGGCGGAGATGGCGGGCAGCGCGCTCTCGTCACCGGCCAGCAGGTGCCAGTCGGCCGCCGGGTCGGGCGCGTACCCGCCGCCCGGGCCGAGGAACCGCAGCTCGTAGCCGGGACGGACCGACGCGGCCCACGGACCGGCGATGCCCTCGTCCCCGTGGTAGACGAAGTCCAGGGACAGCTCACCCGCTTCGGCGTCCCACCGGCGCACCGTATAGGTACGCACGACCGGCCACTGCTCGCGCGGAAGCTCGCCACGAATGTGCTGGAGGTCGAAGGGCTCCGGGTAGGTCACCCCCTCGGGGGGGAACAGCAGCTTGACGTAATGATCGGTGTACTCACCCGCGCCGAAGCCCGCCAGCCCCGGCCCGCCCAGGACGACACGGATCATGTGCGGCGTCACCCGTTCGACCCGCAGCACCTCGGCCTGCGTCACCGTCTGCTTCCGCCGCACCGGCCGCTCGGTCATGCCCGCCCCCGCCGTCCAGCCACCGAACCGCCCAGCCGCTCAGCGGCCTTACTCCCGATCTCAGCCCCCACAAGAATCCCCTCCACCCTCCACGCACGACACCCGCCGCGCTCCGCCCCTCCAGACTAGAGAACAACCACTCCCACTCGGCACAGCCCCCGGGGCACCCCTGCCCACCGAGCCCCAAGAGCGCGAAGAAGGGGGACCCGGCCGTGAACGGACCGCATCCAGTACTTGCTGAGGTCTTTCGAGAGGCTCCGAGTGATTCCCATTCACGGGGCCGTCGACGTAGATAAAGCGAGAAGTACGGGGCGAAGGGCGGATGTCGACCGCGACGTGGTGCGCCTGCCTGGCCTCACGAGATTCCGAGCGGGCCGGCTCGACCGGCTACCCCCCGCGGACCCTCACCCAGCCAGAGGGGTGGTCTTCGGCTCTTCCCTCGATTCGCGTACTCGCGAGACCAGGTAGAGAACTGCGAAAAGGAATGGGAAGACAAGGGCCAGGATCCAGGCACCTTCGGTGAGAGCGGCGGGAACGCTTCCATGGTCGACAAAGTGCCGTGCGGTCACACCTACGGCGCTGGCGACACTGAATCCCACGCTGTATATCAGAACCTGGCGGGTGCTCCGGGGAGAGGCCACACCTGAAGGCTAGTCGGAACACAGGCGCCTTCGCCGGTACCACTTACGGTACGGCAGGGAAGCACGGGAAGGCGAGGCGCTGAGATCGCGGCCCTGACCACGGCCAAGACCCCTGAAAGGACGACCTGTCGTGGATCAGAACGAACCGGTCGCCGATTCGGTCGAGGTCAACGGCTATTACGGCGCCGTGCTCGTCCAGAAGTCGCAGATGCGTTCTGACCTCGAAGGACGGCGCGCGCTCGCCGACTCGGCACGGGCCCGGACCGTGTGCTCAGCGGCGTGGTCGAGGACGGTGGCCGGGGGTCGCCCGGTGGTCCGGCGCGCGGTTGACCGGAAACTCGTTCCAATGCCGTCGAACTGGTCACGCGAACTGTCCGTAGCTCCAGATGAGCGGTCGTCGCCGTAGTGGCGACGGGTCGCGATTCCCCCAGGCAAGAAGGGATCGGGCAGAGATGCGACGCGCACGTATCGCCTCGGTCGCCACCGTGGTTCTCAGCCTCATCGTGCTTCAGACGACTACGGCCTGCTCCGGAGACTCTGGCAAGCCGGACGCGGCCGCCACCGGGCCGGTGCCGAGCGCCTTACCGGCGGAGGAGCTGGTGCCACGGATCATCGCGTCGCTGCAGGGTGCCGATGCCGCGCCTGCGGATTCCGGCTCTTCGGCGCAGGTACCCCAGGACGGGGCGACACCGCAGGACGGCGCGGCCCCGGCGGACACGGCCGCTCCGACAGGTGGGGCCGCCCCGGCGGACGGGACGGCGTCCCAGGATGCGGCGTCGCAGGCGACGATCTCGACCCCGTGGGGCCCGCTGAGTGCGGCGGACCGTGATCTGGTGGTCAAGGTACGTCTGGCCGGCCTCTGGGAGATCCCGACGGGCAGGCAGGCCGCGCGACGCGGCTTCCGGGCCCTCACCAGGAAGAACCTCGGGGAGATCGCCCGGCAGCACGAACGTCTGGACGCCGAGGTCCGGGAGGTGGCGGCGCAGCTGCGCGTGCCGCTGCCCGATGAGCCCAACGAGGACCAGAAGGGATGGATGGCCGAGATCTCCGCCAAGAAGGGACTCGCCTACGACGAGACGGCCGTCATGCGTTTGCGCATGGCACACGGGAAGATCTTCCCCGCCATCGGCGCGGTCCGGGCTTCCACCCGCAACACTCTGATCCGCGGCTTCGCCGAGAGCGCGGCGAAGTTTGTGAACACCCACATGGGCCTGCTCGAGGGCACGGGCCTGGCCGGGGACCACGCCCTGCCTCCCGCCCCGACCGTGAGCGCGGTTCCCTCGACGGTCCCGACGGGACAACCCCTGCCGAGCGCACCCCCCGCGACCTCGCTACTCGACGACATCGAGGAGAGCCACCACTCCACCGACAGCCAATGACCTACGCTCAGGTGGCCGCCTTGACGCGGGCGGGCCGGCGAGCGCCACGCCGAGGCCATGACGCGAGACGCTTCCACCACGGCGCCCGCTTCGCCACCCGCCAGCGTTCGGCGGCGAACACCTCCATCGCCACCGTCAAAGCCTCCTTGTCACCGTGATCCCGCATCGAGAGCGCGGCGTCCGCGAGGGTTCTCCCAGCGGTGGCGAGCCGCTCGTCCCCGCACCGATCCAGCAGTAGCGTCGTCGCGGCGATCTGCGCGGTAGGCTCCGCCAGCGAACCGACAAGGGCGGCGTTCCCGGCGAAGTCCCAGCCCATGACGGCACGGGACGCCCCTCCGAGCCCGCCCCAGACTTCGTGGTAGCGCGCCCACCCCTCGGCCAGCTCGGCGAGTGCAAGGACGCCGACCTTGGCCTTCGCCGCCCCCGATACCCACAACTGGTGATGGACATCCAGGGCGCTCCCGAAACGCGCCACGGCGATGATGAGTCGATCGGAGAGATCCGCGAGCTCGGCTCGGCGCGCGCTTCGCCGCGCGAATCCTGACCACAACCATCCGGCGACGGGTATGGCGACCGCGACGATAACGGCCATGATCGCGGCGATCAGCGTGGCGGTGGATTCAGAGATTCGGTCCAGATTCACCACGCTATGGTGGCGGAATCTCCCTTCGCCTCGCGGCCTGGAGCCCCAGCACTTGACAGCTGACCTGTGCAACGGCATCAAGCACCTGAAGCGCGACCGACCAGGGAAAACCGGTGACCAGGCGACCGATATCGCCGGCCAGGATGTCACCGTCAACGAACTGCCCGCGTTCACCACGCCGTTCGTCTATTCCGGCCCCCCTGAGCCTAGGGTCGCTACCGCAGAGCGCCCTCGCCCTCCGAAGAGGTGCGGGGACGCCCTGGGTAAGCGGTTCGACCCTAAGCGGTCCCGCGCGGGCCGGGTCGCGGCTCTGCGGCCGGTCCCGGCACACGACGCCCAAGCCCTTCCGTGTGGCTGCCGAAGAAAGCCGGCGGCATCAGGACTCTACGTAGAACTTCCACTTCTTAGGGTTGTACTGGTCGTAGCACTGAGGGCTGGTGCCGGAATCCACCGCGGCCATGGCCGACCGCCAGTATTCACACAGACCCTGAGTCTCGTAAGGGCCGTACCACGTTCTCGTAGCCGCGCTCGCACTGGCGGAGGTCAAGGGGAGAAGTACGGTGCAGGCGGCGATCGCCGTGATGGTTATCGACTTAACGCTGCGTAGCAGCATGCTGTGTGTCTCCTTCGTACTAGGAGTGACAGGTTGAGCCATTTCTCATGATCAGCGGAGAGGCGGATCGCTCCCAGAGGCTTACCTGCCATCCGTCGTCGACTTCGTGCCAGATTCGGAGCCGAGAGGGCGTGGCGAGCACGGATGCCGGCGCCCGCGGTGCGGATCGAGTGAACCGACACCGACCTGGACGCACGCACGATCAGCGTGCTGGAGGACCAGGACGCCGAGGCCGGCATCATAGGCGGCCGGCGGGTCGGGTCGGGTGCGGTGTGCACCACCGAGCTGGGCGCGCCGCTCGAATTGCAGTACCTCAGTAAGCGGTGGAGTCGGCTGGTGGCTTGGTCGGGCTTGCCGCCGGTGCGATCGGATGATGGCCGTCACTGTGCGGCGACGCTGATGCTTGCGGCGAAGGTGGGACATGAAGGTGGCAGCCGCAACTCTCGGACACCGGCAGTTCTGGCTCACTGCGGAAAGGACTGCCTGGCGATCAAAGGATTGGCTGGTAGGGCGGGTGGGACTTGAAACCACGATTGACGGATTATGGGTCGATCGGTCGTCGGAAGCAGTCCGTGGCCTCTGATCCGGCATAAGCGCTCATCGGGTCAACCGTGGGCGAGAGATCATCCATACATATCCCGCGTGCGGACACTGCATCCAAACCGCATTAGCAGCTCGGATTTTGCCCCTCTCGTGTGGTTCAACCTGGACCAACGCGTCCGGCTGATCCCCCCGGAACTACGGGATGTGCCGATCCCTCCTGAGCTGGTAATGAATCTCCGGGAGCACATCGATCGGCATGGCACCGTGGCTGACGGGCGGCTGTTCCGGACTCTTACCGGCAGCGTCTTCGTCGGCACCGCGTACGGGAAGGTCTGGAAGGAGGCACGGACGTACGCTCTGACCCCTGGCCAGGTCGCGTCTCCTCTGGCCGGCGGGCCGTACGACCTGCGAGTACGCGGCGGTCTCGCTCTGGCTCAACGTGGGTGTTGCGGCTCCGGACGTAGCTGGACGGGCTGGACACCGCGCGGACGTGTTGCCCGGGTCTACGCCAAGTGCATCGACGGTCAGCGTGAGGTCGCCAACCAGCGGATCATGGGTGCGCCGGCGCCTTGAAGACGATCTATCTCGAAGGGTCACGGTCATCCTGTGGCCCTTCGTTTTTGCCCGGCTGAGCTGGGCGAACGAAGCCGTTTCCATCCCGCGCATATCCCGTGAGCAACGGCTTGCGGCTGCCTTCGGTGGCGGGCGGCTGCTTGGGTGTGCGGGCCGTTTCGGGGGAAGTGGCTGGTCAAGGGGTGTTTCGGAAGGTGGGGGAGTAGGGCGGGTGGGACTTGAACCCACGACCTACGGATTATGAGTCCGCTGCTCTGACCGGCTGAGCTACCGCCCCGCAAGCCTGGAGTCTCTCATAAGTTGGCGTCCATGTGAGCACGGGGAGTTGTTCACTTTAGCCGGTCCCTGGACAAGTTTGGTACGGCCGGGTCGGGGGTGTGGTGATCAGGTCCAGGGTGGGCGGCTGACGCCCTGGGATGAGCCGCCGACCCTGGACCGATCAGGTCGGGGCGGGGTCAGGTGGCCGCGCAGGCGGGGGTGGGGGCGGTGTTGGTGGTGGTCCAGGTGCCGTTGAAGCCGAAGGTGGTGGAGGCGCCGGCGGTCAGGGCGCCGTTGTAGCCGAGGTTCTTGACCGTGATGGCGCTGCCGCTGGAGGTCAGGGCGCCGTTCCAGAGCTGGGAGATGGTCTGGCCGTTGGCGAAGGTCCAGGTGACGGTCCAGCCGGTGGTCGCGGTGGTGCCGGTGTTCTTGACCGTCACCTCGCCGCCGAAGCCGCCCGGCCACGAGTTGGCGATCTTGTAGGTGGCCGTGCAGCCGCCGGCCGTGGGGGGCGGGGTGGAGATGGTGGGCGTCGGGGTCGGGGTGGTGGGGGGCGGGGTCGTGCCGAGCAACTGGACGAGGGCCGGGTACCACTTGTTCGCCATCTTCTGGTCGCCGGTGCTGTTCGGGTGCACGCCGTCGTAGGTGTCGGCGGAGGTGCTGAAGCCGGTCCACTGGTCCACGACGACGACGGGCGACTGGGTGGTGGTCTTGGACTGCGCCCAGGAGGGGATCGCGGCGTTGAGGGCGACGGCGCGCTGTGCGCATTCGGCGCAGGTGCTGGGGTTCATCGGGATGATCTGGGCGACGAGGATCTTCATGGCGGGGTTGGAAACCCGCATCTGGTCGACGAGCTTGCCGTAGGCGGTGAGGATGGTGGCCGTCGGGCGGTTGCTCCATACGTCGTTGGTCCCGAAGTGCATGAGGACGACGTCGGGGCTGGTGGCGGAGAGCCAGCCGGGGAGCTGGTTCTGGTCGGCCACGTTGGTGACGAGCGCGCCGCCGTGTCCTTCGTTCTCGCCGTCGTAGGACACCCCGCATCCCTGGGGCGGCAGGGTCCCGACGAAGTCGAGTCCGGTGTATCCGCCCTGGACCAGCTTGTTCCACAGCAGGGCCCGCCAGCATCCGGGGGATCCGGTGATGGAGTCGCCGAGGGGCATGATCTTCACGGTCGCGGCACGGGCGGGTGGCGCGGGCGTGATGACCAGGTACGCCAGTACCCCGATCAACGCCGCCGCCACCGCCAGGAGCGCGCGCCTGGTCGTCGTCGCCATCCTTCACCTCCGCTGGTCGCCTCGTGATGGTAGGGACACGGGGTCGCCGCGAGGAAGGAGCCGGGCGCCGCATGGGGCGGTGACCTGGGCTCCGGCCGCTCCGGGGGTTGAAAGTTACAGCGGGGGAGCTGGAGATGGGGTCAGTCGGTGGGGTCGGGGTCTTCGGTGGGGGCGGGGGTGTCGAGGGGGCGGAGGCGTTCCCAGATGAGGAAGACGGCGCCGGTGACGATCATGGCGACTCCCGTCCAGAGGTTGATGCGCACCCCTTCGGCCTTGTCCACCGCCGACTGGCCGTCCAGGAGGCCGGCGACCGTGAGGATCACGCCGTACAGGAGGAACAGGCCGCCGATGATGCGGCGGATGTCGAACAGCCGGGCGACGCGCTTGCGGCCGGTCTCGTCGCTCACAGGGATCTCCGATCAGATGAAGGGGATGTAGAGGGCGGCGGCGAGGATGAGGGCGCCGGTGCCGAGGACGATGGGGGAACGGAACCAGGCCGTGTCGCCCTTGACGGTGTCGTCGGCGATCGAGGCGTCGCTGAGGCCGTAGACCAGGCCGCGCAGTTCGCTCTCCGGCTTGGGCGTGGTGAGCAGGGTGACCGCGACCGAGACGATCGCGTCCACGACGAACGCCGTGCCCGCGCCCCAGAAGGTGGCGTTGAGCTCGGTGCCGAAGTCGATGACGCCGACCTTGAACAGGATGTAGGTGGCGAACGCGGCGATCGTTCCGGTCAGCAGTCCCCAGAAGCCGGCCCACGCGGTCATCCGCTTCCAGAACAGGCCGATGATGAACGTGGCGAACAGCGGCGCGTTGAAGAACGAGAACAGCGTCTGCAAATAGTTCATGATGTTGCTGAACCCGGAGGCGATCAGCGCGGTGCCGACGCCGAGCACGACGCCGGCGACGGTGGCCAGGCGCCCGAGCCTGAGGTAGTACTCGTCGGGCTTGTCCTTCTTCACGTGCGACTTCCAGATGTCGTAGGTGAAGACGGTGTTGAAGCCGCTGATGTTGGCCGCCATCCCGGCCATGAACGAGGCGAGCAGGCCGGTGACGGCGATGCCGAGCACGCCGTTGGGGAGCAGGTCGCCCATGAGCAGCGGGATCGCCTCGTTGTATTGGGGGCCGCCCGGCTTGCCGAGGTCGTTGAACAGCACGAGGGCGACGAGGCCGGGGATGACGGTGACGGCCGGGATGACCAGTTTGGGGTAGGCGGCGATGATCGGGGTGAGCCGGGCGGCCCTGGTGTTGCGTGCGGACAGGCCGCGCTGGACCTCGGCGAAGTTCGTCGTCCAGTAGCCGAAGGACAGGACGAAGCCGAGGCCGAGGACGATGCCGATCCAGTGGGCGCCGAGGGGGTTGGCGTCGGCGGAACCGGTGTTCGCCCAGGCGTGCAGCCCGGGTTCGCCGAGCGAGGAGCTCTTGACCTTGTCGGCCAGCCCGGAGAACCCGCCCACCTTGATCAGCCCGAGCACGGTGATCGGGATGAGCCCGGCCAGGATGACGAAGAACTGCATGACCTCGTTGTAGATCGCGGAGGACAGGCCGCCGAGCACGACGTAGGCGAGCACGATGGCCGCCGACACGACGATCGACAGCATGAGCGGCCAGCCGAGCAGCGCGCCCATGACCAGCGCGAGCGCGTACAGGTTGATGCCGGCGATGAGGATCTGCGCCACGGCGAAGGTGATCGCGTTGAGCAGCTGGGTCTGGCCGTTGAAGCGCTTGCGCAGGAAGTCGGGGACGCTGTGCACCTTGGAGCGGTAGTAGAACGGCATCATCACGACGCCGAGGAACACCATCGCGGGGACGGCGCCGATCCAGTAGTAGTGCACGGTGGCGACGCCGTACTGCACGCCGTTCGCGGCCATGCCGAGGATCTCGGTGGCGCCGAGGTTGGCGGACAGGAACGCCAGGCCGGTGATCCACGCGGGGAGGGATCTCCCGGAGAGGAAGAAGTCCAGGCTGGTGCGGATGGCACGGCGCGCGGCGAGGCCGATGCCGAGCACGGTGACGAAGTAGAGCGCCAGGACGGTGTAGTCAAGCCAGTTGACGTCCAGTCTCAGGTCCTGCGCCGCGAGAGCCAGGTGATTAGCCACGAACCCCCCGTTACCCTGAAATTTGACGCTTTCACCTGCCGGTTTCGACGAGTTGTGCGGAGCCCGGAACACAGCGCGAACCGCCCCGGACCCGTGCCGAGAAAGTTTAGGCGTCAAACTATTGACGCACGGGGCCCGGCTGTGTGAACCTGCGGCCGAGGCTGTCAGGAGCCTCGTCGGTACCATGCACGCTGGAGGTCGACGGTCAGGGTCCCACCTGATCGTGCATGGCGGTTGTCCGCGTTTCGAAGTGATTCGAAGGGAACCGTTCATGCGCAAGAAGCTCCTCAGCATGCTCGCGATGGCGCTGGCCGCGTCCTTCCTCGCGGGCGTCAAGGCGCCGCCGGTGACGGCGGCCGCGTCCGATCCGTACACCTACAAGAACGTCCAGATCGCCGGCGGCGGGTTCGTCCCGGGGATCGTCTTCAACCAGACCCAGAAGGACCTCATCTACGCCCGCACCGACATCGGCGGCGCGTACCGCTGGAACCAGTCCACCCAGACGTGGACCCCGCTGCTCGACTGGGTCGGCTACGCCAACTGGGGGCTGAACGGCGTGGTCAGCCTGGCCACCGACGCCGTGGACCCGAACAAGGTGTACGCCGCCGCCGGGATGTACACCAACTCCTGGGACCCCAACAACGGGGCGATCCTGCGGTCCAGCGACAAGGGCGCCACCTGGCAGACCACGGCCCTGCCGTTCAAGCTCGGCGGGAACATGCCGGGCCGGGGCATGGGCGAGCGGCTGGCGATCGACCCCAACAGGAACAGCGTGCTGTACTTCGGGGCGCCCAGCGGCAACGGCCTGTGGCGGAGCACCGACTCCGGCGTCACCTGGGCGAAGGTCGCCAACTTCCCCAATCCCGGCAACTACATCCAGAGCCCCGGGGACGCCTACCTCGGTGACAACCAGGGCGTCGTCTGGGTGACGTTCGACAAGCGCACCGGCACCTCGGGGAACGCGACGCAGACGATCTACGTGGGCGTCGCGGACAAGGCGAACACCGTCTACCGCACCACCAACGGCGGGTCGACGTGGGAGCGGGTCGCCGGGCAGCCGACCGGGTACATCGCGCACAAGGGCGTCCTGGACACCACCAACGGCTACCTCTACATCGCCACCAGCGACACCGGCGGGCCGTACGACGGGGCCAAGGGCGACGTGTGGCGGTACGCCACCGCGACCGGCGCGTGGACCCAGATCAGCCCGATCCCGTCGAGCAGCGCCGACGACTACTTCGGCTACAGCGGCCTGACCGTCGACCGCCAGCATCCCGGGACGCTCATGGTCGCCACCCAGATCTCGTGGTGGCCCGACGTCATCTTCTTCCGCAGCACCGACTCGGGGGCCACCTGGACGCGGGTGTGGGACTTCACCAGCTACCCCAACCGCTCGTTCCGCTACAAGATGGACATCAGCGCGTCCCCGTGGCTCACCTTCGGCGGCAACCCGTCCCCGCCCGAGGTCACGCCGAAGCTCGGCTGGATGACCGAGTCGCTGGAGATCGACCCGTTCAGCTCCGACCGGATGATGTACGGAACCGGGGCCACGCTGTACGGCACCACCGACCTCACCAAGTGGGACGCCGGCACCCAGTTCACGATCAAGCCCATGGCGGCCGGTCTGGAGGAGACCGCCGTGCTGGACCTGGTCAGCCCGCCGTCCGGCGCGCCGCTGGTCAGCGCCCTGGGTGACATCGGCGGCTTCCGGCACGACGACCTCACCCGGGTCCCGTCGATGATGTTCACCCAGCCGGCGTTCACCAGCACCACGAGCCTCGACTACGCCGAGACGAACCCGAGCGTGATGGTCAGGTCGGGCAACTTCACCGACTCCGACCGGCCCAACGACAGTCACGTGGCCTTCTCCACCGACGGCGGCGCCAACTGGTTCCAGGGCACCGAGCCCGGCGGGGTCAACAGCGGCGGGACCGTCGCGGCGAACGCCGACGGCACCCGGTTCGTGTGGGCGCCGGGCGACTCCGGACTGCAGGTCGTCTACTCGGCCGGCTACGGCACCACCTGGACGCAGGCCGGCGGCGTGCCGGTGAACGCCGTCATCGAGTCCGACCGGGTCAACAAGAACAAGTTCTACGCCTTCTCGGCGGGCGGCTTCTACGTCAGCACCAATGGCGGCGCCGCGTTCACCAAGACGGCCGCCACGGGCCTGCCGACGACCGGCAGTGTCCACTTCAAGGCGCTGCCCGGCGCCGAGGGCGACGTCTGGCTGGCCGGGGGCACGTCCGGGCTGTGGCACTCCACCAACTCCGGCGCCTCGTTCACCAAGGTGAGCGGCCCGACCGAGGCGAACAACATCGGCTTCGGCAAGGCGGCGTCCGGCCGGACGTACCAGGCGCTGTACCTGATCGGCATGGTCGACGGCGTGCACGGCGTCTACCGGTCCGACGACACCGGCGTCACCTGGGTGCGGATCAACGACGCCGCGCACCAGTACGGCAACTTCGGCGAGGCGCTGACCGGCGACCCCCGGATCTACGGCCGGGTCTACATCGGCACCAACGGCCGGGGCGTCATCTACGGCGACCGCACCGGCGGGAGCACCACGCCGGACACCACGGCCCCGTCCAGGCCCGGCACGCCCGCCGCGTCGTCGATCACCTCAACGGGCGCCACGCTGTCGTGGACGGCGTCGACCGACAACATCGGGGTCAGCGGGTACGACGTGTACCGGGAGGCGGGCACCACCGACGTGAAGGTCGGCACGGCCTCGTCGGCGTCGTTCGCGCTGACCGGGCTGTCGGCGAGCACCTCGTACACGTTCTACGTGGTGGCCAGGGACGCGGCGGGCAACAGCTCCACGGCGTCCAGCCCGGTCACGTTCAGCACCACCAGCGGTGGCGGGTCGGGCGGCGGCGGCTGCGCGGCGGTGTACAAGGTGACCAACTCCTGGCAGGGCGGCTTCCAGGCCGACGTCGCGGTCACCAACGCCGGCACCGCGGCGATCACCGGCTGGACGGTGAAGTGGACCTTCGCCAACGGGCAGACGATCAGCCAGCTCTGGGGCGGCGTCCTCACCCAGTCCGGGGCCGACGTCACGGTGCGGAACGCGAGCTACAACGGGAACCTCGGCGCCGGCGCCTCGACGTCGTTCGGCTTCGGCGCGTCGTGGACGACGGCCAACGCCGTCCCGGCGTCGGTCACCTGCACGGCGAGCTGAGCTCGGCCGCAGCGTCACCCGCACGACGAGCTGAGGTCGGCCGTAGCGGAGCGGGAAAGCGCCTGGCCCCGGTCGTCGGACGACCGGGGCCAGGTGACGGCGGCCCCTGGAAGCCGCGGCCGGGTCAGAAGGCGGAGACGTAGGTGGACATCGACGGCACGTTCACCGTGGTCATGGCGTTGTAGCACGCGATGTCGCGGACCACCACCTCGTTGCCGAGGGTCCCCCAGATGCTGAGGAGGTTGCAGTATTCGGGCCCGGGGCCGAAGGCGGTGACCTGGACATCGTCCTGGAGCACGCCGACCTTGTGGAACCGCACCAGGCGCAGCCCGATGCCGGCCGACTGGATGTCGTTGAAGGACGACACCGAGTTGTAGGTGATCGCCGCCGGCACCGGCGTGTACGGGCCCACGACGGCCGGGGTGTTGTCGAAGGTGTAGGCGAAGTTCTTCGGCGGGATCGCCCCGCCGGTGATCGCGCGCTCACGGTGGTAGGTCAGGTTCCACCCGGTGGTGAACGGCACGCTCGTCGCGTTGTGGCAGCGCACCTGGATGGCCTGCAACCCGCTGGACGGCGCCCACGCGCCGACCTTGCAGCGGGCGGCCACGCTGGAGTTGACCGAGGTGACCTGGATGTTCCCGGACTGGCCGATCGATCCGAGGCCGGGCAGGAGGACGGTCCACACGCCGGGGGAGGTCAGCGTGACGGTGTTCACGGCCGCCGCGGAGTTGTACTGCGAGGTGATGGACGCGCCGTCGAAGGCGATGTACCCGAACGCCTGGGGCGGGGGCAGCGTCTCGGAGCTCTGCTCGAAGACGATGGAGAACGGGGTGAAGCTCGCCGCCCCGCCGTACTTGTAGCAGCGGACCGCGACGAGTTCGTCGACGCCCGCCTGCCACCACTTCTCGACCTGGCACCACTGGGAGGTCTGGGTCACCGCGGTCACGTGCACGACCCCGCCGGGTATGCCGATGTTGGGGAACTTGACGACCACCTCGCCGACGGCGCCCGGGGTCACCTGGACGGTGGGCCCGACCCCCCAGGTCCCCGCCTGGTGGTTCAGGTCGGGGACGCCGGCGGTGACGTTGACGAAGGCGAACCCCCACACCTTCGGCACGGCCGCCTGGGCGCTGCCCGCCACCGCGGTGAGCCCCGCCGCGAGCATCGCCGTGATGCAGAGCACCCGGGCGATGACCCTTCGTAACTGACGCATGTCGTCCTCCATCCACGTCGGAGCTGAACAAGATCGTGCGCAACCATTGCCGGATGTCCCGGCAAGTCTGGTTAGGGATGGAGTGTCTGGGATCACACCGCCTCTATGGCATTTGATAACCCGCCCGCCGGACGTTGAGAAGACCCAACCTCCGCGACCGGCCCGTTTCCGCCGGACCGTCCGGACATCGGCCCGCACCTGGGGATACGGATGCGCGTCCGAAACCCCGCGGCGAGGACGAGACGGCCCGGCGGGCCTCCGCCTGGGGTCGTACGGCGAGTTCTGCCCGAGGGAGGAGGCGGCCGGAGCAGGCCGGTCTATTCTGGACATCGACAGGGGGATCCAACCGGGGGTGTGCATGTGGCCGTGACCGAGGACAGGCACGGCGGCGCCACGAAGGCCTCCCGCCGCGACGGTCTCAAGGGCCGTCTGGACGGCGTGCGCGCGACCCGCACGGGCCGCCTCACCCTGAAGATCGGCGCCGGCGTGCTCGGCGCCGCGCTGGTGATCGGCGGGCTGCTGCTGGTACCGCTGCCCGGGCCGGGCTGGCTGATCGTCTTCGCCGGCCTCGCCGTGCTCGCGACCGAGTTCACCTGGGCCCACCGCCTGCTGGAGTTCGCCAAGAAGACCGTCTCGGCCTGGACCGCCTGGCTGATGCGGCAGCCGTGGCCGCTGCGGATCCTGATCGGCGCCCTGACGCTCGCGCTCGCCGCCGTCATCGTGTGGTTCATGCTGAAGCACACCATCGGCGTCGACCTCGTCCAGGTGGCCCGCGACCTGCTGACGTGACAGGGGAGTTGTCAGCCGGGTGCGCGGTAAATCACCGAGAAATGTGATGTAAAGCATAAAAACCTCGTCGCGCGCGGAGTAACGTCCGGTTCCAGAGATCCTCACCGGACAAGAGGTGCACAGGTGAGCGCTGCCGAGGGACGCGGGTGAGCGCCTTCCCGGCATCCGCGCCGTCCCACGTGCCCCGCGAGTTCGCCGACGTCATCCGCGACCACCTGGCCGACCTCGCCGAAGAGATGATCGCCGAGATCCAGGCCAGCGTGCCGGAGTACGCGCGGCCGGGGGACGAGAAGTACGTCAGGGCCGTACGCCGCGCCGTCGAGGAGGCGCTCCGGCTGTTCCTCGGGCGGACGGCCGAGAACGGCTCGGGCAAGGGCAGGCTGCTGGAGGTCTACCGCGCGATCGGCAAGGGCGAGGCCAACGAGGGCCGCCCGCTGGACTCCCTCCAGGCGGCGCTGCGGATCTGCGCCCGGGTGGCCTGGCGGCGCCTCGCGCTGGAGTCCGAGCGGCTGAACCTCTCCCACCGGCGCATGTCGGAGGTCGGCGAGGCGATCCTGGTCTACCTCGACGAGATCGCCGCCGCCGCGGCCGAGGGGTACGCCGGGGCACAGATCAAGGTCGCCGGTGAGCTGGAACTGCGCCGCCGCCGGCTGCTCGACCTGGTGGTGGCCGACCCGCCCGCCGACCCGAGGGCCGTGGAGGACCTGGCCAGGGCCGTGCGCTGGACGGTGCCGAAGACCGTCGCCGGGGTGGCGCTCGCGGCCCGGTCGCCCGGCGCCGGAGCCCGGCCCGCGCTGCCCCCCGACGTGCTGTCCGACCTGGACCGGTCGGATCCGTGCCTGGTCGTGCCCGACCCCGACGGCCCCGGCCGGGCCGGGATCCTGGACGTCGCCGTGCGGGACTGGGTCGTCGCCCTCGGCCCGCCCGCGCCCGTGCATGAGGCGGCGCAGTCGCTGCGCCTGGCCCGCGAGGCGCTCACCCTGGCCCGCAGAGGGGTGCTCGCCGGCGACGGGGTGATCCGGTGCGCCGACCACCTGTCCACCCTGATCATCTTCAAGGACGAGGCGCTGATCCGGGTGATGCGGCGGGTGCGGCTGGCGCCGCTGGGCGCCCTGCGCCCGGCGCAGCGCGACCGGATCGCCGAGACGCTGCTGGCGTGGCTGCAGTGCGGCTACAACGCCAACGAGGTGGCGGCCCGGCTGCACGTCCACCCCCAGACGGTGCGTTACCGGCTCAGGCAGGCGACGGAGCTTTTCGGCGACCAGCTGAAAGCGCCCAACGACCGGTTCGAACTGGAAATCGCCCTCCGTGCCCGCGCGCTTTCCGCGCAGGCGTCGCCGCGCTGAGGAAAGGCGGCCGGCGGCTGGGAGGCGAGCCTATTTCGGCATGCCTGACATGCGGTTTTGTCAGTCATATGACAGATATGCGGTCACCTTTCATTGCCCTGGCCACAGTTATCGACACCCATCTCGCTTACCTTTCTGGAATTCGGTCGAAATGCGTTTCGCATGGCTGGAAGGCAGGAAGGCAATGCGTTTTCGGGTCGTCGTCACGGCACTGGCCGTGGCAGTACTCCTCTTCTCGGCGTTCACCGGCACGGCGCGGGCCGAGACCTCGCCGCAGGGGGCGAACGACTGGTCCTGCCGGCCCTCGGCCGCCCACCCCCGTCCCGTGGTCCTGGTCCACGGCACCTTCGAGAACATGGCGATCAACTGGCCGGCGATCTCGCCCCTGCTGAAGGCCAACGGCTACTGCGTCTTCGCGCTGAACTACGGAGGCGCGCAGAACGGCCTCATCCAGGGCACCGGGGACATCGCCCAGTCCGCCCAGCAGTTGTCGGCGTTCGTCGACCGGGTGCTCGCGGCCACCGCGGCGCCCGAGGTGGACATGGTCGGCCACTCCCAGGGCGGGATGATGCCCCGCTACTACCTGAAGTTCCTCGGCGGGGCGGCCAAGGTGAAGAAGCTGGTCGGCCTGGTGCCCTCCAACCACGGCACCGGCCTCAGCGGCCTGGTGGCGCTCGGTCGGCTGCTCGGCCTGGTCGGGCCCATCACCGACGCCTGCCCGGCCTGCGGCCAGCAGATCGCCGGCTCGTCCTTCCTCGCCGGCCTCAACGGCGGCGGCGACACCGTCCCCGGCGTGGACTACACGGTGATCACCACGCGGTACGACGAGGTGGTCACCCCGTACACCTCGGCGTACCTCAGCGGGCCCGGGGTGCGGAACATCCTGCTGCAGGACGCCTGCCCGTTCGACATCAGCGCCCACGTGGGCGTGATCCTCGACCCCGTCGTGCTGCGGATGGTGCTGAACGAGCTCGACATCGCCAACCCCCACGGGCGGATCAACTGCCTGAACCCGCTCGGCTGACCCAGGCGCCCCACTCAGGCGCCCTCAGGAATCCCGGTTCAGCACCCCGTCGATGGTGAAGTGCACCTTCCGGGTGACCTTGTTCTCGCCGTATCCGGAGAAGGCGAACTCCAGCCGGCCGTCCGCCTGGCGGGTGAGCGTGATCATGCCGTCGCGCACGCAGTCGCCGCGCATGCCCACCCGCTTCAGCGTCGCGGTGTCCCCGTTGATCCGCACCAGCCGCGAGGTGCCCGTGCACCGGTACTCCTGGAACTCGTCGGTCACCGTGGCGCCGCCCTCGCGGATCGTCAGGACCAGGGAGTCGGTGGCCCCGGGGTCGTACTTGACCCGCCCCCGCCACACCCCCGCGAAATCGGCGGGGAAACCGGAGGCGGCGGGCGTGGGATCGGCGGATGTGGGACGCGGTGAGGCGGCCGGTTCGGTCGGCTTGGCGGGGATTGCCGTCTCCTCCGGCTGAGGCGTGCTCTGCTCGGGGATCGGAGTGGTCACCGGGGCCGGGGCGGCCGTGGTGGCCGGAGGCGTCGACGGGCGGCGCGTCGGGGTGGCCGGAGCCGCCGGGCCGGGCGTGGACGCGGTGCCGTGCGCGCCCCCGCCGAGGGACGGGACGAGCACCGCCGCCGACACCCCCACGGCCAGCACCGAGAGCGCGGCGCCGAGGATCACCCCGCGCCTGCGGCGGTGCGGACGTTCCCGCCCTCCCACGGGTTCGGTCGGCGCCGGCGGGCCGGCCGCCGGGGAGAGTCCGGTCGCCGGAGCGGGGCCCGTGGCGGGGAACGGTCCCGCCGCGAGGGCGGCCACGGCGCCGGGGGAGGGCGGCCGGGCGGCCGGCAGCGCCCGGCCGAGAAGACGCAGGTGGATGTCGATCATCGTCGGGCGGGCGGCCGGGTCCTTGTCGAGGGCGTCGGCGACGATCGACCGGAGCGGCTCGGTCAGCGGCCCGAGGTCGGGCGGCGCGGTCAGGATGCGGTGCATCACCGCCGGCAGCGCGTCGTCGCCGAACGGCGGCCGGCCGCTCGCCGCGTAGACGATCACGCCGCCCCAGGCGAACACGTCGGACGCCGGGCCGACGCCCGACCCCGCGAGCTGCTCCGGCGCCATGTACGCGGGGGTGCCGACGATGCGGCTGCTGAGCGTGGCCGCGCCCTCCAGCGCGCGGGCGATGCCGAAGTCGATCACCCTCGGCCCGTCCGGGCCCAGCAGGACGTTGCCCGGCTTGAAGTCGCGGTGCACGATGCCCGCCTCGTGGACGGCGGCCAGCGCGGTGGCGGTCGCGACCGCAAGGCGGTGCAGGTCGGGGCCGGACCGGGTGCCCGCCCGCTGCAGCGAGGGCCCCGCGATGTACTCGGTGACGACGTAGGGCTGGGCGGCGTCGGGGTCGGCGTCGAGGACCTGCGCCACGCAGAACGGCGCCACCTGGCGCGCCGCGGCGATCTCGCGGGCGAAGTAGCGGCGGTTCTCCTCGTCGGCCGTCCAGTCGGCGCGCAGCAGCTTGACCGCGACCGGCTCCCCGCCGTCCTTGCGCCCGAGGTACACGACCCCCTGCCCGCCCGCGCCCAGGCGCCCCTCCAGGTGGTACCCGCCGGCCTCGTGCGGGTCCCCATGGAGTAGCGGCGTGATGTCCGGCATGGCCCTCCCCGTGCGTTCCCCCTGCCCACGGCTACGGTACCGGGCGATTTCGGGCACTCAGCGCGACGGGCTCCGCCATGCGGGCGCCCGCCGGGGAAAGGACGGTTCAGAGGTAGAGGCCGGTGCCCTGCTCGGACTGCGGGGTGGCGACGGCGTGCAGGTCGCGTTCGCGCATGACCAGGTAGACCTGGCCGTGCACCTCCACCTCGTACTGGTCGTCGGAGTTGAACAGCACCTTGTCCCCCACCTTGACCAGGCGCGCGTTCGCCCCGACGCCGCACACCTCGCCCCAGACGAGCCGGTTCGCCATCGTCACCGTGGCGGGGATGACGATGCCGCCGGAGCTCCTGCGCTCCTCGGAGTCCGTCTCGACCTTCACCATGACACGGTCGTGCAGCATCTGGATCTCGAATTTCGGGTCAGGCACCCTCGAAGCTTATTCGGCCCCCGGCGTGAGAGAGCGCTCTCATGTACGTGATCGGTACGATGCCCGCAAGGAGGCGTGAATGACTCAGGACTTCAGTGAATGGCAGTGGGTCAACGAGCCGGCGAAGTGGTCGGCGGGGGAGGACCTTCTGGTCACCGCCGAGGCGCTCACCGACCTGTGGCAGGTCACCCACTACGGGTACAGCTTCGACACCGCCCATGTCTTCGGCAGGACGATGCCCGGCGACCTGCGCGTCACCACCACCTTCCAGGGCGCCTACACCGACCAGTACGACCAGGCCGGCGCGATGCTCCGGATCGACGAGAAGAACTGGATCAAGGCCGGCGTCGAGTACGTGGACGGCAGGATCCACGTCAGCGCCGTGGTGACCCGGGGCTTCTCCGACTGGTCGATGCTCTCGGTGGACGGCCCCGTCGAGTCGGTGAGCCTGGAGCTGACCCGCGAGGGGGACGCGGTGACCGTCAAGTACGGACTGGACGGCGCCGACCCGGTGAACCTGCTGCGGCTGGCCTACTTCCCGCCCGGCGTCCCGGCGCTCGCCGGGATCATGTGCGCGGCCCCGAGAGGGGAGGGCTTCGAGACCCGCTTCACGTCGCTGACGGTCGCGTGATCCCGCACGGCCGCCGGCCGGTGGACCTGCGACATTCCCGCCACTCAGGCCGATTGAGTGTTTTGTCCCCCTTTAAGCAGTTTTTCGATAAGAAAACTGTCTATCAGATGGGGGGCCTGCCGAGTGAGGGCTCGTAACATGTATATGTTGGTTTCCTGCGATGGGATCGCGCGTTGCGGGGATCTTGGTGGTGATGACCAGGCCGCGACCGCCTCGGTTTACCGGTCCCGTGCGGGGCTGAGGAGTTGACGCGTGACTGACGAGACCAGGCGGGCATCCGCGGGCCTGGACACCAGCGTTCCCAATTATGCCCGTGTCGCCAATTACTTTCTCGGTGGAAAGGATAATTTCGCCGCGGATCGTGAGGCCGCCGAGCAGATCCTGGCCGTGGCCCCGGAGATCCGCACGATGGCGCGGGAGAGCCAGGCGTTCCAGGCGCGGGTGATCAAGTTCCTCGTCGGGGAGGGCATCACCCAGTTCCTCAACGTCGGGGCGGGCATCCCCGCCCAGCAGAACACCCACGAGGTGGCCCGGTCGCTGACGCCGGACGCCCGCGTGGTGTACGTGTCCACCGACCCGGTGGTGCTCTCGCACTCGCGGGCGCTGCTCGCCACCGACGAGCGCACCGGCGTCGTCGAGGGCGACATCCTGCACCCGGCCGAGCTGGTCGCCGACCCCGGTCTGCGGCAGGTGATCGACACCGAGCGTCCGGTGGCGGTCATCATCATCAGCGCCCTGCAGTTCCTCCCCGACAGCGACGACCCCTTCAAGCGGGTCGCCGAGCTGCGCGACTGGATGCCGGTGGGCAGCTACCTGTGCGTCATCCACGCCGTCTTCGACGCCCGGCCGGAGGTCGCCGCGCCGATCGTCGACGTCTACCAGAGGGTGCTCGACCGGCCGGGTGAGAACGCCTCCCGCACGCGCGAGCAGGTGCTGGGCTTCTTCGACGGGTTGGAGCTGGCCGAGCCCGGCCTGGTCTACATCCGGCAGTGGCGGCCCGACAACCCCCTCAACGTGCACCGGCCGGAGAAGGCCTGGCTCGTCGGGGGCGTCGCACGCAAGTCCGGCCCCTGACCCCGTGGTCACCGCCTTCGCGGTGCTGGCCGAGCCGCACCGCCGCCGCATCCTCGACCTGCTCCTCGAACGCCCGAGGGCCGTCGGGGAACTGGTGGAGGAGCTGGGGCTGACCCAGCCGGGCACCTCCAAGCACCTCAAGGTGCTCCGCGAGGCGGGGCTGGTCCGGATGCGCCCGGACGCCCAGCGGCGGGTGTACGAGTTGCGGATGGAGCCGCTCGCCGAGGTGCACGAGTGGCTGGAGCCGTACCGGCGCATGTGGGCGCGCCGTCTGGACGCGCTGGAGCGTCACCTCGACGCCATGCCCGACCTCGGCGACTGAGGCGCTGGACCGTCCCCGGCAATAGGACTACAGTCCGTTTTCGTGGCGGAAACGGGGACCGGCGGTCCGGAATCACCAGAGCTCCTGAGCCTGCTCGCGGGCGCGCCGCCGCGCGAGCGCGCCGACGCCGCGAGGAACCGCGAGAAGGTGCTGGCCGCCGCCGCCAAGCTGTTCCGCGAGCGGGGGGTCGCGGCCGTGTCGATGGACGCGATCGCCGCCGAGGCCGGGGTGGGCAAGGGCACGCTCTTCCGCAGGTTCGGCGACAAGTCCGGCCTCGCGGTCGCCCTGCTGGACGAGCGCGAACGCGAACTCCAGGAACGCGTCATCTACGGCCCGCCGCCGCTCGGCCCCGGCGCGCCGCCCGGCGAGCGGATCCAGGCTTTCGTGGCGGCCTACGCGGACTACCTGTTCGGCCATCTCGACCTGCTCCTGGTCTCCGAGACCGCCCCGCCCGGCGCCCGCTACCGCATCGGCGCCTACCGCTTCTGGCACCGGCACCTGGCCATCCTGCTCGGCCGGGCACGGCCTGGATGTGACGCCGGCTACCTGGCCCACGCCGTGCTCGCGCCGCTGGCCGCCGAGGTCGCCACCGCGCTCAGGGAAGAGTGCGACGTCGCGCGCACCGTCGCGGGCCTGGGCGACCTCGTCGCGGCGCTGACCGGATCCGACCCGATACTGTGATGCGCGTTCGGTGTCGAAAAAGGCGGTAGATCTTGAGGATTGCACCATTTAGCCGGTTGTCCCGTCCGCTCCGCTGGGTGGCCCGCGTCCTCACCGCCGTCCTGGTCCTGGCGATCGTCCTCGCCGGGGCCGCCACCTGGACGGTGCGCAGATCGTTCCCCCGGCTCGACGGGGAGCTGCGGCTTCCCGGGCTGAGTGCGAAGGTCACCGTCCTGCGCGACCACTACGGCATCCCGCAGATCTACGCCGACAACCCGCGCGACCTGTTCATGGCCCAGGGCTACGTCCACGCCCAGGACCGGTTCTGGGAGATGGACTTCCGCCGCAAGACCACCGCCGGCCGCCTGTCGGAGCTGTTCGGCTCCTCCACGCTCGACGTGGACCGGGTGGTGCGCACGCTCGGCTGGCGGCGCACGGCCGAGCAGGAGGTCCGCCTGCTCAGCCCCGAGACGCGCCGGGCGCTGGACGACTACGCGGTGGGCGTCAACGCCTGGATGGGGCAGAACCAGGGCTTCGCCGAGCGGAGCCTTGAGTACGCGGTCCTGAAGCTGACCAACGGCTCCTACACGCCCGAGCCGTGGACCCCCGCCGACTCGCTGGCCTGGCTCAAGGCGATGGCCTGGGACCTGCGCTCCAACATGGACGACGAGCTGGAACGGGCCCTGGACGCCTCCGCGGTCCCGGTGAGCAGGGTCAAGGAACTGTTCCCCGCCTACCCCTACGACCGCCACCAGCCGATCGTCACGACCGGCGGCGTGCGGGACGGCGCCTTCACTGGGACGACGTCCGGGCCCGCCGCCACGGCGTCGTCGCAGGCGCTCGCGCGGGTCGCGCGCACCCTCAAGGCCGTCCCCTCGCTCCTCGGCACGGCCGGCGCCGACCGTTCCGGCATCGGCTCGAACTCCTGGGTGGTGAGCGGCGCGCACACCGGCACCGGCAAGCCGCTGCTCGCCAACGACCCGCACCTCGGGCCGCGCATCCCCTCCATCTGGTACCAGGCGGGGCTGCACTGCCGGGTGCGGTCGGCCGCCTGCCCCTACGACGTCGTCGGGTACACGTTCTCCGGCCTGCCGGGAGTGGTGATCGGGCACAACGACCGGGTCGCGTGGGGCTTCACCAACCTCGGCCCCGACGTCACCGACCTGTACCTGGAGCGGACCAAGGGGGACACCTACGAGGTCGAGGGCCGGTGGACGCCCATCGAGACCCGGACCGAGGAGCTCAAGGTCGCCGGAGGCGCGCCGGAGAAGCTCATCGTGCGGTCCACCAAGCACGGGCCGATCATCTCGGGGGTGCTCGGCGGCGCCAAGGACGCGCTCCCCGGCGCCGCCGCGAACGCGGGGGAGACCGGCACGGGGGCCAAGGCGGGGGAGGACGGCAGGCTCCCCTCGGCCGGGCACGACGTGGAGGTGGCCCTCCGCTGGACCGCCCTGGACCCCGGCCGCACGGCCGACGCGCTGCTCCTGCTGGACACGGCGTCGAACTTCGACCAGTTCAGGAAGGCGGCGTCGTACTTCGAGGCCCCCGCCCAGAACATGATTTATGCGGACGTGGACGGAAATATCGGTTACCAGGCTCCCGGGCGGATCCCGATCAGGTCCAAGGGGGACGGCCAGTGGCCGGCGCGGGGCTGGACCGGGGACGAGGAGTGGAAGGGCTTCATCCCCTTCGCCGAGCTTCCCATGGCCTACAACCCGCCGGAGGGGTTCATCGCCACCGCCAACAACGCGGCGATCGGCCCCGGATACGACCGCTTCCTCACCGCCGACTGGGCCTACGGATACCGCTCGCAGCGCATCGTCGACCGTCTCAAGCAGGCCATGTCCGCGGGCAAGGTCACGGTCGCGACCATGGGGAGCATCCAGATGGACTCGGTCAACACCCTGGCCCCGATCCTGGTGCCGCACCTGCTGCGCGCGGGCGTCCCCGGCGACGGCGGCGCGATCACCACGATGCTCAAGGCCTGGGACTTCACCCAGGGACCCGACTCCGCCGGCGCGGCGTACTTCAACGCCGTCTGGCGGCACCTGCTGCGGCGCGCCTTCGACGACGAGCTGCCCGAGGGCGCCCGGCCGGGCGGCGGCGACCGGTGGTACGAGGTGGTGCGCGCGCTCCTGGACAAGCCCGCCGACCCCTGGTGGGACGACGTGCGGACCAAGGACAGGGCCGAGACCCGGGACGACACGCTGCGGGCCGCGATGACCGACGCGGCCAAGGAACTGCGCGACCTCCAGGGAGACGACCCCGGGGACTGGCGCTGGGGCGACCTGCACACCCTGGAGCTCACCAACGAGACCTTCGGCACCTCGGGCATCGGCCCGATCGAGTGGCTGTTCAACCGGGGCCCGCTGCGGCTCGGCGGCGGCAAGGACGCCGTCGACGCGACCGGCTGGAACGCCAACGAGGGGTACCAGGTGGACTGGGTGCCCTCGATGCGGATGGTCGCCGACCTCGCCGACCTGGACCGGTCGCGCTGGGCCAACCTCACCGGGGCCTCCGGCCACGCCTTCCACGCCGACTACGACGACCAGGCGGAGATCTGGGCGGACGGCGGCACCACCCCGATGCGCCAGACCGAACAGGCCGTACGCAAGGACACCGAGAACACCCTGACCCTCACCCCGTGAAGACCGCCCGGGAGGCCACGGAAGGGGCCGGGGTCAGCGGACGCGGACGCGGGTGCGGTCGCAGGTCGCGCATCGCTGGGTGACGACGTGGCCGATGCGCTCGACCGGCCGCCACCGGTGGCGGAGATGGACGCCCGACACCAGCCGCGCGATCGGCTCGGGCACCCGGAACCGGGGGAACGACGGGCGGCCCATCCGGCCGGCCGTGCCGTGATCGCTGGATATGTACATGTCTGTGCCCCCACGCCTCGGGCCGTCAGGGACGGCGGGATGAGCCCGTTGTCCGTCCTCCCGTGCCCGTCATCCCCGCACGCATGCGCGCGGGGATGACCGCGCGTGACCACCCCGCCACCGAGCTGCGCAAAGGCCGCCGAAACACCCGGAACTCCAGCTCGATCCCAGGAAAACACCGGTACGCGGGGGCGAGGCGCTAGCCGCTCGTCACCGAGGCGATCTCGGCGAGCGGGAACTCCAGATAGTCGCCGGCCTCCTCGCACCAGGCGTCCAGCACGCCGCGCCGCAGCTCGCCGTGGCTGATCGTCGCGGTGAGCCCGTCCGACAGCGTGATCAGCGCCCGCACGCCGCGGTCGACGACGAAGCCCAGCAGGGACTGCTGGGCGGTGGGCAGGCGGGTGGCCAGGCGGCCGATCACCGCCCAGGTCTGCCCGGTGTGCCGCTCGCCCTCACGGGTCAGCATGAGCCGCCGGGCGTGCTCGCGCGGGTCGGGCGGCGGCTCGGCGATGGGCGCCTGCGGCTCCTCCAGCTCGGCCACCCGCCCGCCGGGCAGCAGGATGAGCCGCCCGCCCTGCGGCTCCCGCCTGACCGCGATCTCGCCGCTGTCGTCCACCGGCACCGGGGCGTACCCGGCGTCGCGCAGCGCGGCGAGCGTGCGGTCGGCCGGGGCGGTGCCGGCCAGCACGGTGGGCGCGAGCAGCCGCAGCCCTAGCCGGGCCAGGCGTCGGTGCGCGGCGATCTCGGCGAGCAGCGCCGGGTCCGAGCCCTGGATGATGCAGCCCACGGTGGTGACCGTGACCTCGCCGTACCGCCGGGCCACGTCCTTGACCAGGTAGGACAGGGGCTGCGGGATGGTGCCCGCCTGGCACAGCTCCTCCAGCAGCGAGTCCGCGGAGTACCCCGCGTCCAGGGCGCGCCGCACGCTCGCGGGGGTGAACCGCCACACCGAGGCCGACCCCCTGGACTCGCGGTCGGCGGCGCGGTCGAGCAGGCCCGACAGCTCGGCGGCGGGCGGGCCGGTGACCACGGCCGTCAGGTCGGCCCCGAACAGGGCGGTGCGCTGGGCGCCGGCCAGGGCGTGCACCGACGACCCGACCAGCCCCGGATCGCGCTCGATCTCCGGCACGGTCTCGTCCTGCTCGTCACCGGCGGCGGCCGACCCGAGCGCGGCGAGCGCGCGGCCGAGGTCGGTCAGGGAGTCGGCGGCGACCAGCCCGATCAGCCGGGCCTCCGCCAGGACCGCCGGGCAGCACTCGGCCAGCAGCTCCCGGTCGAGCAGGGGGGCCCGCCAGTGCACGGCCTGCACCAGCTCGGGCATGCTCGCGAAGGCGGCGTCCGGCGGGAGGGTGGCCAAGGTGGCGAGCACGGCCCACCGGATGCGGGCCACCGTCTCACCGGCCGGGTCGTCGCCGAGCACCGTCGGGTACTTGCCGGCGACGCGGCGCAGCGACGAGCGCTCCATGCGCCACCACGCCGACAGCAGCGCGCGCAGCCGCGCGGGGGCGTCCTCCAGGCGCCAGGCGTCGAACCGCTTGGTCGGCACCAGGCCGCCCGCCGTCTCGTCCCAGGCGAGCAGGCGGGCGACGGTGCACACCTCCAGCAGCAGCCGGGTCTCCTCGTCGGTGGAGCCGGTCTCCTTGCCGACCCTGCGCACCTCCCGCACGCCGACGCCGCCGCCCTTGAGCAGGGGGAGCGGGGTCTTGTCGGTGTTCTCCAGCAGGGCGGCGGCCCGGTCGACGGCGTGCGGCGCGGCCAGGCACATGGCGTGGTCGACGGCCTCGGGGTCGGCGGGCACCGTGCCGAGCTCGGGCGGCTCGGGGGTGAAGGGGGCGTGGTAGTCGGGGCCGCGCAGCGCGAGCGCCACCTCGCGCGGCATCTCGGCGATGTCCCACTGGGTGCGGTAGAGCAGCCCCCGGTCGGCCACCCACTTCTCGGGGCCGGGGGTGACGAAGCGGTTGCCGTCGACGCCGCGCACCGGGCCGTCCCAGGCGAACTCGTCGAGCAGGCTGACGGTGCCGTCGGGGGCCTCGCGCAGCAGCTCGGCCAGCCGGTCGGCGTCGCCGAGCACGGCGGTGAGGCGGCCCATGAGCTGCCGCCTGCCGCCCTGGGCGGACAGGCCGAGGCTGCGGCTCATGCGCCGCAGTCCCTCGGCGTTCAGGGTCCAGGAGTCGAGGTAGGAGACCAGCGGCTCGCCGAGGCCGCACGGGGCGGTCCACCAGCGCGCGACGGCCTCGGCCAGGTGGAGGCGGCCGTCGGCGCCCGGCCAGGCGAGCGCGTGGTCGAACAGGCCGTCCAGCCAGGGGCGCACCTCGGCCGAGGTCACGCCGAGGAAGCGGGCCAGCCCGTCCGCGGTGGCCCGGTCGCCGATGACCAGGCAGGCCTGGAGGATCTCCAGCGGGGGCAGCGGGAGGCCGCGCATGACCTCCATGACGGCGAAGTTGTCACTCAGGCGCCGGGCGAGGGTGTCGAGGCGGCGCGGCCAGGGCGCGGCGATCGCGTCCGGGCGGTTGGCCAGGACGCGGGAGAGCCGCTCTTCGTCAAGGGTCGTCAACCAGTCGAGCAGGTGATCATCCATCACAGCTCTCTCGAAGGTCTCGCGGGAGTCACCAAGAAGCCACCGTAATGCAGAGCACCCGTCCGACGGGATCGAGCCGGCAGAATAGGGCTCGATTCCTTGGCATCCGCGCCGTCTCCGGCCCCGATTCAGCTTTTCAGCACGGCCCAGACGACCTTGCCGCACGGCAGCATCGGGTTCCAGCCCCAGCGGAGGCTCATCGACTCCACGATGTGCAGCCCCATGCCGCCGGGCTCCAGCGACTCGGGGTGGCGCAGCACGGGCGCCGCCGAGCCGGGGTCGGCGAAGGCGCAGGCCACCAGCGAGCCTCTGCGGATCATCGACATGCGGATGGGCTCGGTCCCGCTCCGCCGCAGGTCCTGCGCGTCGAGCACCAGGCCGTGCCGGAGCGCGTTGGTGGCGAGCTCGGACACGACCAGCTCCATGTCCTCCGCCAGGTCGCTCATGCCCCAGCCGATGAGGCTGCCCGAGGCGAAGCTCCTAGCCGTATGTACGGATTCGGCCCGTGGAGGGAGGACGAAGGTGGCACTTGACGTGCCGGCTCCAGGGGAGGCGAGGTCACGCGCGGGGTTGGGCCACCAGCCGGCCGGAGGCCACCAATCGAAGGCCGACCACTGGGTTTGCCCACGTGTCAGGTCCGTGGAGTGCACGAGATCATGATGGTGCAAACTCATGTGCAGGTGCAAGAGCGAATGCACGTGCAGAAGACTCGTGCAACCGCTACGGTGGGCCCCAGCGAGTAAGACCGAAGGGGGAACACACGCGCGATCTTTGACAGACTGTGAACCAGTCCACAACCGGAGGAAAGCACGTGTCCATCGATCCGCCTGGTTCCGGCTCCACGGTTCGGCGCATTATGTTGGGCGCCAGCCTACGCAGGCTGCGTGAGGAGCGCGGGCTAACCCGTGAGGTCGCGGGTTTCCACATCCGCGCCTCGGAGTCGAAGATCAGCCGGATGGAACTCGGACGCGTCGGGTTCAAGACACGTGACGTCGAGGATCTGCTCACGCTCTACGGCGTCGACGACGACGCCGACCGCAGAGGGCTGCTGGAGATGGTCCGCGAGGCGAACACCCCCGGATGGTGGCACAAATACAGCGATTTGCTTCCGACATGGTTCTCGACGTACGTGGGGCTCGAAGAGGCCGCCTCGGTGATCCGCACCTATGAGGTGCAGTTCGTGCCGGGACTCCTGCAGACCGCCGCGTACGCCCGGACGGTGATCAGGCTCGGATACCCCGACGTCCCGGAGGAAGAGATCGAGCGCCGCGTGCATCTGCGCATGCAACGGCAGGAACGTCTCACCCGTCCGGACGGACCGAAACTCTGGGCCGTCATCGACGAGGCCGCGCTGAGGCGGCCGATCGGCGGCAAGGAGATCATGTATGAGCAGCTCCAGCATCTGATGGCGGTGGCCAGCCTGCCCGCCATCACATTGCAGGTGATGCCGTTCCAGTTCGGTATGCACGCGGCCGAGGGTGGAGCGTTCACCATCCTGCGTTTTCCGGAGTCCGACCTGTCGGACGTGGTCTACGTCGAGCAGCTGTGGGGTGCCCTGTACCTGGACAAACGTGAGGATATCGATCCTTACCTCACCGCCATGGAACAGCTGTGCATCGAGAGCACAACTCCCGGGGGCACTGCCGAGATACTCGGCGACATACTTAGAGAGACCTAGATGAACCAGCCGTATAACGGAATGCCGGCCACGAGCCTCACCGGCGTCGCCTGGCGAAAGAGTGTTCACAGCAACTCGCAGGGCAACTGCGTCGAGCTTGCCAAACTCCCCGATGGGGGCGTCGCCGTCCGGAACTCTCGCTTCCCGGACGGACCGGCCCTGATCTACACCCGCGACGAGATCCGGGCGCTCGTGCTCGGCGTCAAGGACGGCGAGTTCGACAATCTGGTCGCGTAACACCCTGTTCACATATCGCGAGTCCGGTTAACCGGAGAAAGCCGATCGCGTAACCGGGGTCGTTCATCGATCCGGCACACTGGGTTCGTCCACTTCCGAGAAGTTCGTGGGGGCCGAGATGCTGGACCAGATGACGCTCTATCCCGTAGCCGACGACGTGCTGTTCGCACCCGGGGGCCGCGTCGTGATCCGTACGTACGGCGTCGCGTCCGCGGCCTCCACCGAAGAGGACGGCGCCCGCCCGGTCTCCTACCGCACGTGGGTGACGGGGGTCAGGGACCAGCCGAGATACTGGCGCTGGGGTCATTTCGAGGACGCCCGCCGGGGTCACCGGAGGGTGCTCGAATGGCTGACCGGGCGCGGCCCGCAGCCCCAGGCCGTCGTCGTGAGCTGATCCTCTGAGGCCCTGGCCTCCCGGTGATACTCTTCGGACCAAGCGTTAGCTTGGTTAGGGGAGGTCTCGATGCGCCGGGGGATCTATCTGATCGAAGAGGTCGACTTCCGGCCGATGAACTCGCGCAGACCGCTTGAGTACCTCACCTGGCTGACCAGGTACAAGAAGGAGGACGAGCGGCTCGAGGCCCCCGAGCTGACCAGCGGCCTGTCCATCCGGTCGCGGGAGATCGACCTCGTCGGCGCCTTCTACGCCGTCGGCATCACCGGTCACCCCCAGTTCAAGGCCGTCACGCTGTGGGACTGCCACGGCGGCTGGGACGGCGGCTGGCGGCAGATGATGAACATCTACGACGGCGTCGACGGCAAGCTGTTCCTGTCCGACATCGACGACCTGCGGTTCTCCGCCTTCTCCCGCCCGCTCGGCGCCGTGCACGGCAGCCCCGCCGTCTCCGCCCTGCTCGCCGAGGGGTACGCGGCGCCGTTCTACCTGTTCGAGAGCGCCCAGGTGCGGCCGGGCGCCGCCCTGGACTACCTCGCGGCCGTGCGCGCGGAACGGGCCCCCGTCCTCGCCGAGCACGGCCACCGGCTCGTCGGCCTGTACGAGGTGCTGTTCTGCGACACCGAGGTCGTGACGATCTGGGGCATGTCCCTGGACGACCACCTGGCCACCCAGCGGGCCAGGGACGCCGCGCTCGGGCTGGACGACGAGACCGAGCCCGACCCGCGCCTGCTCACCTGGGGCCGGCGGGCCAGGGACTTCCTCGACGGCCCCTGGCGCGAGACGCTGCTCGCCCCCTTCCCCGGATCCCGCCTGGCGCCCTAGGACGCCGGCCGGGCCACCGGGGCGTTCCAGCGGACGATGGCGTGCTCCTCGTGCTCGAAGCCGAGCGTGGAGATCGTCCCGGTGTCCAGCTTGAGGAACCGCCCGTCGCGCGGCGGCAGGCCGAGCCAGCGGGCGGCCAGCACGCGCAGGAAGTGCCCGTGGGAGACCAGCACGACGGTGCCCTCCGACCCGAGGACGCGCGCGATCACCCTGTCGGCGCGCGCGGCGACCTGCCCGGCGGTCTCGCCCGGGTGCTCGGCGTCCCCCGGGATCACCCCGTCGTCCCACAGGTACCAGCCGGGGCGCCCCTTCCTGATGTCGGGGGTGCTGATGCCCTCGTAGCCTCCGTAGTCCCACTCCCACAGGTCCGGGTCGATCTCGTAGCCGGTCAGCCCGGCGAGTCCGGCCGTGTGCCGGGCGCGCAGGGCGGGGCCGACCAGGACCAGCGAGAAGGTCCGGCCCGCCAGCGCGGGCGCGAGCGCGCGGGCCTGCTCCTCACCCCGTGGGGTCAGCGGGAGGTCGGTGCGCCCGGTGTGCCGGCCGTCGCGGCTCCACTCGGTCTCGCCGTGCCGCAGAAGAATGAGCTCGTCCATATCGGCCCATCATCTACCGTCCGGCGAGTTCTTCGACGATCGGGGTGAAGGCCGCGAGGTCGGTCTCGTTGTGCAGGACGAAGTACGACAGGTCATGCTCGTCGCGCCAGTGGCGGAGCTTGGCCACGATCTCGTCGTGCGACCCCAGCAGCACCTGCGGGGTCTCGTCCTGGCGGCTGGAGTCCGCGGCGCTCCAGGAGGGCCCGGTCCCGCCGCCGTCGATCCGCAGGACGCTGGTGCCGAGCTCGATCGCGTCGTACCGCCCGGCGGCGGCCTCGCGGACGATCTCGATCTTCCGCAGGAACGGCGCCAGGCCGCCGTCGTCGCGGTCGGGCCCCGACCCGTCGGCCCGTATCCGCATGGTCAGGTTCACCACGTCGGCCTCCCGCGCGGCGAGCCTGAGCACGCGCGGGCCGCCGCCGCCGAGCAGCAGCCGGGGGTGGGGCCGCTGCACCGGCTTGGGCCGCTGGTCCAGGCCGGTGATCCGGTAGTGCTCGCCCTCGAAGGTGAACGGCCCGTCCGACCACAGCCCCTTCAGCACCGCCATCGCCTCGGTGAGCCGGTCGATGCGCACGCCGGGCGGGTCGAGCGTGAGCCCGGCGGAGTCGTAGTCGTTCGCCATCCAGCCGGTCCCGAGCCCGACCTCCAGGCGGCCCTCGGAGAGCACGTCGATGGTCGCGGTCTCCTTGGCGAGCAGCGCGGGGTGGCGGAAGTCGTTGGCGAACACCAGCGTGCCGACCCGCAGGCGGGTGGTGGCGCAGGCGGCGGCCGTCATCGCCGCGATGGGGGCGAAACGCGGCCCGACCAGGTGGTCGGGGACCAGCAGCACGTCGAAGCCGGAGTCCTCCAGGCGGCGGGCCTTGTCCGCCCAGGACTTGGCGGTCTCGGCGGCGCGGACGACGGCGGCGAACCGGAACGGTCTCACGGATCCTCCCAGGCAAGCGCTTGTTCAAGTCCCAAGTATCCGCACGCCCACGCGGAAGGGCAACGCCCGCGCGCGACCTGAGGGCGTCTTGGCCGTTTCCGGGGACAGCGCGTGCCCGGAGGCGGTCCGGGCCTTCACCGCCGGTTGCGAGAGTGGGACCAAGGGGGTACGCGCCGCGTACCCGGCCACGGCAGCGCGCGCAGTCCAGGAGGCCGTTGACATGAGCGAGACGATCGCGGGCGTCGCGATCCCCGACTCGGCCATCGCGGCCGACGCCACCGAGCTGGTCCGCGAGGTGGCGCCCCCGCTGCTGTACGACCACTCCCGGCGCGTCTACCTGTTCGGGACCCTGCAGGGGCGCAGGCTCGGCCTGGCCGCCGACCCCGAGCTGCTGTACGTCGGCGCCATGTTCCACGACCTCGGGCTGACCGAGACCTACCGCCGCGCCGACCAGCGCTTCGAGCTCGACGGCGCCGACGAGGCGCGCCGCTTCCTCACCTCGCGCGGCGTCCCCGAGGAGAGCGTCCGCAAGGTGTGGGAGGGCATCGCGCTGCACACCACCCCCGAGGTGCCCTACCGGCTCGAACCCGAGGTCGCGCTGGTGACCGCCGGGGTGGAGACCGACGTGCTCGGCATCGCCTACGGGGAGCTCGACCCGGCCGACGTCGCGGCCGTGGTCGCCGCCCACCCGCGCCCGGACTTCAAGCGCCGGATCCTCGCCGCCTTCACCGAGGGGTTCGAGCACCGCCCGGACACGACGTTCGGCACGGTCAACGCCGACGTGCTCGAACACTTCGTGCCCGGCTTCCGGCACATCGACTTCGTGGAGGTCATCCAGAACTCCCCGTGGCCCGAGTGACGTACCCGGGCCCGCGGTCAGGGGAGGCGCCGCCCCCGGTCAGGGGGAGGCGTCGCGGGGGCCGAGGCAGTTCTTGCGGAACCAGACGGTCTTGGCGGTGCCGTCCGGTTCGGGCAGGACGCCCCACTCGTCGCTGAGGGCCTCGACGATGGTCAGCCCGCGTCCGTGCTCGGCCTCGTCGTCATCGGCGACCCGTTCCGGGCGTCCGGCGCCGTGGTCGGTGACCTCGGCGCTCAGCGTCTCGCCCGTCACCCGCAGCGTGAGCCGGATCGGTGGCAGGCCGTACAGCACGGCGTTGCTCAGTACCTCGGTCATGGCCAGGACGATGTCGTCGGTCAGGTCGTCCGCGTCCGCGAGCTCCCAGCTCGTGAGCGCCTGCCGCACCATGCCCCGGACGTCTCCGAGGATCGTCGGGTCCCTGGGGACGTCCCAGCGCACGGCACGGTTCCCGTCCGGAGTGCCGATCATTCGCTTCCCTGTCTGCGCCGTATATGACCCCGATGACCCTACTCTGTCCGTGTTTGGGCTGTTCGCAGGTATGCCCTTCAGCCCGCCCATCGATGTCAAACAGCAACGAAACCCGCGCGAGCCCCTCGGTCAGGGAGCCGCGCTCGGGGCCGCCGCGGTGCCGGTGAGCCGCGTGTCCATGGCGTGCTGGACGAGGGTGAGCAGCACGTTCTTGCTGGACTCCCGCATCCGCGCGTCGCACAGCACGACCGGGATGTCCACGCCGAGGTCCAGGGCCAGCCGTATCTCGTCCAGGTCATAGCGCCTGGCCCCCTCGAAGCAGTTGACCGCGACGACGAACGGGGTGCCGCGCCGCTCGAAGTAGTCGACCGAGGGGAAGCAGTCGGCGAGCCGCCGGGTGTCGGCGATCACCACGGCGCCCATCGCGCCGAGCGCCAGCTCGTCCCACACGAACCAGAACCGCCGCTGCCCCGGCGTCCCGAACAGGTACAGCACGTGGGTGTCGCCGATGGAGATGCGGCCGAAGTCCATCGCGACGGTCGTGGTCTTCTTCGCCTCCACGCCCGACAGGTCGTCGACGTCGGTCCCACGGTCGGTCAGCAGCTCCTCGGTGCGGAGCGGCCGGGTCTCCGACACCGACCCCACCATCGTGGTCTTCCCCGCCCCGAAGCCGCCCGCGACCAGGATCTTGATCGCCGTGGGCAGCTTCACCCGCCCGGCGTCACGATCAGAGCGTCCGGAGTCCATTGAGCACCGCCTTGTAGGTTTCCAGGTCGAGGACGTTGATCTCCTGGGCCGGCTCCTGGATGGCGACCAGCCCCCGGTCGACGAGGTCGCCCAGCAGCACCCTGACCGTGCCGGCCGGCAGGTCCAGGGAGGCGGCGATCTCGGCGACCGACAGCGGCCGCTCGCAGAGCCTGACGATGGTGTGATGCTCGGGCCCGAGCCCGACCTCACCGGAGGTCACCGGATTGGTGGTCACCACGAGCGTGATGAGGTCGATCTGACCCCGGCTCGGCTGGGTGCGCCCCCGCGTCATCACGTACGGGCGGACGATCCGTCCGGCCTCGTCGTCGAGCCACTGCTCCTCAGCGGGATCGTCGGAGAGGCTCGTCATGTGGCGCCCTCGTTCCTTGGGGAGGGGTGCTCCGCTCGCGCGGGCGAGGTGAGGTACTGCCCGACACGGGTCACGAGCATGGCCATCTCGTAGCCGACCAGGCCGATGTCGGAGTCCTGCGCGCACAGGACCGCCAGGCAGGCGCCCTCGCCCGCCACGGTCACCACCAGGTACGCCGACGTCAGGGCGATGATGGTCTGGCGCACCGCGCCGCCGCCGAACCGCTCGCCCGCCCCCTCGGCCAGGCTCTGGATCCCGGCCGCCACGGCGGACAGGTGCTCGGCGTCGGCCTCGCTGAGATCCCGCGACGCGGCCAGGGGCAGGCCGTCGTTGGACAGGACGATCCCGTGCTCGGCCTCCCGCACCCGTGCGACCAGGTCGTCCAGCAACCAGGTCAGATCGGCGGGGGAACTGGTCCTTTGCGTCACTAGCTGTCCTCTTTACCGGCTCATTCTGGTCGGCTCACCCGCTGGGTGGGCCTTCGTCGTCTGCCTGCCACGTGATGGTCGGCACCGTCATCGGGGTCCTGTCGGTGGCCCGTCCCCCCAGGAGGGGCCGGGCTCGGTCCTGCCCGCCTCGGACCGGCCGCGTTCGGTGCCGCTCTGGAAGGACTCCATCAGCCGCCGGAGCTCCTCGGGGGAGTGGCCGTCCTCCTCGTCCTCCGGCTCGAGGACGGGCGGCACGGGCGGCTCGCGGCGCAGCTCGGGGGCCAGGTGGGCCTGGGCGACGCGGCGGGGCAGCCCGGATGGCGTCTGGAAGACCGGCTCGGGGACGGGCGGCTCGAAGACCGGTTCCGGGGCGGGCGTCTCGTGGACGGGCTCGGCGACGGGCGGCTCGTAGAAGCGCGGGTCGCCCTCGCGGCCGCCGTTGACCTGCCGGCCGTTCTCTCGCCGCCCGTTCTCCGGGGATCCGGGTCCGCGGCGGCCGCGCTCCGGCCGGCGGGCCGGCAGGTCGCCGGAGAGGGTCGCGGCGGGGGCGGCGGGGTCCGGCGACGGGCGGACCTCGGGGTCCGGCGCGGGCCGGTCGAGGGCCGACAGGTCCAGGACATCCGGCACCTCGGCGCCGGACACGGTGTCCCGCACGGCGTCCTCGCCCTCATCGCCGAACAGGTCGGGCGGCAGCAGGACGATGACGGTCGTCCCGCCGTACGGGGACGCCTTCAGCGTGACCTGGATGTGGTGCCGCGACGCCAGGCGGCTGACCACGTACAGCCCGAGGCGCGGGGTGCCGGTGAGCTTGAACTCCGGCGGGTCGGCGATCCGGTCGTTGGCGGCGGCCAGGTCCTCCGGGCTCATGCCGAGGCCGCGGTCCTCGATCTCGACCACGTAGCCACGGCCGACCTCCTGCCCGCTGACCTGCACCAGGGCGTACGGCGGGGAGAAGGACACGGCGTTCTCGATGAGCTCGGCCAGCAGGTGGATGACGTCGCCGATGGCCCGGCCCGCCAGCTCCGCCTCGCCCATGGGCATCAGCGTCACCTGGGTGTAGTCCTCGATCTCGGCCAGCGCGCCGCGCACCACGTCGACCATGGGCACCGACCGGCGCCACGCGCGGCCGGGGGAGGCGCCGGACAGGACGATGAGGTTCTCGGCGTTGCGCCGCATCCGGGTCGCCAGGTGGTCGACGCGGAACAGCTCCGACAGCTCGGCGGGCTCGGTCTCCCTGCGCTCCATGGCGTCCAGGATGGTGAGCTGGCGGTGCACCAGCGACTGGGTGCGCCGGGCGAGGCTGAGCAGGATGCCCCGGTAGCTGCGCCGCAGCTCGGCCTGCTCCACCGCGACCCGGATGGCCGTCTCCTGGACGGTGTTGAACGCCTGCCCGACCTGGCCGATGGCGTCGGTGCCCACCGCGAGCGGCGGGGCCTCGGCGCTGACGTCCACGTCGTCACCGCGGCCGAGGCGCTCCACCACGCCGGGCAGCCGCTGGCCGGCCAGGTCCAGGGCGGCGGTCCGCAGCTCCTCCAGCCGCCGCACCAGGGCGCGCGCCGTGGTGATGGACAGGACGATGGAGGCGATGACGGCCAGCAGGCCGAGGCCGCCGGCCAGCGCCAGCCGGACCACGACGCCGACGGCGATGGGCGTGGCGCGCTCGACCAGCGAGTCGCCTCCGGAGGCGACGAGCCGGTCGACGCGCGTCAGGACCGTCCCGGTCGCCGACTTCCAGCGTTCGGTGTCGGTGCCCACCACCTCGGGCTGGCCGGACGCGATGAGATCGTCCTCCAGGCCGCGCAGGCGGCGGTACGGCTCGCTCCTGGCCAGGTCGTCGAAGGCGGCACGGTCGTCGGGCGGCAGCTCCCCGGCTGCCTTGGCCAGCAGGAAGCGCTGGGCGCCCACGGTCTGGGCGAACGTCGAGTGCTCGGCCTCGGTGAAGCCGCCGCCGGCCAGGGCGCCCGCGGCGAGCGCGTCCTCCTGCGCGAGGAGCTCGGCCGCCCGTGAGACCTCGATGAACGTGCGGGTGTCCTTGGCGAACCCGGCGTCGTCGAGGGTGGCCATCGAGTCGTAGACGCGGAACAGGGAGTCGATGACCCCGGTGATGGCGGTGGCCGCGCGGCCGCGGTCCACCTGCCCCGTGTCCACCTGCCTGCGGAGCGGGGCGAGGATCCGCAGGTCGCTGGCGGCCTCGTCGATGCGGTGGTTCAGCGTGTCGCCGGCCGCCTGGCGTACGGAGTCGGAGGTGGCCTCCCGCAGGAACCCGGCGCTCATCGCCTCGGTCCTGGACCGCTGGGTGACCAGCGCCTCGCGCTGCCGGGCGGAGCCGCGGTCGCTCAGCATGACCACGGTCAGGCGGCGCTCGCGCTGGAGCTCGACCCGCAGCCGCTCGCTGGGCTGGGCGACGCCGGAGTTCAGGGTAGAGACCGAGAGGACGTTCAGGCCCTCACGGAACGTCACCCACGCCGCGAAACCCCACAGGGCGATGAGCGACACCAGCAACGCCGTGACCTTGGTCCGGACGTGCGATTTTCGAAAGCGCATAACTCCATCCCTGGCGAAAAGTCAGGAACCCATCGCTCGTTCCCGGCAATGGCGCTTTTCAATGACTTATGGCGATATAGGCTGCCGTATCGCGTGGTGGGGCAGTATTTCACCACATCACTGGGGAACCCTAGCATGATCGTAATTGGAGCTACGAACGTTTAGTGACAATTATGTCAAGTATGCCGAGCGAAGCTTGGATTTCCGGTGTTGTCTCACTTTTGTCGGCTTATGCGTGGTGTCGTGCGCCGACATCAGGGTTGCGCAGAGTGGGCATTTCGCGCTGCGCCAGGTGAAGCGCCCCGAGCACGGCCGCCCTGACGATCGCCGCCGGCAGGTACAGGTCCTTGTCGTGCCACATCGGCGGATGGTCGCCGGACGCCCGCCACGTCCCCGCGCCGGCCGCCGGCCGCGTCTCCGGCTCGCCGGGTCCGCTCCGCGTGCCCGGCCAGGGTGACCGCAGCAGGTACTCGTACCCCCGCGCCACCTCCTGCGCCGCCCGGTCGTGCCCCTCGCCGGCCAGCAGCAGGACCTGCATCGCGTACGCGGTCTCCTCCACCGTGCCGCGCCACACGCCCCAGGAGCCGTCCTCGCGCTGCGTCGCGCGCACCCACCGCACCGCCCGGCGCACGGCCTCCGCCGAGTCCGGCCCGCCGAAACCGGCCAGCGCCAGCCCGCACGAGAACGTCGCGTAGTACGGGGAGGCGTGCCAGCGGTCCGACCAGCTCCCGTCGGCCCGCTGCCACTCGCGCAGGCGGGAGGCGACCTGCTCCATGGCCTCGCCGTACGCCGGCCGCGCGTCGGGGCGCGCCGCGGTGTACTGCCCGAAGGCGTCGAGCACGTGGGCGTTGACCGTGGGCGACAGGCCCTGCTCGCCCGGCCAGGTGCAGAAGTGCGTGCCCGAACGGTAGGCCAACAGGCTGTCCGGCTCGCGCGGGGCGCCGAGCAGCGCGAGCGCGTACAGGGCCACCGACGTGGTGTCGGCGTCGGCGGGCAGCCCCGGCCCGGCCGGGACGCCGCCCGGCCCGAGCCCGGCGGCCAGGCTCGCGGTCAGCTCGGCGGGCACAGTGAGCGTCACCCCGGCCCGCGCCAGCCAGCTCAGCACCCAGCCCCGCTCGAACGCCGTGATGGGCACCGCGCACGGCACCGGGCCGCCGTGCGCCTCGGTGGCCTTGCGCAGGTGGCGCACCGCGGGGTGGGCGGGCTCCAGCGCGCCGAGGTCGCCGAGCCAGGCGGCGGTGGCCGCGGGCGACGCGCCGACCGTGCCGGCGGCCGTCGGGGAGATCCCCGGCGCCTGGAACGCCGCGTCGTCGGCGACCTCCAGGGCGTGCAGGAGCTTGTCCGGGAGCGGGGCGCCCGACCGCAGGCGCGCGCGGACCGTCACCAGCCGCAGGTCGTCGGCGCCGCGCGGCAGCGGGAGGGGCGGCGTGCCCACCCACGTGCGCAGCCCGTCCAGCGGCGCCTCGGTGATCCGCCGGAGGTGCCGGTTGATCGCCGCGACCAGCGAGGCGGCGATGAGCTCGATCGCCGGCAGGTCGGGCAGGGCCGTGGCGCCGAACTTCCGCGACCAGCGGAACAACGCGTGCAGCCCCCGGCCGGCCGCCGCGGCGACCTCGGGGTCACGGGGACCCCGTCCGAGCTCCGACAGCAGGGCCTCGGTGGCGCTCAGGGTCGGCACCAGGATGTAGTCGGCGTGCGGGCCCCACCCGCCGCCCGGCCGCTGGGCCGCGACCAGGTACGCCAGGCGCTCGTGGTGCCCGGTGAGCCAGGGCGCCAAGGACACCAGCCGCCCGGTCTCGTACACCGAGGCGGACGTCTCGCCCCCGGGGCGCGCCAGCAGCCCGGCCACCAGCACCCGGGCCTCGGCCGCCACGTCGACGGCGTGCTCGGGGCCGGCGGCGTCGCCGTCCGGGCGGGCCGGCTGCGGGCGGGAGGCACCAGGGGCGACGAGGCCGGGGCCCGGATCGACGAGGCCAGGGCCCGGATCGACGTGGCCGGGGCCCGGGTCGACGTGGCCGGGGCCCGGGTCGAGGACGCCGGTGCCGGTGTCCGGTGCGGGGGTGGTGCGGGCCCCGATGATCGGCGAGATGAGATCGTGGACGCTCAAAACCTGCCCCAGTAGTCGGCGAGTCGGTAGAAGCCGGCGCAGAAGTCCATCTGGCGCTCCAGATAGCCGGCGATGTGGGGGTGGCCCGCCCGCAGCGGGCCGATCAGTTCGCGGCTCCGGTCGGCCAGCGCCGCCACGCGCCGGTCGACCTCCTCGCGGGGGACGCCGAGGAGCAGGGCGTTGAGGTCGCCCCACTTCACGTCCCGCTCGAAGGTGCCGAGGTCGTTGAGCAGGCGTACCACCCGCTGGACCGCCCAGGAGGCCTCGCGTACCAGGGCGAGCGCCTCGGGGTCCGCCGGCCCGCCGGTGTGGATCAGGTGCGAGGCGAACGCGAAGGAGAAGCCCAGGTTGTCGGCGTTGTCGAGGTAGGCGTCGAGCGTCGGGGTCACGCCGCCGTCGCGCCACTCGCGCTCCAGCGTCATCGCCTCCAGCATGCGCCGCAGCTCCTCGTGCCAGACGTGGCCGAGCGCGGGGAACGCCGGAGAGGCGGTCAGCTCCTTGCGGATGTCGGCGAGGAAACGGGTGAGGTCGTCGCCCGGCTCCGGGTCCCGCCCGTCGGCGACCGCCAGGCAGCGGCGGGCGACCTCGCCCACCTCCCGCGCCGAGGTGGCGACGTAGTCCACGCGCCAGTCGAGGCCGAACGCCCACAGGCACGCCTTGTTGGCCATGCGGAGCTGCTCGGAGGTGAACCACGGGCCGCTGAACGCCATGGCCATGGACAGGGTGCTGGCCAGGGCCGCGTCGAACGGCCGGGCCGAGAACAGCTCCGGGTAGGCGGCCAGCCAGTCCTGCATGTCCCGCTGCGACCGCCCGGCCACCGCGCAGATCGTCCCCGCGTCGGTGGCGCCCGGCCACCGGCCCGCCGTCACGACGGGATCCGCGTGGGGTGTCCGGCGGGCAGGAGCCGCAGCTCCACCTTCTGCCGGGGGCGCAGCAGCGCGGTCGGCGCCGGGGTGAACGGCCCCCCGCCCGCCAGGCGGGGACGGAACCGGCTCACCAGGGCGGCGACCATGAGCGGAGCGTCCATGTCGAACAGGTGACGGCCGAGGCACTGGTGCGCGCCGCCGCCGAACGGGAAGTACGCGTACCGGTGGCGGCGCTCCCCGGTCCGCGGGGCGAACCGCTCGGGGTCGAACTCCAGGGGCCGGTCCCAGAACTCCGCGAGGCGGTGCGTGGCGTACGGGCTGATCAGCACCATGGAGCCGGCCTTGACCCGCGTTCCGCCGATGGTGTCGGCACCGGTGGCCATCCGGGGGAACAGCCACCCCGCCGGGTGCAGGCGCATGACCTCCTGCAGCACCATCGTGGTGTACCGCAGCTCGGGCACGTGGGAGGGCAGGGCCGGGCCCGTGCCGACCACGCGCTCGATCTCGGCGTTCATCCGGGCGGCGACCGCCGGGTGGGCGTCCAGCTCGGTCCACAGCCAGGTCAGGGTGGTGGCCGTCGTCTCCGAGGCCGCCGCGTACACGCTGACCAGGTCGTCCCGGATCCAGCGGTCGTGCCCGGGATCGCGGCCGTCCCGCGCCCGGCAGAGCGCGGAGATCACGTCGATGCCGTCGTCACCGGCCGCGCGGGCCCGGGCGCGGCGGATCACCGGGTACACCACGTCGTCGATCGTCGCGACCGCGCTCAGGAAGGCCCGGTCGCCGGGCATGCGCGCCCAGTACGGCATGAAGGGCGCGAGCAGCCGGAACGTCACCGCCGCGTCGGCCGCGTGATAGGCCGTCATCAGGCGCTCGCCGTCCGTGCGGGAGATCGCGTCCCCGAACAGGACGCGTACGACGCTCTGGTTGACCAGGGCGGCCATCTCGCGGGCGGCGTCCACGGTGCGGCCCGACCGGGCGGTCTCGTCCAGCTCGGCGACCCGCTCGTCCACCGTCTTGGCGATCGTGTCCGCGAGGGAGTCGACGTACCGGGTGGTGAACAGCGCCTGGAGGATCTTCCTGCTGGACTCCCACGCGGGGCCGTCGCCGAGGATCCCGTCCCCGAGCAGGCGGTTCAGCGGGCGCCAGAACATGCCCTGGCGGGCGTAGTTGCCCGCGTTGTCGCGCAGGACGTGCTGGACGTGGTCGGGATGGGTCACCAGGTAGGGGCGGAAGGGACCGAGGTTCAGGCGGACGACCTTGCCCCGTGCCCGCATGCCCAGCTCCGCGAGGCCGTTCACGGGATCCCGTACGATCCCCGGCATAAGCCACGAGAGCCTCAAAAGAGACAAGCGCCTAGCCTTCCGACAAAATGGCACGAGATCAATGATCTATCACGTCGGGCTGACCATGAGCAAGCATTCTTGTCAGATTGATCGCCGGGGCCGGGCGCCCGGCACTTCTACCAAGCGCTTGCTTTAGCGGCGGGGTCGGATCGAAACTGGGGCATGGCCACGAACGCCCCGGTCCGCGATGTGACCGACCACGAGGTCGACTTCTTCGAGGAGAACGGCTGGGCGCTCCTGCCCCGCCTGGTCGACCCCGGCCTGGTGAGCGTGCTGCGCGAACGCGCGCGGGGCCACCTGGCCGACCGCTCCCCCGAGCGCGCGACCCTGGTCGACCAGGCGTTCGGCCAGTCCAGGGACGTCGCCCGGTCCGACGACGCCTTCCACGGCCTGACCTTCGACACCGCCATGGGACGGGCCGCCACCCGGCTGCTGCACGGCGTCGCCGGCGTCCGCGTCCAGGTCACCAACCTGCTGATCAAGGAACCCGGGACCGGCGGCCACGGTGCCACCGAGTTCCACCAGGACTTCCCCTGGATGCCGATGGACCGCTCGGCGATGCTGACCGTCTGGCTGGCGCTCGCCGACGTCCCCGCCGAGATGGGCAGCCTGCGGTTCTACAACCGGTCCCACCGCCACGGCATCCTCGGGCGCAGCTTCACCCGCGAAGGGGACGACCAGCTCACCCAGCACCCCTGGCTCGCGAAGCTGGAGCTGTCACCGCCCCTGGACCTTTTGGCCGGCGACGCCACCGTCCACCACGCGCTCACCGTCCACGGCGCCGGCGCCAACCGGGGCCAGGTCCCGCGCCTGTCCTTCACGGTCACCTACTTCGACGCCGACGCGCTCTACACCGGCACGCCGTACAAGCAGACCGACGGCCTCGGCCTGCGGGTCAACGCCCCCTTCGACCACCCCAGGTTCCCCGTGGTCTCCCATGGCTGAGGGCGCTGTCCAGACGGTGAAGGGGCCGGTGACCGCGCTCGGGGCCACGCTCATGCACGAGCACATCTTCGGGCTCAGCCCGGAGATCCTGTGGAACTGGCCGGACATCCCCGAAGGATGGGACCTCGAGACCCGCGCCCGGGAGGCGGCGGCCAAGCTGAACGAGCTGAAGGCCGAAGGCGTCGACACCGTCGTGGACCTCACCGTCGTCGGCCTCGGCAGGTACGTGCCCGCCGTCCAGCGGGTCGCCGGGCTCACCGAGGTCAACATCGTCGTCGCCACCGGGCTCTACACCTACGACGCGCTGCCGCCGTACTTCGGCAACCGCGGCCCCGGCAGCCTGTTCGGCGGGCCCGACCGGCTCGCCGAGTTCTTCGTCAGGGACATCACCGAAGGCGTCGGCCGCACCGGGGTGAAGGCCGCGATCCTCAAATGCGCCTCCGACCACCAGGGCATGACCCCCGGCTGCGAGCGGGTGTTCCGCGCGGTCGCGCGGGCGCACCTGGAGACCGGCGTGCCCATCAGCACCCACTCCCACAGCGGGACGCGCGGCGGGCTGGAGCAGCAGAAGCTGCTCGCGTCGCTCGGCGTGGACCTGTCACGCGTCGTCATCGGGCACGCCGGCGACTCCACCGACCCCGGCTACCTGGAGGAACTCGCGGCCGCCGGGTCGTACCTGGGCATGGACCGGTTCGGCATCGAGACGATCAGCTCGTTCAAGGACCGGGTCGCCATCGTCGCCGAGATGTGCGCACGGGGCCACGCCGACCGCATGGTGCTGTCGCACGACTCGTACTGCTTCAACGACCGGTTCGACGCCGAGGTCGTGCGGCGGCGCCACCCCAACTACCACCTGCTGCACATCTCCCGGGACGTGCTTCCCGAGCTGCGCGAACGCGGCGTCACCGAAGACCAGATCCACCGGATGCTCGTCGTGAACCCCCGAACGATCCTCACCCCCAGGTCGTGATCATGGAGAACAGCCCGCCCGCCACCGCCACCGACTTCGACGTCACCGCGGACTGGCACGTCGCCGCGCCGTACGAGTTCCTGCGCAGGCTCCGGCACGAGCGGCCGGTGTTCCGCAGCGAGCACTTGGGCGCCTATGTCCTGACCCGCCACGAGGACGTTCGCGCGGCGTACGGCGACGCGAAACGGTTCTCCTCCGAGGGGTCGCTGACGATCTCGCGCAGCCTGGCCGACGAGACCAGGAAGGTGCTCGGCGACCAGGGCTCCTTCCTGTCCAGCTTCGTGGCCAACGTCGACCCGCCCACGCACACGCGGCTGCGCCGCTCGGTGTCACGGGCCTTCACCCCGCGCGCCGTCACCGCCATGGAGGAACTGTTCCGGCGGCTCAACGAGGACATCCTCGACCGCGTCGCGCCGCGAGGGGAGGCCGACTTCGTCACCGAACTCGGCCACGTGCCCTCGGCCAAGCTCAGCGCCCGCTTCATCGGCGTGCCCGAGGAGGACGAGGAATTCGTCAAGGAGCACGTCAAAGACTGGTTCATGCTGTTCCTGTCCCCGCAGCCGCCGGACCGGCAGCTCGTGCTCGCGCGCAGCTTCCTCACCTACCTCGACTACGTCGACAAGCTGGTGGCCGCGCGCGCCGCCGAGCCCCGCGACGACTTCACCTCCCTGATGACCGGGCTCATCGGTACCGAGCTGTCGCACCGCGAGGTCGTCGAGCTGATCTCCACGATCCTGCTCGGCGGCAACGACACCGTGCCGAACCAGCTCGGCAACAGCGTGCTGCGGCTGCTGCGCGAGAACGCCTGGCCGCTGCCCCCCGAGCTGCTGCGGAACGCCGTCGAGGAATGCATGCGGATCGACGGCTCCAGCCTCGGCTCGTTCCGCTACGCGCTGGACGACGTCGACCTGCCGGGCGGCGAGGGGGAGCCGGTCACCATCCCCAGGGGCTCGCTGGTCCTGCTGTCCACCGACTCGGCCGCCCACGACGAGACGGTGTTCCCCGGCCCGGAGACCTTCGACCTCGGGCGCCCGAACTCCGACGCCCACATGACCTTCGGGTACGGCATCCACTTCTGCGTCGGCGCGGCCCTGGCCCGCCTGCAGCTCCGCACCGCCCTTGAGGTGCTGGGCGAGCGATTGCCCGGTCTGCGCCTGGTGCCCGGCCAGACGATCGCGTACCGCAGGTCCATCGTCGGGCGCGGCCTGCCCAGCCTGTTCGTCGAATGGTGAGCCGCCGTACCGCCGGGGGGCGGCCGTGAGGTTCGAGGGGCAGGTCGCCCTGGTCACCGGGGGCGGGTCGGGCATCGGCGCCGCCACCGCGCGGCGCCTGGCCTCCGAGGGCGCCCGCGTCGGCGTCGCCGACATCAGGCCCGCCGCGGCCTTCCAGGTCGCCTCGGCCATCGGCCCCGCCGCGTACGCCCTGACGTGCGACGTCGCCGACGAGAACTCCACGGCCGCGGCCGTCGCCGAGCTGGTGGAGCACTTCGGGCGCCTCGACGTCGTCCACTCCAACGCCGCCGCCCTCGGCCGCGAGGTGTTCGGGCGGGACGCCGGCCTGCTCGACCTGGACGTCGAGGTCTGGGACCGGACCATGGCCGTGAACGTGCGCGGGGCGATGCTCGTCGTCAAGCACGCGGTGCCGCACATGACGAACGGAGGCGCGATCGTGATCACCTCCTCGGTGTCCGGCCTGGTGGGCGACGCCGACCACGCCGCGTACGGCACCTCCAAGGCGGCCGTCAACGGGCTGGTCCGCTACGTCGCCACCATGTACGGCGACCGGGGCATCCGCTGCAACGCGGTCGCCCCGGCGCTGGTCATGACCGACACGGCGCGCACCGCCATGGGCCCCGAGCGGCTGGCGGAGAAGGCGGCCGAGCGCGTGCTGCCGTGGCCGGCCACCCCCGAGGACGTCGCGGCGCTCGTCGCCTTCCTGGCCTCCGGCGAGGCGCGCTGCGTGACCGGCCAGACCGTGGTGATCGACTGCGGCACCACCGCGCACCGCCCCGAGCACGCCGTGCGCTCCTGGAGGGACGCGACGCGATAAGTTCTGGACTGAGCTAGTCTCGCCTCCAATATTTGGGACTGAACTAGTCTCGCCTCCAATGTTGGGACAAGTCGGGGAGCTGAGCACCGTGGAGCCAGTGGCGGTGGGCCTGATCGGAGCGGGACCGTGGGCGGAGGCCGTGCACGCACCCACGCTCGCGGCGGGCCCGCACACGCGGCTCGCCGGCGTCTGGGCGCGCCGCCCGAGGTCGGCCGCGCGGCTCGGCGTCCCCGTCTACGAGCGGATCGAGGAACTCTTCGAGGTCTGCGAGGCCGTCGCGTTCTGCGTCCCGCCGGCCGTGCAGGCCGAACTCGGCGTGCTGGCGGCCAAGGCGGGCAAGGCGCTGCTGCTGGAGAAGCCGCTCGCCGCCGACCTCGACGGCGCCAGGCGCCTGGCCGACACCATCAGCGAGACCGGGGTCGCGTCCCAGATGGTGCTCACCTTCCGCTACTCGGCCGCCACCAAGGCGTTCCTGGAACGCGTCCGCGCCATCGAGCCCTTCGGCGGGTACGCGCTGAACATCTCCGGCGCGCTCTACAGCATCGACTCGCCGTGGCGGCAGGAGCGCGGGGCCATCCTCGACGTGGGCCCGCACATGATCGACATGCTGGGCGCCGCGCTCGGGCCGATCACCGGGGTCCGCGCGCACGGCCACCCGCTCGGCTGGATCGGGCTGCTGCTGGAACACGAGAGCGGGGCGGTCAGCGAGGCGTCCATGTCCATGGCCGCGCGCGTCGACCACGGCTCCTCGCAGGTGGCGATCTTCGGGCGGCACGGCAGCGAGGGCCTGGACGGGGGCGACCTCGGCTACGACGTCTTCCCCGACATGGTCGCCGAGTTCGCCCAGACCGTCAGGCGCGGCGGCGGCCACCCCCTCGACGCCCGCCACGGGCTCCGGCTCCAGGAGATCATCGCGGCGGCGGAGGCGCAGCTCGTCTGAGGGGCACGCTTCGTGGTGTCACGGCTTGCCGGAGGGTCATGTTCCCACGGCTTATCGGAGGGCCGTAATCCCGTGGTGCCGTTGGGGCGTGGTTCGTCGGCGGGCCTCCCGTTCGTCCGGGCGACGCGCCGGTTGATACCGTTCCTCTGACGCGCAGCACGCAGCGAAGTCCGGTGTGAGTCCGGCGCTGTCCCGCAACTGTGAGACCCCCGGGTCGAGCCAGGTCGCCTGCCTGCCGCGCCGACGCCGTCAACCCTCGTGGAAAAGGGTGATCCGTCACCATCGGGTCTCTCGTTTCCCGGCAACAGGAGGAACCTCGTGAGGCCCGTACGCACGGCCTTGGCGGGCGCGTTGCTGGGTGCGCTGACACTGGCCGCATGCGGCCAGTCCACCGGCACCCCGGAAACCGCCTCCGCCACGCCCACCCCCGCCGCGTCCTCCCAGGCCGCCGGCTTCCCGGTCACCGTCCAAGCGGGCAACGGCCCCGTCACCGTCGCGGCCCGCCCCGCGCGGGTCGTCTCGCTGTCCCCGACCGCCACGGAAAGCCTGTTCGCCATCGGCGCCGGACCGCAGGTCACCGCCGTGGACGACCAGTCGACCTACCCCGCCGAGGCGCCCAAGACGAAACTGTCCGGCTTCAAGCCCAACGCCGAGGCGATCATCGCCGAGAAGCCCGACCTGGTGGTCCTCGCCAACGACACGGGCGGCGTCGTGGCCGCGCTGACCAAGGTCGGGATCCCGGTCCTGCTCGAACCCGCCGCGACCAAGCTGGAGGAGAGCTACGACGAGATCGCCGACCTCGGCGCAGCCACCGGCAACAAGGCGAAGGCGGACGAGGTCGCCGAGGGCATGAAACGGCAGATCTCCGAGCTGACCGCCGACGCGCCCAAGGACGGCAAGCTGACGTACTTCCACGAACTGGACAACACGCCGTACTCGGTGACGTCCAGCACGTTCATCGGCCAGATCTACGGGATGTTCGGGCTGACCAACATCGCCGACAAGGCGCCGGACGCCGCCGGCGGGTACCCCAAGCTGTCCAGCGAGTTCGTGGCCAAGGCCGACCCCGACCTGATCTTCCTCGCTGACACCAAGTGCTGCGGGCAGTCCAAGGAGACCCTGGCCAAGCGCCCCGGGTGGGGCGGGCTCACGGCGATCAAGAAGGACCGGGTCATCGCGCTCGACGACGACATCGCCTCGCGGTGGGGTCCGCGCGTGGTCGACCTCGTCAAGACCGTCGGCGAGGCCGTCAAGAGGGCCGGAACCTGACATCTCGGGGCGTGCTGACGTGTAGGGCGTCCCGCGTGGTGCTGCCGCGTGGGTGAACGGGTGTCGGCGGTGGTCGACGCCGGTCGGGCGGGAGCCGGGGCGGCGCGGCGGCGTCCCCTGGCGCTCGCGGCCGCCCTCGCCGTGCTCGCGCTCTGTCTCCTCGCCGGGCTGATGATCGGCGCGGCGGGCGTACCGGTCAGGGGCATCGTCCTGGAACTGCTGGACCGGTTGCCGCTGGTCTCGGCGAACTCCGGGCTCGCGCCCGTCGAACGCGGGCTGCTGTTCCAGCTCAGGCTGCCCAGAGTGGTGATGGCGGCGGTCGTCGGCGGCCTGCTGGCCGTCGCGGGCGCCGGGTACCAGGGGGTGTTCCGCAACCCGCTCGCCGACCCGTACCTGCTCGGCGCCGCCGCCGGCGCCGGGCTCACCACGACCCTGATGATCGTGCTGGTCCAGGTCGACGGACTGGTCCCGATCGCCGCCTTCGCCGGGGCCATCGGCGGCGTCCTGCTGGCGTACGCGCTGGGCAACACGGCGGGACGCGCCGGGGGGACGGCCACACTGGTGCTCGCCGGGGTGGCGGTGTCGTCGTTTCTGTCGGCCGTGCAGACCTTCGTGCAGCAGCTCCGTGTCGAACAGCTTCAGCGGATCTACTCGTGGATCCTCGGGGGCATCGACGGCGACTGGTCGAAGGTCTGGCTCATCGCCCCCTACGCCGTCGTGTCGGCGGTCGTCCTGCTCGCGCACGGGCGGCTGCTGGACGTGCTGTCCGTCGGCGACGACGAGGCGACCAGCCTGGGGGTCAACGCCGTCCGGGTCCGGTTCGTCGTGCTGTGCGCGGCCTCGCTCGCCACCGCGTCCGCCGTCGCGGTCAGCGGGCTCATCGGGTTCGTGGGCATCGTCGTGCCGCACGTCGTCCGGCGGCTCGCGGGGGTGTCGTACCGCGTGGTGCTTCCGCTGTCGCTGGTCGCCGGGGCGTCGTTCATGGTCCTGGCGGACCTGGTCGCCCGTACTGTGCTCGCCCCGGCCGAGCTGCCGATCGGCGTGGTCACCGCCTTCATCGGGGCGCCGTTCTTCGTGGGCCTGCTCCGCGCGACGCGGGCGGTGGACACGTGAGCACCCCTGGCGGCGGGGTGAACCTCGTGGAGGTACGGGACCTCTCGGTCGAACTGGACGGGCGGCCCGTCCTGTCCGAGATTGGCCTGTCGGCGGGCGGCGGGGAGTGGCTGGCGGTCATCGGGCCCAACGGCGCCGGCAAGTCGACGCTGCTCAAAGCGATGATGGGGCTGGTCGAGGCGCGCGGCGAGGTGCTGGTCGACGGAGTGGCCGTGCGCGGGCTCAAGCCCCGGCAGCGGGCCCGGTTGATGGCCTACGCGCCGCAGAGCCCGGTGCTGCCGGCGAGTCTGACCGTCTTCGAATACGCGCTCCTTGGCCGCACACCGTACATCTCGTACCTGGGCCGGGACACCCGAGACGACCGCGAGATCACCGGATCGGTGCTGGAACGGCTCGACCTTTCCGCGCTCGCGGCCCGGCCGCTGGGGCGGCTGTCCGGCGGGGAACGGCAACGGGTCGTGCTCGCCCGGGCGCTCGTCCAGCGTGCGCCCGTCCTGCTGCTCGACGAGCCCACGACCGCGCTCGACCTCGGGCACCAGCAGCAGGTGCTGGAACTCGTCGACCGGCTCCGCCTCGCGGACGGGCTCACCGTGGTGACCGCCATCCACGACCTGAGTTTGGCGGGACAGTACGCGGACGCCATGCTGCTCATCGCGGGCGGGCGGCTCGTCGCCTCCGGGCCCGTCAAGGAGGTGCTGACCGAGCCGCTGCTCGCCCGGCACTTCGGGGCGCGCGTCCGGGTCGAGGGCGGGGCCGACGGGCGGCCGCTCGTCAACCTCATCCGGCCCGGCGACTAGGGATATTTCGGTTTTCGCGGGTTCGGTTTCGGTCTGTGCGGCTCTGTACGCTGTCGGGACGCGGGTCGTGCGGCTCCGTACGCTTGTCGGGACCTGGGTCGTGAGGAGATCGCATGCTGTCCCTGACCCATCGGCACGAGGACGGCGCCCGGCTGGCGTCGCTGCTGTGGCACTTCGGCCCCGGGTGGCGGATGATCTCCTCGGCGATGGTCGGCGGCGGCATCGGGCCCGGGGAATGGGTGCTTAACGCGCAGGTCGTGGGGGCGTACTCGCGGATGGACCCGATCGAGCACCTACGGGAACTCGCGCCTGGCGGGCCGGGGGTGGGGATGATGACTGCCGCCTCGGTCGCGCACTACACCCGGGCGGGGGACGCGGGCGTGGAGGCGGTCGCGACGGTGGGGTTGCGGGTGCCGACGCTGGCGGCCCTTCCCGAGGGGGTGCCTGATCGTGAGCTCTGGCCCGCTGTGCGGGATCGTGCGGCGGGACGGTCCGTGCCTCCTGATCGGGTGGTTTCCGGGGGGCGGGTCGCTTTTCCGGCTCCTGGGACGATCAACATCATCGTGTCCGTTCCCGTCGCCATGTGCGACGCCGCGCTGGTCAATACGGTGATGACGGTGACCGAGGCCAAGTCCCAGGCGCTGGCCGAGGCCGGTTACGCGTGCACGGGGACCGCTTCGGATGCCGTGTGTGTGGCCGTGCGCGCCGAGGGGCCCGAGGAGCTGTTCGGCGGGCCGAGGTCGACGTGGGGTGCTCGCATCGCGCGGGCCGTCCATGGGTCCGTTCTCAGCGGGGCCCGCGCCTGGGAGAGGGCCACGGGGACCGTCCAGGGCTGATTGGTTTCCGCCTGTTCTGGGCGTTTGGCGTCGTGCTTTATGCGGCTTTGTGTGGCTTTGTCGCCGGGTCGTGTCCTCCTCTCGTATCGGTGCCGACAGGCCGTTGGTCGTGCTGACGACGATGGTCCGCGCGGCGGCCGTGTGCGGGTCTTCGAAAGTATTTTCTGGAAGGCGGGGGGAGGGGCGGTTATTGTCGGTGGTCGTTCGTATGCTCTGGGTAGTTGTTCGATGGCGGGTGATCGGGGGTGTCTGGGCGTGGCCGTCGCGCGTACGAGGACCGTTGCTGGGGCCGACCGTGGCGTTGCCGCGTGCCAGGGGGCTGCCGAGGGGGTTCAGGCCGGTTCCGTTAAGGCACGCGGGCGCGATGGCGGTCCCGGTCGGCGCCGGGGAGCCGGGTCGGTGGTCGGCGGAACACCGGGGCCCGACGGTCTGCCGGGCGCCTCGCCTGGGGGTGACTGGCTTGACGAGCCGGACGCCGGCTTGTTGAGTCCGGGTTCGCCGGGGCCGGATCTGCCGAGTGGTGAAGGGCTGGGTGCCGGGCTGTCGGGGGCCGACCTGGCGGCGGCTCTGGAGGGGCTCGACGTCGGCGCTCTGCCTCGCGGCGCGCTGGTCGATCTGCTGGTGTCCTGGCGCCGGCTCGGATCCTGGGTGAAGGCGCGCGAGCTTGAGCTGGTGAACGTCCTGGCCGAGCGGTACAGCTCTGACGAGCGTTTCAGCAGTGACTGGTTGTTCTGGTTGCACTCGGAGATCGCGCTGGGAATGACGCTGACCGAATGGTCGGCGGCGACCCTGATCGAGACCGCCGCGACCCTGCGCGACCGGCTCCCCGGCACGATGGAGTTCCTGCGGGCCGGGGTGCTGGACGAGCCACGCGCGCGGGTCATGGTCGAGGGGGTCAAGGGCCTGTCGGACGCGGCCTGCCACCGCGTCGAGGACGCCATCCTCGACCAGGCTCAGGACCTGACGACGGGCCAGTTGCGGGCCTTGGTCGCGGCCACGGTCAACCAAGTGGCGGCCGGTGAGGCACGGGCGCGGCGCGAGTGCTCGGAGCGGTCCCGGCGGCTGGAGCTGCGAAACGACGGCCAGGGCACCGCCGAGATCTTCGGACTCGGCCTCCCCGCCGGGCCGGCGACCGCCGCCTACAACCGGGTGAACGCGATCGCGCGCGCGGCGAAACGTGCCGGCGACGCGCGGACGACCGATCAGCTCCGGTCGGACGTCTTCCTGGCGCTTCAGCTCGGCCTGATCGGCCCTGGGACCAGCACCGTTCCTGATTCGGTGGCGCTCGCGGACGTGCGTGGCGACCGTTCCGACGGGGTCGCTGCGGCGCCCGTATGCGATGCCGTCTCTGATGTCAGCCGGGTGGACTTGCCGTTGCGGGCTCACGACGCTGTTCCGGTCACAGGCTCGGGGGAGGCGGGGCCCATGGCCTCCTCGCCGCGCGGCCCAGATGAACGGCATGCGGTGAGCAGCGTGGTGACCGCCATGACGAAGAGATCAGGCCATCGGCCGCCGCCTGACGATTCCGGCGGGCGTCGGACAGAGGCGTCCAGCGGGTCGGGCGGGGCCGGGATCGTCGGCGGGGTCGGGGATTTCGGCGTTGGTGGTCGAGGCGCGGGTGGCCGTCCAGGGCTCATCTGGACCGGCGATCCCGAGGACGAGGCCATTCCCTACCAGGCGCCGCCCGAGTACGACAGCGACATTCCCGCACCTGACGAACCTCAGTACGCGCACCAAGACGCGTACGCCGACGACCTTCCGTGGATCGGTGACACCCTCCAGGCCGGGGTACCGGCGGCGGAGGGGCTGCTGGCCGCGGCCGCACGCTATGTGGGAGCGCCTCATCTGGTCATCGGGCTCCAGACGTTGCTCGGCCTGTCCGAGGCACCGGCCGAGTTGGGGCGCTACGGATCACTGGTCGCCGACATTGCCCGGCAGATCGCCGACACGACTCTCCGGACCGGCGTCAAGCTCTGCTGGACCGTCCTCGCCGATGATGGACAGGCCCTCCACCACGGACAAAGCAGGTACAAACCCAGCGAAAAGCTTCGCGAGCTCGTCAATGCGCGAGATCGGACCTGCCGATTTCCGCGATGTCGCAGAGCCGCCGCCCACTGCGATATCGACCACACCCTGGCCCACGACCAGGGCGGTCCAACATGCCTGTGCAACCTGGCCCCGCTGTGCAGACGTCACCATCGGCTGAAGCAGGCCGAGGGCTGGTCCCTGATTCCCCTCGAAACAGGCGTACTGGCCTGGACCACGCCCTCGGGCCATGTCCACGTCGTCCGCTCCGACGGTTATGGCAACGTCGTCGCGGTGGCCGATGGCTGAATTCGATCGCACGGGCCCGGGGTTCTAGTTGCCGTGGCTGTGGGCGGGAACGGTCGCGCCTTCGCTCGCCTGGACGAGGACGAAACCCGAGCCCCGGAACGCCAGTTGCATGGCCTCACCGCTTCCCCGGCCGATGAGGGCTCCCAGCTTGACGGTGCGGTTGACGCCGACCTGCAGGTTCGCGCTCCAGCACACTGCCGCTTGCGCGTCCGCGAAGGTCGGCATGCGGCTGGTGTCCAGCACCACGGGCGTACCGTGCGCCGTGACCGCGACCCAGCCAGTGCCCCTGATGGTGGTGTTGAACAGGCCGCCCGTCGCCATGCCCGCACCCTGTACTCGCTGGATGTCCCAGGTCAGTTGCGGGTCGAAGGCCAGCAGGTTGGAGCCGTTGACCGTCAGTGCTTCGTTCTCCAAGTAGAACAGGTGGACGTCGTCGGCTTCGTGTGCCAGGTACAGCAGGCCCTGTCCTTGCACCCGCATCAACGGCGCGCCTTCGCCGGTCACCATCTTCTTGAGGAAACGACCGACGCCACCTGAGCCTTCGTAGTCGAAATTCATCTGGCCCTGGAAGGCGACCATGGACCCTTGCCTGGCGAGCACCTCACCCCGCAGATCGACCCGCAGCATCTTGGAGTTCTGCGTGGCGAAGTTGCCGGGAAGCTGTCCCGCGTCCAGGTTGGCGAAGACGGAACTGCGCATTTGGGGGAAGATCCCTTTCGTTGGCGTAAGCCTGCAAGGTGTGTGACGAACCGGCGCATCCCCCAAGTTCCGCATCCGGCCCCGTCGATGACATTCCGCACCTTGCCGATCTGGCCGCAGCCTTTCACTAGCCCACGACGCGGTCTCACTAGCCCAGGACGCGGCCTCACTTGCTTCCCACGCGGCCCTCTCACTGCTCCTCTCCCCACGCGTCCTCATTCTGCTCCCCACGCCGGCTCGGGAAGCCAGAGGCGGTCATACCCATCGGAGACATCCGTGGTGGCGGCGAGGTTGGCAGGGTAGTGATCAGCGTCAAAGCGGGGCGCTTTCCCGGACGGAGCACTCCAGGGGATGGATGGCGCATCGAGCGAGGGGGCGCCTAGTCAGTGGACTCCGTCCCAACGTGAGCGCCTCTCAACGAGCGCCTGCCCGAACGTGCGCCTGCCCGAACGGGCGCCTTTCAACGTGCGTCTGCCCGAACAGGCGCCTTTCAACGTGTGCCTGCCGGACAAGCGCCTTTCAATGTGCGGGCTGCCCGAACGGGCGACTTCTCGAACTGCAACTCTCGTCCCAGGTGTATTTCTGAGAACGGAATGACCGCCGAGGCAGTGAGGGTGAAAGCTTCGTCTTGTCGCGTCTTCACATGGTTTCAACCGGTGAGGATGTCAGGCTGTAGTCGGCTTGGGCGCCGGCATTGGTGATCTTGCCGGATTTGAGGTCGAGGTGGATCTCCTCGGCGGGACGGTCCCTGGGGGAGCCGATGCCGCCGCCACCGGTCGTCTCGATGACCAGCGCCTCGCCCGCGTCGAAGCGGACGTTGTTGACCTTGGAGTTCAGGCGCTCCACCGTGCCGTCGAGGTGGCGTTTGAAGAAGCCGCCGAGCCGGCCCGGCAGCCCGCCCGACCTGCCGGGCGGTGCGCCGCGTAGCCGGTCGCCGCGCGTGGTGACATGGGCGTCGGCGAGGAATCGGAAGACCGTCCTGGACCCGAGGCCTCCGCGCCACCGCCCCGGCCCGCCGGAGTCGGGGATGGTCTCCACCGACTCCACGATCAGCGGGCACCGGGTTTCGACCGGTTCGACCTGCGGTACCGAGTTGCGGCCGATGCCGAAGTGGACGCCCGTTGCGTCCGGGCCGTCCTTGCCCGCACGCGCGCCGACCCCGCCGAAGTCGTAGGACAGGTGGATCCAGTACGGCGCGGAGCGTGCGGCGATGCTGAAGGGCTGCAGGATCCCGGAGGCGGCGATGGCCCGGTCCGGCATCGCGTCCGACAGTGCCTGGAAGATCGCCTCCATGGCCGCATAGATCGGTACGAAACGCCCGCCGCACGGGTACGGCGAATGCGCATTGAGCAGCGATCCGGGCGGGAGGCGTACCTCGATCGCACGCAGGCACCCGTCGTTCATCGGGATCGTCGGGTCGAGAAAGCACCGCACCGCGAACACGGCGGCGGCGAGCGATTGCGACGAGGAGGAGTTGATCGCCGCCGGAACCTGCGGATCGGTCCCCTCGAAGTCGAGCACGATGCCCGGCACGCGCCCGATGCGTCGCTCGGCGTGGGGTGGGGGCTGGGCGGTGGGTGGGCTGAGGGTGTGCGGGGGTGGGCTGGACACTGGGGGGTTGGGGCCGATGATGATGGTGACGCGGACTGTGTGCGGGCGGGTCAGGTCGATGCCGTCGTCGTCGATCGCATATGAAGACGGGTACCTCCCGGGCGGCAACTCGGCGAGAGCGCCCCTCGTCCGGGTCTCGGTGTAGTCCAGGTAGGCGTCGATGCCTTCGGCCAGCCCGTCCGGGCCGTGTTCGGCGAGCAGGGACTCCATCCGGGTCGCCGCGACGGCGGTGCCCGCGATCAGGGCCCGGACATCACCGATGACCTTGTCCGGGGTACGGCTGTTGGCCCGCATGATGGCCTCGATCGCGGGCTCCAGCCCGGCCGCCGTGGCCAGGCGCACGGGCGGGATCTGAAGTCCTTCGAGGAAGATGTCGGTCGCGAGGGGCGCCATCCCACCCGCCGACAGGCCGCCGAGGTCGGAGACGTGGATCATGGTGGCCGTGAAGTAGGCGGGTCGCCCACCGGAGAAGACGGGCCGGTACACCAGCAGGTCATTGGTGTGCACCCCGCCCCGGTAGGCGTCGTTCAGGACGAACACCTCGCCCGGCCGCATGGTCGCGGCGGGAATGTCCTTCAGCAGCTCGGGAAGGGCGATCTTCAGGGCCATGCTGTTCATGAGCGTCGTGGCCATCGACTGGGCGACCAGCCGGCCGCCGGCGTCGAGGATCGCGGCGGAGGCGTCGGACCCTTCGACGATGAACGTCGAATACGCGGACCGCACCACCACGATGCTGGCCTCTTCGGCGGCCACCACCAGCGCGTTCCTCAGCACCTCGGCCGTGATCGACTCGGTCAACGCGCACGCTCCAGGATCACGGCGCCGGTGCTGGAGAGGACGGCGGTCCAGCCGGGCGGGACGACGATCGTCGCCTCGGCGTCCTCGATGATCGCGGGACCGGGGGTGCGGGGGAGGCGGTCACGGGTGAGCACCGGCGTGTCGATGAACCCGCCACACTCCGGAAACCACGCGGCCCTGACCCGCCCACGAGGCGTGCCGACCGATCCGCCCCGTACCTGCGGTACGTCGACCGATTCGTCCCCCAGCCCTTCGGCCGATCCATCCAATATCTGTGGCGTGTCGCTTGATCCAGCTCGCGACTGTGGATCTGCATGCCGCTCGTGCGGGGTAACGGCGTGGCCGCGATGGGGCTCGTCAGGAGCCGGTTCGTCGTCGGGGCGGGAGTGGGTGGTCAGGGTGTGGGTGGTCAAGGTGTGGGGTGGGGTGGTGGCGTGTTGGGTGAGGCGGACGCGGTAGCTCACGACTTCGACCGGCCCCTGCTGCTCAATCCCATAAACCTGCCGATATTTCGCGACAAATCGCCCAGCCAACTCCTCCGGCACATCACTCCACGGCACCGTAAGATCATGCGCCTGCCCCAAGAACCGCAGGTCGGCCGAACGCTCCACCGATACCCCCGGGGACCCGAGCGTGAGCCCCAGGTCCGCCGCCGCCCCCGCCGCCAGCTCCTCGAACACGGCGCCCGGATCCCCGGCCCCGAGCCGGGACAGCACCCGGTCGGTGGACAGGTCTCCCGCCAGCAGCCCCGCGGCCGACCCCACTCCGCAGTGCGGTGGAACGGTCACCGTGTCGATCCCGAACCGCTCCGCGACCCGGGCCGCGTGCATCGGCCCCGCCCCGCCGAACGCGACCATCACGAACCCGCGCGGGTCGATGCCCCGCTGCACCGTCACCACGTGCACGGCCGAGCCCATCGCCGCGTTGGCGATCTCGTGGACGGCGTGCGCCGCCTCGGCCCGCGAGACGCCGAGCGGCCAGGCGAGCCGCTGGTCGACGGCCTTCTCGGCCAGTTCGGCGAACAGGGAGAGTGTGCCAAGGGACGACGGGTCGAGGTAGCCGAGCACCAGGTTGGCGTCGGTGACGGTGGGTTCGTCCCCGCCCAGGCCGTAGCAGGCCGGGCCGGGTTCGGACCCCGCCGACCGGGGGCCGACCCGCAGCGCGCCGGCCGCGTCCACCCAGGCGATGCTCCCGCCGCCCGCGCCGACCTCGGCCAGGTCGATCGCCGGGGTCTTGATCGGTACGCCGGTCCCGGCGCGCCGGCCACCGAAGCTGCCCTTGCCGCCGACGTGGAACTCGTGGGTGATCTCCGGCCGGCCGTCCCTGATGACGCACGTCTTGGCCGTGGTGCCGCCCATGTCGAACGAGATGATGTCCGGGTGCCCGGTCAGGGCCGCCGCGAGCGCTCCCGCCGCAGGCCCGGACTCGATCGTGGCGACGGCCCGGCGCGCGGCGAGCTCCGCCGACATGACGCCGCCGGAGGACTCCATGACGTGCACGGGCGCCGTCACCCCGATCGCGTGCAGCCGTTCACGGAGCCGCCGGAGGTAACGGGCCATCACCGGCCCGACATATGCGGACATGATGGTGGTGGTCGCCCGCTCGTACTCGCGGATCTCGGGCCACACCTCCGACGAGGTGACCACGTCGGCACCGTCCGGCAGGGTCTCGCGCAGGATCGCGGCGACGCGGGCCTCGTGGGCGGGTTCGGCGTAGGAGTGCAGCAGGCACACCGCGACCGAGGTGATGCCCTGTGCGGCGATCGACTCCGCGACCCGCAGGACCGCCTCCTCATCCAGCTCCTCCAGGATCTCGCCGCTCGGGCCGATCCGCTCGGGCACCTCGAAGCAGTCCTCCGGCGCCACCGGCGGCGGGGGCGGGTCGAACCGCAGGTCGTAGCGGTCCTCCTCGACGCGCGCGTACCGGCCGAGCGGGATGGCGCTGCGGAACCCGCGCGTGGTCACGTACGCGACCCGCTCGCCCTTGCGTTCGAGCACGGCGTTCGTGGCCAGGGTGGTGGCGTGGACGACCCGGGTGATCTCGGAGGCGGGGACGCCCGCGCGGCCGAGCGCGAGGAGGATCCCGGAGACGATCCCGTCAGTCGGGTCGCCGTGTGTGCTCAGGACCTTGGCCACGGTCACGGACTCGCCGCTGACGACCACGTCGGTGAAGGTGCCCCCGACGTCGACCCCGATGGCATGGCTCACGAGCCGCAGACTATTACCCGAGCAAGCGCTTGTCTACGAACCCGCCGCCGTCCCTGAACCCGTCACGGCGAACCCCCATCCAAACCGAACAAATCCCCACAAATCACTCCACGGAACAAATCACCAAGAAACTCGATATGCCCCGAAATCCAGAAAACCAGCCACCCCGAAAATGACCCATCCCCACAACGTCCCCCGACGTCCCCAAAACCCCCCCGACCCCCTACGACGTGAACTGCGCGCTGTCCAACACCCGGTCGATCATCGTCTGGTCGCACTTGGCCGGCGGGCAGAAGAACGTGATCAACGTCACCGGCTGCCCCTGCCCCCGCCCCACGATGTACACCACCAGGTCCAGCCGCCCCTGTTGCCCGGGGTCGTTCACCACCCCCGTCAGCTTGAACGCGGGCTTGCCCGCGACCGAGGCCGTCGTCGGCGCCGAGGCGAAGTCGGCGGGCCCCGGCAGGACGAAGCTGAGGCTGCGCTTCAGCGTCTCAGGCGGGTCCGATGTGGTGATGGTGTCGTTCACCTCGGCGAACACCCCTGTCGCCTGGTCGGGATGGGCGGTGAGCAGGGCGTTGACGGCCGTCCAGTCCGAGGCGATCGGCACCGAGAAGAGCATGTCGAACGTCGTCGCCGCCGGCGACAGGATGACGTACTCGTCGTTATGCGTACGCGCGTCCCACCCGCCCGGGTACTCGAACGAGAGCGGCGCGGCCGTGGACCCCGGGTACCGCTTGGCCCCCACCGTCGGCGCCCCCTGGCTGAGCAGCAGCGTGGCGGCGATGGCGATCGAGACCAGCACGGCCCCGGCCCCGATGAGCGCGCCCGCCGGCCAGCGCCGCTTCCCCGTCCGCCGGGTGGCCGGCCGGCTCGGCGCCGTCCCCTGGGGCCCCCGCATCGGCCCGGCCGAGTCCATCGAGCGGCCCTGCTCGGCGTACCGAGGCGAACCCGAGGGCGAACCCGAGGGAGCGCCGCCGGGAGGCACCGACCAGGCCTGACGCCCCTCGGGGAGACTCGGGTGCGGCTCCTCGCCGCTGATCGCGTCCCGGAGCGCGGACACGAACTCCTGGCAGCTCCCGTACCGCTCCGCCGGCGACTTGGCCAGCGCCCGGGCCATCACCTGGTTGACGGCGTGCGGCAGGTCGGGCCGGTACGGCGTCAGCGGCGGCGGCTCGTGGGAGACGTGCGCGTACAGCAGGGCCAGCTCGGTGTCCCGCTGGAACGGCGGCAGCCCGGTCAGCGCCTCGTACACGACGCACGCGAACGCGTACAGGTCGCTGCGCCCGTCCACGGTCAGCCCGCGGATCTGCTCGGGCGCCACGTAGCGCGGCGTGCCCATGAAGTGGCCGTGGCTGGTCAGGCCCGCCTCGGAGAAGGTGCTCTTGGTCAGCCCGAAGTCGGTGAGGTAGACGTGCTCGGCGTCGCGTTCGGTGCCGTCGGCGACCAGGATGTTCGCCGGCTTCACGTCGCGGTGGACCAGGCCGTGCTGGTGGGCTGAGTCCAGCGCGGAGGCGATCTGGGTGAACAGCCGGTAGGCCCGCGCCACCGGGAGCGGGCCGCTCGCCTGGATCAGCTTGCGCATGTCGGCGCCGTCGACGTAGCGCATGGCGATGAACAGCAGGTCGCCGCTCTCGCCCGCCTCGTAGATCGGGATGATGTTGGGGTGGTCGATACCGGCCACCAGGCGTGACTCACGCACGAAACGGTCGCGGAACCGCTGGTCCTGCGAGAGCTGCGGGGCCAGCACCTTGAGCGCGACCGCGCGGCCGAGCCGGTGGTCGTGGGCACGGTAGACGGTCGCCATCCCCCCGCGCCCGACCACCGCCTCGACCAGATAGTCCGCCACCTGGGCGCCGATCAGTGGTGGCATGGAGAACCCCTGCTCGCTCATTGATCCACCGCATGCCCGCAGAAGCCGCAGAAGCGATGGGCCTTTCCGAGGCGCATCCCGCACTGTGTGCAGAACACCACCTGTGTTCCGTTGCCCCCGGCCACGCCTGCCGCCGACCCGGGCACCACGGCCACGGGGGAGGGGCCGGTGCCGGATCCGGGCGCCCTGCGCTGGGCGGGGAAGGACCCCTCCGCGGGAGGCCCCGCGTCCATCGCCTGGGTGCCCAGCGGTGGCCACGTGGCCGCCGCGGCCATCCGTTCGGGCGTTCTGTCCCCCTCCGCGCCGTCCTCGCCGGCCTGGCGGCGCCGCCGGAGCGTGAGAGGCACGGCGATCGCGATCAGCACGCCGACGGCCACCACCCCGATGGCGGTCAGCACCAGCGGCGACAGCACGAACGCGGGCTTCCTGGCGGCCGGGGCGTTCGCCTGGGTGGACGGCCCCTTCGCCCGGTTGGCCCGGGCGAACCGCAGGTGGTCCTGGGCGACGGCGTGGTCGGGACGCAGCCTCAGCACCTGCTCCAGCACCGGGATCGCGTTGGCGTAGAACTTGTTGTGGTACGACGCCAGCGCCGTCTCGTACACGACGTCGACCGGGCCGCGCCGGGCCGTGAGGTTGGCCGCGACCAGCGCCGCGCGGATGTCCTCCACCGGGGTGAGGGTCTCGGGGGCCCCGCCCCCGCCGGTGACCAGCCCGATGACCTCGCTCTTGCCGTCGTCGACGACCGCGGCCCCGTCGCCGTCGTTGGACAGGAACGTGCTGAGCTTGCTGCGCTCGGCCGGTTTGAACGTGCGCCCGCCGGGCGGGTCGAGGTGGGCGGTCTCCACCTTCGGCGGCGTCTTGGCGCTGGGGCGGACGGGCAGCCCGACCACGTCGGTGGACTCGATGCCGCTTCCGAGACCGGTGCCGAGCGGGACCGTCGGGAGCGTGGAGTCCTCGCCGCCCTTGGCCAGCTTCAGCACCGCGGGGGCGGACGGTGAGGTCCCGGTGTGCACCAGGTCCGCCGGGTACCCCTCGGGTACGGGCGGGTCGGCGTACGGGAAGACGGTGACCTTGGTGACGGCCGTGACGATGCAGTTGGAGTTCTGCCGCTGCGGCGGGTAGCACGCCTGGAGGCGGCCGTTGAGGTCGGGGTTCTTCAGCTTGTGCCGGGAGAAGTCGGCGGGGATCTTCACCTTGAAGTACTCGGCGAAGACCCGGTTGGCCGCGTAGATGCTCACGTCCTTGCCCGACTGGACCACGCCTGTCGCGGTGACGACGACGCCGTCGGGGGAGACGTTGAAGCCGCTGCCGATCCCCACGGGGGTCTCGTACTCGCGGACGACCTGCTGGATGACCCCCCGGTCGTCGAGCAGGTTGATCGTCACGTGCGCCTGCGCCTCGACCCGGACCGTTCCAGGTAAGACGCGGTCGGTCGAGCCGCTTGGGTGCGGGTGCATTCCGAGAGTGAGTGATCCCAGAGCGCTTAACCCCGCGATGAGGTAGTGCAGGCGGGGCATCTCCGCCTCCTATTCCGGACCAGAGTGATCCCAGGGTCGCAGTGCTGGCAGCGCCGTTCAAGGCTCCTGAGGCGGCCGTCACGGACTTGCAATCGGTCCTTGAACGACCTGCGACAACGAGTTATCGATCTTGATCGGACTTGGAGGTCGCTTGGAGACGGCTTGCGGGGGAGCCGGCGGCCGTGTCGGGCACGCCGATCCGAGATTAATCTCCAGCTTGAACCGATATTAACCGCTCTTTACCGCCACATGAGGCGCTCATCGCCGCGGCCATCGGGACGACACCCCGGCGCGGGCCCGGCCGGACACGTCGCCGAAGATTTCGGGCCCGGGACGACCCCCGTACCGGCGTGGCCGTGGACCCCGTACCGGCCCCCCGGCGGGGGTCCCGTGCCGGGCGGGCCGGAGAACCGGTACCGCAGGGGCCGGGACCCGAGTCCGGGACCCCGACCGGGTGTACGGGTTTCCCGTAGGAGGGGGTCATGCATGTATATTTTCCGTATAGAACCGGACATTGCTGAAGAAATTACGCTAATGGAGGGATGAGACGGTATGAGGGCCTTCCCGAGGGTGCTGTTCGACGAGGCGCACAACGAGTCGTGGACGATCCGCCGCCAGGTCGCCGAGGCGATGAACCCGGCGCACCCCGACGACAACAGCTACGCGCGCGCTGCGGAGATCCTCCGGCACCTCGGGGACACAGTCGCCGCACACGTCGAGGGCCCCATCACCCCCGCCGTGCTCGCCGCCCACGACGTCTTCGTCATCGCCCACCCCTCCGCCGACCGCTGGGAGCGCACCACCGGCCTCGGCAGCCCGGTCCTGCCGGCCGAGGAACTGGACGCCATAGAGCGATATGTCGCCGACGGCGGCGGCCTGGTCGTGCTGGCCGAGTGTGAGCAGGAGAAGTACGGCAACAACCTGGCCGAGCTGCTGGCCCGGTTCGGTGTGGGCATCGAGCACGCCATGGTCCAGGACCCGGGCAACTGCTACAACGGCGTGGCCACCTGGGTGCTCGGCCGGCCGGTGCCCGCCGCGGCGGACGACCTGACGGCGGGCGCCAAGGAGGCGTGCTTCTACCGCGCGGGCGTGCTGGACCCGCCCGCCGGGGCGACCGTCCTGTTCGAGACCTCGCCCGCCGCCGACCTCCCCGGCCGGGCCCTGGCCGTCGCCGTGCGCCACGGCCGGGGGCGGGTCGTGGTGTTCGCCGACTCCGACCTGTTCGGCGACGACTCCATCGACGACCTGCGGCACGCCCGCCTCTGGGGCAACGTCGTGACCTGGGCCGCCCGCGTCCCCGTGGGCGAGGCGGGCACGGGCGGGACCGGCGACGGGTTCGCCACGCTCAAGGCGGCCGTCGAGGAACTGCGGCCGCTCACCGCCAAGAACGGGTCCGTCGAGGACGCGGAGGCCGCCGCCCCCGTCGTCGGCCGGATCACCGCCGCCATCCAGGACCTCGCGCCGCGCTTCCCGCACGACAGCGAGTACCTGACGACCGTGCTCGCCGACCTGGGCAAATGGCGGGACGGCGGCTTCGGTGTCCCGGACTTCCTCGACTCGCTGAACGCCTTCCACCCCGACACCCAGCGCGCCGACGGCCTGGAGCACCTGGTCGTCTTCCCGATGTACACCCAGAACGGCAACCCGAACCGCAACCTGGAGGCGGTCTGGATCCGCACGGTGTGGCCGGAGTGGCTCGCCGCCCTGGAGCGCGGGCGGTACGACAACCCGATGTTCGTGCCGATCGCGTTCGTGGACTTCACCGCCGGCTACGACACCAACAGCGCGGTCCTGTTCCCCGAGACCGTCGCGGTCCGGGAGACCCCGCCGAGGTTCAGCTGGGGCGCGATCTTCTGCGACCGCGAGGCCGCCCGGTTCCGCCAGGTCAGCCGGGCCGCCGCGGACACGCTGAAGCTCGCCATGCCGCCGGACGCGGCCCGCCTGCTGGACAGCCAGGAACTGGCCCAGGACACCTTCATCCTGTGGGACCTCGTGCACGACAGGACCCACAGCCACGGCGACCTGCCGTTCGACCCGTTCATGATCAAGCAGCGGATGCCGTACTGGCTGTACTCCCTGGAGGAACTGCGCTGCGACCTGACCGCGTTCGGCGAGGCGGTCAGGCTGGAGACCGAAGGCGTGCCGCACGCCCGGTACGTGCAGCACGCGATCCTGTTCGACCGGCTGTTCCGCTTCCCGATCACCGGCGAGCGGGTGCGCAACTACGACGGCCTCGGCGGCCAGCTCCTGTTCGCCTACCTGCACCGCAACGACGTCGTCCGCTGGACAGACAACCGGCTCAGCGTCGACTGGGACCGGGTCGCCGGCTGCGTCGCCGACCTGCGCGGCGAGGTCGAGAAGCTCTACCGCGACGGCATCGACCGCTCCAAGCTGGCCCACTGGCTGGCCGCACACCAGCTCGTCGCGGCTTACGTCGCCCCCCACCCGGCCTCGGTGTGGCACCGGGGCGCCGACGCGCTGCCGGTCGAGGGGTTCCCGAAGGCCGTGGTCGACGCGGTCCTGCCCGACGAGTTCCCCCTGAGCATGTTCTACGAGGCCCTGCGTCGTAAGCTTTCTGACGTGATCGAGGCCACGAAGGGAATCCGCGCGTGAGCGAGCCGAGCCGGGCGAGCAGGGTCGTCGTCATCGCCGGGGCGGGCGGGCCAACGGGCCGCGCGGTCGCCGCGCGCCTCGCCGCGCGGGGCGACACCGTGGTCGGCGCCGGACGGCATGCCGCCGACGGGGTGGTCGCCGCCGACCTCACCGACCTCGAGGCCGTACGTGAGCTGGCGCGCCAGGTCGACAGGGAGCACGGCGGCGCCGACGGGGTGGTCCACCTCGTCGGCGGGTGGCGCGGGGGGAAGACCTTCGCCGACACCGACCTGGCCGACTGGGACGCGCTGCACGAGCAGATCATCCGCACCCTGCAGAACGTCTCGCTGGCGTTCGAGCCGCAGCTGCGCCGCAGCGACGCCGCCCGGTTCGCCATCGTCTCGGCCAAGGCCGCCCAGGAGCCCACCCAGGGGGGCGCGGCCTACGCGGCGGCGAAGGCGGCGGCCGAGGCGTGGACGCTGGCGCTGGCCGACTCCCTGCGCGGCACGCCGGGTGCGGCGACGATCCTGGTCGTCAAGGCCCTGGTCAACGACCAGATGCGCGCCGCGAGCCCGGAGCGGGCGTTCCCGGGGTTCACCGACGTCACCGACCTCGCCGAGGCGGTCGCCGGCCTGTGGGACCGCCCGGCCGGCGATATCAACGGCACGCGATGGGACCTCACCACGTGACCCAGGCACAGCGCCGCCACGACCCCGCCGTGAAGGGGTTCGCCAGCGACAACTACGCCGGCGTGCACCCCGAGGTGCTGGAGGCGCTGGCCCTGGCCAACGGCGGCCACCAGGTGGCCTACGGCGAGGACGTCTACACCGAGGCCCTCCAGGAGATCTTCAAACGGCACTTCGGCCCGGCCGCCCAGGTGTGGCCGGTGTTCAACGGCACCGGCGCCAACGTCGTCGGCCTGCGCTCGATGACCGCCCCGTGGGAGGCGGTGGTGTGCGCCGAGACCGCGCACGTCAACACCGACGAGGGCGGGGCGCCCGAGCAGAGCGCCGGGCTGAAGCTGATGAGCGTCCCGACGCCCGACGGCAAGCTCACCCCCGAGCTGGTCGACCGGCAGGCGTGGGGCTTCGGCGACGAGCACCGCGCCCAGCCCCGGGTGGTCACGATCTCCCAGAGCACCGAGCTCGGCACGCTCTACACCCCCGGGGAGATCGCCGGGATCGCCGCCCACTGCCGTTCCCTCGGAATGCTGCTCCACCTCGACGGCTCGCGCCTGATCAACGCCGCCGCGGCGCTCGGCGTGCCGCTGCGCGCGCTGACCACCGACGCCGGCGTGGACGTGCTGTCCTTCGGTGGCACCAAGGGCGGGCTGATGTTCGGCGAGGCCATCGTCGTGCTCAACCCCGCGGCGGTCCGGGGCATGATCTACCTGCGCAAGAGCGCGATGCAGCTCGCCTCCAAGATGCGGTTCGTGTCCGCCCAGTTCGAGGCGCTGCTCGGCGGCGACCTGTGGCTGCGCAACGCGGGCAACGCCAACGCGATGGCCGCGCGCCTCGCCGCGGCCGTGCGCGACATCCCGGGGGTGACCGTGACCAGGGCGGTCGAGGCCAACGCCGTCTTCGCCGTCATGCCCCCTGAGGTGGCCGACCGCGTGCGCAAGCGGTTCCGCTTCTACACCTGGGACCCCGCGATCGGCGAGGTCCGCTGGATGACGGCGTTCGACACCACCGAGGACGACGTGGACGACTTCGCCGCCGCGATCGCCGAGGAGATGACCCAGCCCTGACCCCCCGCCCGCACGGTCACGAGGTCCGCCCGCCCGTCACTTGAGAATTGAGGGGTACGGCTGGGCGCCGCGCTGCTTCAGCAGGTCGGTCATGTAGCCGATCTCGCTGTTCTGGGTGTCCACGATGCTCTGCGCCATCCGGCGGACCTCGTCGCGGTTCGACAGCTTCAGCAGGCCCTGGGCCATCTGCACGCCCCCCTCGTGGTGGCGGATCATCAGCTGCAGGAACAGGATCTCAGAGTCCTTGCCCTTGGCGGCCTTGAGCCGCGCCAGCTCCTCCTTGGTCGCCATGCCCGGCATCGTGCCGGGCACCCCGACGGCCGCCGGCGTCCCGCCGTGCTCGCCGCCGTGCCCGGCCATCCAGGCCATCGCGGGCCGGGTCCCCGACTGGTCGAGGCCCCACTGCTGGAGCCATCCCATGAAGACGCCGCGCTGGGCCGTCTGGGTGGTGATGATGTCGTACGCCAGGGCCCGGATCGGGGCGTCGGTGCTGCCGTCGCGCACGGCGAAGCCCATCTCGACGGCCTGGGCGTGGTGGACCGCCATGTCCCGGGCGAAGCCCGCCTCCGCCGACGCGTCCCCCGGCGGCGCCGAGCGTCCGAGGATCAGCAGCATGGCGACGGCGGTGACCACGCACGAGATCAGCGCGACGAGGACCAGACGAGTTCGTGAAGTGCTCATTGCCAGCCAGAGTAATGAATGTCAGGTGGGATGAACGCAAACGTTATTACCTACCCACTATCCTCCACATAAGTATCGGCCGCTCGACATGCAAGGTCATGACCAGCCGTTGGAGGACTGATGGCCAAGGAGAGGACGCAGGCCCGGCGAGAGCAACTCGCCCAGCTGCGTGCCGCGCAGAAGCGCAAAGAGCGGCGCACCGCAATGCTCATGTGGGGAGCGGGAGCCTTCGTCATCGTCCTGCTGGTCGGCCTTGTCGGGTTCTACGTGATCCAGGACCGGGCCAAGAGCTCGCTCGACGGGGTCGCGACCTTCGCCTACAAGGGGTCCCAGCACACCCCGATCAAGGTCAACTACAAGGAGTCCCCGCCGGTCGGCGGCGAGCACAACCCGTCATGGCAGCAGTGCGGGGTCTACGACCAGCCGATCAACAGCGAGAACGGCGTGCACTCCATGGAGCACGGCTCGGTGTGGATCACCTACCGGCCCGACCTCGCCAAGGCCGACGTCGACAAGCTCAAGGCGCTCGTCACCTCCGACTACCTGCTGCTCAGCCCGTACCCCGGCCTCAAGGCCCCGGTCGTGGTGAGCTCCTGGAACCACCAGCTCGCGCTCACGGGCGCTAGCGACCCCCGCCTGGCGAGCTACATCACCAAGTACAAGCAGAACCCGAGCACCACCCCCGAGTACGGCGCCACCTGCACCGGCGAGGGCAGCACGGACCAGGTCGCGGCCGACAACCCGCTCCCGACGACCACGCCCAGTGCGGCGCCGAGCACCTCGGGAACCCCCGCCCCCAGCGCGGAGCCGAGCACTTCGGGGAGCCCCGCACCCAGCGCGGAGCCGACCGTCACCCCCAGCTCCTGAGCGAGCGCCCCGCGCCCCCCACGGGGCGCGGGGTCACCCCGGGGTTCACCTGAGGACCTCCTCCGGGTCGGTGGCCTCGATGCCGTGGGCCTCGCCGACCGGGCGGCTGGTGAGGGCGCCGGCGTGGGTGTTCAGGCCCCGCGCCAGCGCCGGGTCCTCCCGCAGCGCCTCCCGCCACCCCTTGTCCGCGATGGCCAGCGCGTACGGCACGGTCACGTTGGTCAGCGCGTACGTCGAGGTGCGCGGCACCGCCCCGGGCATGTTGGCCACGCAGTAGAACACCGACTTGTGCACCAGGTACGTCGGGTGGGCGTGGGTGGTCGGCCGCGAGTCCTCGAACGCGCCGCCCTGGTCGATGGAGATGTCCACCAGCACCGACCCCTCGCGCATCCGCGCGACCAGCCCGTTGGAGATCAGCTTGGGCGCCCGGGCGCCGGGGATCAGCACGGCGCCGATCACCAGGTCGGCCTCCAGGACCACGCGCTCGATCTCGTAGGCGGTGGAGGCGATCGTCTGGAGATGCCCCCGGTAGATCGTGTCGGCGTGGCGCAGCCGGTCGATGTCGCGGTCCAGGAGCACGACCTCGGCCTGCATGCCGAGCGCGATGGTGGCGGCGTTCATGCCGGTCACCCCGGCGCCCAGCACCACGACCCTGGCGGGATGCACCCCGGGCACCCCGCCCATCAGCACCCCTCTGCCGCCGCCCTGCCGCATCAGGTGGTACGCGCCCACCTGCGGCGCGAGGCGCCCGGCCACCTCCGACATGGGCGCCAGCAGGGGCAGCGCCCCGTTCTCTGTCTGCACGGTCTCGTAGGCGATGCCGGTGACCCCGGTCTCGATCAGGGCCAGGGTGAGCTTGCGCGAGGCGGCCAGGTGCAGGTACGTGAACAGGACCTGACCCTGCCGCATGCGCGGGTACTCGGAGGGGATGGGCTCCTTGACCTTGAGCACCAGATCGCCCTGGTCCCAGACCTCCTCGGCCGAGCCGAGCACGGTCGCGCCCGCGGCGCGGAACTCGTCGTCGGAGATGGACGACCCGGCACCCGCCCCGGTCTCGACGAACACGTGGTGGCCGTGGGCGGCCAGTTCGTTGGCTCCGGCGGGGGTGAGCGCCACGCGGTGCTCGTGGTCCTTCACCTCTCGGGGTACTCCGACCTTCATGAGATCCTCCCTCGGCCCTCGGGCCCGCTGTCCTGCCGTACCGGACTGCCCCCGTCCGGCCCCGGCTCACCGCGATCGGGACGCCGTGCGTTCCCCCTGGAACCCCGGTCATGACGCCAGTCGGACGGGTTATCGCAGCTAAATGGCGAATTGTCAGGACATCTACAGCCTAGAACCCCCTCGTCGGAACCCGTCCTGCGGTTAGCTCGATCACGCGAGCATCGGTAGGCTCGCCCGAGCGATGTCAGTCACAGGGGTGAGGATGCGTAACCATCCGGCGGCCGACGATCACAGCGATCGACCCGACGCGCCACCGGATCTTCCCGGCATGCCGGAGAGCGGCCCCGGCGAGCCGCCACCAGGGCCGGGGGAGCCGCCCGACCCCGGGGGGCCGCCCGCCGGCCCGGGCGGCCCTGGGGCCCCTGGAGGACCGCCCGGGCGTCCCGGCGGGCCGCCGCGCGCCGCACGCTCCACGACCATCGCCCTGATCGCCGGGCTCTTCGTCGTGATCGTCGTCACCGGCGTCCTCGGCACGATCGCCGTGCTGATGACCCGGGAGCCGGGCCTGCCGCTGGGCGCCAAGCCCCCCGCCCACCTCGCCACCCCCATCCACTTCGCCCCCGTCACCGGCGTGCGGCCCGCGCCCTGCCCGGGCGCCGAGGCCGTGCTCGACGACGCCGGCACGACCTGCTACCAGGTGGCCCCAGGGGTCACCGTCACCTCGGTGGTGAAGGTCGAGACCGTCGCCGACAAGGACGGCACCTACGCGGTGCGGGTCGTGCTGGCCCCCGAGAGCCGCCGCAGGCTCGCCGACCTGACCAGGGACGCGCTCAACCAGTTGCTCGCCGTCGTGGTGGACGACAAGGTCGTCACCGCCCCCCGGGTCGCCCAGGCGATCACCGAGGACAGCCTGAGCATCGCCGGGCTGACCAAGGAGACGGCGGACGGGCTGATGAACCGCCTGCTGGGCACCGGCGGCGCGGTGACCGGCACCGGCACCCCGACCCCCGGGGTCACCGGCCCCTCACCCTCGGCGCCCCAGACCGGTCAGCCCGTCACCCCGCCCACCACGCCTGCCACCCCCATCTCGCCCGCCGCCACGGGCGCCTCGCCCGGGGCGCCCAGCGGGTCGGCGTCCCAGCCCGGTTCGGTGCCGCTGGTCCCCTCCGGGGCCACGCACACCCCCGGCGCCGGAGGGCAGACCACGCCGGACGCCGGCGCCTCCGCCTCACCGCGCACCCGCGCCACCGGCGTCTCCACCCGGTCCAAGCGCCCCCCGGACCCGCGCTTCGCGACCTGCCGGCAGGCCCACGCCGCCGGCTACGGCCCGTACACCAAGGGCGTCCACGAGGAGTACTCCTGGTACGTGGACGGTGACCACGACGGCGTCGCCTGCGAACGCGGCGACATCACCTGACCCGCGGCACCACCCGGATCGTCGGCCCACCCGGTGGCCCCGCCCGCCAGGACGTACCACCATGGTCACGCCCGCCGGGCGCCCAACCGTGGTCACGCCCGCCAGGACGCCCCATCGTGATCGCGCCCGCCGGGACGCTCCACCGTGGTCACCCGCCAGCGGCCCTACTCGGTGAGGGCGATGTCGTGCGGGCGGATAGGGATCCGGGGCAGGGCCAGGCCGGTCGCGGCCCGGACGGCGGCGGCGATGGCCGGCGTGGACGACAGCGTCGGCGGCTCGCCCGCCCCCCGCAGCCCGTACGGCGCGTCGGGGTCGGGGTTCTCCAGGATCGACAGCCGCATCGGCGGCATGTCGAGGATCGTCGGGATCAGGTAGTCGGTGAACGACGGGTTCAGCACCTTGCCGTCCCGCATCTGGATCTCCTCCATCAGCGCCAGCCCGAGCCCCTGCGCCGACCCGCCGTGGATCTGCCCTTCGAGCGCCAGCGGGTTGATGATCCTCCCGACGTCCTGGACGGCGGCCAGCTCGACGACCTTGACCAGCCCGAGGTCCAGGTCCACGTCCACCACGGCGCGGTGGACGCACAGCGCGAGCTGGGTGTGCGAGTCGCCCTGCCCGGTCACCGGGTCCATGGGGTAGGTCGGCCGGTGGCGGTACTCGCGGGTCTCCTCGACCGGCCCGAACGCCTCCAGCAGTTCCTCCAGGGTGAGGCCGGGGTTGCCGGCCCGCAGCTTGTCCAGGCGGTCGCGCACCGCCTCGCTCGCGGTCTTCACCGCGCCGCCGGTGACGTAGGACTGCCGGGAGGCCGAGCTGGAGCCGGCCGACCCGACCGAGGTGTCGGCCGGTTCGATCGTCACCCGGTCGACGCCCAGCTCGGTGCGGGCGATCTGCCCCTGCACCATGAGCAGGCCCTGGCCGACCTCGGCGGCGGCGGTGTGCACGCGGACGTGCGCCTCCCCGCCGAGCAGCTCGATGGTGACCTTGGCCGTGGAGTAGTCGTCGAACCCCTCGGAGAAGCAGATGTTCTTGATGCCCACCCCGTATCCGACGCCGCGCCGCACCCCCTCGCCGTGCGTCGTCTGGGCCACCCCGCCGGGCATCGACCGCAGGTCGGCCGAGGGCGTGGCGTCCGGCAGGGGCATGGCGGCCAGCTCGCGCAGCATGCCGGCCAGCGGCGCCGGCGACTCGATCACCTGGCCGGTCGCCAGCCGCGACCCCTGGGAGACGGCGTTGCGCACCCGGATCTCCACCGGGTCCAGCCCGCACGCCTCGGCCAGCTTGTCCATCTGCGACTCGTAGGCGTAGCAGGCCTGCACGGCGCCGAAGCCGCGCATCGCCCCGCAGGGCGGGTTGTTGGTGTACGCCCCGTAGGCGTCGATCGCGATGTCGGCCACCTCGTACGGGCCGACGCCGAGGGAGGCCGCGTTGCCGACGACGGCGAGCGAGGAGGAGCAGTACGCGCCGCCGTCGAGCACGATCTCGGCCCGGACGTACACGAGCCGGCCCTCGCGGGTGGCGCCGTGCTCGTACCGCATGCGGGCGGGGTGCCGGTGGACGTGCCCGAAGAACGACTCCTCCCGGCCGTAGACCATCTTGACCGGCCGGCCGGTGCGCAGGGCCAGCATGCTGGCGTGGATCTGCATCGACAGGTCCTCGCGGGCGCCGAACGCGCCGCCGACCCCGGCCAGCGTCAGCCGCACCTTCTCCTTGGGCAGGCCGAGGCAGGGGGCGATCTGGTCCTGGTCGACGTGCAGCCACTGCGTGGCGATGAACAGGTCGATCCCGCCGTCCTCCGCGGGCACCGCCAGACCCGACTCGGGGCCGAGGAACGCCTGGTCCTGCATGCCGACCTCGTACTCGCCGGTCACGACCACCTCGGCCGTCGCGGCCCCGGGCGCGTTCCCGGCGCGGACCGGCTGGTGGCGCACCAGGTTGCCGCCCGGCTGCACCTTCGGGCACTCAGGGTCGAACAGGGCGCGGCGCGCGTCGGTGACGGCCTCGCGCGGCTCGTAGGCGACCACGATGGCCGCCGCCCCGCGCCGGGCGGTCTCCGGATGGTCGGCGGCCACGATCGCGACCGCCTCGCCCTGGTAGCGGACCTGGTCGATGGCCAGCACCGGCTGGTCCTTGTGCTCCAGCCCGTAGAACCGCGCCCCGGGGACGTCCTCGTGGGTGAGCACCGCCCGCACGCCGGGGATCGCCAGCGCGGGGCCGATGTCGATCGAGCGGATCCACGCCGACGGGTGCGGGCTGCGCAGGGTGGCGCCCCACAGCATGCCCGAGAGGTACAGGTCGGAGGAGTAGGCGAACTCGCCGGTCACCTTCAGGGTGCCGTCCGGCCGGGTCACGCCGGCCCCGACGCCCTGGTCGGTGCGCTGGTCCCGGGTCTGCCCGCTCGCGGTTTGGGTCACACGGGCAGTACATCAGCCCAGTTCACCGACGCCAATAGGCGCCCTGCCGAAGGGCGGGCCCGGGCGCGGCGGCCGATTGGAGGTTCGTCCAAAGGACCGGCGTTAGCCTTGGGCTGTGCGGATACGTGACCCGCCGAGGTCGCCGCGCGGCTACGCACCTGCGGGATCGGCGCGTCGGAGCCGTACGTGGTCGTGACCGCCACCGTCACCCGGGAGGGCGCGACCGAAGGGCCCGATCCCGCCGTGCTCGGCGGGCAGGTGGTCGAGGAGATTCTGGGCCGCAGGGTGCTCGCCGCGGCGGGCGCGGACGGGGCGGTCGCCCTCGTTCCGCTGATCATGATGGGCGAGCCGGAAACCGGAGCCGGAAACGAGGTTACAAAGGGGCCGGAAAGCGGCACGGAACCCGCGCCGGTAGGGGAAAGCGCCTGGACCGGGCTGCGCGTGCGGAGTAGCGTGCAGGTGCAGACGCGATCGCAAGTGCAGCGTAGTGTGCAGGGGGTTCTGGACGTGCTGGGGGGCGGGGTGGCGATTCTTCGGGCGGCTCTGCCCAAAACCAGGGTCGCCGTCGGCGTGAGCGCCGCTCTGACCGGTCCCGGAGCCATCCGCGGTGGCGCCGAGGAGGCGTCCCACGCGCTGCGCATGGCCGAGGCCCGCGGCGGAGGAGTGGTGACCAGCGACGAGATCTACACGCACGATCTCCTGCTGGCCACCGTACCCGGCGACGTTCGCCGGTCCTTCGCGGATCGGATCCTTGCCCCGCTGTTCAGTTACGACCGCGACCACCAGTCGGAGCTGGTCCGCACACTCGGGACCTTCCTCGACTGCGCCGGGTCATGGAATGCCTGCGCGGAGCGTCTGCACGTGCACGTGAACACAGTTCGCTACCGCATCCGCCGGGTGGAGGGGTTGACCGGACGGGACCTGTCCTCAATGGCGGACAGGGTCGATCTCTTCCTTGCTCTGCGTGCCAGTTGAGTTACAAATCAGCAGCAGCCGATGTCGTTTAGGGCTGTGGAGGGAGACGCGGCGGCGTCTGCGGCCATAACATTGCTCCCGACGCCCGAAATGGCTACTAAGAGGATAGCTAGGGCAGTCGAGGCGAGGCGGAGGCGTCGCATGGCTAACTCCCGTCGGTGACTGTCTGTGGGGGCTTACATCTTCAAGGGGTGCCAGTGACCAGTCAAGATCTCATAGGCCAACGAATCAAGACGATTCGCCGCCAACGCGGTCTTTCCCAGGCGCAGCTGGCGCACCCTGAACTCTCGGATAGCTATGTATCACTTATCGAGAGCGGCAAGCGTACGCCGACGGCAGCCGTTCTGGAACTGCTGGCGGCGAAGCTCGAGTGCTCCCTAACGTATCTGATCAACGGGGTCACCGCCGAACAGATGCAGGACCTGCAACTCGGGCTGGGGTACGCCGCCCTCGCGCTGGAGAACGGCGAGGTCGCCGAGGCCCGCCGCCGCTACGCCGAACTGCTCGCCGACGGCAACCTGGCCGGCCTGTCCCCGCTGAGGCAGCAGGCCCAGTACGGCTACGCCCTGGCCACCGAGGCCTGCGGCGACCTCGACGAGGCGATCGAGGTCCTCACCCGCCTGAAGGAGACCGGCGACGCCACGATGAGTGACGAGCGCGCCATCGCGGTCGTCCTCGCCCTGTCCCGGTGCCTGCGCGAGCGCGGCAAGCTCACCGAGGCCGTGCTCGTCGGCGAGGAGGCGCTGCTCGGCGCGAGGCGCCCGGCGTGGAACGACGACCTCGTCGAGCTGGGCGCGACCCTGCTCCTCGCCTACATCGTGCGCGGCGACCTGCTCAGGGCGCGCCAGTTCGCCGCCGAGCTGCTGGCGGCGGCCGAGATGCTCGGCACCCCCCGCGCGACCGTCGCCGCCTGCTGGAACGCCGCCATCGTCGCCGAGCACACCGGGCACGGGGAGGAGGCGCTCGCCCTGGTCGAGCGCGCCCTCGCGGTCCAGTCGGAGAACGGCGAGCCGCGCAACCTCGCCCGGCTGCGCACCGAGTCCGCGATCCTGCGTCTGCGCGTGCGTCCCGCCGAGGCGGAGTCCTGCCGCGAGGTGCTCCTGCGCGCCCGGCGCGAGCTCACCGAGACCTCCGCGAGCACCGTCGACCTCGCCAGGTGCAACCTCGACCTGGCCAAGGCGGAGATCGTCCTCGGCAACCCCGGCAAGGCCGTCGAGTACGGCCGCCAGGCCGTGGACATGCTCGACGACCGCACGGGCGCGCTGCGCGCCGAGACCCGGCTCATGCTCGCCAACGCCCTGCTGCTGCTCAGCAAGCGCGAGGAGGCGGCGATCGAGCTCGTGGCGGCCGAGGAGCTGCTGGAGCACGTCCCGGCCTCGCGCAAGACGGCCGCGGGCTGGGTGACCGCCGCGTGGGTGCTCGACAGCCTCGAGGACGGCGACGCCAGCGTGGCCGCCTACCAGCGCGCCCTCGCCTGCGCCGGCCTGTGACCGGAGTACGCCCCGGCCGGTGATCGGAGCGCCGGCCTGAGTACCGCGACCCCGGGGGGTCTCATCGGGTTCGTCGCGCCGATCGCCTGTTCGCGGGGTGCGCATGGGGGGCTCTCGACCGGCCTGTGGTGGGGACCTCGCCGTCCCCTGAGTAGCCTTAGGGTGCTATGAGGACTTCCCCGCTCGCCGCCATGCTCGCGCTCGTCGCCGCCGCCGTACTAGGTACGGCCGTCGCCGCCCCCGCGATGGCCCATACGGTGCTCAAGAGCAGCGACCCCAAGAAGGGGGACACGGTCAAGACCCTCGACTCGGTGAAGCTGACCTTCAACGAGGCGGTGCGGTTCCCCGTGGTCCTCGTCCGCGACGCCGGCGGCAAGAAGTACCACCAGGGCAAGCCCAGCACCGACGGCGCGGTGGTCACCCAGAAGGTGGCGGGCGCCCTGCCGTCCGGGAAATACACGATCGCCTGGCGCGTGGTGTCCGACGACGGGCACCCCATCGAGGGCGAGATCCCCTTCACCGTCAAGGCCCCCGAGCCGGCCTCGCCCTCGCCCGAGGCGGTGCCGCCGTCGGCCGCCCCCTCCCCGAGCACGGGCGCGAGCTCGCCGCCCCCCTTCACGCCCACCCCGGTGGGCGCCTCGCCGGTGGCGCGGGCCGAGGACCAGAAGAGCGGCGGCATCCCCGTCTGGGTGTGGATCGTCGTCTTCGGCATCGCGGGCATCGGCATCGGCCTCGGTATCAGCCTCCGGAAGAAGCCGTGACCAGACCTTCGGAAAAGCCCACCAGCAAGAGAACCCCGGAAAAGCCCGCGAGCGAACCCGCCGCCAAGCCTTCGGAAAAGCCCACCAGCAAGCCCGCCGCCAAGCCTTCGGAGAAGTCCGCGAGCAAACCCGCCGCGAAGACCGGCAGGCCCGCCAAGGCCGTGACGCCCCCACCGGGGAAGGCCGTGCGCAGGCCCCCGGGTAAGGCGGGGGGCCCGGCCGCGGCCGAGGCGGCCGCCGGGGGGCCCGCGGTGGGCAGGACGGTGCGGCTGGCCGTCGCGGGCGTCTGCGTGGCGCTGGGCGGCCTGGTCGTGGCGATGGTCGTCGGCGGGGCGGCGACCCCGCGCATCATCCCCGGCCTGCCCGACGAGGGCGCGCTGACCCGCTGGGCGCTGCCGGTGTCCAAGCTGACCATGGACGCCGCGGGCGTGGCCGCCGTGGGCCTGCTGCTCCTGGCCACCGCCCTGCTCCCGAGCGACAAGGGCTTACTCGGCCGGCCGGCGCTCGTCTACGTCAAGGCCGCCTCCTGGACGGGCCTGCTGTGGGCGCTCGCCGCGGCCTCCACCCTGGTGTTCAGCCTGTCGGAGACGCTCGGCACACCGGTCTCCGACGTCATCGGCGGCGACGAGCTCACCAGCTACGCCAGCCAGGTCCCCCAGGGCATCGCCCTGACCCTGGTCGTGCTGTTCGGCACGGCCATCGCGCTGTTCTCCCGTGGCGCGATCACCGCCGGTGCCGCCGGGGGGCTGCTGGTCCTCGCGCTGGCGACCCTGCTGCCCCCGGCGCTGACCGGGCACTCCTCCTCGGCGCCCAACCACGGCCTGGCCACGACCAGCGTCGCGCTCCACCTGCTGGTGCTGTCGCTGTGGGTCGGCGGGCTGCTGCTGCTGAGCGTGCACGCCCTGCGCGGCGGGCCGCACCTCGACCTGGCCGCGCACCGCTTCTCCCGCATGGCGCTGTGGTGCTTCGCCGGCGTCGGCCTGTCCGGCGTGTTCAGCGCCCTGGCCCGGCTGACGGCCGTCTCCGACCTCTACACCACCTCTTACGGCGTGATCATCCTCGCCAAGGTCGCCGCCTTCACCGCTCTCGGGGTGATCGGCTGGTGGCACCGCGAGCGCACCCTGCCCGCGCTGTCCGCCGGCCGTCCCGGCGCCTTCACCCGGCTCGCCGGGGTCGAGGGCCTGATCATGCTGGTGGCGATGGGCCTGGCCGTCGCGCTCTCGCGCACCGCACCGCCGCCGCTCGACCTGCCGGTGGACCGCGCCTTCGAGCTGCTGGGCTACCTCATCCCGCCGCCGATCACGGTGGCGAACCTGCTCACGCTGTGGTGGTTCGACCTGTTCTTCGCGGCGGTGGCCGCCCTGCTGGCCGGCCTCTACGTGGCGGGCGCCGTCCGGCTGGCCCGCCGGGGCGACCGGTGGCCGCTCGGCCGGACGATCAGCTGGGGGGCCGGCGTCCTGCTGCTGGTCCTGGCCACGCAGAGCGGCATCGCCCGGTACGCCCCGGTGCTGTTCAGCGTCCACATGGCCGAGCACATGATCCTCTCGATGCTCGTGCCGATCTTCCTGGTGCTGGGCGCGCCGGTGACCCTGGCCCTTCGGGCGCTCAAGCCCGCCGCGCGGCGCGGGGACCGCGGCCCCCGCGAGTGGATCACGACGATCCTGCACAGCAGGACCACCCGGGTCATCACCCATCCCGCGATCGCCACGGCCCTGTTCATCGTCTCGACGTACGCCCTCTACTTCACGCCGCTGTTCGCCTCGGCGATGGAGGAGCACCTCGGGCACATCGCGATGACCCTGCACTTCCTGCTCACCGGATGCCTCTTCTTCTGGGTGATCATCGGGGTGGACCCGGCGCCGACCAAGCTGCCGTACTTCGGCCGGCTGCTCCTGCTGTTCGTCACCATGCCGTTCCACGCGTTCTTCGGCATCGCGCTGATGAACATGGGCACCGTCATCGCCGCCGACTGGTACGACCAGCTCGGCCGCACCTGGGGGGACCCCCCGCTGGCCGACCAGGGCACCGGCGGGGCCATCGCCTGGGCGTTCGGGGAGATCCCGACGCTGATCGTGCTGCTGGCCCTCGCCTTCCAGTGGTACCGCGCCGAGGACCGCACGGCCAGGCGGGCCGACCGGCGCGCCGACGCCCGGGCCGCCAGGGACGGCGGCACCGGCGACTCCGAGCTGGACGCCTACAACGACTACCTCGCCAGGCTCGACAGGAGCGACAGAGAGTAACGGGCCCTGACTGGGAGTAGGCTTGCGGAGGCCCGGGAGGCGGTCGCCGCCGCCGAGCGCGCTGACGCCCGCCTGCGGGTAGCGTGGCATCAAAGAGTTCGGGCATAGACACTTTGGGTGGACTTTCGGTGGAAGGTCCCACCGGGGTGGCATCGCCGCCACCCCAAGCGATTTTCCAACCGCTCTTCAAGCACGCGTCGGTAGCGTCGCCCGAGTTTCTGTCACCAGGGCCACGCGGTGGGGCCGGGATCACGTAGCCCGGAGCGGTGCGCCCAGGAGGGTTGGGGGAGTTGTACGAAGAGTTGCGCATGCGCGGAAAACGGAGCCTGGCGCGGGCGGTCGAGGACTACCTGACGGAATGGTCGGAACGCACCGGGATCACCGTCGAGGTGTGGGCGATGCCCAAGGAACGGGTGACCGGTCCCGTCGCCGACGCCGTCTACGCCGTCGTGCTCGCGGCCCTGTCCAACGTCGAACGGCACAGCGGCGCCCACACGCTCTCGCTCGCCCTCACCACGGGCCGCGGCGGCCTTCGGCTGACCGTCAGCGACAACGGCGTGGGCTTCCCGCCCGGCCGCACCGGGCCCGGGATGGACACGATGAAGCGGCGGTTCAGCGAGGTGGGCGGCGTCCTGACGATCAACAGCGTGGTCGGTGAGGGCACGACGGTCAGCGGCCAGATCTGACCCGCACGCCCGCCGGGGGACGGGTGTGGGGGGACGACGGCCCTAGGGGATCGGGGTGACCGCCGCTGGCCCGGTGGAGTGCGTCATGTTCAGGGTCAGTTCCACCTGGTCAGGCGGGTCGGCGTGGGTCATCGAGATGACGCCGAACAGTGCGCCGGCGAGGGCCAGCAGGCTCAGGACGGGGGTGGACCCCCGGTTTCTCCGGGTTTCGGCCATCGTGATCTCCTCCGCAGACGGGGTCACGGAGCGGCGCGGGGCCTGACGGTCCCGGTGCCGCACCTGTCACGAGGTACGCGGCGGGAGCGTGGAACGTTCGATCCGGAGCGGCGCTAGCAGGTGGGACTCGGCGGCTGCTGGACGTACAGGCGCCCGCACTGGCGGATCACGACCTGGCGGCCCTGCGGGTTCACGGTGACCAGCAGGATCGGGCGGTCCAGGGCGTGGCGGCCGTCGGGGTCGCCGTGCAGCTTGACCAGCCCGCTGTCACCGTTGATCTTCTCCAGCTTCTCCAGCGCCAGCAGCACCCCTCCCCGGTCGACCACGCCCGGCCCGCCGTCGTCGGCGGGCCCGCCCTGGCCGGAGAACGCCACCTGCGCCGCCCCCATGATCGCCCCCGCGGCGTCGTGGGCCTGCACCGCGTACTCCTTGGAGGGCAGTTCGGTCCTTGGCAGGTTCTGCATGTGCAGCGAGGCCACCAGGGCGTCGAACTCCTGGAAGAAGTCGGTCTTGAACTGGCCGGGGACGGCGGTCCAGGCGCTCGGCGAGGCCAGCGCCACGTACGTCACCCGGACCCGGTGGTTGCTGCCGAGCTGGGGCTCGTGGTCGTTGACGTACTGGGTGATGTCGTCGTTGGCCATGACCGTGAGCTGGCACTGCGACTTGCCGATGGCGTCGACGAAGGCGCCGAACTGGGCGGTCCGCCCGGCGTAGTAGACCATGTCGGGTTTCTCCGTCCGAGTGCACACGTCGGTGACCTTCTCCTCCAGCTGGGCCGCGTTGGAGTACCCGACGGAGGTCGCGCCCTTGCCGAAGGCGCGGACGAACCGGGCGCCGAGGTCCCGGCTGAACAGGTCGCTGAGCATCGTGTCGGTGAAGACGGCGGCCGTGGCGGCGGGCGGGAAGCCCTGCTCGGGCAGCCCCTCATGGGCCCAGCGCGCGGCCACCTCGGCGAGCCGGCTGTTGGGCGGCGCCAGCGGGAAGAACGAGGGGATGTAGGCGTCGCTGCCCTGGCGCCGCCCGAGGTCGTCGAACGTCGCCGTGGTGCTGATCACGGGCACGGCCTTGCGGGCCAGGAGCTGGATCGCGGCCTGGACGGTCTGCCGGCTCTCGCCGAGGCCGACCACCCCGATGACGCTCGGATCGTCCTGGATACGGCGCAGCACGTCCTTGGCGACGTCCTCGGCGTACCGGAAGTCGGCGCCCGCGTTCGCCAGCAGGAGCCGCATCTGCAGCTTGCTGCCGTCCCCGCTGTTGTCGATCAGCCGGCGCTGCTCCAGGGCGAGGCCGGCCAGCTCGCCGTGGATGTCGGTGATGGGGTCGGCCACCCCCACCGACGACTTCGAGGAGGTGGTGAGCTTCCCCAGGTAGATCACCGTGGCGTAGGGGTGGCCGGACGACAGGATGGAGCGGTTCTGGGAGTCGATCACGCCCAGGACGTGCTTGAGGTGGTCGTCGAAGACGAAGCCGCCGTCGCTGATCCCGACGCACTCGCCCGTGGCGGCGCGCCAGATGTCGAGTTCGCAGTTGGTCGTGTTCGTGGCGAGCACCCGGACGAAGGACAGGGTCACCAGGGCCGTCACCGCCAGCCACGGCAGCACCGGGTGGGCGAGCAGCGGCCGCCGCCGGCCGCGGACCGGGACGTTGATCTTCTCAAGGATGGGGGCGTCCTTGGCCTCCATCTCGATGCGCAGCACGCGGTGCGACCCGACGGCGCGGTCCCTGGCCAGCTCGGCGCCCCACTGCGCCCACAGCTCCTCGGTGAGCTCGGGACGGCCCGCCATCACCGGGGCGCGGGCGCCGTCCGGCGGCGGGGTGTGGCCGCTGTGACCGGTCACGACGACCAGCAGCGGGTCGGGCAGGCACGTGGCGGTCCTGACCTCCTCGATGCGGGCGACCAGCCGGGTCAGCCCGCCGTCGACCAGCAGGACAGGGTAGGAGGTGCGCGCCCACGCGACCCGCCGCCAGACCTTCCACAGCCGCCGCTCGTACCCCTGCCGCAGGTCCTCCAGGAAGGCGTTCACCAGGAGGTGCTCGATGCCCTCGTTGGCCTGGACGGCCTCCAGCCTCTTGCGCTCCCCGGCGGACTCGGCCGGCGCCTCCGCGCCCTCCGCGCCCTCGTGCTCCGGCGGGTGCCCGGCGTCCGGGTCGCCAGGGACGGCGGTCACCTGCGGCAGCGGCGTGACGTGCGCGACCAGCCGCGACTGGGCGGGGGCGGGCGGCGGCACGTCCGGCCTGGCCTCCGACAGCGGGACGGCCATGGCGCGGCGCCGGGCGCGCAGCAGGCGCACGGCGAAGCCGGTGATGTCGTGCGGCCGGTTGCGGCGCTGGTCGGGCATGAGGAACGGCTGGCGGCAGAACCACATGTACCGGCGCCGGCCCGCCCAGCTCCGGGAGAGCAGCAGGACGTGCAGCGACCCGATGACCGGCCCGGCGAGGATGGCGCTCACCCCGAACAGGCCGCTGAGCTGGTTGGCCCACCCGGCGCCGAGGAGCGCCGTGGCGGCGGCCCAGGCGGGCAGCGGGCCCTCCGAGTAGGCGCGCACGTTCGCCCAGAAGTTGCGCCGGTCCTGGCCGGTGCCCGCCCGCATCTGCCTGCGGCGCTGGCGGACGGCCTTCTTCACGCCGTCGTGGAGGTGGTCGGGCTCGTCGTCGGTCGTCTGGAGGTCGAGCAGCCACAGCACCTGGGCGAACAGGGGGAAGCGCAGGTGCGCCTCGCCGGGCGGGGCGACGGCGGCGAGGTCCCGGGTCGCCTGGCGAAGCTGGGTGACCAGCCCCGCGTACGGCGGGGTGAACCCCGCGCCGGCCACCGGGCCGCCCTCCTCGGGGTCCGCCGAGGTGCCGATGTGGGCGAACGGCGTGCCGTCGCACCGGGCCTCCAGGGCCTGGGCGACGGCCGCGTTCGCCAGGTAGGGCCCGGTCACCCACAGGACCGGGACGGGGATGTCGCCGTTGCGCCAGGTGGGGCGCACGCGCATCTGGTCGAAGACGCGCAGGAACTCGCGGATGCCCTCGTGCCGCCGGCGGTAGTTCTCGTCGGGGTCGTGCCCGGGGATCATGCGGAGGCCGCCGGCGGGCGGGACACCGGGACTTCCGGGTACGGAGAGGAAGGCGGTGCTGGGGTCAATGGGTCACTCCGGATCGACAGGGGGCTGTCGGGCTCGCTTTCCGGCTCCCGCGAACGGTCTTTATAGAAATGACGGGATATGGGTTCTGCGTTGTGTCCAGCATAGGTTGCGTGACGGGACCGTGTGGGGCCTGTCACGGCAATTCCGGCGGACCTGTTCGCGGGAAATTCCCCGTGCCTGTTATCGCAGGTGGGCGAATAGTGAAAAGTCCGGATATAGGGGTTTTTGGTAAGTCAGAGGTCCCGGCGCATGCAGACGCGGGGCCACCGGTCGAGCCCGTGCTCGGCCTCGCGGCGGCGCAGCGCCCGCAGCCCCGGGGTCAGCTCGGCGTCGTCGAGGTACCAGAACCCGCACCGCTCGTAGTACGGCGCGTTCCACGGCACGCGGGCGAAGGTGATCAGGGTGAGCGCGGGGAGGCCCTCGTCCTTGGCGTGGCCGGCCGCGTGCTCGATGAGCGAGCGTCCCATGCCGCGGTGCGCCGAGCCGGGGTGCACGGAGACCTGTTCCAGGTGGAGGCTGCCGTCGATCACGTCGGCGATGAGGTAGGCGACCGGCAGGTTGGCGTCGTCGACCCGGACCCACGCCCGGCCCGCGCGCTGGTAGCCGGCCAGGACGGCGAGGGCGGGCGGCTCGTCGGCGGCGATGGCGGACATGCCGATGTCGTGGAAGGCCTGCCCGGCGGCGCGTTCGATGTCCTGGAGGAGGGGAAGCTCGTCGACGCCGGCCATTCGGATGCTCATCGCGTCATTGTCGCCGCCCCGGCGCGTCGTGAACAGTCGATTTACCGGCGAAGCGGGGCGGTTCACGCCTGAGACGGTTCACCCCTGAGGCGCGGCGGCTCGCGCCCGAAGCGCGGCGGCCTACGCCCGGAGCGGGGCGGCCCAGCCGGGCGCGCCCCGCTTCACACCGCGGAGGAACATGGACCACTGGCCCGAGGTGACGATGAGGGCCGGGACCTCGGGGTTCTTCGAATCGCGCACGGCGATCGTGCCGGATCGATCGCTCGCGACCTCGACACAGTGACCGCCGGTGTCACCGGACCGAGTTGATTTACGCCATTTGACCGAACTTAGGTCCATCTATCCACCGCTTCCTTGATTACTTTGAGCGACAGGGACTGCGGGTACGCCTCGGCCCTGAGGGAGTCGTAGCGAGCGGTGAGCGCCACGATTTCGCTTCGGTCTCGGAGTGTCCGTCCATCAGGGAGTGACTCCACATATACCGTATATGGGGTCCCGCGCTGCTCGGCTATAACAAACGCGGCAAGTAATCCATGGATGGCCTCCGCGTCGAGTGGCACGATCTGAATGGTCACCAGTGGATGCCGCGCGATGTCGATGAGGTACTGAAGTTGGCGGCGCATAACCTCCGGCCCGCCGATGGGGCGGTGAAGAATGCCCTCATCCAGGAGACTCAAGATGGTTGGCGGCTTTTCTTGGGTCAAGAGTGTTTTGCGCTGCATGCGGCCGATGACGCGCTCTTCGATTTCCTCGGGGGTGATCCCCGGCGCCTTGCTGAAGACCCGCCGGGCGTACTCCTCGGTCTGGAACATCCCGGGCACCAGCATCGGGTCCCAGGTCTGCAGCGCGGTGGCGCGCCGCTCCTCGGCCGTCCAGTCGCGGAAGTGCAGGGGGACCGGTGGAGGAGGTGGCCAGCCCTCGACGTGCAGGGCGGTCAGGACGCCGTCCAGGCCGAAGGCGTGGTCACAGCGCTTGGCGAAGTCGTCGCTGGGGGTGCGCTTGAGGTTCTCGACGGCTCCGATGAGGCTGCCGGAGAAGCCGATCCTGCGGCCGAGTTGGCCCTGGGTCAGCCGGGCCAGGACGCGGTGGCGCTGGAGCTCGTACGCGAAACGGGCGCGTGCGGAGTCTTCAGGATTGATTTTCGTCATATGCGGCATTTGAGCTCCTCGTTCCGCCCTCCGGGGATATCGCGGCAGGCGACGGCCGATCCCCGCGGGGCGTGACTCCTCCGGGTAGTTAATCAACTACTAAAGGTAATGGACGGTGCGCACCCGGGGAAGGAGAAATACGCATCTCGCGGCCGGGGGACGCGCCGCTGCCACGGGATATGCGCCGCCCATGGCGGGCGGCGACGCTATTGGAGCCGGCGGGACTTCCGGATCCGGGCGGTCGCCGCGGGGCCGGGAAAAGGCCGGTGAATTCCGGTGCCCGGAACGCATTGCCGGCCCGCGGCGAACGCCCGGCGTGATTTCCAATTCCCCGCTCCGGGACCGCGGCAGGAAAGCGGGAAAACCGGATGGGACGCCTCACCGCGGACCGGACGGCGCGGGCCGCGCGGCCGGCGCGACCGGTGGAGGGGGCGCGGCGGCGGGCCGGAGAGATCCCCATGCCATCCGCCTAATGGCGGCCGCCTTCCTTGACTCCCGCATATCTCCCGGGTGTCAGGTGCGCGGAGCGTGACCTTTCGGATCCGGCGCGAGTTCACACCTTGGCGGGCATAACGAGAACGCATCGGCCGAGGTGGCGGGGGAGAGGACACCCCTTGTGGGGGCCCGGGCGGCGCCGGGCCGGTGGAATGATCTCTTAATGACACCAAATCAGGTGAAATGATGACGAGGGGGGCGTCTGTCAGTAAGGCTCTATGGGACGTCCGGTGATTTCCGGGCGCCGCTTTCCGGGTCATCGAGGTCAGTCATGGGAGGACGGGTGTCGGCACCTCGTTCGAGCCGCGGGTTCTCACCGGATGTCGCCGCGGCCTTGAGCCAGGCCGATCGCGGGATCCGCGCCCGCATGGGCAACCACCACGGCCTGTTCGACTACTGGCGCTTCGCCATGAGCACGATGTGCAGCGTGGACGCCTTCTACGTCGGCTTCTACCGGGAAGGCCGCAAGATCGTCTACCCGTACACCTTCGACGACACGATCACCGTCAAGGCGTACGTGCCTCCGGAGGTCTTCGGGTACGGGCCGACCGGGCAGGCCGCGTGGATACTCCAGCACCGGCGCCCGTACACCTTCGGCAGCGACAACGGCCTGCTGCTGAACCGCGGGGTGGCCTTCGGCGACGAGCAGCGGTCCTCGGCCGACGCCATCACCATCCCGCTGTTCGAGGAGCGGGAGGGGTCCCCGGTGATCGGCCTGGCGTCCATCCAGACCTACAAGAGCCACGCCTACACCGACGAGCACGTGCGCGCCTTCGAGTGGACCGGCAGGTCGGTCGCCACCGTGCTCGCCCGCGAGCGGGAGGACGCGCTCAACCGCGAGGAGCTGGCCGCCCCCTCGGAGGGCTCGGCCGAGACCGACCAGCGGTCGGTCGCCGACGTCGTGCAGGACGTCTCGGCGATCCTGGCCGACCTGCACGGCAGGATCTGCGAGATCGAGGAGACCGTGCCGATCGAGTCGCACGAGCTGGTGCGCCTGGTACGGGACCTGCGGCGGCAGTGCGAGCGGGGCCAGACCGAGACCATGGATATCATCTCGCGGCCGTCCGTGCACGCCGAGAACCTTCTCAACTCGCTGTCGTCCAAGGAAAGGGAGATCGCCTTTCTGATCGCCCGGGGCGGCATGACGAACAAGGAGATCGCGGCCCAGGTTTACGTCACCGAATCGACCATCAAGGGCCATGTCTCCCGGATATTGCGGAAACTCGGAGTAGAGCAGCGTTCGGGTATCGCCTCGAAGCTGGAGCATTTCTTCGAGTAGCGGCACCCCTTAAGAACCCCGCCGCCCGCCGGGCGATATCCGGCCGGCCGCGCCGGAACATGGCTCTGTGCACGTGTGTTGCTCGTGGAGTGCAAGACACGTGCAGATGCACGTTCCGAAGTGCCTAAGGCGCGTCTCACGAGGTCAGCGGCCTTTCCGCCGTCCGGTAATTCGGCTATTCCCCGCGCCCGGGGGCGGGGAATCCCCGCCCGGCGGGCCGGAGTAGTACTTAGTACTGAACCTTCCCCGCGAAAACCCGCCGTCGATGTGTGGGCTTTGGATGATCGGTCCGGATATTGTCCTTATGTCAAGAGGGAGGGGTTTGTCCGTACCTGGCGGCTTTACGGCCGTCGACGCGAACGACGGTCGCGAAGTCGTGGAGGCTACGGGCACAGGCAAGGAGCTGGCCATGGAGGGGTTGACCATCGCCATCCTCATGATCACGTTGTTTTCCGGAGTTTTCTTCTCCTGGCGGAACCGCCAGGGGGAAGTCGCGCTGGAGCCCGTCGCCGGCGATTTCCCGCTCACTCCGGAAAGGGCCGCGGAGATCGCGGTGGAGGCTGGTCTGACGGCGAGGGAAAGAGTGCTGGGAAGGACGGTGCCCGTGGTGCGGACCGCGGGCGGGCTGAGGTTCGAGATCAGGTGCAGGGCGGGGAAGGTGGCCTTCGAGATCCGGGAATCGGGCTCGGCGCACAGCCGGGTCGCCGGTCGCGCGGAGGAGATCGCCATCATCCGGCTGCCCGAGCTGGGAGGGCTCGGTACGTCCTCGACCAACGTCCTCTACAAGAAGATGGGCATGCCGCGCGACCCCGCGAAGCTGCTCCGGCGGCGGGAGAGGGTGTTCCGCGCCCTTGAGCGGGCGTCCTGCGGCGACGGCCATGACGGCGTGGCCGGGGGGGGGGGGGGGCCCCCGGCCCCCCCCGGGGGGGGGCCCGGGTGCGGGGGCGGGTGGCGCGCGCCGGGTGGCGCCGCCCGGCGGGGTGCGGCGAAACCGGGCGCGTGACCGGGCGGACGGCAGGGCGCGCGTTCCGGGGGGGACGCGCGCCGGCCGGCTCAGTCGGTGGCGATCCGCACGTCCACGACCGATGACCGGCCCGACTCGACGGCCGACAGGCCACGCCGCAGGGCGGCGACCAGGCCGGCGCGATCGGTGACGGTCTCACCGTCCGCGTGGCACGCGCGCGCTACCGCCGCGAAATCCGGCGGCGCGCTGAACCTCGTCCCCTCGGCGTCCCCCCGCGTGGCGGACAGCCCCTGCGGGAACAGCTCGAAGACCGGCAGCCTGCTGGCCCGGTAGCCGTCGTTGTTCAGCACGACCGCCATGATCGGGGCCCCGGCCTCGGCGGCCAGGCACAGCGCGGCCGTCGGCACGCCGAACATGAAGCTGCCGTCGCCGACCACGGTGACCACCCGGGCGCCCGGCGAGGCCATGCTGACGCCGACCGCCCCCGCCAGACCCCAGCCGAGGCCCGGCGAACCGGTGCCGTACATGGTGGCGGGCCGGGTGCGGTCCAGCGTCTCGTGCAGGACGCGGGCGCTGGTCACCGCCTCCTCGATCACCAGGTCGTCCGCGCGCAGGACCTCGTTCAGCGCGGCCACGACCTCGTGGACGGTGATCGGCCCGTCCGCCGGGACGGGCGGCGCGGCGGGGCGCGCGGCCTCGGGCCGTCCCGGCGGCGGCATGGTGTGCCCCATCTCCTCCAGCCGCTCGGCGATCTGGCCGAGCGCCGTCGGGCCGTCGGCGGTCACCGACACGTCCACGGGGAACGTCCACATCGGCATGTCGGTCTTCAGCGGGTCGGCGTCGATGTGGACGATCGTGGCGTCCGTGGGCTCGGTGAACCTCGGGATCCACGGCACGTCGGCGTCGACCACGATGATCAGGTCGGCCTCCTCGACGGCCCGCTGCCCGTCCGCCGCCGCCAGCAGGTTCATCGGGTGCGACGTCGAGATGTTCACGCAGCCCGTCTCGGCGAGGTCGATGACCCGGACCCCGGCGAGGTCGGCCAGGCGGGTGACCGCCAGGAATCCCTCGGGGCGCCGGCCGGCCTTGCCGGTGATGAGCAGCGGGCGCCCGGCCTCGGCCAGCCGGTCGGCGATCCAGCGCACGGTGTCGGCGTCCGCTGCGGGCGGGCGCGGCACGGCGTACCTGGTCGTGCGGCCCGGCTCGGGGGCGGGCGGGTCCATCAGGACGTCGCGCGAGACCATCAGGTACGCGGGGCCCGGCCGCCCGCCCGTCGCGACCTGCACCGCGCGGCCGACGGCCCTGGCCAGCATGGCGGGCCGGGTGATCTCCATGACCCACTTGGCGTACCCGCGTACCGTGCCGGCCTGGTCGGGGACGTCCTGCTGCCAGTGGATCGTGTGCGAGCGCCCGCCGGGCGCGCCCGGCTCCTCGGCGTACGGCGTCTTCCCGGCGATGACGATCACCCCGGCCTGGTCGCGCATCGCGTTGTGCATCATGGCGCCGAGGTTCTGCGTGCCGACGTCGACGTGGACGAACACGCACTGCGGGCGGCGGGTGACCTGCCAGTACCCGTGGGCCGCGGCCAGGGCGACCGACTCGTACGAACAGGTGATGATCTTCGGGATGGCCACGCCCGCCTTCGCGAGCGTGGCGACCGCCTCCTGGAGCGGGGCGGAGTCGGTGCCGGGGTTGAGGAAGAGATGCTCGACGCCGTGCCGGGCCAGCAGCCACAGCAGGTGCTCGGCCGTCGTCGCCGGCTGGAAGTCCTCCACGCGGTTTCTCCTCTTATCCACATTTATCGTCATATATCCCGCTGTACTTGTGGAAGCCGAGCGTAGAAGATCAGCGCCCGCCCGTCTCCCCCGAGTACGCGCCCAGGACCCGACGGCCACGGGACCACCCTCGCGGGGCACGCGCGTCACGAGCCGATGGACCGCATGACCACGGGCGCGGCCACCCTCCCGGGGCACGCGCTTCAGGAGCCGATGTACCGCAGGACCGCCAGCACGCGGCGGCTGTACCCGGTGACGTGCGACAGGCCGAGCTTGTCGAAGATGGCGTTCACGTGCTTCTCGACCGCGCTCTGCGACACATGCAGCCGCGCGGCCACCGACGCGTTGGTGAACCCCTGCGCCATGTGGTCGAGCACCGCGCGCTCCCTCGGCGTCAGCGTGCCCAGCGGGTCGGCGTGCGTCGTGCGGGCCAGCAGCCGGCGCACCACCTCGGGGTCGAACGCGGCCCCTCCCGCGCCCACCCTCTCCAGCGCGTCCAGGAAGTCCGACACCTGGGCCACCCTGTCCTTCAGCAGGTAGCCCACGCCGTCCACGTCCCCGCCCATCAGCTCGGTCGCGTACCGGTTCTCGACGTACTGCGACAGCACCAGCACCGCCGTGCCCGGCCACCTGCGCCGGATCTCCAGCGCCGCGCGCAGCCCCTCGTCGGTGTGGGTCGGCGGCATCCGCACGTCGGCCACCACGACGTCCGGCCGGTGCTCCGCGACCGCCTCCACCAGCGCGGCGGCGTCGCCGACCGACGCCGGCACCTCGTGCCCCTCCTCCAGCAGCAGCCGTACCAGCCCCTCGCGCAGCAGCGTGGAGTCCTCGGCCAGGATCACGCGCACGGGAGCTCCGCGACGACGGTGGTCGGGCCCCCGGCGGGGCTGTCGAGGCGGAACCGGCCGTCCAGGGCGGCCACCCTGCGGGCCAGCCCGGACAGGCCGCTCCCCGCCGGGTCGGCCCCGCCATGACCGTCGTCGTCCACGCGCACGACCAGCATTGTCCCCTTCCGGGCCAGGCGGACGGTCACCAGCCCGGCGCCGGCGTGCTTGGCGGCGTTGGTGACCGCCTCGCACACCACGAAGTACGCGGCCGTCTCGATGGTCGGTGCCGGACGTCCGGTCAGGTCGTAGTCGATCCGCACCTCGACGGCGGCGCGCTCGGCGACGGTGGCGAGCGCCTCGCGCAGGCCCAGCGAGTCCAGCCCGCTCGGGTAGGCGCGCCACGCCACCTCCCGCAGGTCGCAGATCGCCTCCTTGGCCTCGTCATGCGCCTGCAGGAGCAACGCGTCCAGCAGCTCGGGGGAGCGTCCCCGGCGGGCCCTGCCGATGAGCATGGCGAGGGCGACCAGCCGCTGCTGCAGCCCGTCGTGCAGGTCGCGCTCGATGCGCCGCCGCTCCTGGTCCACGGCCGCGACGATCCCGGCCCTGGTCTCGGCCAGCTCGGCGATGCGCCGCTCCAGCAACTGGGTGGGGCTCGGGCCGAGCAGGCGCCTGGCCAGCGCGCGGTCCAGGGCCACCACCCCGACGATCCCGCTGACGTCGAGGAACAGCAGCACGACCCCGGCGACGCCCGTGTAGATCAGGATGGCCGGGGTCGGCGGGATGCCGTCGTAGTTCTCCTCCCGCAGCCAGCCCCACACCAGGCGCGCCCCCGTGCCCGCGCCGACGGCGAGCAGCAGCAGGACGGCGCCGCCCAGCATCCCCACCGGCCAGCGCGCCGCGACGTAGGCGAGGGCCCGGCGCCCGTCGTACGGATGTGACGGGCCGGGCCACGGCCCGCCGCCCGCGAACCGCAGCCGCCGCGCCTCCAGCGCGGCCAGCCGGCCGGCCCCGGCGAACACCAGGCGCGCCGCGGCCCGCCGCCCCCGCGCGCCGGTCGCGTACACGGGGGCGAGCGTCGCGGCGAGGACCAGGAAGGCCAGCTCCAGCAGGGCCGTCCCCGTGCCGGCCAGCAGTGCCGCCACCGCCCGCAGTCCCCGCCCCGTCATCCGCTCATCGTGGGACATGCCTGCCCTTGCGCCGTTCGGACAGCCGGACGGCCACGAAGGTCACCAGGGCGAGCACGACGGCCCCGATGACGAGCTTCGACAGGATCCCCGCGTAACCCTCCACGAGGGACCAGTTCTCGCCGAGCTGGTGCCCCGCCATGACGAAGACGGTGTTCCAGATCAGGCTGCCCAGGCACGTGAGGGCGGTGAAGGTCACCAGGGGCATGCGCTCCACGCCCGCCGGCACCGAGATCAGGCTCCGGAAGATCGGGATCATCCGCCCGAAGAACACCGTCTTGGCGCCGTGCCTGCCGAACCACGCCTCGGCCTTCTCGATGTCGGCGACCTTGACCAGCGGCAGCCGCGCGGCGATCGCCACCGTGCGGTCCCGGCCGAGCATCGCCCCGACGGCGTACAGCGCGAGCGCGCCGACCACCGAGCCCAGGGTGGTCCACAGCAGCGCGTCGAAAAGGCTCATGTCGCCCCTGCTCGCGGTGAACCCGGCCAGCGGGAGGATCACCTCGCTGGGCAGCGGGGGGAACAGGTTCTCCAGTGCGATGGCCAGGCCCGCTCCGGGCGCTCCGAGCTGCTCCATCAGTCCGATCGCCCATCCGGCGACCCCGTCAGGGGTGGTCGTGTCCATGCCCCACAGGCTATGCAAGATCAGACATATGGTGACATGAGGCCCGCCGCCGATCCGCCTGGCGGCTTCCCGCAGGCACGAGGTGCGGTGAACCACACCCCCGTGGCAGACGAGTGCGCGCCCTCGCGCCCGCGGCATCGGCGAACGCGGCCTTCTTCATTGGCCCGTTCCATTTGAGTAGGGGGTTACTCAGGCCGTCCGCGCTCCGCCTGCCTAGCGTCGAGGGCACCTGCTGAAAAAGGAGCCGATCATGAACCTGAAGACCCTCCCGGCCCGTCGTCTCGGCCTGACGCTCGCCGCCGCGACCCTGACCCTCTCGGCCACCTCCGTACCGGCGGCGTCGGCCGCGACGCTCGCCATCGCTCCCGCCTCCACCGCCTCGGCCGTCGTCCCGCTGGCGGCGCACTGGGGCACCTTCGTCAAGAGCATGCGCTGGACCCACGCCAAATCGCTCGCCCAGAGTGCGCTGGCCTCCAACGGGTTCACCGAATGGGGACATCCCGGCAACATGGTCATCGGCTGGAACGGCAGGGCCGTCGTGCAGGTCTCCTTCTCCCCGCAGTCGAACTTCACCAGGGTCGCCTACTCGGTGACCGGGGTGTCCAGCAGCGACTCCTCGGCCGCCGAACTGGCCCGCAACAACGTCAGGGCGACCATCGTGAAAAGCGTCTTCTTCGACGAATGACCCGCGCCGGCGGGCCAGGGTCCACCCCCTGGCCCGCCTCCCGGGACGAACGCCACCTTTCCCGGGGCGGCCGCCGGGGCGCCGTACCGGGGGATCGCCGCCGTAGCATCCGAACGGGGAGTGATCGCGGTCGTTAGAGGAGCCGGGCCGGGGGCAGATGATCGCTCGCCGCGATCGGAAGACCACTCGGATGAGCGGGCCCGGCACAGTCCTCAAGGATGGAGCGAAACCACGTGATCGTCGTGAGTCCCGCACCCCCCGGCACCCTCACGTGACCGCGCCATCGACACCCCCGGCCTCGGCCCGGACGGCCGGTGCCGCGATGCCGATCGGTGTCCGGGTGGCTTCGGGACGGGCGGCCGGTGGCGTGGTGCCGTTCGGTGTCCGGGTGGCGGCGGGCCTGCTCGCCGTGGCCGCGTTCCTTCCCGCCCTCACCTCGCTTGCCCAGCCCGCCCACGCCGGTACCTCGGCGGGCCATGCCGTCGATACGCGGGCGCCGCGGGTGGAGGAGCGTCCCTGCCCGGTCCCCGTGCCCGGCGGCACCCGGTGCGGGTTCCTGGTGGTGCCGGAGCGCCGGGCCGTCCCCGCCGGAAGGGAGATCCGCGTCGGCTACGCCGTCCACCGCTCGACCGCGGCCGACCGCAAGCCGGACCCGGTCGTGTACAGCGGCGGCGGCCCCGGCTCACCCTCGATCCAGCTCACCGGGTTCCTCACCCGGATGCCCCTCGGGCGTGACCGCGACGTCGTCGTGATCGAGCAGCGCGGCGGCCGGTGGTCCGAGCCGCGCCTCGACTGCCCCGAGATCGCCCGCGCGCTCGTCGGCACCCTCACACTCCCCGGGCAGTCCTCCGACCCCGCCGAACGCGGGCTGATCACCGCCAATGCCACGGCCTGCCACGACCGGCTCACCCGGCAGGGCGTCGACCTGCGCGGATACGTCACCACCGAGATGGCGGCCGACGTCGTCGACCTGCGGCACGCGCTGGGGTACGACCGGTGGAACCTGTTCGGCGTGGGCCACTCCACGCGGACGATGACGGCCGTCGCGGCCGCCGACCCCCAGGGCACGCGTTCGGTGGTCCTCGACTCCTTCCTGCCGGGGCAGGTCCGGTACCACGACCAGGCGCGGGCCAACCTGGCGGGCACCCTGGCGAACCTCGGCCGCAGGTGGCGGGGGCTGCCCGCCCGCTTCGCCGCCATGGTCGAACGGCTCAACAAGGAACCCGCCCGGCTGGACACCGCCGACCCGCTGACCGGCCGCCCGCTGACCGTGCGTCTCACCGGGGACGACGTGGCGACGATCCTCACCGAGGCCATGCGCGAGGCCGACGTCCTGCCGGTCGTGCCGGCGCTGGTGGACGGGGTGGCCGCGGGGGACGACCGCCCGTTGCAGGTGCTGGCCGACCGGGCGGGCGGAGCCCTGAAGTCCCACGAGTTCGGCCTTTACTACGCGGTGATGTGCCAGGAGGAGGCGCCGCTCAGCACCTTCGCCGACCAGGGACACCCCCGCCTGTTCACCACGGTCGCCTACCAGGCCGTCTGCGCGGCCTGGCACCTCCCCAGCCTCCCGGCGACCACCCCTGCCCCCTCCGCGGCCAGCCCTTCGGCGTTCGCCGCGTCCGGGTCCGTACCCTCCGCGTACGGGGCGCCCGCGTCAGGATCTTCCACGGCGCCGGTGCTGGTCGTCGGGGGACAGTACGACCCCGTCACGGCCCCCGGGCCCGCCAGGACCGCCGCCTCGGCCCTGCCCGGCGCGCGTTTCGTCGAGTTCGCCGGAGTGGGGCACGCGGTGTTCCTGTCCAGCGGGTGCGGGCGCCGGACCATCTCCGCGTTCGTCGCCGACCCCGCCGCCACCGGGGCCCCGTGCGATCCGCGCCGGGCCGCGTACCAGGTCTGGCGGCAGGGGGAGTTCCATCTCACCCCGGCCGTCCACCGGATCAGCACGGGCGCCTGGTGGCTGCTGATCCCCTTCGTGCTGTTCTTCCTGACGTCGGCCGCCCAGGTGGTGGCGGGGACCAGGGTCCTGGCGCGGCGGGGGATGGTGCGGAAGGTCCCCTCGGTGGTGGCCCTCACCACGGTCGCCGGCCTGGCCGGGGTGGTGTTCACCCTGCTCACCGTCGTCGGGGTCCACAGCGTCGCACGATCGGACGAGGCCGCGCTCGCCGTCGGCGTCCCCTCCGCCGTCACGTGGTACGGCGCGCTCGCCGTCCTGTCCGCCGCGCTGAGCGTGGTCGCGCTCGTCCGCGGCCACTACCAGTGGCGCGCAGCGATCCCGGCGGCCACCGCCGTCCTCCTGCTCGTCTGGGGCTTCGTCTTCTTCTGAGCACCCGGCCCCCGTGGCGTCAGGGGAGGGTGAGGATCTCGCTGCCCGAGTCCGTGACGACGATCGTGTGCTCGAACTGGGCGGTCCGCTTGCGGTCCTTGGTCACGGCGGTCCACCCGTCGGGCCACACGTCGTACTCGATGGTGCCGAGCGTCAGCATGGGCTCGATCGTGAAGGTCATCCCCGGCACGAGCGTCACCGACAGCGACGGGTCATCGTAATGCGGGACGATCAGCCCGGAGTGGAACGACGTCGAGATGCCGTGGCCGGTGAAGTCGCGCACCACCCCGTACCCGAACCGCTTGGCGTACGCGGAGATCACCCGCCCGACGATGTTGAGCTGCCGGCCCGGCGCCACCGCCTTGATCGCCCGCATCATCGCCTCGCGGGTGCGGTCCACCAGCAGCCGCGACTCCTCGTCGACCTCGCCGACCAGGAACGTGGCGTCGGTGTCACCGTGCACGCCGCCGATGTAGGCGGTGATGTCGATATTGATGATGTCGCCGTCGTTCAGGACGGTGTCATCGGGGATGCCGTGGCAGATGACCTCGTTCAGCGAGGTGCACAGGGACTTGGGGTAACCGCGGTACCCGAGCGTCGAGGGGTAGGCGTCGTGGTCGCAGAGGAACTCGTGACCGATGCGGTCCAGCTCGTCGGTGGACACGCCGGGGGCGATGTGCCGGCCGACCTCCTCCAGGGCCTGGGCGGCGACGCGCCCGGCGACGCGCATGCGCTCGATCGTCTCGGGGGTCTGGACGTCGGACTCGCCCCGGCGGGGTTCCTTGCGGCCGACGTACTCCGGCCGCTCGATGTGGGCGGGGACCTTGCGAGGGGGCGAGAGCCGTCCCGGCCGGAGCAGTGTCGTCATGCGCCAAGTCTAGTTCCGCTCCGGTGGGGCAGGATCTGCCTGAGAACGAGCGTGGCGGGCGTTTCAGGCGGAAAGCCGGAGGCCCCGCCGGGTCAGGAGGACACAGTGAGCGGTGACCAGTGGTGGTTCTGCCTCAAGCACATGGCGGTCGAGCCCGAGAAGGGCTGCCCCAACAAGGACCGCCTGGGCCCGTACGCCACCAGGGACGAGGCCGCGGCGGCCCTCCAGACCGCCGCCGCCCGTAACAAGTCCTGGCAGGAATCCGACAAGGAATGGGACGACGACTGACCCCCTGGCCCTTTCTGCTCCGTTTCCGAGGGGGCGGCGGGTCGTCCAGGCCGGGTCAGTGGCCGGCCGACGAACCGTCGGAGATGTCGCGGCGTTTCCATGATCGCGGGGTGAGGAGCCGCCAGAGGGCCATCAGCCCGATGCCGCACCAGATGAGGTTCAGCAGGGCCGACGGCCAGGCGAAATGGAAGGCGGAGTTGATCATCAACGCGACGGCGCCGCCGAGGTTGATGAGCTGGTAGCTCAGGCTGTCGCCGGACATCCTCCTCAGGGACAGCATCGCGTACGCGTACAGCAGTGCCGCCGCGCCCGCCATGCCGATGAGGTCGACGATGAGCGACACCCTCACGCCTCGCCCGGCGAGCCTGGAGTGACGTGCCGGTCTGGCCCGCTGTCCGTGCCGTCCGCCGGTGGTTTCCTGATCGTCAGGTTCGGATCGGTCATCGTCGGTGCCCCTTCCGTGTGTCCGGTCCCTGATACCGGGGCGGAGGCGGGCGCCGTACGGAATCCGGGCCTCGCCCGGCAGGCGGAGGGAGGCACAGCGATCCGCACGTCGACCCGGCCTGGTTGACCTGGCCTCTGCCGGGTCACGGCCCCTGAGAACGGGAATGACCCGCGCTTTCACGCTACGCCCGGTCTCCGGCGGTCGGCGTCCGGCCCCGGAGCAGGGATGCGACGCGGGAGGTCAGGGTTCAGTAGCGAACGCAACCCCGTCCCTCGCCGGAGGAGGTTTGGCCGCCGAGGCCGGGGGAGGGGCGCCGGTCAGTCGGTGACGCGGGGGCCGGTGATGCGTTCGGCCAGCCGGGCCAGGCGGTCGAGGAGCCGGTTGGCGGAACGCGGGAGCTCCCCGGCGGCCATGCTCACCAGGTGCTGGGCGGTGTCGAAGGTGAACAGGCCGTCCTCGGCCGGCACCGCCAGCGCGTCATGCGCCAGGCCCTCCAGCTCCGGGTCGCCCCCGTCGAGGGCGAGGATCGTCGCGCCCGTGCGCCTGGCGTCGTCGACGCGTTCGAGCAGCGGCACCGGCGCCTTCTCCTCCGTGACCACGAAAAGGGTCTCTCCGCGCCGCGCCGCCTCGATGCGTTCGAGGCCGACCGCGAGATGGGGTGGCGCGCCCGGCGGCGGCGACCAGCGGACGAGCGTGGGGGCGAGCTGGGCGAGCCCGGACATCCGCGCCTCGTCGCCGAGGTGTGCGGCGAGGTGCCACGGCTCCTCGTCGGGGGTGCCGACGACCAGCAGGCCCCCCGGGCTGCGGGTCGCTCGCAGGGTCAGCGCGAACTCCCGGGTGCGCTCCACCCACCCGGTCGACGCGAGCATCTCGCGAACGAAGGTCACCGACGCAGCGTCCATGGCTCCATGGTGCATCACCGCCCCCGCCGCCGTCCCGGGAAGGAACACCTGGCATGATCTGGAGGATCGCCGGCGATCGAGGAGACGAGCGGGATCATGAGCGTTGAGCTGGGAGACGTCGGCGGACTGTCGATCGGGATCCTCGGCGGCACCGGCGACCAGGGCAAGGGTCTGGCCCGCAGGTTCGCCCTGGCCGGGCACCAGGTCCTCATCGGATCCCGTGACGCGACCCGCGCCCAGGAGGCCGCCGACGGCCTCGGGGCCGGGCTGCCGGTGCGGGGCGCCGAGAACGCGCGCGTCGCCACCGAGGCCGACGTCGTGATCGTGGCGGTGCCGTGGGACGGGCACCGGTCCATCCTGGAGTCGCTGGTCTCCGAGCTGGCGGGCAAGATCGTCATCGACTGTGTGAACCCGCTCGGCTTCGACAAGCAGGGCGCCTACGCGCTGGACGTCGAGGAGGGCAGCGCGGCCCTCCAGGCGGCGGCCGTCCTCACCGGCAGCCGCGTCGTCGCCGCGTTCCACCACGTCTCCGCCGTCCTGCTCCTGGACCCCGAGGTCGCCGAGATCGACCTCGATGTGCTCGTGCTCGGCGACGACCGCGAGGCCACCGACATCGTGCGGGCCCTGGCGTCCCGGATCCCCGGCGCGCGCGGCATCTACGGGGGGCGGCTGCGCAACGCCCGCCAGGTCGAGGCGTTCACCGCCAACCTGATCTCCATCAACCGCCGCTACAAGGCCCACGCCGGCCTCCGCGTCACCGACGTCTGAGCCCGCCCGCCTACGGCGGCTGAGCCCTCCTCGTCCGACGTCTGGGCCCGCCCGCGTCACCGACGTCTGAGCCCTCGCCCGATTTCATGGCCGCCGGTCACGCACGGCTGAACCGGTTCGGTCGTGTGGGTCCCGATGGCGCCGCCTCCGCGTCCTCGCGTCCAGGATGAACGGTTCAGCGCGCTACCGCGTGTCCCGGCTCAGGTGAGCAGCGGACGTGCGCCGGCGGACCGTCAGGGGACGATCACGGTGGGCGCGCGCCGTTGACATCGTTGTCAGCGGGATCGTACCGTCAGTCCGCTTACTCGGTTAAGCACGCCGCCTCCCTTCGCCGACACCAGGAGGACACCGTGAACCAGCGCACGGCCACCGCCGTCCCGGGCCGTCCACGAGCCGGGACCATCAGGCGGGCACCGGCGCCGCGCCGCCGCACCGAGGGGCGCCCTTGACCGCCCTGGCCCTGGACATCGGCGGCACCAAGTTCGCCGCCGCGGCCGTTCATGCGGACGGGACCATCCAGGCCCGCAGCGAGGTCCTTCTGAGCGGGTACGGCTCGCCGGAGGAGGCGCTCGCGGCGGTGGTCGGCCAGATCACCGCCCGCGTGCCCGAGGAGGACCTGCGGGCCGTCGGGGTGGGTTCTGCGGGGCCGCTGGACGCCCGCGCGGGCACGGTCAGCCCGGTCAACATCCCGAGCTGGCGAGGGTTCCCGCTGGTCAAGGCGCTGGGCGAGCTGCTCCCCGGGCGCGGCGCGCGGCTGGCGGGCGACGCCCAGTGCATGGCGCTCGGCGAGTGGTGGCGGGGCACCCCACGGCTGCGGCACTCCCGGGCGGTGCTCGGCATGGTGGTCTCGACCGGCATCGGGGGCGGGCTGGTGCTGGACGGCGCGCCCTTCCTCGGACCCAGCGGCAATGCCGGGCACATCGGGCACATCATCCTGGATCCCGACGGCGATCCGTGTCCGTGCGGGGCCGCCGGATGCGTCGAGACCTACTCCAGCGGCCCGAACATGGTCCGGTGGGCCCGCGCGAACGGCTGGGCGGGCGACGACGCCAAGGCCCTGGCCGTGGACGCCCGCCGTGGCCTGCCCGCGGCGTGCCTGGCCTTCGCGCGGGCCGCCGGCGCCCTGGCCGCCGCCATCCTGACCGCGTCCGCCCTGTTCGACCTCGACAACGTCGTCATCGGCGGGGGCGTGGCGGCGGCGGGGCCGATCCTGTTCGACCCGCTGCGGCGGGCGGTCGCCCGCGATGCCCGGCTCGGGTTCCAGCGCCGGCTGCGGATCGAGCCCACCTCCCTCGGACGTGACGCCGGGCTGCTCGGCGCCGCCGCCCTGGTGCTGCCCGGCGATCGTCCGGATGCCTGAGGCGATCATCCGCATGACCGAGGCGATGGTCCGCATGCCTGAACGGCCCCTGGGGGCCCGCCGAGAAACAACGGAACTGACAAATCATCTTCTAACGGACATTCTTAGCCCATGAGCTCTCTGCACCCGGACACTCGGGCCGTCCACCTGCCGAAGCCTCCCCTGAACGGCAGTACGCCGATCGCGACCCCGCTGTACCAGACCTCCGGTTTCGTCTTCGACGACCCGGCCGTCTTCGCCGACGGCATGAGCCGTCCCGACGGCGCCTTCGTGTACGGGCGCATGAGCAACCCCACCGTGCGCACCATGGAAGAGGCCATAGCGGGACTGGAGGGCGGCGTGGCCGCGATCGCCGCCGGTTCGGGAATGGGCGCGATCAACTGCGTGCTGCTCGGCCTGCTCAAGCCGGGCGACCACATGATCGCTCAGACCGCCCTGTACGGCGGGACCGCCGCGACCGTCACCGACCTGGCCACCCGCTTCGGCATCACGGTGACCTACGTCCCGGAGGACGACCCGGCCGCCGTACGCGAGGCCGTCCGCCCGGAGACCAAGCTGCTCTACCTGGAGACCATCGCCAACCCGATGACCCAGGTCGCCGACCTGCCCGGGATGTGCGCCGCCGCGCGCGAGGCCGGCATCGTCTCGGTGGTGGACAACACCTTCGCCTCCCCGGTGCTGTGCCGCCCGCTGGAGCACGGCGCCGACATCGTGGTCCACTCCACGACGAAGTACTTGAGCGGGCACAGCGACGTGATCGGCGGGGTCGCGGTCTTCGCCGGCGACGAGCTGTACCGGAAGGTCTGGTCGTTCTCCAGCAAGCTCGGGGCCACCGCCGACCCCTTCGCGGCCTGGCTGACGCTGCGCGGGATGCAGACGCTCCCCCTGCGCATGGCGCGGCACTGCGAGAACACCCGGCTGCTGGCCACCCGCCTCGCCGGGCACCCCGCCGTACGGGCCGTCCACTGGCCAGGCCTGCCCGGCCACCCCTCCTACGAGCTGGCGGCCAAGCTCCTGCCCGACTTCGGCGGCGTCTTCTCCTTCGACCTGGTGGAGGGGCGCCCGGCCGGCGAGAGGTTCATGAGCTCGGTGAAGCTGGCGCTCCTGGCCCCCTCGCTCGGCGGGGTCGAGACCCTGATCCTGCACCCGGTCACGACCTCGCACCGCACCCTGACCCCCGAGGAGCTGGCCCGCTCGGGCATCGGCGAGGGCACGGTACGGGTGGCCGTCGGCATCGAGCACGCCGAGGACCTGTGGTCGGACTTCCTCCAGGCCCTCGACCAGTAGAGCCCGTCCGGTCCCGTGAGCCCCGCGCCATTGACAAAGGGATTCGTTTATTAGGAAACTGCCTAAGTGATACCGGTGGACGTGCTCAGCGCGCTGGCCAGCGAGCGCAGGCTGCTGATCCTCGACTGGCTGCGTGATCCCGTCGCGCACTTTCCTCCCCAGGTCGACGGCGACCTGGTGGAGGACGGGGTGTGCTCGGTGTTCATCGCCACCAAGCTCGGGGTGACCCAGCCCAGCGCGACCGGACACCTGAAGATCCTCGAACGGACCGGGCTCATCAGGGGCAAGCGGATCAAACAGTGGGTCTTCTACCAGCGCGACGAGGCGAGGATCGCCGAGATCAAGCGGCTCCTGGACGCGGAACTCTGACCGGGACCACCGGAATCCGCCGGGCGCCGAGCGAAGCCGTGACGAGGAGCGATCAATGGTTGTGACACGCGGGGACGTCGAGCGGGCGGCCGGCCGGATCGGCGGGCGCGTCCGGCGGACACCGTTGCTCGAAGGCGAGCCCGGACTGCTGATGAAGCTCGAAGGCCTCCAGCACGCCGGCTCGTTCAAGGTCAGGGGCGCCTTCAACCGCGTGCTGTCCGCCGACGCGATGCCCCGCGCGGGCGTCATCGCGGCCAGCGGCGGCAACCACGGAATGGCGGTCGCGTACGTCGCGCACGCGCTCGGGATCCGGGCCGAGATCTTCGTTCCCGAGGTCTGCGCCCCGGTGAAGGTCGCCGGGCTGCGCGCGCTCGGCGCCCATGTCACCCAGACCGGGGCGATCTTCGCGGACGCGTACGAGGCATCGGCGAAGCGGGCGGCCGAGACCGGCGCCCTGGTGGCCCACGCCTACGACCAGCCCGAGGTGGTGGCCGGGCAGGGCACGGTCGGCCTGGAGACCCTCGAACAGGCAGGCGCCGCCGGGGGAGTGGACACCATCGTGGTCGCGGTGGGCGGCGGCGGCCTGGTCGCGGGCGTCACGGCGGCGGTGGCGGGCGCGGTCCGGGTCGTCGCGGTGGAGCCCGAGCGCATCCCGACGCTGCACGACGCGCTGGAGCGCGGCGGCCCGGTCGAGGTGGGCGTGAGCGGGGTGGCCGCCGACGCGCTCGGGGCCAGCCGGATCGGGCGGATCGCCTACGACACCGTCGTGGCCGGGGGCGTGCGTTCGGTGCTGGTCGGCGACGACGCGATCGTGGCGGCCCGCCGGGAGCTGTGGCGGTCGTACCACCTCGCCGCCGAGCACGCGGGCGCCGCCGCCCTGGCCGCGCTGCGCTGCGGCGCGTACGTCCCGGAGCCGGGGGAGCGGGTCGCCGTCATCGTCTGCGGGTCCAACACCGACCCCGCGACCCTCGGCTCCGAGGACGCCCTCGCCTGACCAGGGTCAGCGGTAGCTGTGCTCGGCGGCCGGGAAGGCGCCCGAGGCGACCTCGCCGGCGAAGGCCCGGACCGCGTGGTCCATCTCCCCGGCCAGGTCGAAGTACTTCTTCACGAACTTCGCCGGATGCGGGGTGAGTCCCATGAGGTCCTGCCAGACGAGCACCTGGGCGTCACAGGACGGGCCGGCGCCGATGCCGATCGTGGGGACCGACAGGGCGGCGGTGACCCGCGCGGCCAGGTCGGCCGGCACGCATTCGAGCACGACGGAGAAGACCCCCGCGTGCTCCAGGGCCTTGGCGTCGGCCATCAGTTCGTCGCCGGACTGTCCACGGCCCTGCACGCGGTACCCGCCGAAGGCGTTCACCGACTGCGGGGTCAGGCCGAGGTGGCCCATGACGGGGATCCCGGCGGAGACCAGGGTCTCGACCTGGGGGAGCACGCGGCGGCCGCCTTCCAGCTTGACCGCGTGCGCGCCCGCCTCCTTCATGAACCGTGCCGCCGACTCCAGGGCCTGCTGCGGGGAGGACTGGTAGGAGCCGAACGGCAGGTCGGCCACCACCATGGAGCGGGACGAGCCTCGGACCACGGCCGCCGTGAGCGGGATGAGGTCTTCGACCGAGACGGGGAGCGTGGAGTCGTACCCGTACACGACCATCGCGGCCGAGTCGCCGACGAGCACGACCGGGATCCCGGCCTCGTCGAAGACCCTCGCGGTCATCGCGTCGTAGGCGGTGACCATCGGCCACTTCTCGCCGCGCTCCTTGGCCGCCGCGATGTCGCGGACGGTGACCCTTCGTCCAGCCTTGCCGCCGTAGAGGGTGGTCGACGGGCTGGAAACACTGCTTGACGTAGAGGACATCATGGATCCCTCCAGGCCTCGAGGCACCCTTGTGGCGTCCCCGGACGGTCAGATCATCGCATGTCCGACCGTTCTAGCAACACCCAGGCGGCCCCCTGGCCATCCCTCCGGCCCCGGAGATCCTCGTCACTAAGGAACGGCCGCCGCCCCCTGTGACCGCGCTGACGTGAGGGAACCGTGGCGCGCCGGGGTCCTCGGTGTTAACGGGCCGGGGTCCTCGGTGTTAACGGAAGGTTTCGAAACGAGACGGTTGCGTATCGAATCGGGAAGCGCTACGGTTGCGTAGCGAAACTCCGTCGTATCGAAACTAAGCGTTCGAACCGTTTTATGGGGGCATAAGTGGAACAACCCACAGGTCACCCACGCCGATGGCAGATCCTCGGCGTGATGGTGTTCAGCCTGCTGGCGATCGTTCTCGACAACACCATTCTCAATGTGGCGCTGAAGGTCATCTCCGACCCGGTTGCCGGGCTCGGCGCGACGCAGAGCCAGCTCGAATGGGCGATCAACTCCTACACACTGGTCTTCGCGGGCCTGCTGTTCACCTTCGGGGTGCTGGGTGACCGGTTCGGCCGCAAGCGCATGCTGCAGATCGGCATGGTGCTGTTCGGCTTGGCGTCCCTGGCCAGCGCCTACTCCACCGACCCGACACAGTTGATCTTCGCGCGGGCGGCGATGGGCCTCGGCGGCGCCGCCGTCATGCCGGCCACCCTGGCGATCATCTCCAACGTCTTCGCGCCCGAAGAGCGCGGCAAGGCCATCGGCATCTGGGCCGGCGGCGTCGGCCTGGCCATCGCCATCGGCCCGATCACCGGCGGCCTGCTCCTCGAGCACTTCTGGTGGGGCTCGGTCTTCCTGATCAACGTGCCCGTCGTGATCATCAGCTCGATCCTGATCGCGACGCTGGTGCCCGAGTCGCGCAACCCCGACAAGGCCCAGCTCGACCCGATCGGCGTCCTGCTGTCCATCATCGGGCTGGTCGGCGTCGTGTACGGCATCATCAAGGGCGGCGAGCTCGGCACGGTCCTCGACTTCGAGGTCTGGGGGCCCGGCCTGGCCGGCATAGCGGTGCTCGCGGCCTTCGTCTGGCACGAACGCAGGACGGCCCACCCGGCCTTCGACGTGCGCTACTTCGCCATCCCCAGGTTCTCCACGGCGGTCGCCAGCGTCGGGCTCATCTTCTTCGCGATGATGGGCGTGATGTTCTTCCTGGCCTTCTACCTGCAGATCGTCAAGGGATACTCACCACTGCAGGCGGGCGCGCTGGTCCTGCCGTTCGCGGCGGCGCAGCTCATCTTCTCGCCGCTCAGCGTCCAGATGGTCCGCCGGTTCGGCGGCAAGGTCGTCGCGACCGTCAGCCTGCTGGTCGTCGCGGCCGCGCTGGCCAGCTACACCTTCCTCCAGGTCGACACCCCGATCTGGATCTTCGAGATCATCGGGTTCGTCCAGGGCGCGGGGATGGCCAACATCAACCCGCCGGCGACCGAGGCCGTCATGTCCTCGCTGCCCCGCGAGAAGGCGGGCGTGGGCTCGGCCATGACCAACACCGTCCGCCAGCTCGGCGGCGCGCTCGGTGTCGCGATCCTCGGTTCGCTGCTGTCGGCCACCTACCGCGAGAACATCGCCGCCTCCCTGTCGGTCGTACCGGAGAACCTGCGGCACGCCGCCGGTGAGTCGATCACGGCGACGATGGGCACCGCGCAGGCACTCGGCCCGCAGGGCGCGAGCCTGATCGCCCCCGCCAAGCAGGCGTTCATGGACGGCATGCACCTCACCGCGCTGTGCGGCGCCGGCGTCGCGCTGATCGGCGCCGCGGTGGTGGCCAGGTGGCTTCCCGGCAAGCACGCCGGTCAGGCCCCGGTGACACTGCCGGAGAGCAAGGAACCGGCGGTAGTGTGAGCTGATCATGGTGACTGAGCAGATGGGGGCGGCCCGCACGCCCGGCCGCCCCCGCAGCGAGAAGGCGGAGAAGGCGATCATCGACGCGGCGATCGACATGCTCGCCGAAGGCAGCGGGGTCGCGGAGCTCTCCATCGAGGCGATCGCCGCCCGGGCCGGGGTGGGCAAGACCACCATCTACCGCCGCTGGTCCAGCAAGGAGGACCTCGTCGTCGACGCCCTCGCCACCCTGAAGGCCCCGATCCCGGAGCTGGACGCGGCGACGGTGCGCGAGAACGTGGTCCGCTACCTCGCCGCGATGCAACAGGAGTCCCACAACCGGCGCACCCGCTGCATCATGAACATCGCCCTGAGCGAGTCCGAACGGTTCCCGCACCTCGCGCGGCGCTTCAGGGAGATCGCGGTGCGACCCCGCAGGGAGGCGCTGCGGGAGGTCATCCAGCGCGGCGTCGACTCCGGGGAACTACGCCCGGACGTGGACGTCGAGGTGGCGATGGCCGCCCTCAGCGGCGCGATGCTGTTCTTCACCAAATGGCGTGACAACGACGACGAACTACCCGCCGACCTGGCCGACCGCATCGCCGACCAGATCCTCGCCGGCCTGCGTCCCTGACCCGTCCCTCCCGGCGGTGACACCCTGCACGGGGGTCACCGCCGAGAGAACGGCACCGACCGCCCGGCCGTGGTTGGTACCGGGCGGTCCGGCCATGGTCCTACCGGGCCGTTCAGTGGTTGGTACCGGGCAACTCGGTCGTGGCCGTGTCAGGCCGCGTAGTTGCGCAGGACGCGTAGTGCCGCCGCCCCGTACGGTCCCTCGGTCGTGAGGGACGAATCCTTCGCGGCGAGCCTCTGCGCGCCCACACGGCAGAACTCGCCGGCCGTCCCGGTGATCACCGACGGCGCGTCCGCGTCCCCGAACCGCCAGACCTCCCCGCTCGGCCCCGTGAGCTCACACCGGACCGGGCCGCCCTGCTCACCGGCCACCGCGAACGCGTACGGCAGGGTCCGGTGGCCCAGCCAGGCGACGTGCCGGAGCCGGTCGGTGTCGGGGTAGCCGAGGCCGAGCGGCTCGGTGATGTCGAGCGCGTGGGCCCAGTGCTCGGCGATCCGCGTCGTGGCCAGCGCGGGCGCGGAGAGGGTGCTCGCGACCCACTGGAGGCGCTCGCCCGGCGGGCAGCCCCGCAGGGCCCCGAGGGCCGCCTTGTAGGAGGTCCGCCACCGCTCCAGCACCTTGTCCCCGGGCGCGCCACGCTCCCCGGCGACCAGATCGTCCATCACCGTGTCCACCGAGGCGCCGGTGGGGGACGACATGTCTCCGGCGACGGACGCGACGACGGCCTCGTCGGTCTGGGCCAGGTGCAGGACCACATCGGCGATCGTCCACCCGGACGCCGCGGACAGCCGCTCCCACACGTCCGGTTCCAGGGCCGCGAGTATCGCGTCGAGCTGGTCACATTCGGCGGCGAGGTCGTCGAAGACGGCCGCCGCCCTATCCGGCTTGGTCATGACCACCACCGTACAGAAGAATGTTCGGTATTCAACCGATATCACCGGCGCTTCCCGCCGGGAGGTCCCACGCGCACGGGTATGCGTACGCGCTCACGCGCGCAGGTATGCGAGGACGGCGAGGACGCGGCGGTGGTCGTCCTGCGCGGGCGGCAGGTCCAGTTTGGCGAGGATCGCCGCCATGTGCTTGGACACCGCCGCCTCGGTGACCACCAGGCGGCGGGCGATGGCGGCGTTCGAGCGCCCCTCCGCGATGAGGCCGAGCACCTCGTGCTCGCGCGGCGTCAGCCGGGTCAGCGGGTCGCGGCGTCGGCTGAGCAACTGCCGCACGACCTCGGGGTCCACGACCGTGCCGCCGGCGGCGACCCGCTCCAGGGCGTCCACGAAGTCCTTCACGTCGCCGATCCGCTCCTTGAGCAGGTAGCCGATCCCGATGCCCCCGCCGGTGTCGAGAAGCTCGGCGGCGTAGGTCTGCTCGACGTACTGGCTGAGCACCAGGACGGCGAGCCCCGGGCGCGCGGCACGCAACGTGAGCGCGGCCCGCAGGCCCTCGTCGGTGAACCCGGGCGGCATCCGTACGTCGGCGACGACGATGTCCGGCTCGTGCTCCTCGAAGGCGGCCAGCAGCGCGTCGGCGTCGCCCACCGAGGCGACGACCTCGTGCCCGAAGCGCCGCAACAACCCGGCCAGCCCTTCCCGGAGCAGCACGGCGTCCTCGGCGAGCACCACACGAAGCCCGGACACGTCGGCTACGCGCGAGGTGAGGTGGTCCACGTGTTCTCCACAGGAGGCAGGACGGGGCAGGGGGTCGCCGCGGGGGACGGGGCCGGACGCGGGGTCTCAGCGGGAGCCGGGGCCGGGCAGGGGAGTTCCACGCGGAGCGAGGTCGGTCCGCCGGGCGGGCTGGACAAGGTCATGACGCCGTCGGCCACGGCGACCCGGTCGGCCAGCCCCGCCAGCCCGGACCCGGCCTCCGGGTCGGCGCCGCCGATCCCGTCATCGCCCACCTCCAGGACGAGCGTGCCGCCGACCAGGCGCCCCCGGACGGAGCACCGCGTGGCCCCGCTGTGCTTGGCCACGTTCGCCAGGGCCTCGCACACCACGTAGTACGCGGTCACCTCGACCGGCACCGGCGGCCGTACGGGCAGGACGAGGTCCACGTCGGCGGGGACGGGGGAGCGGCCGGCCACGTCGAGCACGGCGGCGGGCAGGCCGCGGTCCGTGAGCACCTGAGGGTGCACGCCGCGGATCAGCTCGCGCAGCTCGGCCAGCGCCTTCTTCGCCTCTTCGTGGGCTTCGTCGAGCTGCGCGGCGGCGGGCGAACCCGGCGGCAGGTCGAGCTTGGCCAGCCCGAGCTTCATGCTGAGCGCGACGAGCCGCTGCTGGGCGCCGTCGTGCAGGTCGCGCTCGATCCTGCGGCGCTCGCTCTCGAACGCGTCCACCAGCCGGGCGCGGGACCGGACGACCTCCGCGTCGGCCGGGGCGAGCACGGCCCGCGTGATCATCGCCCGTGCCCCCGCCCACGCGGTCATCAGATAGGCGGACAGCGGGAGCAGGACGATCCCGGCGGCGGCCAGGGCCAGGCCGGTGGCCAGATCGATGTCCGGCTGCAACGGCCCCGACAGCAGGACCAGCGGTATCCACGTGGCCAGGCTGACCATGCCCAGGTCCACCACCCACATGACCCCCAGCGCGAGCGTCACGAAGCCGTACGCCCGCCAGGTCGCCTGGTCACGCAGACAGGCGGCCAGGCGGGCGGCCACCCGGGCGCGCGAGCGGGCGGCCTGCCGGGCGCGCGTGCCGGGGTGGGCGGCCTGCCGGACGCGCGTGCCCGGGAGGGAGGCCTGCCGGGCGCGGCGGGCGGTCAGCCCGGCCCGCGGCCCGGCGCTCCTCGTGCGGTCGACGCGCACCGGCGCGAGGTCCACCAGGCGCAGCCGTACGCGTTCGAACCAGGCCAGCACCGGCCCGAGCACCACGACGGCGAGGACCGCGGCGGCGCAGGCGATGGCCACCCCGAACTCGACGGCCGCGTAGACCACACCCGAGGCCAGCGCCGCGAGCGGCACACTGGAGAGCAGGTACGCCAGAGAACGCCAGGGCCACGACGAACGCAGAAAAGCCGCAGGCGGGCGGGTGACAGCCTCCAGCGCGGTACGGGTGAACACGCCCCGACGCTATCCCGTCCCACCGGGACCGGGCATTGGTGCTGGGACTACCATCCCTGTCCGGTCCTGCCAGGACCAGGCATCGGTGCTGGGACCAAGGCGGATGGACGGAGTGGGAGCGCGATCGAGGCTCCCGGCTAGGACATGGCGCGCTTGATCGTGGCCACACCTCGCGTGAGGCGGAGCATCGCGCGGAAGGCGTGCCGGGGGAGGCGTGCGTCGGACCCGGCGTTCCGGGCGTTGCGCAGCGACAGGGCCAGCGCCTGGTTGGCGTAGGCGCGCATCTCCTGCTCGTACCCCGCGACCGCGCCGACCAGGGCGTGCCGGCCCGGCCCGGCCTGGACCAGCGCACGGCGCAGCGCGTCGGCGTCGCGCAGGGCGGTGTTGGCGCCGATGCCCGCCATGGGCGTCATGTTGTGGATCGCGTCGCCGAGGAGCGTGACCGTGCCGGAGGGCCACGGCTTCAGCACCGGCATGCTGCGCAGCTCCACCGGTGCGAGCGTGCCGAGGTCGCTGCCGGCGACCAGGCCGCGCAGGGCGGGCGCCCACCCCTCGATCCGGTCCAGGACCAGGTCGCGAAGCCCGTGACCGTCCAGGTCGAGCACGTCCGGGGGATAGGTGTGCCGGGCCGCCGCGTAGGCCCACACCACCGAGCCGCGGTCCGCGCCTTCCCCGGTGGTCCGCCACGCCGAGGCGAACATCCAGCCGGGTCCCGGCGGGACGATGTTGTTGACCGAGCCGTCGATGAGCGTGGCGGGCAGGCCGAGCGCGCTCTGCTCGGTGAGGGGGTGGCGTCCGGCGATGTTCAGCACGCCGACGTCCAGCCGCTCCAGATCGGGGAGACGGCGGCGGCGCACCCGTGAGTTGGACCCGTCGGCGCCGACCAGCAGGTCACCGGTGGCGTGCCCGCCGTCGGCGAAGTGCGCCACCACCCGGCCGTCGTCGGTTTGGTCGTAGCCGGTGAACTCCTTGCCCCAGCGCACCACCCCGTCGTCGAGCCCGTGCAGCAGGGCGTCACGCAACGCCGACCGGCTCACGGCGCGCCGCCGCAGGTCCGGGCTGGGCGACCGGTCGATCTCCCGTTCGCCCAGCGGGCGCAGCCGCTCGTCGGAGAAGCGGACGGTGGCGCGGGCGGGGACGGCGACGGCGTCGAAGCGGGCCCAGGCCTCCGGGGGAAGGCATCGGCTCAGCGCGCGGCAGCCGTCGGTGTTCACGTGGATCCCGAAGCCCGACGGCGAGTCGGCGGGCGTGCGGGCCCGTTCGTAGACCTCCACCTCGACGTCCTCCTTGCGCAGACCCTGGGCCAGGCACAGCCCGCCGATGCCGGCGCCGATGACGAGTACGCGCATGATCTTCTTCCTTGTCGTGGGCACGGCAGGGTGAGCCGCGCCCGGTGTCGTGGTCGTTCACAGGTACGCGGGCCTGGTGACGCGGTGGCGGAACAGCCACCACACCCAGGCCTGCGCGGCCAGGAGCAGGGGGGTCACCGCCAGCAGCGGCGGCACCAGGAACGCGAGCGTGGCCGGGTCGGCGACCGCCCGGCCCGGCGCCAGGCGCGCTCCCGCGCCCAGGCACAGGGCGGCCATCGCCGCGGCGGTCAGGGCGGCCGGCAGTCCCTCGCGGGCCGTGCCGGACAGCCGCCGGGCCCGCGCCCGCAACGTCCCCGACAGCCGCAGCGCGGCGAAGGCGAAGCCGTGCGCGGCGAACAGCGCGACGACCGCGAGCATCCCGAGCACCGCCACCGGCCCGATCGCGAAGGCCACGTCGGTCCCCGCCACCGGTCCGGTCGTGAAGGCCGCGTGAGTCCCCGCCACCGGCCCGGTCGTGAAGGCCGCGTGGGCTGCTGACGCCGGTCCGATCGTGAAGGCTGTGTCGGTTACCGATGCCGTTTCGGTCGTGAAGGCTGTCCCGGACGCTGAGGCCGGTCCGGTCGCCGCGTGGCCGGTGAGTACGGCGGTGAGGATCAACCCCCAGCTCAGCGCCAGCCCCCAGCTACCCGAGACGATCGCGGTGTCCCACAGCGCGCGCCACGGGCGGGTATCCACCCGGCCGCGCAGCCACAGGCCCATGTCGCGCACCACCCACGCGGCCACCAGCGCCAGGAAGCCCGGGAACAGCGCGTGGAGCAGTGTGCCCTCCAGGACGGGGAAGGCGCCGGCCAGGATGCCGATCGTGGCCACCAGCCAGACCTCGTTGCCGAGGAAGAACGGCGCGACCGCGGCGACGACCAGGCGCCGCTCGTGCTCGTCGCGGCCCAGGAACGGCATGATCATGCCGGTGCCGATGTCGGCGCCGCCCAGCACGAAGTAGCCCACGGCGAAGAAGGCGAGCAGGGCGACGGCCAGGTTCTCCATCTGACGTCCCTCCCTTCAGAAGGTCGCGGCCGGAAGCGGCACGCAGGGGGTTTCCGGACTGCCCAGGGCCGTGGCGCCGGGGCCGCGCCGGGCGTAGCGGGCCAGCAGCCAGTAGTTGACGGTGGCCAGCACGGCGAACAGCGTGGCGAACACGGCCAGCGAGGCGCGCAGCGCGGCGGGGGAGAGATCGGACAGGGCATCGCGCGTACTGAGCAGGCCGTAGACCACCCACGGCTGCCGGCCGGACTCCCGCCAGACCCAGCCGGCGATCATCGCGACGAACGGCAGCGGGATCGCGGCGGTCAGCAGCGCGTGCCACAGCCGCGAGTGCCGCACCCGGTCGCGGGAGCGCATGCGCACGACGCTCACCACCGTCACCAGGGCCAGCGCCGCCCAGCAGGCGATCATCACGTAGCCGGCCTGCCCCCACACCTGCGAGGGCACGTAGTCGCCCTGCCCGTACCGGGCGGCGGCCTCGGCCTGCAGGCGGGCGATCTCGCCGGCGTCGCCGCCGAACACGGCCAGCTTCATCGGCTGGGCGTCGGACAGGACGCCGAACTGCGCCCCGCCCAGCGCGACCGTGACCAGGAGGGCGGGCAGCGCCGTGGCCACTCCTACGCGCAACGACTTGCGGAACAGTTCCTGCTCGGTCGTACGGGCGCGCAGGTGGTAGGCGCTGACGCCGGCCATGACGACCCCTGCGGTGACCAGCGCGCCGCTCAGGATGTGCCCGAACGCGAGCACGGCGCCGGGGTTGGTCAGGACGGCGGTGGCGTCGGTGAGCCGCAGCACCCCGTCCACCACCGTGGCGCCGGCCGGGTGCTGCAGGAACCCGTTGGACACCATGATCCAGTACGCCGAGACGTAGGAGGTGAGCGTGACGACCCAGATCACCGCCAGGTGCGCCCACCGGTTCAGCCGCCCCCACCCGAAGATCCACAGACCGAGGAAGGTGGACTCCACGAAGAAGGCGGTCAGCGTCTCCATCGCCAGGGACGCGCCGAACACGTTGCCCGCGAAGTGGCCCAGACCGCCCCAGACGAGGCCGAGCTGGAGTTCCATCACCAGGCCGGTGACGATGCCGACCGCGTAGTTGATCACATAGAGCTGGCCCCAGAACCGGGTCATCCGTTCATGGACCGGGTCGCGGGTGAAGGTCGCCCTGGTCTGCACGCAGGCGACCAGGGTGACCAGCCCGAGGGTGAGTGCGACGAACAGGAAGTGGGTGGCCGCCGTGAGCGCGAACTGCAGGCGGGCCAGGTCGAGGGTCTCGGCGTTCACGGCCACAAGACTGGCCCGGGGGCGGGACCCCCGTCGTCCCACTGTGGTCAGCGCCGGGCCTACCCCAGGGGATAGCGGACGGGCGGGCGGCCGTACGGCGGTGTCAGTCCTGCCAGCCGGGAATGACCATCGCGGACTCGTACGCCAGGACCACCAGTTGGACGCGGTCGCGCACGCCGAGCTTGGTCATGATCCGGCTGACGTGGGTCTTGACCGTGCCCGGGCTCAGGAAGAGCCGTCCGGCGATCTCCTCGTTGGACAGGCCCTCGGCGGCCTTGAGCATGACCTCGCGTTCGCGGGCGGTCAGCGCGTTCAGCCGAGGGTCCGGCGCGGGGGCCCTGCTGCGCCGGGCGACGTCGGCGATGAGCCTGCGGGTGACCGAGGGGGCCAGCAGGGCGTCCCCCCGGACGACCACGCGCACCCCGTTCAGCATCTCCTCCGGTTCGGCGTCCTTGAGCAGGAAGCCGCCGGCCCCGGCGCGCAGGGCCGCGTAGACGTAGTCGTCCAGATCGAACGTCGTCAGCATGATGACCTTGATGTGGGCCAGGGCCGGGTCGGCACTCAGCCGGCGGGTGGCCTCCAGCCCGTCGACGCCGGGCATCTGGATGTCCATCAGCACGAGGTCGGGGTTCAGCTCCCGGGCCAGCCGCAGCGCCTCCTGCCCCTCGGCGGCCTCGCCCACCACGTGGATGTCGTCCTCGTCGTCGAGGATGGACCGGAACCCGGCCCGGACCAGCTTCTGGTCATCGACCAGCAGCACCCGGATCATGCGGTCGGACCTTCCTTCTGCACCGGAAACGTGGCCCTGACCTCGAAGCCCTCACCTGCACGGCCCGAGGCGGCGAACTCGCCGCCCAGCTCCTGGACGCGTTCTCTCATGCCGCGCAGGCCGGACCCGGTACCCGCGAGGACGGCCGAGCCGCCGTTCCCGCCGTGCCCGTCCTGCCTGTCGTTCCCGCCGTTCCCGTTGTCCCGCACCCGTACGCCCAGTTCGTCCTCGCCGTAGCGGAGGTGCACGGTGACGTCGGTGGCGGCGGCGTGCCGGGTCACGTTGGTGAGGCTCTCCTGCACGACGCGGAACGCCGCCAGGTCCACCTCGGCGCCGACCGGCCGAGGCGCCCCGTCGACCCGCAGCGTGATGGCCAGACCGGCCGACCGGGCACGCTCGACCAACTCACCGACGTCCGCCAGGCCGGGCGCCGGGCCCGCGGCCTCCCGCGCCTCCTCCTGCCGCAGCACGCCGAGCGTGCCACGCAGCTCACGCAGCGCGGCCTTGGTCGTCTCCTTGATGGCGGCCAGCGCCTCCGGCGCACGCTCCGGGTGCCTGCCGCCGCTGTGCAGCGCCGTACTGGCCTGCACGTGGATCAGCGAGATGCTGTGGCCGAGTACGTCGTGCAGCTCGCGGGCGATGCGCAGCCTCTCCTCCGACGCGCGCAGGAGCAGCTCCTCCTCCTTGCGCTCCTCGGCCGCGCGCAGGTAGGCACGCCGGTTGTGCACCACCGCGCCCACCGCGACGGCCGCGGCGAACCAGCCTCCCAGCAGGAACGCGGCGGCGTTGGCGAGGTGCGGCGTGCCGGTCTGGTACCCGGTGAAGGCGAAGATGAGCAGCGTGACGGCGGTGATGACCACCGCGGCGGTCGGCCGCGTCTCGGCGGCGACGGTGTAGAGCGCGACCAGCAGGGCCGGCCATACCGGGCCGTCGGCCGTGCTGAGCGGGTAGTAGGCGGCGCAGACGGCCAGGATGACCAGCGCCACCGGCACCGGGTACCTGCGGCGGAGGTACAGCACCCCGCTCGATATCGCCGCCGACGCCCAGCCGAGCGGATCGAGCTCGGCGCCGCCCCAGACGGCGACCACGGCCAGGGTGCCCGCCGACAGCGCGATGTCAGCGGCGCGCCCCCGCACCGGCCAAACTCCGCCCGCGCGCCGTTCCACGCCCCCCAGCATAAGAACTCCCCCCATCCCGAACCCCACCTCCCCAACCCCCCACACCACCATCCCGCCCCCAGGACCAGGCCACTCCCATGTGGGCGCGGCCCCGGCGGGGCCCGATGCCGGCCCCCCGAGCCCTCACATCACCACGCCGCCCCCAGAACCAGGCCACTCCTATGTCGGTGGGGAGCCGGCCCGGAACGCGGACCGGGGCGGGGCCGGGTGGTCGGGGGTTTGCACCGGCGGTTCGTTTGGGTGGTGAGGGGCTAGGTGGTGGGGGTTTCGCGCCAGCGGTTGGTTATGGGGAGGCGGCGGTCGCGGCCGAAGTTCTTGGGGGTGATCTTCGGGCCCGGGGGATACTGCCGTCGCTTGTATTCCGCGAGGTCGACGAGGCGGATGATCCTGGCCACCAGCTCCGGGTCATGCCCCGCGGCGATCAGCTCGCCCTTGCCCATGTCGTGCTCGACGTAGTCGGCGAGCAGCCGGTCGAGCACGTCGTACGGCGGCAGCGAGTCGGTGTCACGCTGGTCGGGCCGCAGCTCGGCGCTCGGCTCCTTGCTGATGGAGTTCTCGGGGATGGGCGGCCCCGCGAACGGGTGCAGCAGGTCGCTATCGCGGCCGGCCTGGGCGTTGCGCCAGGTGGAGAGCTGCCACACCGTCGTCTTCAGCACGTCCTTGATCGGGGCGAAGCCGCCCGCCGAGTCGCCGTACAGGGTGGAGTACCCGGTGGCCAGCTCGCTCTTGTTGCCCGTGGTCAGCACGAGGTGGCCGTGTTCGTTGGACAGCCCCATCAGCAGCATGCCGCGCACCCGCGCCTGGAGGTTCTCGGCGGCCAGGCCGGTCAGCGCGACCTCCTTCTCGAACGCGTCGACGATGCCCTCGATCGGCACGAGGCGGGAGTGCAGCCCTTGCCGTTCGACCAGGTCGCGCGCGTCGCCCACGGAGTGGTCGGAGGAGTGACGCGAGGGCATCAGCACGACGTGCACCCGGTCGGGGCCGACGGCGTCGGCGGCGATGGTCGCGGTCAGCGCGGAGTCGATGCCCCCCGACAGGCCGAGGATGACCGACCGGAAGCCGTTCTTGGTGAAGTAGTCGCGCACGCCGAGCACCAGCGCCGAGTAGACCTCCTCCAGGTCGGCGAGGCCCGGGGCCACCGTGGGCTCCTCGGGAGCGTACGCGAGCAGCGGCTCGTCCGACAGCTCCACCCGTTCGACGGTGATCGTGGTGCCGTCGCCGGCGTCCACGGGGAAGGAACCGGCGGGGTTCCTGAGGTCGGCGATCGGCAGGTCGAGGTCGGCGATCAGCAGCTCCTCGCGGAACTGGCCCGCGCGCGCCACCAGCTCCCCGTCGGCGTCCACCACGATGGAGTCGCCGTCGAAGATCAGCTCGTCCTGGCCGCCGACCTGGTTGGCGTAGGCGAGCGCGCACCCGGCCTCGCGGGCGCGGCTCGCGCACAACGCCAGCCGGACGTCGTCCTTCTCGCGCTCGTACGGTGAGGCGTTCGGCACCACGAGCAGCCCCGCGCCGGCCTCGGCGACGGCCGACACAGGCCCGCCGTCCTGCCAGAGGTCCTCGCAGACGGCGATGGCCACGTCCACGCCGTGCAGCCGGAAGATCGGCAGCCGGTCGCCGCGGACGAAGTAGCGGTATTCGTCGAACACGCCGTAGTTGGGGAGATGGTGCTTGGCGGTCCGGGTGACCACGCGGCCCTGGTGGAGCAGCGCGGCGGCGTCCAGCGGGGCGCCCTTCGGCTGCCCGGTGCGCGGCGCGACCCCGGAACGGTCGACGTACCCGACGACCACGGGGATCTCGCCGAGGCCCTCGGCGGCCAGCCGGACGGCGGAGGCCTCCAGAGCGGCGATCGAGGCGTCGACGAACGAGGTGCGGAGCACCAGGTCCTCCACCGGATATCCGGTCAGGAACATCTCGGTGAAGACCACCAGGTGGGCACCGTGATCGGCGGCGCGGCGGGTCCATTCGACGAGCGCGCCGGCGTTCGCCGACAGGTCGCCCACAGTCGGGTTGGTCTGGGCCAGGGCTATACGCAGTTGTGGCACGGACCCCACTTTACGTGGGGCCGGTTCCGCGGCGGCGGGGGAGGATCGGCCCTGTGGACGAATCCGGCCCAGGACGCGCCGGAGGCCCGGACCTGTGGACAACGGGCGTCCGTGAGGCGCGGGGATCGGTCCTGTGGGCGGAGATCGTTCATGCGGTGCGGGTGCGTCGGTCCTGCGGGGTGGACGGTTCCCGGTGGCTCGATCCTGGGGTGGAGGCCGCAGGAGAGAGCCGGCCCTGTGGGCGGAGGTCGTTCAGGAGGGGCGGTGGGTCAGGGCTGGGGGCGGAGGCCGTCCATGACGATGGTGAGCATGAGCTCGCCGGTCTCCGGGGAGCGTTCGGCGGCGACGGAGATGGCGTGTGAGATCCGCAGCAGCTCCAGCCCGTTGAGCTCGCGCCGGACGTCCCCCGCGTCCTGGGCCCGGCTGAGCAGCACGCCCGCCGCCTCGCGCATCTTGGCGTGGCAGGCGGCGAACAGCTCCGAGTCGGACTCCAGGGTGGACTTCAGCGCGTCCATCAGCCCGCGCTTGGTGCGGGAGTAGCCGGCGACCGACCGCATCCACGTGCGGATCGCCTCCGCGGGCGGGAGCCGTTCGGCCAGGTCGAACGCCTCCTGGGCCATCTCCATGACCTGGTCGTGGTAGACGGCCTCCTGGAGCGCCAGGCGGGTGGGGAAGTGCCGGTAGAGCGTGCCGATGCCCACGCCCGCGCGGCGCGCGATCTCCTCGAGCGCCGCGTCGACCCCCTGCTCCACGAACACGATCTTCGCCTCGGCGAGCAGCCGCTCGTAGTTGCGGCGCGCGTCGGCACGCATCGAGCGGGGTGGCGGGGTGGTGCTCATGGTTCCTTCGAGGCCGCGGCGGGGACCGGACGCGCGATGGCGCGCCAGGACGACTCTAAACGATTGCCAACCGGAGGCTGCCTCCGTATAGTCCTAACGGAGGCTGCCTCCGATTCTATCCGGCGGGTCGCGAATCTGCGCGCCCGTCCCCCTCATCGTCCCCTCGCGGAGCATTGATGTCGACTTCGACGACTCTTGGTAATCGAACGGTAACCCGGGCGGGGAACCCCGCCGTGGTGCTGGCCGTCATGGTCACCAGCCAGCTCATGATCGCCCTGGACTCCACCGTCGTGACCATCGCCCTGCCCAGCATCCGGGCGGATCTGGGCTTCAGCGCCACCGCACTGTCGTGGGTGCAGAACGCGTACATGCTGGCCTTCGGCGGACTGCTGCTGCTCGGCGGCCGGGCGGGTGACATCCTCGGCCGCAGGCGGGTCTTCGTCGCCGGGGTATCCCTGTTCACCCTCGCGTCCCTGCTCGGCGGGTTCGCCGTCGGACCATGGTGGCTGCTGGTCTCTCGCACCCTGCAGGGCGTCGGCGCCGCCGTGGCCGCGCCGAGCGTGCTCGCCCTGATCGCCACCACCTTCTCCGACGGGCAGGCCCGCGCACGGGCGCTGTCGGTCTACTCGGCCGTGTCGGGCGCGGGCGCGACCGTCGGCCTCCTCGCCGGCGGGCTGCTCACCGACGCCGCCTCCTGGAGGTGGGCGTTCTTCGTGAACATCCCCATCGGTGGCGCCGTCCTGCTGCTCGCGCCGCGCATCGTCCCGGAGACCGAGCGCCACGAGGGCCGCTTCGACCTCGCCGGGGCGCTCGCCTCCACCGCGGGAATGACCGCGCTGGTGTACGCGTTCATCAGCGTCGCCGAGAACGGCTGGGGCGACGCGCTGACGCTGGCCGCCTTCGCCGCCGCCCTCGTCGCGCTGGTCGTGTTCGTGCTGGTGGAGCGCCGCGCGCGGCAGCCCATCGTGCCGCTGCGCCTGTTCACCGAGCGGAACAGGTCCAGCGCCTACCTGGCCCAGTTCCTGCTCGCCGCGTCGATGTTCGGGGTGTTCTTCCTGCTCACGCAGTACCTCCAGGAGGTGCTGCGGCTCGCGCCCCTGGCGGCCGGCTTCGCGTTCCTGCCGATGGCGGCGGCGCAGTTCGGGCTGGTCCGCGTCGTCCCCCGCCTCATCCCGCGCCTCGGCGCCAAGACCCTCATGGTGACCGGCGCGGTGCTGGCCGCCGCGGCGATGGTCCTGCTGACCCGGCTGTCGGCGGATTCGTCGTACTTCCCCGACGTGTTCGTGCCGCTCGCCCTGCTCGGCATGGGCGGCGGCATGGCGTTCCTGCCGCTCAACCTGACCATCCTGTCCGGGGTGGCAGGCGCGGACTCGGGGGCGGCCTCCGGCCTCGCCCAGACCATGGTGTGGGCCGGAGGCTCCCTGGGATCGGCGGTCCTGGTCACCATCCTCGGCACCGCGCTGCGCCACCCGGGCGCCGGCGCCGCGCCTGGTGAGGCGCTGGCCTCGGGGATCGCCCAGGCGTTCGTCGGAGGGGCGGCGTTCGCCGTCTGCGGCCTGCTGGTGGCCGTCGCGCTCATCCGCACCCCGGCGGCGTCACGTTCCCGGGCCGGTCATTCGTGACGCTTTCGGGCCGGCCGTGACGGTGCCGCGCCGACTACCGACGTTCCCGGACCGGGCCGGGCGTCACGTTCCCGGGCTGACCAGGCCTGACTCGTAGGCCAGCACCACGAGCTGCGCGCGGTCCAGCAGCCCGAGCCGGGCGAGGACGGAGGAGAGCGTGGCGGACACGGTCTCCTCCGGCAGGTCCAGCGTCCCGGCGATCCGCCGTCGGTCAGGCCGCGCCACCAGCTTCACCAGGTCGAGGACGGGGACGGGGGTCACGCGTGGCGAGGACGGGGACTGAGTAAGGCGGAGTGGGCTTGGGACGAGATCGGGCACGGGTAGCGGTCAGGCGGGGGCGGGAGTGGGGCGGTGTCAGGCGGGGGCGCTGCGGCGGCGGATGGCGGGGGCGACCGCGAGTTGCCCCAGCGCGGCCAGCAGTCCCAGGGCGCCCACCGTCGTCCACAACGTGACCTGGCCGGCGGCCAGCAGGCGAGTGCCGACAAGAGGAGCCAGGAGGCCACCCGCGGACCAGGCGAAACCGTACAGCCCGCTGTACCGGCCGCGCAGGTGCGCCGGGGCGAGCGTGGCGACGACGGCCCCCGCCATGCCCGCCGTCGCCACCTCCCCCAACGTCCAGACCGCGACCGTCATCGCGTACCCGGCCGTCGTGGACACCAGCGCCGTGAGCGCGAACCCGGCCCCGACGATGGCCATGCCCGCCGCCATGACGGTGCTCGGGTCGCGCGCGGCCAGCCAGTTGCCCACCAGCGGCTGCACGATGACGATCAGCACCCCGTTGACGCAGATCGCCAGCCCGTAAGCGCTGGTCGGCAACCCTCGGCCGGTGATCGCCAGCGGCAGCGTCGTGTACGCCTGAAGGTAGACGAACGTGTACAGAAAGGTGATCAGCACGTAGACGATCATCAGCCGGTCCCGCAGCACCTCACGGAAGCCGCCCGCCTCGTGGGTCCGTTCCGGCCGCGTCTCGGGCACCGCGCGCCACACCAGGTAGCCGAAGATCACCGAGGTCACCGCGTCGATCCAGAACAACCAGAGGAAACCGCCCTGGGCCAGCCAGCCACCGGCGATCATGGCCACGGCGAAACCGAGGTTGATCGCCCAGAACAGCAGGCCGAACGCGCGGGGCCGGTCGTGCGGCGGGATCAGGTCGGCCACCAGAGCCTGCGAGGCCGGCCGGTACGCGTCCACCACCAGTCCGAGCACCGCCATCGCACCGATGATCGCGGGCAGCGAGGTGCTGTACCCGAGGAAGATCATGGTGGCGGCGGTCGCGACCATCCCGCCCGACAGGGTCGCGCGGCGGCCCAGGTGATCGGCCAGCCAGCCCGCCACGAGCTGCGACATCAGCGACCCCACCCCGAGCACCGCCATGACCGCGCCGGTCGCCGCGAGCGACATGCCCCGCGACTGCGTCAGGTAGACCCCGATGAAGGGCTCCACCATCGTGCCCAGCCTGTTGACGAACGTCCCCCCCAAAAGCACCCAGAACGCCCGGGGAAACCCCCCGACCCTCGCCTGGAGCAGCGAAGCCTTACCACCGGCCGCAGTACTAGTCACCCCCCAACCCTTGGCCACCCCCTCCACCCCACGCCAATCCTTTAGCCCCAACTAAATCCCTCCC
>NZ_JANZYP010000030.1 GCF_025506355.1 Sphaerisporangium corydalis
CCCGGCACTCGCCCCCGCCTCAGCCCCCGTGCCCGCCTCCGCCCCCGTGCCGACCTCCGCCCCCGTTCTCGTCTCCGCCTCCGTGCCGGCCTCCGCCCCCGTTCCCGTCTCCGCCGCCGTTCCCGTCTCCGCCTCCGGTCCCGTCTCCGTCCCCGCTCCCGGATCGGACCCCGCCCCTGCCCCCGCGATCGGCTCCGGATCCGGCCCGGTCACGGGCGCGGTGGGCCGGTGGGCGGGCGGGGTGGTGCCGGACTCGGCCTGGGCGAGCACGGCGTGGGCCTCGTCGGGGAACTGCGCGTAGTCCAGGACCGTGGCCAGCAGGATGGCCGCGTCCACCCCGCCGCCCGCAGCCAGCGCGGCGCGGCCGAGCCGGATGGCCAGGGTGTAGTCGTGGGCCGACCACGCGAGCCCGCACGCCGACAGCAGCGGCCCCGGCGCCGCCTGCGTGCCGCTTTCGAGCTGCCACACGGTCAGCCTGAGCAGGTCGTCACGCCGCCGGGCGCCGCTGCGCTCCAGCGCGCCGGCCAGCGCGGCGTACCGGTTGCGGCGGCGCAGCGGCGGGCACCCGGCCCGCGCCACCTCCCCGTAAAGGGGATGCCCGAGGCGGACGAGCATCCGCCGGCCGTCGCGGGTCATGCGGACCAGGCCGCGCTCCTCGGCACGCTCGACGGCCCCGGGCGGGGTCAGCTCCAGCAGGGCGGCCAGCCCGACGGGCTCGCCGAAGGCGGTCAGCTCCAGCACGGCCGCGGTCTCGGGGGACAGCGCGCCGATGCGCTCGCCGACCAGTTCGGTGAGGCGCGGGGCCATGGGCGGCTCGCCCGTGAGCTGCCACATGCCCCTGACCTGGCGCAGCGTGCCGGCGTCTCGGGCCGCGCCGACGAGTTCGTGCAGCAGCAGCGCGTTGCCTTCGGTCGCGACGGCGAGCCGCCGGACGGTGGCGTCGTCGGGCCGGCCGCCGAGTGCGGCGGTGAGGACGGCGGCGCTGTCGGCGAGGGTGAGCGGCCCGACGTCGGCCCGCGCCGCCAGGCCGTCCCGCCACAGGGCGGTGACGCTGTCGGGCGCGGGCTCGCCCGTGCGCAGGGTCGCGACGATGAGGGCGCCTTCCACGGTCACGAGGTGGTGCACGGCGGCGGCCGAGGGGCCGTCGAGAAGGTGGGCGTCGTCGACGGCGAGGACGGGCCTGCGGCCCCCCGCGTGGGCGCGCACGGCGTCGGCCGCCCACCGCAGCGGGTTGACCAGCCCGGGCGGCGCCTCGGGCGGCAGCAGCCTGGCCAGCGCGCCGTACGGGATGCCGCCCGCCGCGCGGGTCGCCCTGATCGGGATGACGGTGTGGGCGGGGGAGGCGAACGTGCGCAGCACTTCGGTGGCCAGCCTGCTCTTGCCCACCCCGGCGGGCCCGGCGATGACGACGCCGTGCGCCGCCCCGTCGTGCGCCAGCCGCACGAGACGGGCGAGATCCTCCCGCCGCCCCGCGAACGGCCACATCGCCACCGGCCGCCTCCCGCCCATGTTCGTGTTGTCCGGCCTGTTTCGGATCGTCTATCGTCCGCTTGTGGAACGCTGGGGAGCCAGATATCTGGTCGAATGCCCGCACTGCGAACGGGACACCCTCGCGCGCGAACCGGACGGCCCGCACCGATCCTTTCTGCCGTCTTTGCTGGCTCCTTATTCATTATCGGTGTGTCAGGTGTGCATGCACGTCCTTTTACTGGCGACGGACGCCTCCGGCGAGGGATCGGAGCCGGACGGGACGGACGCGTGGGGGCCGCCGCGCCAGGTCCGCGTCCTGTGGCCCGTTGCGGGGCGGCCGGAGGGGCCGGAGATCCCCGAGCGTCTGCGCGCGGAGTTGCGCGAGGCCAAGGACTGCCTGCGCGCGGGCGCGCACTCCTCGGCGGTGGTGATGGTCAGACGGCTGCTCGAGGGCGTCTGCGCCGACCACGGGGTGACCGCGGCCCCGCTGTCGCAGGCGCTGAAGGTGCTGAGCCGGCGCGGGCTGATCGAGGGCAGGCTGCTGGTGTGGGCCGAGGATCTGCGGCTCATCGGCAACGAGGCGGCGCATATCCGCGCCGGGCGCATTCCCGCGGAGGACGCCAGGGACGCGGTGGTGCTCGCCGAGGCACTGCTCGATTATTTGTACGTATTTACCCCGAAATATCGTGACTTCAGAAAACGGCGTGAGGCGGCGGGGACCCGATTTCCCGTCCCGGCGCGCGAGAGACTTCCCGACACCCTGTCGATCCGGACCCTGCGGCGGTCCAAGGTGCGGTTCTCCACGCATTCGTATTCGCACGACCCCTCCCGCGCCCGATCCAGGAGATCGATCGCCGACGAGCTGGGGGTGGGCCACGACCGGCTGCTGAAGGCGGTCGTCGCCTACGTCGACGGGCACGTCGTGCTGGCGGTGGCGCCGGTCGGCGGGCCGGTCGACCTGGCGGCCCTCGCCGCGGCCTTCGGCGGGCGCGTCGCGCGCGTGGCGCCGGCGGCGGAGGTGTCCCTGCTCGGCACCGACGTGGTCAGCCCGCTCGGGGTGCCGCTGAGGGTGCCCGCGGTGGCCGACGCGAGCGTCCTGCGGCACCGCACGGTCTACGTCGCCAGCGGCCGGCACGGCCTGGAGCTGGAGCTGGAGCCCGCCGCGCTCGTCAGGGTGATCGGCGCCCGGGTCGCCCCCATCGCCCCGCCCCCCGGCCCGCCGCCCTCCTGAGCCGCCGCCCCCCTTGACCCGCTCGGCGTCCTCCTGAGCCGTTCAGCGCGTCCGGGCCCACTGGAGGTCGTCGAGACGGGTGCCGCCGGGACCCGGGAGCAGCGACCTGATCAGCGCCTCGCGCGTGAACCCGGCGCGTTCGAGCACGCGGTGGGACGGGACGTTCTCCGGCGCGGTGCCGGCGACCAGCCGGAACAGGGGCGTGCTCGTGAACGCCCAGTCGGCCAGCAGGACGACCGCCCTGGTCATCAGGCCCCGGCCGCGGAAGCGCCGCGCCAGGCTGTAGCCGACCATGGCCTGGCCGAGCGGCTGGGCGATGTTCGTGAGCTGGATGTGGCCGGCGAACTCGCCGGTGACCGCGTCGCGCACGCCGAGCTCGGCCCGCTCGCCCGACAGCCACCACATCGCGGTGTACCGGCAGCGCGACAGGGTGTCCTCCATGAGAGGGGCCTCCGGCGGCACGCCGTAGCGCAGGACCTCGGGCTCGCTCATCAATTCCTGGTAGGCGCCGGCGTCGTCCAGGGTGAGCGGCGCGAGCCGCACGACGCCGTCGGAGAGCGAGCCGCCCGGCAGGCCGGGCAGGTAGGGACGCTGGGGCTCACCGGAGTCGGTGGCCAGACGCGCGAAGCCCGCCACGTCGTCGTGCCCGCCGCCGCGCCGGGGGTCGGCGCCGCGCTGGACGCCCTCGCGCCGGAAGCCGGCGGCCATCGCCACCCGCTGGCTCGCGACGTTCTCCACGTTGGCGACCAGCTCCACGCGGTGGACCCCCTGGGCGAACGCCCACTCGGTCAGCGCGCGGGCCGCCGCCGCGGCCACGCCGCGCCCGCGCGCCCAGGGGGCGAGCAGGTAGCCGATCTCCCCGGCGCCGCGCACGCCGAGCGGCTTGATCCCGATGTTGCCGAGCCAGTCGCCGGTCGCGGCGTCGGCGATGGCGAACGACGCGCCGCCCCGGTTCCAGTCCGCGGGGGCCAGCTCGCCGACGTAGGTGAGCGCGTCGTCGAGGCCGTAGGGCACGGGCACGGTCGGGATGTACCTGATGATGTCGGGGTCCTGGCACCCGCGCGCGATCGCCTCGGCGTCCGTCTTGAGGAGCTCGCGCAGGACGACGTCGCCGGCGGGGATCGGTTCACGGGGAAACATGCCTCAAGTGCTACCAGCTTCGGGGGCATGGGTCGAACGGTTTCCGCACCCTTATCCGACCCCCGACCAGGGTCTGGGGGCCACGAGTGGGGGGCGGTCGCATATAGCCTTGCGCGCATGGGTTTTCGCAGGCACGGGCCGTTCCGGCCCGGTGATCAGGTCCAGCTCACCGACCCCAAGGACAAGCGTCACACGGTGACCTTGCGCGAGGGCGCGGTCTTCCATACCCACAAGGGATCCATACCTCACGATGACCTGATCGGGCAGCCCGAGGGGTCGGTGGTCCGCTCCTCGGGCGGCACATCCTACCTCGCCTTCCGCCACCTGCTCCAGGACTACGCGGTGTCGATGCCGCGCGGCGCGGCGGTGGTCTATCCCAAGGACGCCGCGCAGATCGTCGCGATGGCGGACATCTTCCCCGGGGCGCGCGTGGTGGAGGCCGGCGTCGGGTCCGGGGCGCTCACGTGCTTCCTGCTGCGGGCGGTCGGGGAGAACGGGCGGGTCACCTCCTACGAGCGGCGCGAGGACTTCGCCGCGGTCGCCCGCAAGAACGTCGAGAAGTTCTACGACGGGCCCATGGAGCAGTGGAGGCTGGTGGTGGGCGACCTGGTCGCCTCCCTCGACGAGGTCGACGTCGACCGGGTGATCCTCGACATGCTCGCTCCGTGGGAATGTGCCGACGCCGCCGCCAAGGCGCTGACTCCAGGAGGCGTTATCTGCTGTTATGTAGCGACAACGACGCAATTGTCCCGTACGGTGGAAACCCTGCGCGATCACGGAAGTTTCACGGAGCCGCATTCGTGGGAAACCTTGGTCCGCGACTGGCATGTCGAAGGGCTCGCCGTGCGCCCTGGTCACCGGATGGTGGGGCACACCGGCTTTCTCGTCACGGCCCGTCGCATGGCGGACGGCGTGACGCCCCCGCCCAGGCGCAGGCGGCCCGCCAAGGGCGCCTACGGGGAGGAGGCGGCCACATGAGCCCCCGAAGTCTGGCGCTCCGTCCGGCGGTCAATCATGCTTTGACACGCACAGCGGGGGAACAGAAACGTGTGCGTAGCTGCTTACTAGCAAAGAGCCATCCAAAAAGCATTAAACAGCGAACACTGGATGTAATGACACGAACACTCCCTGGCCAGGTTACGGATGCCCCCGAGATAGGTAGGGTCTTGAGTAGTCGCCCTCGACTGGGAAGGAGGTGACTGTGGCAGCTCGCGAGGACGCTGAGGCTAGAGCCGCCCAGCGCGAACGAGAGGTCGCGGACCTCACAACTCAGGTCTCCTTCCTCCAGGAGGAGATCACCGCGTTGCGCCGCAAGCTGGCCGAGTCGCCCCGGCAGGCCAGAGTCCTGGAAGAACGTCTCCATGAGGTGCAGGCCAGCCTGGCCGCCGTCACCGGTCAGAACGAACGACTGGTGGCCACCCTCAAAGAGGCGAGAGACCAGATCGTCGCGCTCAAGGAGGAGGTCGACCGCCTGGCCCAGCCGCCATCGGGGTTCGGCGTGTTCCTGGAGTCGCGTGACGACGGCACCGTGGAGGTGTTCACCGGCGGGCGCAAGCTCCGGGTGAACGTCAGCCCCGCCGTCGACGTCGACGCGCTCAGGCGCGGTCAGGAGGTCATGCTCAACGAGGCGCTCAACGTGGTCGAGGCGCTCGGCTACGAGACCGTCGGCGAGATCGTGATGCTCAAGGAGCTCCTGGAGGACGGCCAGCGGGCGCTGGTCATCTCCCACGCCGACGAGGAGCGCGTGGTCCGCCTGGCCGAGTCGCTGCTCGACCAGCCGATCCGGGCGGGTGACTCGCTGTTGCTGGAGCCGCGCTCCGGCTACGTCTACGAGCGCATCCCGAAGTCCGAGGTCGAGGAGCTCGTGCTCGAGGAGGTGCCCGACATCTCCTACGAGGAGATCGGCGGGCTCATGCGGCAGATCGAGCAGATCAGGGACGCCATCGAGCTTCCCTACCTGCACGCCGACCTGTTCCGCGAGCACAAACTGCGCCCGCCCAAGGGCGTCCTGCTCTACGGCCCGCCGGGCTGCGGCAAGACGCTCATCGCCAAGGCCGTCGCCAACTCCCTGGCCAAGCAGGTCGCGGAGAAGACCGGCCAGTCCGGCAAGAGCTTCTTCCTCAACATCAAGGGCCCGGAGCTGCTCAACAAGTACGTGGGCGAGACCGAGCGGCACATCCGCCTGGTCTTCCAGCGGGCCAGGGAGAAGGCCTCAGAGGGCACCCCGGTGATCGTGTTCTTCGACGAGATGGACTCGATCTTCCGCACACGTGGCTCCGGCGTCTCCTCCGACGTCGAGAACACCATCGTTCCCCAGCTGCTGTCGGAGATCGACGGTGTCGAGGGCCTCGAGAACGTCATCGTCATCGGCGCGTCCAACCGCGAGGACATGATCGACCCGGCGATCCTGCGGCCCGGCCGCCTGGACGTCAAGATCAAGATCGAGCGGCCGGACGCGGAGGCGGCCAAGGACATCTTCTCGAAGTACATCACCACCGAACTCCCGCTGCACGACGAGGACCTCGGCGAGCACAGCTCCTCTCGCGAGGCCACCGTCGCCGGCATGATCCAGCGGGTCGTCGAGCGCATGTACACCGAGAGCGAGGAGAACCGCTTCCTCGAGGTGACCTACGCCAACGGCGACAAGGAGGTCCTGTACTTCAAGGACTTCAACTCCGGCGCCATGATCCAGAACATCGTGGACCGGGGCAAGAAGATGGCCATCAAGGCGTTCCTCGAGACCAAGCAGAAGGGCCTGCGGATCCAGCATCTGCTGGCCGCCTGCGTGGACGAGTTCAGTGAGAACGAGGATCTGCCCAACACCACCAACCCCGACGACTGGGCCCGCATCTCCGGAAAGAAGGGCGAGCGCATCGTCTACATCCGCACTCTTGTGTCCGGCAAGCAGGGCACAGAGGCCGGGCGGTCGATCGACACGGTCGCCAACACCGGCCAGTACCTCTGATTGAAACCGGCATGCGACGGCGTGGTTCCTCCCGGAGCCGCGCCGTCGCCGTTTCCCGCCAGGGCCCTCGGGCAGCGGACCTTAGGGCCGTCGCGGCCGTGCGACGGTCTAGGCTCGGTGGTGACGGGCGGTGCGACGGCGGAGGTCCGGGTGCGAAGCACAGATGAAGGGCTGAGAGCGTGACGGTACGGCGGGTCATGGGCATCGAGACCGAGTACGGCATTTCCGTACCCGGGCAGCCGGGCGCTAACGCGATGGTGACCTCCTCACAGGTGGTCAACGCCTACCTGGCGGCCTCGGCCGCCCGGGCGCGCCGCGCCAGATGGGACTTCGAGGAGGAGAATCCACTTCGCGACGCCCGGGGCTTCGACCTGGCCCGTGAGATCGCCGATCCCACCCAGCTCACCGACGAGGACCTGGGGCTGGCCAACGTCATCCTCACCAACGGCGCGCGGCTCTACGTCGACCACGCCCATCCGGAGTACTCCACGCCCGAGTGCACCAACCCCCGCGCGGCGGTGATCTGGGACAAGGCGGGCGAGCGCGTCATGCACGACGCGGCGGTCCGCGCCTCGGGCATGCCGGGCAACGCCCCCATCCAGCTCTACAAGAACAACACCGACAACAAGGGCGCCTCCTACGGCTGCCATGAGAACTACCTCATGCGGCGGGCCACGCCCTTCGCCGACATCGTCAGGCACCTGACGCCGTTCTTCGTCTCCCGCCAGGTGGTGTGCGGGGCCGGCCGGGTGGGCATCGGGCAGGACTCGCGCGGCGAGGGGTTCCAGATCAGCCAGCGCGCCGACTTCTTCGAGGTCGAGGTCGGGCTGGAGACCACGCTGAAGCGGCCGATCATCAACACCCGCGACGAGCCGCACGCCGACCCCGAGAAGTACCGCCGGCTGCACGTCATCATCGGCGACGCGAACATGTCCGAGATCTCCACCTACCTGAAGCTCGGCGCCACGGCGCTGGTGCTGGCGATGATCGAGGACGGGTTCCTGACCGGCGACCTGTCGGTCGAGAGCCCGGTGGCGGCGCTCCGAGCCGTCTCCCACGACCCGACCTGCAAGTACGAGATGACCCTGCGGGACGGCCGCAAGATGACCGCCGTCCAGCTCCAGATGGAGTACCTGGAGCAGGCCCGCAAGTACGTCGAGGACCGCTTCGGCGCCGCCGTGGACGACCTGACCAAGGACGTGCTCAACCGCTGGGAGTCGGTGCTCACCCGGCTCGCCGAGGACCCCATGCAGCTCTCCCGTGAGCTCGACTGGGTGGCCAAGCTGGAGATCCTGGAGGGCTACCGCTCGCGGGACGGCCTGGCCTGGTCGCACCCCCGGCTCCAGCTCGTCGACCTGCAGTACTCCGACATCCGTCCCGACCGCGGCCTGTACAACCGCCTGGTGGCGCGCGACCGCATGCAGCGGCTGGTGACCGAGGAGGACGTCCAGCGGGCGATCGAGCTGCCGCCCAACGACACCCGGGCCTACTTCCGGGGGCGTTGCCTGCGCCAGTACAGCGAGTCGGTCGCGGCGGCCTCGTGGGACTCGGTCATCTTCGACATCCCCGGCCGGGAGTCGCTGCAGCGGGTGCCGACCCTGGAGCCGCTGCGCGGGACCAAGGCCCACGTGGGGGAGCTGCTCGACCGCTGCCGCACCGCCGCCGAGCTGGTCAGCGCCCTCACCGGCGAACGCTGAGCCGGGCGGGCCCGCGGGCCCGCCCGCCTACCGCCCGGCCGCGCGGTGACACCGGCCGGGTGGCACCGGACCGGCGCGACCCGCCCTGGCCGGAGCCGTCCGAGCGATTGTGATCTACATTGTAAAGGCACCGGGCGGGAACAGCCCGCTGCCGGTCAGCCGCATGGGGGGCACCGCGATGCCCTCCTTGCGCAGGATGTCCGACAGCACCATCGCGGCCTGGTCGCTGGTGAGCCGCTCCGCCGGGTCGGACACGAGCAGCCCCTTGAGCAGCGCCCCTAGCGCGCCGGCGCGTTTGGGGATCCTGGTCTCCCCGGGGGCCCGGTCGGCCAGGATGTCCCCGGTCTCGACGGCGGGCGGCCTGCCCTCCACCGAGAAGTAGAGCGTGGCGCCGAACGACCACAGGTCGGCGGCCTGGGTCGCGGGGTGGCCGCGCAGCCGCTCCGGCGCGATGTACCCGGGCGAGCCCACGATCGGCGAGGTGTTGGTGTGGGAGGACTCGCCCTGGAGCACCGCGATGCCGAAGTCGCTGAGGACCACGCGCTCGCCGGTGAGCAGCACGTTGCCCGGTTTGATGTCGCGGTGCAGCACCCCGGCGGCGTGCGCGTGCCGCAGGCCGCTGAGGAGGTGGAAGCCGATCCAGGCGGTCCAGTGGACCGGCAGGCGGCCGAGGTGCCACGCCGTCGCCTGCAGGGTCAGGGCCTCCACCAGCTCCATGACGATCCAGAGCCGGTTGTCCTCCTCCAGCAGGTCGTGGACGGTGACGATGGCCGGGTGGCTGAGCCTGGCGGCCGACCGGGCCTCGCGCAGGGCGTGGCGCCGGGCGGTGTGCACGTCGAGTTCGTCGTCGTGGCGGGCGGGCCGCAGCTCCTTGATCGCGACGTCGCGGGCGAGCCGGCGGTCGTGCGCGCGCCAGACGATGCCCATCCCCCCTTGACCCAGCGGCGAGATCAGACGGTACCGATCTCCGAGGAGCTGTGCGTGATCCGCTCTCATGTCACCCGTTCACAGTTGGCATCGTGCCCTGCCCCCAAGGCCGTTCCATTTTCCGGTCGGAACGGGATGCCTATGGGTGGATCACCACAGAATGCCATACGGTGCGGGGTAACAATCTGATTTACACCAGGCCGACCCCCAGGATGAGGGTGCCGGCCGCCAGGCAGACGCCGCCGATCCCGGTCAGCCATATTAGCCTGCTGGGCCGGGTGTCGCTGGGACGTACGACCGACAGGAAGAACCCCAGGGGCATCAGGATCGGGGCGGCGGTCACCAGCCCGCGTACGAGCCCTTTGAGGCCGTCGGAGAGGTGTGCCTGGTCGACGTAGAGCATGGCCACCAGGGCCAGCAGCACCAGGACGCCCGCGTGGGCGTGGCCGGCCCGCCACAGGCCGCGCCGGACCGGGTTGTCGAGGTAGCCGGGGGTGCGCCGGCCGATGAAGGTGAGCAGCGAGGCGCCGCCGAAGGCGACGGCGGGGACGGTGATCAGCAGCACGCCCGCGGTGCTGAGTGATGCCGGGGACATCGGGCCCTCCCAAGAGTTGGACAGTGTCCCTATCCAACCATTGGATAGCTCTACTGTCCAACGCACCCAAATCGTGCCAATTCAACTGATTTGCCATAGACCCTTGCGGGGAGGTTGTCTGACGAGAAGGCCCTCCTCCAGACGGTCTCGCGTAGATCACAGGACGATCCGCGCGAAATGTCGTCCGGTTCGGGGAAGATATGAATCAGATGCGTCCCCCAAGCGGAGGTACCACATGGCGACTAAGGACACCGGCGGACAGAAGCAGACCAGCCGGCAGGAGACCGAGGTCGAGGAGACCGAGGCACAGGCGTCACCGGACGTCCAGGAGCGTCAGGAGAAGCTGACCGACGACGTCGACGCGATCCTCGACGAGATCGACGAGGTGCTGGAGGAGAACGCCGAGGAGTTCGTCCGCAGCTACGTGCAAAAGGGTGGTCAGTAAGGGGCCGAGGGTCCACCCGCTCCGCCCTCGGACGCAGGCGCGCCGGTCAGGCCATGTGAAGCGTCGCGATCTCGAAGGGGCGGAGCGGTAGCCGCACGACACCACCCGCGGCATCGAGCGGGCGGACCGGACGGCCCGAGGTGTCCGCCAGCCGGGCCCTGGTGAACGGCCCCCGGACGACCGCCTCGGTGGCCGCCGGGTGCAGGGCCACCAGGCGGGCCTCCAGCCACCCGTCCCGCTCGCGCAGGGCGCCGAGCACCACCCCGTCACCGCCCACCTCCAGTGGGGAGACGGGCATGGTGCGGGCGGCATCGGCCGCCGAGCCGGGCGCCGCCAGCAGCTCATGGTGGTATTCCTCGGCCAGGCGCACGAGCCCCGCCCGGTCCCAGGTCCCCTCGTACAGGTGCACGGCGAAGCGCACGGTGATCATCCCGGGGCACTGCGCCCCCGGCGTCGCGATCTGCGGGCCCGCCGGCTCGTCCCGCATCGCGTTGTCGTTGCGCGACAGGTGGCCCACCGCCCGCAGCAGCGTCACGGCCAGCTCGCCCCCCGCGCCCGCTCCCGGCGGGCACACCAGCTCGTACTCGCAGACGTGGTCCAGCAGGACCGCGAGGCCCCCGGCGGCCACGAAGCCGGACGCGGGAAAGGTGGGCAGCGGTTCCTCGCCGCCCCCGCCCTCGGCCGAGGTCCCCCGGCGCACGACCGCGTACTGCCCGGCGGCGAACGACTCCGCGGCCTCGCGCGGCAGCGGCGCGTGCCAGCGCACGCGGTGGTCGCGGCAGGGATTGCCGAACGTGGTCGCCAGGCGCGCGAACGGCTCGCCCGCCCTGAGCTCCACGCGGGTGGTGACGGTCACCTCGGCCTCCTCGGCCGAGCGCGCGCCGCCCGCCGCGTGGCCCGGCCAGCGGTACCCCCGGGCCACCTCCAGCACCGAGACCAGCGGCCCGGCGCACACCGCGGTGACCTTCACGGTGTCCGGGACCTCCACCAGGCGGTCGCCGGCCGGCGGCGCGTGGTTGTAGGTGTCGCCGTCGTCCCCGCCGTCGACGATCCGTCCCACCCCCGAGACGTGCGCGCCCGAGGGGGTGCGCAGCGACAGGGTCCCGTCGCCGTCCACCGTCACCCGCAGCAGGCCGTTGTCCAGGACGCCCTCGGGCAGGGCCCCGGCGCCCGTCCCGGCGGGAGGGGCGCCCGCGCCCGCCTCGGCCGGAAGGGCGTCCGCCTCGGCCGGGGGAGCGCCCGCGTCCGCTTCGGCCGGGGGAAGGCCCGCGTCCGCCTCGGCCGGGGGAGCGTCGTGCGGCACCGAGGTCAGGACCGTGCGGCCCATCGCCGGGACCTCCACGCGCGCCGCGACCGTGACCACCGGCTCGGCCACGGTGCGCACCCGCCACGGCCCCGGCCTGGCCGCCGCCGCGCCGAGGATGGCGTCCTTGAGGTCGGCGTACCGGTAGCCGGTGGTCGCGTGGCGGCCCACCACGACCGTGAACACGTCCTGTTCGGCCGACCAGGAGATGATCTCGTGGCCGAACAGCTCGCGCTCGTGGACGCGCCCGAGCAGCCGCGACAGGTCCTCCATCGTGGACTCGTCCAGCAGGGTGGGGGCGTGCCGCAGCGCCTGCGCGGGCACGGGCGAGCCGCCGGGGGCGGTCAGGCGCGACCGCTCCAGCGGCAGGTCGGCGAGCACCAGCGCGGTCCTGGCGAACGGCGAGGGGTTGACGACGACGATCTGGTCCCGCCCGGCGGTCGCGGCCAGCGAGGAGTTCACCATGTCGACCACCGCCTGCCCGATCTGCTCGGCCTCGGCGACGCGCGCCTCGACCTGCTGGGCGGTCTCGTCGGCACCGCACCCGGTGATGGAGTCGTGCCCGCTGCACGCGATGAGGCCGCGCCAGGCCAGCTCGATCAGCCGGCGCGCGGCCGTGCGGTCGGCCGCGCGCCGCTCACGGCCGGCGGGATCCTGCGCGTCCCCGTGCCGCTCGCTCAGCCACAGGGCCGCCAGCGGCTCGGCGTACCGGGTGACGACGCGCTCTGCGCGCCCCATGACCTGCTTCAGCGGGATCCGGGCGGAGATGACGCCGGGCAGGATGTTGGCCCGCGCGTGGGAGCGCAGCTCGCCCTCCACGACCGCCGGCCCCCCGGCGGGCGGCGCCAGGGCGAGGTACTCGCCGAGCGTGGCCAGGCGCAGGCCGGCGGCGGTGATGTCGCCGGAGGGCGCGGAGTGGTCGGCGCCGTACATCGCCAGCAGCGGGCCCTCGGGGTGCCACGGGCGCATGGTGGCGGTGAAGGACTCCAGGCGGTCGGGGAGCCCTTCCGGCGGGCCGGAGAACAGGGCCACGGCGTTGCCGTACCCGCCCGGCAGGTACTGGGCGGGGATCACCGTGCCGTCGGCGCCCTTCCAGTCGAACGCGTCGCGCTCGACGGACGCGGGGACCCCGCGCCACAGGCAGGCGACCGGCAGCCCGGCCAGGGCGAGGATCTGCGGCATCTGGGCGCAGTGCCCGAACTGGTCGGGCAGGTAGCCGACCTCCATGGCCCCGCCCAGCTCGCGGGCGCCCCGCAGGCCGTACTCCAGGTTGCGGATCAGGGTCTCGCCCGAGCACAGGAACTCGTCGGCCAGGATCGTCCAGGGCCCGGCCGCGAACCGGCCCTCGGCGACGAACCCGGCGACGTCGGCGCGGCGCTCGGGCCGGATCTCCAGGTAGTCCTGCACGGCCGCGAGCTGCCCGTCCATGGTGAACCGGTAGAGCGGGTCGGCGGCCATGGTGTCGAGCACCTCGTCGAGCATGCGGACCAGCCCCATGCGGAAACGCTGGAAGGGCAGATACCACTCGCGGTCCCAGTGGGTGTGGGGAACGACCACGATCTCACTCAACGCGCTCGCCTTCCGGGTGTGGTGCGGTGGTGGACAGGGCACGGGCCCGGCGGCCCGAGGTCAGGTGCACAGGGCCATGACCTCGTTGCGCGGGGTCTCCAGCCGGTGCGGGCCCGGCAGGGCGGGCAGGGTCACGCGGTCGCCCCTGACCACCGAACGGTGCTCGGGGCCCCACAGCACGAGCCCGTCGGCGTCCAGCACCAGGAACTCCCCGCCGTGCCGCAGCAGCAGGGGCGCGTCCGGGCCGGCGGACACGGCGGTCCGCCCGGCGCGCACGCCCGCGACGACCGGCCCGGGCCCCTCGCCGCCGGCGAGCACCCAGGTCGTGGGCATGCCGGGCGGGTGGTTCTCGCCGGGACGGTGGAAGTCGCCGCCGCCGACCAGCACCAAATCGTCGCGCCAGGCCTGCGCCCAGGCGAGCGGCGCCCCCCACGTGCGGTCCCACCAGCCCGAATGCCAGATCTCCGCCGTGCGGGGCCGCTCGGTGAACGGGTGGCGCCACGCGCAGTCGGCGGCCAGCGGGTGGTTGACCGACAGCAGCCCGCCCCGCTCGCGCGCGGCGCGCGCCCAGGAGTCGGCGGGCTCGCGGAAGTCGACCCAGCCGATGTCGCCGAAGGCGTTGGCGTGCCCGAGGTCGGTGGTGACCTCCTGGCCGGGGACCAGCGTGATCCCGGCCGCCGAGGCGACGCCGGGCAGTTCGGCGTGGTGGCTGACGGTGTTGTGGTCGGTGACCGCCAGGAAGTCCAGCCCCGACGACCGGGCCAGCGCGGCCAGCTCGGCCACGGTCAGCGAACCGTCGGAGTGCACGGTGTGGGCGTGCAGGTCGCCGGCCCGCCAGCGCAGGCCGTCCAGCTCCGGCAGCCGGCGGCGCGCCGAGGCGGGCACGACGCCGGAGGGCGGGGGAGCGGCGGGCGGGACGGGCGGCGGCGGGGGATCGGCGTGCGGGGTCACCGTGACCTGGTACGGCAGGCCCGCGAACGGGACGCGGTACAGCCCGGTCAGCACCCGCCACACGCCTTGCTCAAGCTCGCCCGGCAGGTAGCCGGGGGTGGCCCACCCGGGCGCGATCGTGTACCGGGAGCGGGCACCGCCCGACCAGCCGCGGAATCCCGCGGGACCCTCGCACCCGAGGTCCAGCACCCCTGAGGAACGGTCGTACGACAGTTCCACGGTGAACGCGGCGGTGCCGGGGGGAAGCTCGACGGGCAGCGCGTGTACCGGCGCGCGGAGCCGGTCGTCCAGCGTCCAGCGCCCGCTGAGCGTGACGGGCCCCGGGACGCTCACGGGACCACCAGCGCGCCGTGGCGGTAGACCAGGGCGCGGGGGTGGCGCGGGACGGCCCACGCCCGCGCGCCGGGCGGCGGCTCGGCGTCCTCGGGCACGACGGCCTGGACCAGGTGGTCGCCCGAGGGCGAGGTCACTTCGAGCGTCACCAGGAAGGAGGTGCCCAGATTCTCCACCACCGAGACCTGCCCGGCGAAGGCGTCCTTCCTGGCCGCGTCCGCCAGGTCCATGTACTCCGGGCGCAGCCCGTACACGATCTCCTCGCCGCCGGCGACGCCCGGCGCCGGGGGCAGGACGGCCCCGGCTACGTGCAGGCCGTCGTCCTCGGCCACGCCGGGCAGCAGGTTCATCGGCGTGGAGCCGATGAACGAGGCGACGAAGGTGTTGGCCGGCCGCTGGAACACCTCCGAGGGCGTGCCGACCTGCATGATCCGCCCGGCGGACATGACGGCGATGCGGTCGGCCATCGCCAGCGCCTCGCCCTGGTCGTGGGTGACGAAGACCGTGGTGACCGCGAGCTCCCGCTGGAGGCGCTTGAGGAACGTCCTGGCCTCCAGGCGCATCCGGGCGTCCAGGTTGGACAGCGGTTCGTCGAACAGGAACACCGCCGGGTGGCAGGCGATGGCGCGGGCCAGCGCCACCCGCTGCTGCTGGCCGCCGGACAGCTGGGCGGGCCGGCGGGCCAGCAGCTCCGACAGGCTGAGCCTCGCCGCCGTCTCGGCCGCCTTGGCCTCGCGTTCGGCGCGCGGCACCTTCTTGACGCGCAGCGGATAGGCGATGTTGGCGGTGACGTCCATGTGCGGGAACAGGGCGTAGTCCTGGAACACCATGGCGACGTCGCGCCGCCCGGGCGGCAGCGCCGTCACGTCCGCGTCGCCGATCACCACGCGCCCCGACGTGGGGGCCTCCAGGCCGGCGATCGTCCGCAGCAGGGTGGTCTTCCCGCATCCCGAGGGGCCGAGCAGCGCGAAGAACTCGCCGTCGGCGATCGCGAGGTCCAGCCCGTCGACCGCCCGGACGCCGCCGGGGAACTCCTTGGTCAGGCCGTGCAGCGAGATCACCGTTTGATCCCTCCGTGGAAGCGGAAGCCGTATCTGCGGCTGACGAAGACGTACATGAGGACGACGGGGAGGGAGTAGAGCAGGGAGAAGGTCGAGATCAGGTCCAGGCGCGGCGAGCCGCCCTCGGTGTAGAGCGTGTAGAGGATCACCGCGCCCGGCGCCTTGGCGGGGTCGCGCAGCAGGATGAACGGCGTCAGGAAGCTGCCCCACACCGAGGCGACCGCCCAGACCGCGATCGTGGCCAGCCCGGGGCGGATCACCGGGATCACGATGTGCCGCAGGATCTGCAGGGGGCTCGCCCCGAACACGCGCGCGGACTCCTCGTATGAGGTCGGCGTGCCGTCCATGAAGTCCTTCAGTATGAAGATCGCGGCCGGGAGCAGCCCGCCCGAGAGGGTCAGGATGACGCCGAGGTGGGTGTCGATCAGGTCGAGCCGGGTGGCGAGCTCGAAGATCGGCACCATGGCGGCGGTGCCGGTGACCACCGAGGACAGCAGCAGCAGGACGTACAGCAGGGCGTCCCTGCCGGGCACCCGCACCCGCGACAGCGCGTAGGCGGCGAGCGCGGCCAGCACCACCACCAGGGCGGCGCTGGCCGCCGCCTGGATGACCGAGTTGCCGAGCGAGCTGAGGACGTAGGGGTTGTCCAGCAGCGCCCTGAAGTTGCGCAGCGTGAACTCCGGGACCGACGCGGTGATCGTCGGGTGGGCGTCGAACGGCGCGGTGGCCAGCCACAGCAGCGGCAGCGCGAAGAACCCCGCCACGGCGGCCAGGAAGGTGGCCCGCCCGAGTACGGCCACCGCGTGCCGCACCCGGTCGGTCTCCACCGTGACGACCCGGCCGCCCCCGGCCGTACCGCCCCGGGTCACACCGTCCCCGGTCGTACCGCCCCCGGTCACGCTGTCCCGGGTCACGCCGTCCCCGGTCATGTCGCCCCCGGTCACGTGGCCACCCCGCGCCGGCCGCGCAGCAGCCGCAGGTACACCAGGGCCAGGACCAGGTTGATCAGCAGGACCAGGAACGACACCGCGGCGCCGAAGCCGAGCCTGCCGCCGCTGACCGCCACGTTGTAGATGTAGACCGGCAGGATCTCCGACCGCCCCTCCGGCCCGCCCGCGGTGATCTGGAAGCTGGTGAAGTCGTTGAACGTCCACAGGCTGATCAGCAGCAGGTTGGTCAGCATGTGCCCCGTGATCCTCGGGAACACCACGTCGCGCAGCTGCTGGAAGGTCGAGGCGCCGGCCAGCCGCGCGGTCTCCAGGTGGGACGGCGGCACGTTCTCCAGCGCCGCGCCGTACAGCATCATCGAGAACGCGGTGCCGCGCCAGGTGTTGAAGACGATGATCGACGCCATCGGGTGGTCCAGCAGCCAGGCGAATCCCGGGGTGTGCAGGAACGCGTTCAGGGTGCCCTGGTCGCGGTCGAGCAGGGCGATCCACAGGAACGCCACCACCGAGGAGGGCAGGATCCAGGCGAGCAGCACCAGGCCCTCGACCGTCCGCTTGACCGGGCCGGTGCGGTTGCGCAGCGCCCAGGCGATGGCGAACCCGAGCCCGGCCTGGCCGATGACGGCAGAGCCGAGCACGAACTGGACGGTCAGCCACAGCGAGGTGTGGAACCGCTCGTCGCCGAGCGCCGTGAGGTAGTTGTCGGCGCCGACGAGGCTCGGGTTCGCCGCCGCGAGGCCGGTGAGCCGGAAGTCGGTGAGGCCGAGGTAGATGGTCCACAGGGCCGGGAAGATCAGGAACACCCCGACCAGGACCAGGGCGGGCAGGACGAACCCGAACGCCCGTGCCCTGCCCAGCCCCGCCGCGTCGGTGTTCACGGCGCCCGCTTCGCCCGCGCCCGCTCGCGTACACGTCCTTCGCACGACCCAACCCGTGCGCGTCCCTGACACGGCCTCACCCACGCGCGTCTTTCACACGGCCTCACCCACGCGTGTCGCACACCCGCGCCCGCCCGCCGCCCCCGTCGCCGGCGCGCGCCGGCGTGTCGCGTGTTCATCGGGCGATGTTGGCGGCGCCGCCGACCAGGCCCTCGAGTTTCCGCTCGTAGGAGGCGGCGGCCTCCTCGACGCTCTTGCCGGAGACGATGTCGGCGGTCGCCTCCTGCAGGGCGACCGAGACCTGCGGGTACACCGCGAGCCCCGGCCGGTAGGAGGTGATGGGCAGGACCTTCTCCGAGACGAAGCCCAGCATCGGGTCGGACGCCAGCACCTCCTCGTTCACGTCGGTGCGCGAGGTGATCCTGGCCTCGCCCGCGAGCCCGGCCTTGGTCGCCTCGGCCGAGTGCATGAACGACAGCAGCTGCCAGGCCAGCTTGGCGTTCGGGGAGTTGGGGTTGAGCACGCGCACGGCGCCGCCGGACATGCTGACGAAGTCCTGGCCCCGCACCCCCGCCCCGGGCCGCCGCGAGGGGATCAGTGCGTACCCGACGGCCTTGTCGCGGTCGGGCATGGGCGCGACCCCGGCCTTGGGTTCGACGACGGAGCGCCAGAAGTAGTCGCCCTCCGCCAGGACGCCGATCTTGCCGTCGGCGAACTCCTGGAAGGACTTGTCGCGCCCCTTGGCCTCCTGTTGCAGCCGGGGGTCGCCGAGCCCGGTCGTGTACACCTGCCGGTAGAAGCCGAGCACGTCCTTGACGGCCTGCGACGCCCCGGTCCACTTGCCGCCCGAGAAGATCTCCGAGCCGGTGCCCACCAGCAGCGGAAGCGCGCCCTGCATGGCGGTGGCCTCGCCCATGGCGGTGCCCGCGTTGATCTGCAGGGGGACCGGCACCCCGGCCTTCTTGAGCGCCGCGCCGGCGTCGAGGATCTCCTGCCAGCTCTTGGGCTGCCAGGACGCGGGCAGCCCCGCCTTGGCGAACAGGGTCTTGTTGTAGAACAGGACGCGGCCGTCGGTGCCCTGCGGCAGGCCGTACTTCTTGCCGTCGAACACGCCGAGGCTCTGGACCGCCGGGGGGATCTGGCTCCAGCCCTCCCACTGCCCGGCCTCGGGGCCGGCGGTCTGGTCCAGCGGCTTGATGTACCCGGCCTGGGCGAACTCGCCGACCCAGATGCCGTCCAGGTCGATCACGTCGGCGCCCGCGTGCGACTTCAGGTCCAGCGCGATCTTGGTCTTGTACTGCTCGTCGTCCACGCCGTTCGGCTGGAACAGCACGTGTACGATCTTGCCCTGGGCCTTCTGCGCTTCTTCGAAGCGGGGGATCAGCCAGTTCTTGGTCCAGTCGGCGGTCGCGGCGTTCTTGCCGCCCGAGATGGCGTTGGCGGTGATCGTCAGGGTGGTGCCGCCGTCTCCGGAGGGGCCTCCGGAGCCGCACGCGGAGAGGGACAGCGCGGCGGCGGCCAGTGCGGCGAGAGTTCGTGCGGGTCTCACGGGAGGACCTCCCCTTGGGGATGGAGGCATACCTGTTTGAATGTCACGACAACTCGACAATTACACGAGCGGTCTCATCCGTAAAGATTATTTTTGGGGAAGATGATGCTGGATGGGCGAAAGCGGTTCGCGCTGAGCTGATCGTGGGAAGTGCAACCACGACAGCACCACGAGTAGGGTCGGCGTAGTAGTCGAAAGCAGTGGGAGGGAGTCGCGTGGCAGCACAGCGGGACTGGATGAATCACCTGTTCCTGGACACGGGGTCGACGTCGTTCACCGAGTTCGTCCGGTCCTACGCGCCAGGGCTCCTCCCGGGGAGATTCGAGTCGCTGGCCACACCCGTCACCGACCAGATCCCGCACGCGACCACGATCGTCGCGGCGACGTTCGCGGGCGGCGTGGTCATGGCGGGCGACCGGCGGGCCACCGCGGGGAACTACATCTCCCAGAAGGACATGGAGAAGGTCTTCCGCACCGACGACTACTCCTGCATGGGCATCGCGGGCACCGCGAGCACCGGCATCGAGATGGCCCGCGTCTACCAGGTGGAGCTGGAGCACTACGAGAAGCGCGAGGGCCGCGAGCTCTCGGTCGAGGGCAAGGCCAACCGCCTGGCCAACATGGTCAGGGGCAACCTGCCGATGGCCATGCAGGGCATGGTCGTGGTGCCGCTGTTCGCCGCCTACGACGACAACCGCGACGCCGGGCGCATCTTCTCCTACGACGTGGGCGGCGGCCCCTACGAGCAGAGCGGCTACGCCTCGATCGGCTCCGGCTCGCTGTTCGCGCGCGGTGCGCTGAAGAAGCTCTACCGCGAGAACGCCCCGCTGGAGGACATCGTCCTGTCCTGCGTCCACGCGCTGTACGACGCGGCCGACGACGACTCTGCGACCGGCGGCCCCGACGTGAGCCGCAAGATCTGGCCCCTGATCTCGGTGATCACCGACGAGGGGTACCGCCGCCTGTCAGACGAAGAGGTCGAGGGGTACGTCCGGCAGGTGCTCGACCTGCGCATGGCCGATCCCGACGGGCCCACCGCCCCGCTGCGCTAGTCACCACCCACGGCCCACGAGAGGATCACCACCGGTGTCCATGCCCTTTGGATATGTGTCCCCCGAACAGGAGATGCGGGACAAGGCCGATTTCGCGCGGAAGGGCATCGCGCGCGGCCGCAGCGTCGTGGTGCTGCAGTACGAGAACGGCATTCTGTTCGTCGCTCCGAACGCCTCCAGGGCGCTGCACAAGATCAGTGAGATCTACGACCGCATCGGGTTCGCCGCCGTCGGCAAGTACAACGAGTTCGAGTCGCTGAGGCTGGGCGGCATCCGCTACGCCGACATCAACGGCTACACCTACGACCGCAGCGACGTCACGGCCAGGGGGCTGGCCAACCTGTACGCCCAGTCGCTCGGCATGGTCTTCACCGAGTCGCGCAAGCCGTACGAGGTGGAGATCGTCGTCGCCGAGGTCGGCGACGCGCCCGAAGAGGACCAGATCTACCGGCTCACCTTCGACGGGTCGGTCGCCGACGAGCACGGGTTCGTGGTCATGGGCGGCGTGGCCGAGGCGGTCGCCGGCCGCCTGAAGGACCGCATCCGCGACGCCATGCCGCTCACCGACGCCCTGGACGCCGCCCTGGCGGCGCTCACCGAGCCCGGTGGCGAGCGCCCGCCGGTCTCCCAGCTCGAGGTCGCGGTGCTCGACCGCAACAGGGAACACCGCAAGTTCCAGCGGCTGGCCGGCCCGCGCCTGGAGCGGCTGATCGCCACCGGCGCCGACGACGCGCCGGAGACGGCCGCCCCCGACGTCTCGGGCGCCCTGTCGGGGCCGCCCGGTGAGTCGCCCGCCACCGCTCCCGACGGCGACATCGACGACGGCTCCGGCGCCTGAGGCGCCGTCCCGCTCCACCCGTCCCGGCCGCCCGACCAGGGAGGCCGGGACGAGCCGTCCGCGGCCCGATTCGTCAAGTTTCACCCGTCGCGAGGTGGGCCGGACGTCACCGGAGGTCGATGGCAGGGGCGGGCCGCCCGGAAACCCATGGAAGATCCCTCCCCACCGGCGCCCCGGGGACATAGTGTGAGGTGATGGATCGTCGCATCTTCGGCTTGGAGAACGAATACGGCGTCACCTGCACGTTCAGGGGCCAGCGCAGGCTGTCCCCCGACGAGGTGGCGCGGTACCTTTTCCGCAGAGTCGTGTCCTGGGGCCGATCGAGCAACGTGTTCCTCCGCAACGGTGCCCGCCTGTATCTCGACGTAGGCAGTCACCCCGAGTACGCCACCCCCGAGTGTGACAACGTCGTGGAGCTCGTCACCCACGACAAGGCGGGGGAGCGGATCCTTGAAGGCCTGCTCGTCGACGCCGAGAAGCGGTTGCGCGAGGAGGGCATCGCCGGAGACATCTACCTTTTCAAGAACAACACCGACTCGGCGGGCAACTCCTATGGTTGCCACGAGAACTATCTCGTCGGCAGGCACGGCGAGTTCGGCCGGCTGGCCGACGTCCTGATCCCGTTCCTGGTCACCCGCCAGATCATCTGCGGGGCCGGCAAGGTCCTGCAGACCCCGCGTGGAGCGGTCTACTGCGTGTCCCAGCGGGCCGAGCACATCTGGGAGGGCGTCTCCAGCGCCACCACCCGGTCGCGCCCGATCATCAACACCCGCGACGAGCCGCACGCCGACGCCGAGCGCTTCCGGCGCCTGCACGTCATCGTCGGCGACTCCAACATGAGCGAGTCCACCATGCTGCTCAAGGTCGGCGCCACCGACCTGGTGCTGCGCATGGTCGAGGCCGGCACCGTCATGCGCGACCTGAGCCTGGAGAACCCCATAAGGGCCATCCGGGAGGTCTCCCACGACATGACCGGCCGCAGGCGCGTGCGCCTGGCCAACGGGCGGGAGGCGTCCTCGCTGGAGATCCAGCAGGAGTACCTCTCCAAGGCACGCGACTTCGTCGACCGCCGGGGCGGCGACGCCATCACCCGCAGGGTCCTGGAGCTCTGGGAGCGCACTTTGCGCGCCGTGGAGACCGGTGACCTGGACCTGGTGTCCCGCGAGATCGACTGGGTGACCAAGTACCAGCTCATCGAGCGGTACCGCAACAAGTACGACCTGCCGCTGTCCTCTCCCCGGGTGGCGCAGCTCGACCTCGCCTACCACGACGTGCACCGCAAGCGCGGGCTGTTCTACCTGCTCCAGAAGCGCGGCGCCGTGGAGCGGGTGGCCTCCGACCTGAAGATCTTCGAGGCCAAGTCGGTGCCGCCGCAGACCACGCGGGCCCGGCTGCGCGGGGAGTTCATCCGCAAGGCGCAGGAGAAGCGGCGCGACTTCACCGTCGACTGGGTGCACCTCAAGCTGAACGACCAGGCCCAGCGCACCGTCCTGTGCAAGGACCCCTTCCGCAGCGTCGACGAGAGGGTGGACAAGCTGATCGCCGGAATGTGATCTTCCCTGGGGGAGGACGGCGGCACGGCCCCCCGGCGGGCTCCTCACGGGGAGCCGCCGGGGGCGCCCCCGGCGCGCGAGCCTCGTGACAGTAACGGCTTCCGAAGCCAAGGTCACACTTCGGCAAGATCGAGTTGTGCTGACTCGCGCGGTCATGGCGTTCGGGTAGTGTTACGCGAACGTGACGTCTTTCCAAGGGATACCCATGCGCCGACTGGCCATTCTCGCCGCCCTGCCGTTGCTTCTCGCCGCCGCCTGCGGTAACAACGGCGACGTCGCCGCGAAGCCCGGGGCCACGGCCACCGGCGTGAAGGTGGCGGGAGAGTTCGGGAAGAAACCCCAGGTCACCTTCCCGGCGGGTAAGCCGCCCGCCACCTCCTCGACGCAGACGATCGCCGAGGGCAAGGGCGCGCCGGTCAAGGACGGCGACTCGGTGGTGGCCAACCTGACGGCCTACAGCTGGGACGGCAAGGCGAACGCCGCCTCGGGTTCCACCTACGACGACGGCGCGCCGCAGCTCATCAAGGTCGACGCCAAGCTCCCCTCGGTGGTGCACAAGGCGTTCCAGGACAGCAAGCCCGGCGGCCGGTTCCTCGCCGTGGTCGCCAAGGACAGCCTGACGGCCGACCAGGTCGAGCAGGCCAAGTCGCAGGGCGCCGACACCTCCATCGCCAGCGTCTACGTCGTCGACGTCATGGGCGTGCCCACGGCAAAGGCCGCCCAGGGCACCGCGGTCGACCCCGGAGTCAAGGGTGTCAAGCTGGAGAACCCCGGCGGCGACCAGGCGCCCAAGCTGACCACCAAGACCAGCGAGTCGGCGCCCAAGAACCTCGTCAGCAAGACCGTGATCAAGGGCACCGGCCCGGTGGTCAAGACCGGGCAGACGATCCTCGTGCACTACACCGGCAAGATCTGGGGCACCGACAGCGAGTTCGACAGCAGCTGGAGCCGGGGCGAGCCGGTGATGTTCCCGATCGGCGTCGGCAAGGTCATCAAGGGCTGGGACCAGAGCCTGGTCGGCGTGCCGCTCGGCAGCCGGCTGCTGGTGACGATCCCGCCGGACCTCGGGTACGGCAAGGCCGGCTCGGGCGAGAAGATCAAGGGCACCGACACCCTCGTCTTCGTCGTCGACGTCCTCGGCGCCTACTGACGCCCGCCCGGACCCCGCCGCTCCGTCCCGCTCCGTCCCGCTCCGTCCCGCTCTGACGCCGCCGTGCCGTCCGGGGTCGCCGCCGTGCCCGCGCGCCTAGACTCGCCGCTGTGAGCGGCGACGATCTCGGCATCCTCGGTGTCCTGCGCGAACCGGTGCGGCGCGTGCTGTACGACTACGTCGCCGCGCAGGGCCGGGACGTGAGCAGGGACGAGGCCGCGGAGGCGGCCGGGGTCCAGCGCACGCTCGCCGCCTTCCATCTGGACAAGCTCGTCGAGGCCGGCCTGCTGGACCAGGCCTTCCGGCGCCTGTCCGGCCGCACCGGGCCGGGCAGCGGGCGCCCCGCCAAGGTCTACCGGCGCTCGGCGGCCGAGCACCAGGTCAGCCTGCCGCCGCGCGACTACCGCACCCTGGCCCTGGTGCTCGCCGAGGCCGTCGAGGCGCTCGGCGGCGAGGAGGCGGCCGAGGCCGCGGCCCGCCGTGCGGGGGAGCGGGTGAGCGCCCCCGGGCTGCGCGAGGCCCTCACCGAGCGCGGCTACGAGCCCTACGACGACGACGGCCGCATCCGCCTGCGCAACTGCCCCTTCCACGTGCTGGCCGAGGAGCGCCCGGTGCTGGTCTGCGCGATGAACCTCGCCCTGTGCCAGGGCCTGCTGTCGGCCCTGCCCGGCGACCGGCACACCGCGCGGATGGACCCGAGACCGGGGGAGTGCTGCGTGACATTTTCTAAAACCAATGAAGATTGACATAGAAGTTCGCGGCGTGGTCTGCTGATCGCATGCATCTCGCCCAGCTCAACGTCGCTCACATGCGCGCCCCCAAGGACTCTCCCGAGCTCGCCGACTTCGTGGCCGGGCTCGAACCCCTGAACGACCTCGCCGAGGCCGACCCCGGATTCGTCTGGCGGCTCAAGGGCGGCGAGGGTCCCACCGACACCGTGTCCCACCGGTACGGTGACCTGCTGCTCATCAACTTCTCGGTGTGGGCCTCGCGCGACGCGCTGTGGAACTACGTCTACCGCAGCGTCCACCTGGACATGCTGCGCCGCCGCCGCGAGTGGTTCGTGCGCGTCGCCGAGCCGTACTCGGTGATGTGGTGGATCCCCGAGGGGCACGTCCCGACGCTGGAGGAGGGCATGGCCCGGCTGGAGCGGCTGCGGGCCGGCGGCCCGGGACCGGACGCCTTCACCTTCGCCGACTTCCGCGACCCGGCCCCCGCTCCCGCCGGGCGGCCCGCCTGAGCGTGCGGGGTCAGGCGAGCAGGGAGGCGGCGTGCCGTCCGGCGGCGGCCGAGGCCAGGAAACCCGCCAGGTCCTGGTCCAGCCCGCGGCCCATCGTCGACAGCCGCACCGGGCTGTCGCGCAGCATCTCCGCGAGCCCGTCCACCGGCACCCCGACCAGTTCGTGCAGCGCCGCCAGCTCCGCAACCTGCGCCGCCACCCGCTCGCCGAACGCCCCCGGCAGCTCCGGCACCACCACCTGCGCCCGCGCGAGCGCCACCCGCCCGTAGGCGGTCAGCGAATGGTGGGAGACCCCGATGTGGCGCTCGCGCGCGTCGCCCTCGCTGACGCGCAGCGCCCCCACCGGACGCCCGCCCAGCACCGCCGCGGCGTTCAGCGCCTCGCCCGCCGAGACCCCAGAGAAACCCCACCGGGTGCCGGTCCCGAGGTTGCCCGGCCCCTGCGTCACGACCGCGACGTCGGCGTCCAGCACGTGCCGGGCCGCCAGCAGCCCGGTGTGCACGGTCACCGTCTCCACGTCGCCGCCGAAGGACTGCCCGGTCGTGACGACCCCGCACAGCCACCCGATCTCGCGCAGCCGCGCGGCCGACATGGAGAACCAGCCCGGGAGCGCCCCCCCGTCGAGCATCACGTACGCCACCCGGGGGGCCGCCGCGGGCACCGAGCCGAACAGGCCGCAGAGGATCGCCGGCAGCGCGGAGTGCAGGTCGGCGACCACCACCGGCATGCCGTCGACCGAGTCGGCTTCCCGCAGCGCCTCGTGGAAGGGCGAGTCCTGCTCGTCGGCGCCGAGCACGGTCGCCTGGAGCGGGGTGTACCGGGCCTTGACCAGGTGACCGGGACCTTGAGGATCTTCGGGCAAACGGTCCGGCACGGCCACTACCATGGCGTAACCTCCCGTACCAAGGCCCATGGCGAGCGCGGTCGTGTTCAGCAGCACCGCGTCGCCGGGTTCGGGACGGCCCACCAGCGACGGGTAGGCCAGCGCCCGGCATTCCCCCTCCGGGAGGGCCACGTCCAGTTCCAGCGCCCCCGGCCACTCGCGCCGGACCGACAGCACCTCGCCCTTGCGCCACCTGATCACGCCGCAAGGGTAGCGTCACCTTGGGAAGGGAGGCCCGATGTCCCGGCGGAAGACCGAGCGGCTGCTGAATCTCGTCATCTGCCTGCTCGCCACCCGGCGCCCGCTCAGCGCCGAGCAGATCCGCCACGCCGTCCCGGGTTACGACGCCGGCAACGACGAGGCCTTCCAGCGCATGTTCGAGCGCGACAAGACCGAGCTGCGCGAGATCGGGATCCCGGTCGAGGTGCACAGGGACCCCTGGGACGACGAGCCCGGCTACCGCATCGTGCGGCAGGCCTACGAGCTGCCGGAGATCACCCTGGAGGCCGACGAGGCCGCCGTGCTCGGTCTGGCCGCCCAGGTGTGGCAGCGGGCCAACCTCGCCGAGGCCGCGAGCGGCGCGCTGCTGAAGCTCCGCGCCGCCGGGGTGCAGACCGACGAGTCCGCCGCCGGGCCGCTGGAGCTGCGGGTCGACACCCGCGACCCGGCCTTCCCCGCGCTGTGGGAGGCGGTGCGCGACCGCAGGGTCGTCCGGTTCGACTACCGCGCCGCCGGCAGCGAGGTCCTGCTGACCCGCACCGTCGAGCCGTGGGGCGTGGTCAGCCGCCGGGGCCGCTGGTACGTCGTCGGTCACGACCGCGAGCGCGACGCGCCCCGCGTCTTCCGCCTCAGCCGCATCAGCGGGACCGTCACCCCCGCGGGCCGCCCGGGCGCGGTCGTCGTGCCCGCCGGGGTCGACATCCGCTCGATGGTCGGCCACCGCGACAGCCTCCTGCCCGAGCGGTCCGCGACCGTCCGCGTCCGGCAGGGCACCTGCCAGTGGCTGCGCCAGGAGGGCTCGGTGCTCCCCGGGCGGGACGGCTGGGACGTGGTCACCGTGGACTTCGCCGATCCGGAGTGGATCGCCGGGTCGATCGTCGCCTTCGCCGCCGACGCGGAGGTACTGGACCCCCCGGACGTCCGCGACGCGGTCATCCGGCGGCTGAAGGGAGCGCTGGCGTGAGCACGGCCGACCGGTTGCCCAGGCTCCTCGCGCTGGTGCCCTACCTCATGTCCCACCCCGGCGCCCAGGTGCCCGAGGTGGCCAGGCTGTTCGGGCTCACCGAGAAGCAGCTCGTCGACGACCTGCAGCTCGTGTGGATGTGCGGCCTGCCCGGCCACACCCCCGGCGACCTCATCGACGTCTCCTGGGACGGCGGCGAGATCCTCATCGACAACGCCGACACCATCGCCCGGCCGCTGCGCCTCGGCATCGACGAGGCCAGCGCCCTGCTGGTGGCGCTGCGCATGCTGGCCGAGCTCCCCGAGTTCGGCGAGGGCGACACCCTGGCCCGGGTGATCGCCAAGCTGGAGGGCGCCGCAGGCGAGGGCGCGTCCGCGGTCAGCAGCCAGGTCGCCTTCGACCTGGACGCCGCCCCCGACGCGATGGCCACGGTCAGGTCCGCGCTGCGCGCCGGCCGGCGGCTGTCGCTGAGCTACTACGTGCCGGGCCGCGACGAGATCACCCCCCGGGAGGTGGACCCGACGCGGCTGGTGATGGCCGACGGCCGGTCCTACCTGGAGGGCTGGTGCTACCGCGCCGACGGCATGCGGCTGTTCCGGCTGGACCGCATGGTCAGCGTGGAGGCGCTGGAGGTGGCCGCGAGCCCGCCCGACGGCGCCGAGCCGATCGACGTGACCGACGGGGTGTTCCGGCCCTCGCCGACCGACGAGCTGGTGGTGCTGGAGCTGACCCCGGCCGGCCGCTGGGTGTCGGAGTACTACCCGTGCGAGGAGGTCACCGAGCTGGGGGAGGGCCGCCTGCGGGTCACCCTGCGCGCCCGCGACCAGGGGTGGCTCGTGCGATTGGCGCTGCGCCTGGGCGACAGCGGCCGGGTGCTGTCCCCGGCCTCGCTGGCCGGCCGGGTGCGCGAGGAGGCCTCGGCGGCGCTGTCCCGGTACGAGTCGGTCGGCTGAGTGCCGTCCTTCGGGGGATATTTCCGTTCCCGGGTGGGATGTCGGTCCACCCCGCTCGTGCGGCGCGACCGCCTTCGGTAAAGTGCGGCGGCATGATCTGGACGTATGCCGCCGTGGGCGTGGCCGTCGCGGGCCTGGTGCCGCTGGTGGTGCTCGGGGTCCGCGTGGTGGCGGCCATGCGGGGGCTGGCGAGTGAAATCGAGCGGGCCACCACCCGTCTGGAACCCGTCCAGGCACGCCTGAACGCCGCCGTCGCGGCATCCAGGCGGCGGGAGGGGTGAATGAAGTGGTGACGGCAGCGTACGATCGAGCTTGAGATTGCACGTCGCCTCGGCGTAAGGATGTGTCATGCCATCACTTGGTCCCATGGAATGGATCCTCATTCTCCTGGTCCTGGTCCTGCTTTTCGGCGCCAAGAAGCTTCCGGACACCGCCAAGGCGCTGGGCCAGTCGCTTCGCCTGTTCAAGAAGGAGACCACCACGCTGCGCGAGGAGGACGAGGCGCGGGCCGCCCAGTCCGCCGCCGCGACCGCCCAGCCGGCGGCCGCCCCGCAGCAGTCCCTCCCGCCCGTGACGCCCTCGGTCGAGGAGCGCCTGCGGCTGCTCGAGGAGGAGAACGCCCGGCTCCGCACCGCCCAGGCACACCCCAGCGACGCGCCCCCGAACGGGGTCCCGCTCTCGCAGGCACAGAAAGACCAGGGCTCCCTCTGACCGGAGGCCCGCTGACCTGACCGCCCGCTAGATCAGGATGCCCGATGGCGCTGCTGAAACGGTCAAGCCCGGCCGACGACGACCCGGCCGCCGCCTCCGACTCCGAGGCCGATGGGCGCATGTCGCTCATGGATCATCTCCGTGAGCTGCGCAACCGTCTGGTCAAGGCGATCCTGGGCCTGACCGTGGGCACCGCGATCGGTTTCGCCTTCTTCGACCGGCTCTGGGTGTTCATGACCGGCCCCTACTGCCGGCTGCCCGCCGCCCACAAGCTCAAGGACGGCGAGTGCACCCTGGTGGTCCAGGGGGTGTTCGAGGGCTTCATGGTCAACCTCCAGGTCGCCCTGATGTTCGGGGCGGTGGTCGCCGCGCCGATCTGGCTGTACCAGATCTGGGCGTTCGTCACCCCTGGTCTGTACCGCAACGAGCGGCGCTACTCGCTGTCGTTCATCGCCCTGTCGGTCCCGCTGTTCGCCGCGGGCGCCGCCCTGGCGTACCTCACGATGGACAAGGGCCTGTCGCTGCTCCTCGGGTTCGCCCCGGGCAACGTGATCCCGCTGATCAGCATGGACCAGTACGTCGGGTTCATGATGGCCATGCTGGTGATCTTCGGTCTGTCGTTCGAGCTACCGCTGCTGCTGGTCTTCCTGAACCTCATCGGCGTCCTGCCGTTCCGCCTGGTCAGCAAGCACCAGCGCATGGTCATCTTCCTGATGTTCGTGTTCGCGGCCGTCGCCACGCCGAGCCAGGACCCGATCACCATGCTGGCGCTGGCGCTCCCCATGGTCGGCATGTTCCTGGTGGCCGAGGTCATCATGTACTTCCACGACCGCAAGAAGGACGAGCTGGAGGCGCAACGCCAGCGCGAGCTGGAAGAGGAGCTCGACGGCACCGCCGCCGCCACCACCGACGAGTGAGATCGCCGGGTCGCCGATCGTGATCAAGCCAGACCCCTGGATCGGCCGGGCCGGTACGGATAGGTTCCGGCTGTGGCAGGTGAGCTGGTAGTCCTCGTGAACCCCGCGGCCCGTGGCGGCCGCACCCTCCGCTTCCTCGATCCTGTCGTGCGCCGCCTGCGTGCCGGGGACCGGCCGGTCTCGGTGATCGTCGGCACCTCCGCCCAGGACGCCCTGGAACGGGCCTGCACGGCCGTCGCCGAGGGCCCGGAGGCCCTGGTGGCCTTCGGGGGCGACGGGCTGGTGCATCTCGCGGTCCAGGCCGTGGCCGGCACCGACGTGCCCCTCGGGATCATCCCGGCCGGCACCGGGAACGACATCGCCGGCGCCCTCGGCATCCCCAGGCGCGATCCGCTCGCCGCCGCCGCCATCGTGACCGAGGGCCGGGTCCGCGTCGTGGACGCGGCCAGGATCGGCGAGGACGAGTGGTTCGCCGGGGTGGTGGCCTGCGGGTTCGACTCCAAGGTCAACGAGCGGGCCAACCAGATGACCAGCCCGCCGGGCATGGCCAGGTACCTGGTCGCCATGGTCCAGGAGCTGCGCTCGTTCACGCCCATCCCCTTCACCATCACCGTCGACGGCGTGGTGATCCGGCAGGACGCCATGATGGTCGCCGTCGGCAACACCGGCACCTACGGGGCCGGCATGCGGGTCTGCCCGCAGGCCGAGCCCGACGACGGGCTGCTCGACGTCCTGGTGGTCGGGGAGATCCCCAAGGCGGCCTTCCTGCGGACCTTCCCCCGCGTCTACCGGGGCACCCATCTCGGCCACCCCGCCATCTCCACCCACCGCGGCCGCGTGGTGACGCTGGACGCCCCCGGCACCGTCGCCTACGCCGACGGCGAGCGCATCGCCCCCCTCCCGCTGACCTGCGCCGTCCAGCCCGGCGCCCTCCGCGTGCTCGCCCCCGGCGGCGCCTGACCCCCATCACCCGCCGCCCAGGGACCGGGGGCGGCACCGTCCCCGCCTCGATCCGAGGTCGTCCATGAGGACCCCTTGACGATTTTTTGTATGTCGCGTAATTTAATGACGCGACATACAATCTCTTGGGGGATCTCGAATGAATATTCACGCGGACGACGCCTCGGCGGATCCGATCAAGCGCGTATCGGTCATCAGCACGGGCACGGTGGCCATCCGGCCCGAGCACGTCGGGCCGACCTGGAAGAACATGTACTTCTGGCTGTTCACCTCGACACGCTGGACCGCACCCCGGCCGATCAACGTGTACGTGATCGAGCACCGCGACGGCGTGGTGCTCTTCGACACCGGGCAGGACCGCGCGTCGGTGACCGATCCGGGCTACTTCCCCGGCGGGCTCAACGGGCTGGTCTACTCGCGCCTCGCGAAGTTCGCCATCGAGCCCGACCAGACGCTCACCACCGGCCTGTCCCGGCTCGGGTACGGCATCGGCGACGTGGACACCGCGGTGATCTCCCACCTGCACCAGGACCACATCGGCGGGCTGCCGCTGCTCGGCGGCGCCGAGGTCATCACCAGCCAGGCCGAGTGGGCGTCCCTGCACGGGCCGTTCCCCGAGGCGCGCGGCCTGATGCCCTCGCACATCGACCTGCCGGGGCTGAAGTGGCGGCGGGTCACCCCCGAACCGCTCGGAGACCCGGAGGTGGCACCGTTCACCACCGGCCACGACCTGTTCGGCGACGGGAGCCTCCTGCTGCTCCCCACCCCCGGGCACACCCCCGGGTCGCTGTCCATGCTGGTCCGCCGCCCCGGCCGCCCGCCGCTGCTGATGGTGGGCGACCTCACCTACGACGCCGACCTGCTGGCCGCCGGCTCGCTGCCCGGCGTGGGCGACAAGAAGCAGATGCGTGACGCCGTGGGCAAGGTCAACGCCCTGCGGGCCAAGCTGCCCGGCCTGACGGTCCTCGCGGCCCACGACCCCGGGGCGGCCGGCCGGCTCGCCGAGACGCTCGGCGAGCCGCGGAGCGCGTGAGCACCGGAGCCCTCCCCGCCGGATCCCGGTGTCCGGCCCGGCCCACCACCCGAGACTCGTTCAAGGAACAGATCATGATCAAGGAATTCTTCGGATCCTCGCGGACCGGCAAGACCATCCGCTTCACCAACACCCTGCGCGTCGAGCGCCCGGCCGGCGTCGTCTTCGGCTACCTGGCCGACCTGCGCAACCTTCCCGCCTGGAACTACGCCATCCGCGAGACCCTGCCGGTCACGCCGGGACCCGCCCGCAGGGGAAGCGTCTACGAGCAGACCCGCAGCCTGCCCCGGATCATGCGGGAACGGCTTGAGATCGTCGAGTTCGAGCCGGACCGCCGCCTGGTGATGGAAGGCGGCTTCGGCCCCTTCCAGGGACGCGCGACCTACGACCTCACGGGGTCGGGCACCGCGACCGACCTGGTCAACGAGTTCGAACTGGTCGCGGAGACCCTGCACGCGCCGAGCGGCCTGGTGGCCCGCGGCATGGCCGGCGCCGTCGCCAAGAACCTCCGCGTCCTGAAGGACATCCTGGAGACCTCGCCGACCGGACGATGACACGACATCATCTGCCGTAGCATGCACACGCGAGGACGTACGGGAGCGGCGCCCGAGGGGCGCGCTCCGCCCGAGAGTCTCCCGCTGAGAAAGGAACCGCGCCGGTGAGGGACGCCGAAGAGTTCCGCTACCTGATCCTCGCGGTGCAGCGCGAGGGCAACCGCCTGCTCGCCGCCGCGCTCCGCCCGCTCGGCCTGACGCCGTCCCAGGGCGAGGTGGTGAGCGTCCTCGACGACCGGGGGCCCCTCACCCTCTCCGGGCTCGGCGAGCTGCTGGTCTGCGAGACGGGGGCCAATCCGAGCAGGCTGGTCGACCGGCTCGTGACCGCGGGGATCGTCGAGCGGGTGACCGCCACCACCGACCGGCGGAACGTCACCCTGAGCCTCACGCCGGCCGGCCGGGAGCTGGCCGAACGCGTCCAGGTGGTCCAGGACGGCCTGAACGGCGCGCTGGAGGAGATGCTGACCGGCCAGCCCGTCGCGCCCACGCTGACCACGCTCCGGGCCGTGGCCGCCCACTTCCCGGCCGGCGAGACCGTACGGCGGCGCAAGCAGGCCCCGGTCCGCTAGGCGGGCCCCGGTCCGTAAGGGGAGGGCCCGCGCGGCCGGGAGTACCCGAAAGCGCGGCGGAGCCAGCCGGACCGGAATACGGTTATCGGTAGGGTGAAGTGCATGACGACGCCTGCGGAACGCTACGCCGCCTTCCGTGAGAAGCATGCCGCCAGCGGGCCCGCGCTCACCTCCTTCCAGGGTCTGTACGATTTCGAGCTGGACCCGTTCCAGATCGACGCCTGCAGCGCGCTGGAGGCCGGCGACGGCGTGCTGGTGGCGGCCCCCACCGGTTCCGGCAAGACCGTCGTGGGCGAGTTCGCCGTGCACCTGGCCCTCGAGCAGGGCAGCAAGTGCTTCTACACCACGCCGATCAAGGCGCTGTCCAACCAGAAGTACAACGATCTCGCCCGCCGGCACGGGGCCGGGAACGTCGGGCTGCTCACCGGCGACAACAGCGTCAACGGTGAGGCGCCGATCGTGGTCATGACCACCGAAGTGCTGCGCAACATGCTCTACGCCGGCTCCACGACCCTCACCGGCCTGAGCCACGTGGTCATGGACGAGGTCCACTACCTCGCCGACCGCTTCCGCGGCGCTGTGTGGGAAGAGGTGATCATCCACCTGCCCGAGTCGGTGCGCGTCGTGGCCCTGTCGGCGACCGTCAGCAACGCCGAGGAGTTCGGCGAGTGGCTCGGCGAGGTGCGCGGCGACACCACGGTGATCGTCGACGAGCACCGCCCGGTGCCGCTGTGGCAGCACATGCTGGTCGGCGACAAGCTGTACGACCTGTTCGTGGACGAGGACAACCGGCCCCGCATCAACCCCAGCCTCATGCGGATCTCCCGGGACGAGCAGCGCCTGGCCCAGGCGCGCGGGCGGCGCGGCTACTCGCGCCCGCGCCGCTCCGCAGGCGGCGCCGGCCGCTCCGACGCCATCGAGAAGCTTGACTCCGAGGGCCTGCTGCCCGCGATCACCTTCATCTTCTCCCGGGCCGGGTGCGACGCCGCCGTCCTGCAGTGCCTGCACGCCGGGATCCGGCTGACCACCGACAGCGACCGCCACGAGATCCGGCAGATCGTCGACGAGCGCACCTCCCACCTGCCCGACGAGGACCTGGCCGTCCTCGGCTACCTCGAATGGCGCGACTGCCTGGAGCGCGGCCTGGCCGCCCACCACGCCGGCATGCTCCCGGCCTTCAAGGAGGTCGTCGAGGAGCTGTTCACCCGCGGCCTGGTCAAGGCGGTGTTCGCCACCGAGACCCTGGCCCTGGGCATCAACATGCCCGCCAGGTCCGTCGTCATCGAGAAGCTCGACAAGTGGAACGGCGAGACCCACGCCGACCTCACCCCGGGGGAGTACACCCAGCTCACCGGGCGTGCCGGGCGGCGCGGCATCGACGTCGAGGGCCACGCCGTGGTCGCCTGGCAGCCCGGCATGGACCCGGTCGCCGTCGCGGGCCTGGCCAGCACCCGCACCTACCCGCTGCGCTCCAGCTTCCGTCCCTCGTACAACATGGCGGTCAACCTGGTCGGCCAGGTCGGCCGCGAGCGGGCCCGCACCCTGCTGGAGGCCTCGTTCGCCCAGTTCCAGGCCGACCGCGCGGTGGTCGGCATCGCCAAGCAGGTGCGGCGGGCCGAGGAGGCGCTCGAAGGCTACTCCGAGGCCATGACCTGCCACCTCGGCGACTTCCAGGAGTACGCCCGCATGCGCAGGGAGCTGTCCGACAAGGAGGCCGACCTGTCGCGCCAGCGGGGCACGGTCCGCCGCGCGCAGGCCGTGCGCTCCCTGGAGGCGCTGAAGCCCGGCGACGTCATCCGCGTCCCGGGGGGCAGGCGCGCGGGCCTGGCGGTCATCCTGGACCCCGGGCTGACCATGCGCACCGAAGGCCCCTCCCCGCTGGTGCTGACCATCGGCAAACAGGTCAAGCGGCTGTCGGCGGCCGACTTCCCCGTCCCGGTCGAGCCGGTGGAGCGCCTGCGCATCCCCAAGGGGTTCAACCCGCGGGCGCCCAAGGACCGTGCCAACCTCGTCGCGACCCTGCACGCCAAGATCGGTGACCGCGACCTGGGCCGCCCGGTCCGGGCCAGGGACCACGAGACCGACAGCATGCAGACCCGGGGCGGCACCCCCGGCACCCCCGAGTGGGAGATCGCCGAGCTGCGCCGCGAGCTGCGCGCCCACCCCTGCCACGGCTGCGACGAGCGTGAGGACCACGCCCGCTGGGCCGAGCGCTACTACAAGCTGCTGCGCGAGACCGAGGGGCTGCGGCGGCGGGTGGAGAGCCGGTCCCACGTCATCGCCCGCACCTTCGACCGGGTCTGCGGCGTCCTCGACCAGCTCGGCTACCTGGACGGGGAGGCCGTCACGCCCGAGGGCCGCCGCCTGGCCCAGCTCTACACCGAGCTCGACCTGCTCACCGCCGAGTGCCTGCGGGCCGGCATCTGGGAGGAGCTGGACCCGGCCGAGCTGGCCGCGTGCGTGTCGTCCCTGGTGTTCGAGTCCCGGCAGGCCGACGACGCGCGGCAGCCGAAGATCCCCGCGGGCGGGGCCAAGGAGGCGCTCGCGGCCACGGTGCGGATCTTCGTCGAGCTGGAGGACATCGAGCGCGACCACGGGCTGTCGTTCATCAGGGAGCCCGACTTCGGGTTCGCCTGGGCGGCCTTCCGCTGGGCCAAGGGCCACACCCTGGACGCGGTGCTCACCGACGGCGACCTGGCCGCCGGGGACTTCGTGCGGTGGGTCAAGCAGCTTCTCGATCTGCTCGACCAGGTCGGCAAGGCCGCCCCGCCGAACAGCAAGGTCAAGCAGAACACCGCCAAGGCCATCGACGCCCTGCGCCGCGGCGTCGTCGCCTACTCCTCGGTCGCCTGACCCGGCGGGCCGGGGCGGACCTGACGCCCGGCGCGGTCAGGTGTGGGTGAAGCGGACTTCCCTGGTGAGCAGGTCGGCGCGGGCCAGGCGCACCTGGACGCGCTCGCCCAGTGGCAGGTCCGCGCCGTCGCAACGGGCCACCACGGCGGGGTCGGTGAGCTGCACGATCCCGCCCGGTCTGCCCTCCTCGACGTCGACCACGACCGCGTCGAAGGCCTGACCCACCCGGTCGCGCAGCACGAACGCCTCCACCAGGTCCACGCAGGCGCGCTCGACGGCGGCGGCCCGGCGCCCGGTGCCCGTCATCAGCGCGGGCAGCACCTCAAGGGCCTCCTGGACCGGCTCGGGCACCGGCACGCCCTCGGCCACCGCCAGGCACAGCTCGGTGCCGTACCGGTCGACCAGGCGGCGCAGCGGGGCGGTCACGTGGGCGTACGGCGCGGCGACGGCGGCGTGGGTGGCGTCCCTCGGCGGCTCGCCGTTGAACGCGGTGTACCCGGCGCCGCGCAGCAGCACCGTGGCCTCCTTCAGGAACGCGGCGTTGCCGGGAGTCCTCGGGTCGAGCGCGCGCACGACCTCGCCGAACGACGTGCCCTCGGGCCAGGACACCCCGAGCGCCATGGCCATCCTGCGCACCCGCGCGACCGTGTCCCGTGGGGCGGGCGGGAGCGTGCGCAGCACGCCCATCTCGGCGTCGAGCATCATCGTGGCCGCCGCCATGCCGGTCATCAGTGAGATCTGCGCGTTCCACTCCTCGGCGGGCAGCGGCGAGCGGAACTCGACGCGGTAGCCGTCGGAGTGGGGGACGACCTCCTGCTCGGGCGTGGGCAGGCTCACCCCGCCGCGCGCCCGTTCCAGGTCCAGGCGCAGCTTCCCGATGACGGGCAGCAGGCGCAGCGTGCCGTCGGCGGTGCCGGTGTCGACCGCCGCCTGCACGTAGTCGTAGTCGAGCCGCTCGCGGCTGCGCACCAGCGCCCGGCCGACGTCGGCCCCCACCGTCCGGCCGCCTTCGTCCAGGTCCAGGCACCACAGCGCGGCCGGCCTGACCACCCCGGGCAGCAGGCTGGCCGCCCCCTCCGACAGCACGGCGGGATGCAGCGGGACGCGCGCGTCCGGCATGTACACGGTCTCGCCGCGCCGTCTGGCCTCGGCGTCGATCACGCCCCCAGGGACGACGAACGAGCCGACGTCGGCGATGGCGTACCACACGCGGTAGCCGCCGGGCCGTTCCTCGATGCACAGGGCCTGGTCGAGGTCCATCGACCCTCGGGGGTCGACCGTCAGCAGCGGCAGGTCCGTGCGGTCGGGAAGGGCGGGCAGGGCGGCCGAGGCCACCCGCTCGGCCTCCTCCAGCACGGGCCGGGGAAACTCCAGGGGGAGCTCCAGCTCACCGCGGATGCGATCGAACCCCTCGGAGAGCCGCGGAGCTTCGGTCACATCTATCGTTTTGGGGCGCACACCAGGATCTTAGGGGGCCAGCACGGCGAGCAGGCGGTTCAAGGGGCCGTCGAGCCCGTAGCGGTCGGCCAGCGTGACCAGCGCCTCGGGGTCGCGCGCCCCCGTCGGGCGGGCGATCGCGACGTCGGGCAGCGGCGCGTCGCCGGCGACCTTGACCACGGCGGGGGCGACGGCGAGGTAGTCGCGGGCCTTGCCGAGCTTCAGCCGGCTGCCGGCCGGGAACCCGTCGGTGACCCCGCCGTCGAGCGCGTCGAGGATGGCCCGCAGCGAGCCGAACCGGGTGATGAGCGCCGCCGCCGTCTTGTCGCCGACCCCGGGGACCCCGGGCAGGCCGTCGCTCGGGTCGCCGCGCAGCGTCGCGAAGTCGGCGTACGCGCGGCCGGGGATGCCGTACCTGGACGTCACCCCCGCCTCGTCGATCACCTGGAGGTTGCGAATTCCCTTTATGGTGTAAAGGACGCGGCACGGCTGATCGTCGTTGACGAGCTGGAACAGGTCGCGGTCGCCGGTGACGATCTCGACCTCGCCCGGCGCGCGGGTCGCGTAGGTGCCGATGACGTCGTCCGCCTCGTACCCCTCGACGCCGACCCTGGCGATGCCCACGGCGTCGAGCACCTGCTCGATCACCGGGACCTGCGGGGACAGGGTGTCGGGGATCTCCTCCTCGTGCCCGGTCGCCACCCGGTGGGCCTTGTAGGAGGGGATGGCCGCCACCCGGAAGGCCGGCCGCCAGTCGGCGTCCATGCACGCCACGATCTCGTCGGGGGAGTTCGCGCGGACCAGGGTGGCGATCATGTCGATCAGCCCCCTGACGGCGTTGACCGGCATGCCGTCAGGCGCGGTCATCGACTCGGGGACCCCGTAGTAGGCCCGGAAGTACAGCGATGGGGTGTCGAGAAGCATCAGCCCTGGCATGGGCCTATCCTTCCAGCACTCCGACGGCGAGCAGGCAGATATCGTCCTCGGGGTTGGGACCGCCCACCGACTCCACCAGCGTGTCGAGCTTGGACTCAAGGCACGCGTCCCACGCGAGCGTCTCCGCGGCGGCGACCGTGAGCGCCAGGCCCTCGTCGATGTCGCGCCCGCGCCGCTCCACCAGGCCGTCGGTGAACAGCAGGAGCAGGTCGCCCGGACGCAGGCTGAGGCTGCTCAGCGCGTACGGCAGGTCCAGGGTGGTGCCGAGCAGGACACCGTCGGGCGGGCTGAGCTGCCTCGCGACGCCGTCCCTGACCAGGATCGGCGGCAGGTGTCCTGCCTGCGCCCAGGTGAACAGCCCGGACACCGGCTCGAGGTGGCCGATGACCGCCGTCGCGGTGCCCTCCTCGCCCATGCGGTGGCACACCAGGCCGTTCAGCCAGGCCAGCAGCCGGTCCGCTCGTTCCCCGGTCATCGCCAGGCCCACCAGGGCGTGGCGGAGCTGCGCCATCTGGGCGATGGCGGGCAGCCCGTGACCGGCGACGTCGCCGATCGCCAGCAGCACCTCGCCGTCGGGCAGGGCCGTCGCCTCGTACCAGTCGCCGCCCAGGCTGGAGGCCTTCTCCGCCGGGACGTAGCGCACGGCGATGTGCGCGCTGGGCAGCCGGATCGACCCGCCAGGGTCCGGCAGGATCGCGTCGCGCAACGCCAGCGAGACGTGCCGCGCCTCGGCGGCCCGCTCGCGCGCGTCCAGGAGCTGCCTCCGGAACTCCCACATGATCCGCTGCGCGTGCGCGAGACGCGCGCGCAGCCGCAGGATCGTCTCGGCGGTCGTCAGCGGCGCGGGGCCGTCGGGGAGTGCAGCCTCTCGGTGGTTCGGTGTGGGGAGGGGTGGCGGTGAGCCGCCCACTACGCCGACCATGTAGCAGCTCGCTCTCAAAACACCGTGTAGTTGGAATATTAAGGAGCGGATCGTGATCGCCCCTATGCGAATAGTAGCCACGTCGCCCGGCCGATGAGAGGCGTTTCCCATGGTGGGAGGCCCCCCCACCCGCGAACCCCGCCACCACCCGGCACCGGCCTCCCGCGCCGGCCGCCCAGACCCCGACAGCCCCGACCGCACCCGGACAAGCCGGACACGCCACGGCGGCGGGGCGGCGACGAGGTCCACACGTGCACGCAACGGGCCGGTCGGGGGTGGGTCGTGGGGATACGAGGGGCGGGCCGGGTGGGGGAGAACCGGGGATCGCGGGGACGGGGCGGGGCCGTGGGCGGGTGCCGTCGTTCGAGCGGCGGTGGAATAGATTGGGCGGTGTGACAACGACGTCCTCAGACCTCTATCCCGTGACCCGCCTGGCGGACGTGCGTGAGGCCACCGCCGCCGCGGGCGTCGGCGCCCTGCTGCTCACCCCGGGCCCCGACCTCCGCTACGTCACCGGGTACGACGCCCTGGCCCTGGAACGGCTCACCTGCCTGGTGGTCCCCGCCGACGGCGACCCCTTCATGGTGGTGCCCCGCCTGGAGCTCCCCGCCGCCGAGCACTCGCCCGCCGCGCGGCTCGGCGTGGAGTTCGTCCCCTGGGACGAGACCGCCGACCCGTACGCGCTGGTCGCCGGCCGCGTCGGGCCGGTCGCGACCGTCGGGCTGGCCGACCGCATGTGGGCGATGCAGTCGCTGCGCTTCCGCGCCGCGATGCCCGGCGCCGGGCAGGTGCTCGCCGGGTCGGTGCTGCGCGGGCTGCGCATGCGCAAGAGCGCCGGCGAGATCGCCGCGCTGCGCGAGGCGGGCGCGGCCATCGACGCCGTGCACGCCCAGGTCCCCGACCTGCTGAAGGCGGGCCGCACCGAGCGCGAGGTGGGCAGGGACATCGCCGAGGCGATCCTCGCGGCCGGGCACGCCACCGTCGACTTCGTCATCGTCGGTTCGGGCCCGAACGGCGCCAGCCCCCACCACGAGCTGTCCGACCGCGTCATCCAGGCGGGCGACCCGGTGGTCGTCGACATCGGCGGCCAGATGCCCAGCGGGTACTGCTCCGACTCCACCCGCGTCTACAGCGTGGGCGAGCCGCCCGCCGGGTTCGCGGAGTACTACGAGGTGCTGCGCCGCGCCCAGGACGCGGCCTGCGCGGCCGTGCGCCCCGGGGTGTCGTGCGAGGCGGTCGACGCCGCCGCCAGGGACGTGATCGCCGAGGCGGGTCACGGCGACCACTTCATCCACCGCACCGGCCACGGCATCGGCCTGGAGACCCACGAGGAGCCCTACATCGTGTCGGGCAACACCGAGCCGCTCGCCCCCGGGTTCGCGTTCTCCGTCGAACCGGGCATCTACCTGCCGGGCCGGCACGGCGCGCGCATCGAGGACATCGTCGTCTGCACCGACACCGGCCACGAACGCCTCAACAACCGGCCCCGCGACCTGGTCGTCGCCTGATTCGTACGGAAGAGGCTACTTCTGTGACCCGGACCCCCTCGGCCGCCGTCGACCGATCCCTGCCCACGCCGGAGGCCCACGACCTGCTCGACCTGGTACGGGACCTGATCGCCAAGGAGGTCGCGCCCCGCGCGGCCGGCGACGAGGCCGAGGGCCGCTTCCCCCGTGAGGTGTTCACCACCCTGGGCCGCGCGGGCCTGCTCGGCCTTCCCTACCCCGAGGAGTACGGCGGCGCGGCGCAGCCCTACGAGGTGTACCTCCAGGTCGTCGAGGAGCTCGCGGGCGCGTTCCTGGCCGTCGGGCTCGGCCTGTCGGTGCACACCCTGTCCTGCTTCCCGGTCGCCGCGTACGGCACCGACGACCTGCGGGCGGCGCTGCTGCCTGACATGATCGGCGGCGAGCTCCTCGGCGCGTACTGCCTGTCGGAGCCGCAGTCCGGCTCGGACGCCGCCGCCCTCACCACCCAGGCCGCGGTGGCGGGCGACGGCGAGGCGGCCGGCTGGGTCGTGGACGGCGTCAAGGCGTGGACGACGCACGGCGGCGTGGCGGACTTCTACACCGTGATGGCGCGCACCTCCGGGAGCGGCGCCCGGGGCATCTCCTGCTTCCACACCCCGGCCTCCTCGCCGGGCCTGTCCTTCGGCCGGCCGGAACGCAAGATGGGCATGCGGTCCTCCCCGACCGCGCAGGTACGCCTGGACGCGGTCAGGCTCGCGCCGGACGCGCTGGTGGGCGCCGAGGGTGAGGGGTTCCGCATCGCGATGGCGGCCCTGGACGGTGGCCGGCTCGGCATCGCCGCGTGCGCCGTCGGCGTGGCCCAGGCCGCCCTCGACACCGCCACGGGCTACGCGCGCGAGCGCCGCCAGTTCGGCTCGCGCATCGCCGACTTCCAGGGGCTCGGCTTCATGCTCGCCGACATGGCCACCCAGATCGCCGCCGCCCGCGCCCTGTACCTCGACGCCGCCCGCCTGCGCGACGCCGGCCGCCCGTACGGCACCCGCGCCGCGATGGCCAAACTGTTCGCCACCGACGCGGCCATGAAGATCACCACCGACGCCGTCCAGGTCCTCGGCGGCTACGGCTACGTAGAGGACTTCCCCGCCGAACGCCTCATGCGCGAAGCCAAGGTCCTCCAAATAGTCGAAGGCACCAACCAGATCCAACGCCTGGTCATCTCCCGCGCCCTCACCAAGGAATGACCCGGCGGGTGGCGGCGGCGACGGCCCTGCTCGCCGCACTCGGCGCGGGCGCGTGGATCCTGTTCCGCACGCCGGCCGGGCCGTTGCCACCGCCCGCGGTCCCCTGGCCGGCGACGGGGAAGGCGTCGGTGTTCCTGTGCGAGAACGACAGCGCGTACGAGAACTGCGGCGACCGTGCGATCACCGCCGCGCAGCGCCTGACGGTCGAACGCACCCTCCGGGGCCTGCCCGAGGTGACCGCCGTCCGGTTCGTGTCCCGTGCGGAGACGCTGAAGGAACTGACCACCGCCTACGACTCGTTCAGCGACAATCTCCGCGAATCGGATGTGCCGGAGTCGTTCCGCGTGGACCTGGCGACGACGGGTGGATTCCTGCCGAAGACGGAGACGCTGCCCGGAGTCGCGAACGTCTTCGTGAGCGGGACGAGCTTCTGGGCCGGCAGGACCGACGTGGCCGTCCGGCTCTGCCCGCCGGACCCTCTGGACAGGGACACGCGGTGCGCCGGACGCGGCGCGGCCACCGCGACCGAGAAGGCGGCCGTCTACCAGGCCCTGCGCGCCCTGGACGGTGTTGGCGACATCTACCTCGAAGATCGGGGGCACGCCACCAAGGACGCCCGGTGGACGTCGTCCGCCACCTCGCCGGAAACCCCGGAGCCCCACGCGTCCGTCCCGGAGTGCTTCCACCTGGTCCTCGACGCTCCCGACGCCGCCGCCCGCGTCAGACGCGCGGCCGGCGAACTGCCCGGCGTGAACACCGTCGACGAAGAACGCCTCTGACATGAGGTCCACCGGCCAATGGACCACGCGTTGGCCATGGCGTGATCTCCTGTGCGTCCGGCAGGCCGGCGTCCAGCGTGCCGCAGCGGATCATCGGCACTGATGAGGTGCCCTCGACCTTCTTCACGGTGATCATAAATCAGCGGCAAATTGGCTGATATGTCGTGCCTGGTATGTGTTTGGCCCATTCGGTGGCGGTGATGTGGTCTCCCGCGTTCGCGCAGATTTGGCGGATGACGCGGTCGGGGTCGGTGGTCCAGAGCTTGATGTCGCCGGTCGCGGCGGCGAGGATCTGCCCGTCCGGGCTGAAACGCAGGCTCCAGGTGGCTTCCTTCGGTGATTGGAGGATGGCCAATGGATGAGGGTGGCGGCGATCGGTGATCTCCCATATCCACGTCTGCCCGGTGCCGCTGCCTCCCGCGAGCCTCGACCCGTCGGGGTCGAACGCCAAGGCGTGCAGGAAACCGTCGGGTCCGGTGATCGGTTGTCCCAGCGTGGCCGGTGCGGAGGTTCTGGTGATGTCCAGGAGGTGCACGGTGCCGTCCGCGATTCCCACGGCGACGGTGGCGCCGTCCGGACTGATCGCGAGCGAGAGCGCGTCATCGGGGGCCACGGCGATCGGCCGGCGGATCGCCGTGGGGTGGTGTGGGTCGCGGACGTCCCACAGCACCAGATAGCCGTTCTGCGTCGCGGCGGCGAGGGTGTGTCCGTCGGGGCTGAACACGGCGGCGTAGATGAATCCCACGTGGGGACTGAGGGTGGCCAGGGCCGTTGGACCGCGCGTGTCGGTGGTGTTCCACAGGCGTACCGTGCCGTCATCGCCGGTGCTGGCGAGGAGGTGCCCATCATCGCTGAAGGTGACGTTCTCGATCAGCGCGGTGTGGCCGGGGAGGCTGACGGGTCGCCGGGGATGGTCCGGGACGGTGATGTCCCACAGCAGGACGGTGTTCCCCGTGCGGGTTCCCGAAGCGAGGGTGCGGCCATCTGGGCTCAGGGCGACGGTGCCGGTCATGCGGTCGGAGCCGGCCGGTGCGGTCAGGGGCCGCCCGACGGGTGACGGCCGGTCCCGGCTGGTCAGGTCCCAGATCCGCAGATCGGTCCCCCCGTCGACCAGCAGCGGACGGCCGGGGTGGAAGACCAGCGCGGTGATGGATCGGCCCGCTGTCGGCAGGGAGGGGCCGGGCACTCTCCACAGGCGGGCGATCCCGTCGGTGCTGTTGGTGTACAGAACGTGATCGTGGTCGCGGAAGGCGACGGCCGTGACCGGCTCCGCGTGGGGGAGTTCCAGGAGCAGCTCGTGGCGCGTCATGTCCCAGATCCGGACCTTGGCGTCGGAGTCGGCGACGGCAAGCCGGCCCCCGTCCGCGCTGAACGCGATCGCGTTGATCCAGCCTGCCGCTCCGGTGAGCGTCCCGGCCGGGGCCGGCCGGCCGGGGTCGCTCATCGTCCAGAGGCGCACCATGCCGTCGTTGCTCCCCGCGGCGAGGGTCGTGCCGTCAGGGCTGAAGGCGACGGCGTTGACGCGGCTGGGCAGCACCAGGGGTCGTCCCAGCGGCCGATGCCGTGGGCCGGCGACGTCCCAGACGCGCACGGCCCTGCCCGCGTCCGCGGCGGCCAGCAGTTTCCCGTCGGGTGTGAAGGCGGTGGACTGCACGGCGTCTGCCGATCCGGTGAGCGCCGGGCCGATCACGACCGGATGTCCAGGGTCGCGCACATCCCAGAGCCGGACGGTCTTGTCGCGGCTTCCCGCCGCCAGGGTGGTGCCGTCGGGGCTGAACTCGACCGAGAGGACCTCGTCGCGGGGCCCGGTGAGGGGCAGGCCGAGCACGCCGGGGTGCGCCGGGTCGGCGACGTTCCACAGCCGCACCGTCGTGTCGGCCGATCCGGTCGCCAGCGTACGGCCGTCGGGGGAGAACGCCACGGCGTAGATCGGTGCGGTGTGCCCGGCCAGCGGAGAGCCGAGGAGCACGGGCCGGTCGGGCCGGCGCAGGTCCCACAGCAGGATCTTGGTGTCGGACTCGGTCGCGCCGGCCGCCGCGACCAGGGTTCCCGCCGGATCGACGGCGACGGCTTGCCGCGCACCGCCCGGACGCAGCATGCACGTCACCGCCGGCCCGGCGGATGAGGCGATCAGGCTGGAACGGGCCTCGACCGTGGCGGCGATCCGGTACGCCGCGACCGCCAGCTGCGCGGCCAACGCGGGATCGCTGTCGCGTAACCGGTTCGCCGTGCCCGCGACCTGCCGCGAGATCGCGGAGTTGCGTTCCCGCTCGGCGGCGGCCCGTTGCTGGACCGAGTAGGCCGCGGTGACCCCGGAAAGGACCAGCAGCGTGGCGAGCGCCGCCGCCAGCCAGCGCAGTCGTCGCGTCCGGGCACGTTCGCGCAGGCGTTCTGCCCGGCTGACCTGGACGCTGGCGTCGACGAACCGCTGTTCCAGGTGGTTGAGCACATCGTGGTGGTCTGGTCTGCCGACCCAGTCGAGCACCGCGTCCAGCCGTACGCCGCGGTACAAGGCCGTCGGGTCGCGGTCGGTGTCCTGCCAGCTTCGGGCGGCGTCGGTCAACTGCCGGTGCAGACGGTGGCCGGTGCGGTCGGTGTCGATCCACTCCCGCAGTCGCGGCCAGGCCCGCAGCAGCGCCTCGTGGCTGATCTCCACGCCGTCGGCGTCGGCGGTGACGAGTCGCTGGTCGACGTAACGCCCGAGCACCTGGCGTGTTTCGGCGTAGAGATCGTCCTGCGGGCCGCCGGTGAGTTCCTCAAGGCGGACCCGGCGGTGGGTGTCGGGTGTGTCGTCACCCACCTGTACCAGCCGGAGGAACAGCCGCCGTGCCAGGTCCTGCTGCGAGCCGGTGAGGTCGGCGTAGACCGCCTCCGCCGTCTGCGCGATGGCCCCGCGGATCCCTCCCGTCTCGGTGTAGTCCGCGACGGTCATCGTCGGATGGTGGCGCTGTTCCCAGGTGACCAGCAGGGCATGGGACAGCAGCGGCAGGGCCCCGATGTCATGGGCGCCGCGGGCGGCGTCGGCCGGCGCGAGTTCGCGGAGCAGAAGGTGCATCAGCCCGTCGTCGAATTCCATGCCGGCGAGGCGGGCCGGCTCGGCGATGGCCTGCCGCAGCTCATCCTCGGTCATGGGTCCGACCGTCACCTGGTTGTCCTGCAGAGCCAGCGCCAGGAGCGGCCAGCGGAGCGCGTCCGGATAGAAGTCCGCCCGCATGCCGGCCACCACCCGCAGCTCGGCCTCCGGCTCCCCGGGGTCTCCGGCCGGCACCCACAACGCCCGCAGCGCGGCGAGGAACGCGCCCTGCTCGGCCGTGTCGGCGCAGACGGTGAAGATCTCCTCGAACTGATCGACCACGATGATCAGGTGACCGGTCGCCGACCGCCGTATCCGCCGCGCGGTGAGCGCGGGCCGGGTCCACAGCTCCGCCTCGACCACGTCCAACGGGACCTCGCCCAGCACCGCGAGCTGGGCCGCCAGCGCCGAGACGGGATGCTCGCCCGGCGTCAGCACCACGCTCTGCCATGGCCGGTCACCGTCCCGCGTGTCCGCGCACAACGTGGCGACAAGCCCCGCGCGCAGCACCGACGACTTCCCCGAACCCGACGGGCCCACGACCATCACCAGGCCCGGTGACCCGGACACATCGGAAACGCGCTTGAGCAGCCTCTCGGTCAGTCCCGACCGGCCGAAGAACCACTCGGCGTGCTCGGCCTGAAACGGTTCCAGCCCACGGTACGGGGTGGAGAGTTCCGTTCGCCGTTGCCCCAGCGGACGTCGCAGGCGCAGCCAGCAGTCCACCCACATCCGCACACGGGCGTCCTCGGTCACACCACACTCCGCGAGCAGGCGCAGGAACAACGCCTTCTGCGACAGGGTCGGCAGGTGGCGGCCGGTGCCCCAGCCACTCACCGTCCCGGACGGCACCTGGGCCTTCCGGGCGAGATCCCTCACGGTCAGACCCGCGGCTTCGCGTGTGGCCGTCAGCAAGATGCCGAAACCCTTTTTCGTCAGAACGCTCGACGGGTCCGCGCTGCCAGGGTCGTCGCCCATGTGGCTCCTGAAAACTGTATGGACTTGTACGGGCCATCCAACAAGCCTTCCGGCACCACCGTAGATGTGGTGTTTTGGGGGCGCAAGGTGGCCGGCAAGCGCCGGCCGAGTCGCGCACGGCAGACCGAAGGCGACGCGCGGACCCGCTCATCGAACCGGGGAAGCGATCCAGGCCGTCACTTTCTGCCGTGGCGACGAAGATCGCTCCTCGCCGCTCCGGCATCGGCCATGTCCACGTCGAAATGAGGGCCGACGTGTCCGGGCACCGCATGCCGTCTTCCCAGGAGGTCCGATGATACGAACCTGGATTGGCCCGCTCGTCACAGCCGCCGTCGCCGGGCTGATCGCCGGCCCGGCCATGCCGGTCATCACCCCGCGAGTCGCCGCGAAGCCGCTGGAGACCGTCCATCAGGCCGCGGTCACCCGCCCAGAGGCACATCTGCTCGCGAGCTGTTCCGGGGACGGCTGCCAGGGCAAGATGGCCGCGGCCCAAGGATGCCAGGCCGATCGCGTTCAGGTGGGCGGTTTCACCCGGTCCGCGAGTGACGACGGCCGGGAGGCCGAGCTCAACATCACGCTGTGGCACTCGCCGGAATGCAACTCCGCATGGGCCGAGCTCGACCTGAGCACCCACAACGACAGTCCCGACTACCTGAACTTCAGCTGGATCGACGAGTACGGCCGGGGTGCGGAGCAGTTCGAGAACGAGAGCATCACCGACCCCGGCAACCACCCGACCCCGATGGTGAGCTGGCACAACTCCATCCAGGTCTGTATCGACTCCGACATGCTCCACACCGGCTTGCGCTGCTCCGGCTGGCGCTGACATCCGCGCGGCCCAGGCCGGGATCATCCGGCTTTCCCCTCGTTACGGCTCCAGGAGGCGGTTGTTCATGACACTGTGGCGAAAATCCCGGCTGGTGGCGCGGCTGGCGGCGGTGTGCCTGGCATTGGCCACCGTCGGTCTCGCGGCCCCGCCGACGTTCGCGACACCGTCGGCGAAGCCTCCCCAGGCCGACGCCGGCCGGGCCGCGGTCGCCGACCCGGACGCGGCGCTCGGCGCCGGGTGGCGGAAGTCGTCCGATGTGCTGGTGACCGGCGCCGGTGACGCGACCGGTTTCCATCTGTACGTGGCGCGGGAGAAGGACGCGTACGCCTGGTCGACACTGGCCACGTTGCGGTCGTCCGCGCTGGACCTGGGCGTCTGGGCCGGGCAGGTGTGCGTCACCGGCTCCGGGCGCTACGCGGTGGCGGTCTACGCGCCGGCCATGGCGGCGAACAAGCCTTCCCTTCGCAACGGCGGCGGGCTGGCCGCGGTGGTGGACATCGCCACCGGCACGGCCCGCACCCTCGCCACCGGGGTCCAGCTGGCGTACTTCAACCCCGCCTGCGGCCCTGGCGACCGGGTCCTGCTGACCCGGGCGATCGGTGCGGACGGACGGGAGACCGACCTGCTGGCCGGTGACGCGGTGTCGGCGACCGTCACCGGCACCCGCCGGATCCACGCGCAGCTCACCACCCCGGCGCCCGCGCCGGACGGCGACTACGGCATCGTGAACGGCAGCCTGGTGCGGGTCACGGTCACCGGCTCGCTGCGCCAGGTGGCGCGGCCGAGCGGCCGGCCCTACGCCGTCGTCGCCACCGCGCACAACGGCATCGACCTGCTGTCCGGCAAGGGAGGGCAGGCGTACGCCGAGCGGTGGTCGGCGGGGAGCCTGCGCCCGCTGGGGTCCGCCGCCGTGGGCAGGCTGCAGCTCTTCGGGCTGCCCGGCGGACGCAGTGCGCTGGTCGGCGCCACCGGCGCCGTCGGCCGCGCGGCGGAGCTGACCACGGTGCCGGCGGACCGGCAGGTCGAGGCGATCTCCACGCAGGGCCACCTGGTCGCCGAACGCGTGCTGAGCCGCGCGGTGCCGCGCGGTGCCACCGGCGCCTCCCGCACCGCGACCGGCGGGCAGGTCGCGCCGGTCGACGTCACGGTGCGTGCCACCGGCTCCGGACGGGTCTCGACCGGCACGATCGCCACCGGCCGGGCACCGACCCTGGACGCCATACCGGTCACCGGAAAACCGGCCGGCACCGGCCAGGCCCGTGTGGCGCCGCTGGACGACGAGGGGACGCCGAGGTGCGCGGTCGGCCGGAACGACCCGCGGATCCAGGCTCTTCAGCCCAGCGCGAACATGGTCGAGTGGGCGGCCGACCAGGCCGTACACGGGCGCCTCACCGTGGGCCGACCGGCCAATCACCTCAGGACCGGCCTGCCGGCGTACTCCCCGCAGGGGCTCTTCCCGCTGCGGGCACTGGCCGGCGGCGGCACGGTACCGGCGCAGTTGCTGCTCGCCATCCTGGCGCAGGAGACGAACCTGGCCGAGGCCAGCTGGCACGCGGTGCCCGGCGACACCGGCAACCCGCTCGTGTCCGACTACTACGGCAACCGCAGGACCGACGGCAGCAGCGACATCGACGTCATCAACTATCCCGGTGCCGACTGCGGCTACGGCATCGGCCAGGTCACCACCGGAATGGCCGTCGGCGAGACCACGTTCACGCACAACCAGCAGATCGCGATCGCCACCGACTACGCGGCCAACATCGCCGCCTCGCTCAACATCCTGATCGAGAAGTGGAACCAGCTCTACAACGACCCCGGCGGGCGCACCTGGCTCAACGATGGTTCACCCCGCTACATCGAGAACTGGTACCTGGCCATCTGGGCCTACAACAGCGGCTTCCACCCCAGCGGTGAGGCGGGCGCGAACAACGGCCACTGGGGCGTCGGCTGGTTCAACAACCCCGCGAACCCGATCTACCCGTACGACCGGCACCGGTTCCTCGACGACTACGACGACGCGGCTCACCCGTGGAATTGGAGCTACCCGGAGAAGATCATGGGATGGGTCGAGGTGCCGCAGCGGCAGGGCGGCGACGACGCCTACTCCACACCCACCTTCGGCACGGCCGCCAACGATCAGCTCTACCTGCCGAACAACGAGGCGCCACCGTGGCCCCGCTGGTTCTGCACCGCGGCGAACGCCTGCGACCGGCAGGTCCCGGCCGACGACGATCCGTGTCCGGCCGAGAGCGACGCCTGCTGGTGGCACGGCCACCTCGACATCGCCACCTGCGCCAGCGACTGCGCCACCGAACGGCTCGCCTACCCCGCCGGCAGCGGCGAGCCGGTGATCGACCGGGTCTACCCGCGTTCCTGCGACACCCTGGACTACGGCAGCGACGAGTTCATCACCTCCGGCCTCGTACCGATCGTCTACGACCTCAACGACCCAGGCGACTACGCCCTCGGCTGCTCGATGCACCCCCCGAACGGGAAGTTCACCCTCCGGACGGGCTCGCCCCCTGATATCTACGCCGACCTCGGCCAGATCGATCTGCACCAGATCGGCGCCGGTTACAAGGGCCACATGTGGTTCACCCACGTCTACCGCCCGATCGACGGCATCCCGGCGACCTCGAACGCCAACCACCAGGTCACCGCGACCTGGTCTCCCGACCTGGAAGGCACGGGTCACCGGCGCTACGACATCGTCGCCCACCTGCCCAGCCACGGCGGCGAGACCGAGAACGCCGAGTACGTCGTCTGGCGGGACCGGACCACGCAGGGCACCCCTGGCACCTGCGAGATCGACCAGGGCACCGGCAGCATCTTCGACGAGCAGGGCGAGGACAAATGGGTGTATCTCGGCAACTACGACCTTTATCCCGGCGCGCGCGTGCAGCTGAACAACCTCGGTGACGGCCAGTCCGACGGCACCGTCGACATCGCCTTCGACGCCATGGCCTTCATCCCGATCCAGGGCACCGGCCACCAGTGCCGGGACCCATTCTGATCCGCGAGATCAACGACAACGGAGGAACGATGAGGATCTGGCAATCACTGCTCGCCCTAGCCCTCGTACCGGCCATCTGCGTGCTCGGGCTCACCACACCGGCGGCGGCCTCCGCGACCGCGGCCCCCTGCGGTCCCGTGTGCGACGGGCAGGATCCCAACACATTCCACAACTGCGCCAGCGGCGCGATCAACGTGCTCAACCCTGTCGCCGGGCTCCAGTTGCGCTACAGCCCCGCTTGCCAGACGACCTGGGGCAAATTCTCCGGAGACTGCTCCTGCCAGGTCGACTATTTCGAGATCCAGAGCTACTACAACAAGACCGGCGGCGCGCTCCGTGCCTCCTCCCGCGACCGGGCGCCGACGAACAGCTCGGCCACGGTGATGCTCGATGACTACCACCTGTACAACCAGGTGTGCATCAGTTACTCCAACGACGACGGGGCGACGCATCAGGTCCGGTGCACCGGAAGGTACTAGCCGTCCGGATCACTCCGCGTAGGAGGCGATCGGCTCCGGAGCCCACGGCGGCCCCGGAGCCGGTCGGGCGGGTCAGTGGGCCGCGGCGGTGTTGGCTCGGTAGCTGAGGTAGTTGTTGTCGCGGTCGATGCCGAGGGCCTGGCCGCTGAGGAAGTCGACGGCGTCGACGTAGGTGTAGGGCTGCATGAACCAGCCGGCCGACACGTCGCGGTAGAGGCGGGAGAGCGGGTGGGCCGCGCCGTAGGCGGCGCCGCCGACGACGGTGAGGCAGTCGTTGACGACCGATCGGGCCAGCCGGTTGACCGCCAGCTTCGCGCACTGGAACGGGGCCATCATCCGCCGGCCGCGCTCGTCCAGGTCGCCGCTGAGGTCGTTGTTGAGCTCGTCGGCGTTGGCCAGCGCCGCCGCGGCCGTGGACTGGAGGGTGTACAGGTTGGCCTCGATGTCGGCGACCAGGGCGCGCACGGCCGCGGGCGGGGCGGTCGGGCGGCGGGTGGCGGCGGCGACGGCGATGTCGCGGGCGGCGCGCGCGACGCCGGCGTAGATGCCGAGCATGGTGATGGAGCTGACGGTCTGCCCGGCCAGGGTGCGGTCGCTGTGGGCGCCGATCACCTCGCGCTGCAGGACGTCCTCGGCGGCGATCGGGCAGTCCTCGAACACGATGTCGCAGGTGCCCGACGCCCGCATGCCGAGGCCGTCCCACTCGGGCAGGACGGTCAGGCCGGGTGAGGAGCGGTCGATGACGGCGGCGGCCAGGGTGACCGGCTCGCCCTCGACGGCCTTCTGGGTGTGCACCAGGAAGTGGGTGGCGATCGGCGCGAGGGTCACCAGCGTCTTGCGGCCGGACAGCAGCCAGCCGCCGTCCCCGTCGGGGGTCAGCCGGGTCACCGCCGTGTGGTGGTCCTTCGCGGCGCCGCAGACCACCAGCCGGGACGACGCCATGCCCCGGAGCAGCCGCTCGGCCAGCGCCCGCACCGGCGGGGAGCCGTGCCGCCACTCGTAGGCGAAGGTCAGGCCGCGGCTGAACTGGACGTGCAGGGCGAGCGCGGTGGAGGCGTCGGCCTCGGCGACGGCGGCCAGCACCGTCGCGACGTCGGCCAGGCACGAGACACCGGTGCCGCCGAGCTCGGCCGGGACGGTGCCCGCCATGACGCCGTCGTCGAGGAACCGCTCGAAGGTCTCCACCGGGAACTCGCCGAAACGGTCGTGGGCGGCGGCGCCGTCCCGGATCAGCGCGACATCCTGCTCGACCAGGGTCAGCAGGGCTCGGCCGTTCGGCGTGAGCGGCGTACCGAGCTGTCCGGCGGGCATGCGACTAGTGCTCAAAGTCGACAAGGGACTCTCCGAGATGTCTGGGGGCGATGACGACCTTCGAGGTCGGCGGACAACCGGATCGGCGGCTCGAATTCGAGCGTAACACCGGCGAATTCACGGGAGACGGGCGCGCGTGGAACCGGTGGAGAAGTGCGCAACGCCGAAGAAACAGGTGGTCATGGGGCGGAAGGGGGCGCGCGGCCGGGGGCCGCGTCCCGTCGCGTCGTCGCTGCGCTGCTGCCGGCACCGGGGGCTCAGCTCGCGCGAAGGTACGGGTCGGGCCAGCGCGGCCGGGCGCCCAGCGTCCGGGCGGCCTGGTGCGGCCAGTAGGGGTTGCGCAGCAGTTCGCGGCCGAGCAGGACGGCGTCGGACCGGCCGGAGGCGACGATCGACTCGGCCTGGTGCGGGTCGACGATCTGGCCGACCGCGGCCACCGGCCCGCCGGTCTCCTCGCGCACCCGGGCCGCGAACGGCACCTGGTACCCGGGGCCGGTGAGGATCTTCACGCCCGAGGCGTTGCCGCCGCTGGAGACGTCCACCAGGTCGACGCCGTGGGCGAACAGCTCCTTGGCCAGGCGCACGGTGTCGTCCACGCTCCAGCCCTGGCCGTCGGGGAGCCAGTCGGTGGCCGAGACCCGGAAGAACACCGGCAGCTCCTCGGGCCAGACGGCGCGTACGGCGTCGACGACCTCCAGGGCCAGGCGGGCGCGGTTCTCGAACGGGCCGCCGTAGGCGTCGGCGCGGTGGTTGCTGTGCGGGGAGAGGAACTCGTCGATCAGGTAGCCGTGCGCGCCGTGGATCTCCACGACCTGGAAGCCCGCCCGCAGCGCGCGCTCGGCCGCGGCGGCGAAGTCGGCGACGACGCGGCGGATCCGGTCGACCGGCAGCTCCTCGGGCGCCGGGTAGCGGTCGGCGAAGGGGACCGGGCTGGGCGCGACCGCCCGCCAGCCGCCCTCCCCGGCGCCGAGGGGGGCGCCGCCCCGCCACGGCTCGGCGGCGGAGGCCTTGCGGCCGGCGTGCGTGAGCTGGATGCCGGGCACGGTGCCGTGCCGGGACAGGAAGCCGGTGATCCGGGCGAACGCCTCCTGCTGGCGGTCGTTCCACAGCCCGAGGTCGGCGGGGCTGATCCGGCCCTCGGGGGACACGGCGGTGGCCTCGGTCAGGATCAGCCCGGCGCCGCCCACGGCCCGGGTCGCGAGGTGGGCGAAGTGCCAGTCATGCGGTGCTCCGGTCAGGGGGCCGTCGGTGGCGGCCGAGTACTGGCACATCGGTGCCATCCAGACGCGGTGGGGGATGGTCAGCGACCGCAGGGTGAGGGGCGTGAAAAGCATGGGATCTCCTCATTCGCCCCTTATGAAGCCTGGGCGGTGCGGCCGGACCCGGCACCACGGCCGGACCCGGATCGCGGGGACGGATCAGTCCAGCGCATAGGCGATCTCCGTGAGGTAGCGGCCGTAGTTCGACTGCCGCATCCCGGCGCCGAGCTGGTAGCAGGCCTCGGCGTCGATGAAGCCCATGCGCAGGGCGATCTCCTCCAGGTAGCCCACCCGCTCGCCCTGGTGCTTCTCGATGAACTGCACGAACTGGCTGGCGGCCAGCAGGGAGTCGTGGGTGCCGCAGTCGAACCAGTTGAAGGCGCCGCTCAGCTCGACCAGCTTGGCCCGGCCCTGCCGCAGGTACGCGAGGTTGAGGTCGGTGATCTCCAGCTCGCCGCGCGCCGAGGGCGTGAGCCCCCGGGCGATCTCGACGGCCTGCTCGTCGTAGAAGTACAAGCCCGTGATCGCGTTGTTGGAGCGGGGGCGCGCCGGCTTCTCCTCGATGGAGACCAGCATGCCCTCGGCGTCGACCTCGCCGATGCCGTACCGCTCGGGGTCGGCCACGGAGTAGCCGAACAGGGTGCAGCCGTCGAGGGTGTCACGGGTGCGGCGCAGCAGCTCGGGGAACCCGGCGCCGTGGAAGACGTTGTCCCCGAGGATCAGCGCCGAGCTGTCGCCGCCGATGTGGTCGGCGCCGATCAGGAACGCCTCGGCGATGCCGCGCGGCTCGTCCTGCACCGCGTAGGACAGGTTCAGGCCGAGCTTGGAGCCGTCGCCGAGCAGGCTCCGCATGATCGGGACGGCGGACGGCGTGGAGATGATCAGGATGTCCCTGATCCCGGCCAGCATCAGCACCGAGAGCGGGTAGTAGACCATCGGCTTGTTGTAGATCGCGAGCAGCTGCTTGGACGTCGCCAAGGTCAGCGGGAACAGGCGTGTGCCGTCGCCGCCGGCGAGAACGATTCCCTTCATCATCCGGTCCGTTCTTCGGTTCGCGGGTCAGTGAACAGGATCGAACGGCCCGTCAGGGACGCGACGTGCGGTACTCGGCGGTCAGCTTCTCCAGCGCCGGGACGACGTCGTTCGCGGTCGGCATCGCCCGCACCTCGGCGCGCATCCTGGCGGCGCTCGCCGCGTACGAGGGGTCCTCCAGGACCTGCTTGAGGCTGTCGCGCAGCACGTCGGCGGTCAGCCGGCCGGCGTTGACCGCGTAGATCCCGGCGCCGCGGTCCTCCACCGCGTTCGCCATGGCCACCGACCCCCACCACTTCTCCACCTTGAAGTCGTTGGGCACGATGACCTGCGGGACGCCCGCTTCCAGCGCCGACGCGAAGGTGCCGCAGCCGCCTTCGTGGACGATCGCCGAGCACGAGGGCAGCAGCGAGTTGAGCGGGATGAAGTCGACGGCGCGCACGTTGTCGGGGAGCGTCGGCACCGACTCGAGCTGCTTGGCGTTGAAGGTCGCGACGATCTCGATGTCGAGGTCGGCCACCGCCTCGAAGAGCTCACTGGTGGAGGCCGAGGTGCCCTCGATGTTGGCGTCACGGTGGGAGATGCCGAGCGTCATGCAGACCCGCCTGCGGGCCGGCGGCTCGTACACCCACGTGGGCGTCGTCGCGGGGCCGTTGAACGGCACGTTGCGCATCGGCAGGTACTGCACGCCCTGGGGCCGCCAGATGTAGAGCGGCATGGGGGACAGGGTCCACTGCCCGAGCACCGCCGACTCGTCGAACTCGCTGCCGTACCGGTCGAGGAGCGGCTGCAGCCAGTCGCGCAGCGGGTCGCCCTCGGTCTCGAGCTGGTTGCGGCAGGCCGCGCGGAGCTGGGCCATCCGGTCGACGGTGAACAGCATCCGGGCGTGCGCCGCGCCGACCGAGCGGGCCGCGACCGCGGCGGGCAGGGCGGTCGGGTCGGAGATCACCAGGTCGGGCTTCCACGTCTGGGTGAAGCTCAGCAGGTCCTCGACCGTGGACTCCGGGTAGAACACCCCGCGGACGCCGGAGATGAGGTCCTTGAACTCGACGTAGGGATCGCCCCAGCCGAAGTCGGTCTGCACGGACTTGCCGGTGCGGTTGCCCCGGGGGTCGGCCTCGCCGGTCGCCTCCTTGATCGGCGGCACCTTGGCCACCTTCTCCGCGAGGAGCAGCATCTCGCCGACCGACACGCCGGGCAGCCCGCTGTGCTTGATGTCGTCGGCCATGTCCGGCGGCCCGGCGATGCACACCTCGTGTCCCGCGTTGCGGAGCGCCCACGCCATCGGCACCTGAACGTACAAGTGTGATCTGAAAGGGTTGCTTACGAAGAGGATCCGCATCGGAGCCCTTCCTCCTAGATGATGAGCGATGGCGGCCGGGACGGGCGGCGCGCTTCGGCGGTGGCCGGCGGCAATTCCCCCGCGCTCGCCCGGAAACGCGCGCGCCGCGGACGGCCACGTCATCGGGTGATATCCGGCCGGCTTTTCGTGCCGTTAAAGTCTGCTTACTCGAGTCGGCGTTCGTACCCAGTATGGCGTCAGGCGCCCTCACCGGCGTCTTCCAGATTGCGTGTTTGACCACCCCGGGAATGCGCGGGCACCGGAAACGCGGATATCACCGAATGCGCATGAACGAGGATGCGCCCCCCGCGGCGCCCGGCCGATTATGAGGAAGACGATCGCCAGACGCCGGTGAACCGGCATGACGAGAGGGCCGGTCATGCTCTTCGACACCGAACACGCCCAGCTTTTCGATCAGGTCTACACCACGCGGGGCAAGGATTACGCCGCCGAGGCCGAAATCCTCACGCGGCTCATTCGGGACCGCAAACCCGACGCCCGGTCGCTGCTGGACGTCGCCTGCGGCACCGGAGAACACCTGCGCGCGTTCAAAGGGCTGTTCTCCGACGTGGCGGGCCTCGATTTCACCCCCGCCATGCGTGAGCAGGCGGCGGCCAAACTTCCGGGGACGCCGATCCACGCCGGCGACATGAGCGACTTCGAGCTCGGCCGCACCTTCGACGCCGTGGTCTGCCTGATGAGCTCGATCAACTTCCTGCCGTTGTCGCGGATGAGGGCCGCGGTCGCCCGCATGGCGGGGCACCTCGCCCCCGGAGGGGTGCTCGTCGTCGAGCCGTGGTACCTGCCGGAGAAGATCAGGGACCGTACCGTGATCGGCGACGTCGTGCAGGTCGGCGACGGCGTCACCATCGCGCGGGTCTCGCACGGCCTGCGCCGGGACGGCCGGCACCACCTGGACACGCACTTCATCGTGGCCGACGCCGGCGGCATCCGGCACTTCTCCGACGTCCAGGTGCTCGGCATCTTCACGCGCGAGGAGTACGAGTCCGCGTTCGCCGAGGCGGGCTGCGAGGTGGAGTACGACGGCCACGGGTTGTCCGGCAGGGGGCTGCTGGTCGCGGTCCGCCGCTGACCCACCTCGCCCGCGCGCGCCCCGGGACGGTTCCGGGGCGCGCTTTCAGCGCACTTCGAGCGGTTCAGGCGGACGCGGTCGCCGCGAGATCGGGCTCCGGGGTGGCGCCGCTGTCGGGCTGGGCCAGCCACCACGGGTTCTCCCGCGCCCACTCGATCGTCCTGATGAGCCCCTCGCGCAGGTCCGTCGAGTACCGCCAGCCGAGCATCCTTCCGATCTTGGTCGTGTCGGGGACGCGCCTGCGCAGGTCCTGGTACTGGCTGCCGAGGGCTTCCCGCGTCTCGATCGGCACGCTCGTCTGGACGCCGGTCAGCTCCGCGACCAGGGCGCCGAGCCGGGCCACGGTGGTCTCGGCCGAGCTGCCGATGTTGAAGCACTCCCCGACGGCGTTCTCGTCGGTCCCGACGATGATCGTCGCGTCGATCGCGTCCTGGACGTAGGTGAAGCACCGTGTCTGGCCGCCGCCGTCGTACACCACCGGCGGCTCCCCGTTCAGGGCCCGGTGCAGGGTCCTGCTGACGACGAACGCCGGCCGCTGCCGGGGGCCGTACACGTTGAAGAAGCGCACGATGGCCGTCCTGAGCCCGCGCTCTCGGGCGAAGGCGAAGGCGAGGTGCTCGCCCAGCGCCTTGCTGGAGGAGTAGCACCACCGGTCCACGGCGGTGCTGCCCACCACCCGGTCGTCGTCCTCACGCCACGGGACGGCGGGGTTCTTCCCGAAGACCTCGCTGGTGCTCGCGAGGACGACCTTCGCGCCCGCCTTCGAGGCGAGGTCCAGGGCGTTGCGGGTGCCGAGCAGGTTGATGTCGATGACGTCGAGCGGACGGTCGAGATAGCGGTCGACCCCGACGACGGCGGCGAAGTGGTAGACGGTGTCCACGCCGTCCTTGATCACTTCGGCGAGCTGTGCGGCGTCCCGGATGTCACCGGTCACGTAACGGACCGAGGGCGGCGGCGTCTGGTCGGGGGGCGGACCGCCGGCGTCGAACACGGTGACCTCGTTGCCCCGCCGGACCAGTTCGTCGACCAGATGACTGCCCAGGAACCCGCATCCTCCTGTTACCACGACCCGCGCCATGAGCGTTACCTTCCGATTCCCCGGTAGGCGAAGCCATGCCGGCGGTACCGGTCGATGGTCTCGCGCGAGTAGTAGGCGCGGCCGTCGAGGATGACGCACGAGGGCGCCACCGACTCGCGGAACGCCACGAAGTCGATGCCGGCGAACGCGTCGTGCCCCGCCAGCACGGCGATGCAGTCGGCGCCGGACAGCGCCTCACGTACGGTCTCCACCGGCGCGAGCCCGAAGATCCTCTTGACCTCGCCGGCGTCGGCCAGCGGGTCGTAGATGACGACCTCGGCCCCGCTGCGCTGCAACTGGGCGACGATCGGCAGCGTCGGCGTCGCGCGCAGGTCGCCGGTGTTGTTCTTGAACGCCACGCCGAGCACCGCGATCTTCGCCTCGTCCAGCCGCTTGCCCGTCCCGGCCAGCTCCTCGGCGATCAGGTCGACGGTGTACCCGGGCATGGTGTCGTTGACCTCGCGCGCGACCGGGATCGTGTTCAGCTCGATGTCGCGGTCACGGGCGGCCCGCCACACCATCCACGGGTCCTTGGTCAGGCACGACCCGCCGACGCCCACGCTCGGCAGCAGGATGTTGACGTTCCCGGTGCCCTTCTTCATCGTGTTCGCCGCGGCCACCACGTCCAGCACGTCGACGTCCAGCACCCCGCACAGCTTGGCCAGCTCGTTGGCCATCGCGATGTTGTGGTCGATCCACCAGTTGCTCGCCAGCTTCACCACCTCGGCGCTCTCCATCGAGGCGCAGGTGATGATCTCGTTGCCGATCGTCCGCGACCAGAAGGCGGCGGCCGCGGCGGCGCTGTCGGCGCACCAGCCGCCGATGGCGATCGGGAACATCCGCATCTCCCGCAGGGCCTGCCCCTCCGAGAGCCGCTCGGGGCAGAAGACCAGTCCGAAGTCGACGCCGGCCCGCAGCCCGCCGGCCTCCAGCAGGGGGGCGACGACGTTCCTGGTCAGGCCGGGGGGGACCGTGCTCTTGAGGATGACGAGCTGGCCCTCGCGCAGGTGCTTGGCCAGCTCCGTGCACGCGCTCCGCAGGTAGGTGTCGACGAGCTCGGTGTCGTGGACCGGGGTGCCGACGGCGATGATGACCACGTCCACGCCGGAGACCAGGTCGTATTCGGTGGTGACCCGCAGGTGGCCCGAGTCCAGGCCGCTGTAGAGCAACTCGGGCAGACCCGGCTCGCTGAACCAGCTCCTGCGTCCCTCGAGCTGGGCGACCAGCGCCGGATCGACGTCGATTCCCACGACGTCCACGCCTTCGCCGGCCAGGACCGCCGCGACGGTCGATCCCACATAACCCATTCCGATTACCGCGGCGGAGGTGTTTCCCTGATCAGACAAGAATTTCATAGGTCACCCGCTCTCAGGATGTGCCGGTTGGCATATATCAGCGTGCCAACCGGCCCGTCGGCGACGCATCTCCTGTGATGCCGTTCGGTGCCCCTTTTCCTCCGGCCAGGGTTTTCTCCGGCTTCCGGGGGCCGGGCCGCACGATCTCCGCAATCCAGAAGATGCAGCGCAAAGCCCGGTCGTACGACGATGCAGGCAGTCATACGACCTCATGGGAGCTTCCGGTGCCTGCGAGACTTGATCAGCTCGAGACCAGCATGCCCGTCGACCTCGCCACCCGTATCACCGCATCCGCCAGGACCACCGCCTCGCGGGTGAGCCCCGACATCGACGACTGGGTCGAGAACAAGAGAAAGCAGCCGTTCGAGAGCACCATAATCCCGCTGGCCGAACTGAACGAGCCGAATGGCTGGGGTATCGCGCCCGGCACCGGGAATCTGGAACACCACAGCGGCCGGTTCTTCAGCGTGGAGGGATTACACGTAAGGACGAACCACGGCCCGGTCAGGGAGTGGCGCCAGCCCATTCTCGTACAACGGGACATCGCCATCCTCGGAATCATCGCCAAGGAGTTCGACGGCGTACTGCACTTTCTGCTGCAGGCCAAGATGGAACCCGGGAACATGGACATGGTGCAGTTGTCGCCGACGGTCCAGGCGACGTCCAGCAACTACACCCAGGTGCACCAGGGCAAGCGCGCCGCCTACGTCGAGTACTTCACCGAGCCGGGGCGCGGCCGGGTCCTGGTCGACATCCTCCAGTCCGAGCAGGGCGCCTGGTTCCACCTGAAGCGCAACCGGAACATCGTCATCGAGGTCACCGGCGACGTGCCGCTCCACGAGGACTTCTGCTGGCTGACCCTCGGGCAGATCGGCCGGCTGCTCCGGCGGCGCAACGTCATGAACATGGACGCCCGGACGGTCCTCGGGTGCCTGCCCGTCGCGGCCCCGGACGGGGACGCGTTCGACGGCGACGGCCGGCGCTCCGGTGAGCCAGGCGGCGTGCGCACGATGACGGAGATCCTTAGCTGGATCACCGGCCGCAAGAGCGAGTACGAGCTGTCGGCCGCCCTGGTGCCGCTGGACTCCGTCACGGGGTGGCGCCGGGAGGCCAGGGGCATCGTCCCGGCCGAGGGCGGGAACTTCAGCATCGTCGGCGTCCGGGTGCACGCCAGGACCCGCGAGGTGCACAGCTGGAAGCAGCCGCTGCTGGCGCCGCACGGCCTCGGGCTGGCGGGGCTGGTGGTCCGGCGCATCGGCGGGCGCCTGCACGCCCTGGTGCGCGCCGAGGTCCTGCCGGGCCACCGCGACACCGTCGAGCTCGGCCCCACCGTGCGGTTCATGATGGACGACTACCCCACCACCCCCGCCGGCCGCCGCCCCGAGTTCCTCGACCACATGCTGTCGGCGCGCTCGGGCGTCCGCTTCGACGTCGTGCTGTCGGAGGAGGGGGGGCGTTTCCTGCACGCCGAGACCCGCTACCTGGTGGTGGAGGACGACGACTTCCCGCTGCGGGTGCCGGAGGACTTCGCGTGGATCACCGTCGAGCAGCTGATGGCCTTGCAACGGCACAGCTACTACCTCGGCATCGAGGCCAGGACCCTGCTCCTGTGCCTGAACAACCTGTGACAGAGAGATCGATCCCAAAGGAGTGCGTGCACCGATGGCCATTCACGTATGGGACCACCGGCTGGAGTACGAGAACGAGCGCGAGGACATCCTCGACGCGGTCGACACCGTCTTCCGCTCCGACCAGCTCATTCTCGGCGACAGCGTGCGAGGCTTCGAGGCGGAGTTCGCCGCCTACCACGGAGTGGCGCACTGCGTCGGGGTCGACAACGGCACCAACGCGGTCAAGCTCGGCCTGCAGGCCCTGGGCGTCGGCCCCGGCGACGAGGTCATCACGGTGTCCAACACCGCGGCGCCGACCGTGCTGGCCATCGACGGGGCGGGCGCCACGCCCGTGTTCGTCGACGTGCACCCCGACACCTACCTCATGGACACCGGCAAGGTGGCCGCCGCCATCACCGAGCGGACCAAGGCCCTGGTCCCGGTGCACCTCTACGGCCAGATGGTGGACCTCGCCCCGCTCCAGGAGCTGGCGGCGGCCCACGGCCTGAAGATCCTTGAGGACTGCGCCCAGTCGCACGGCGCGCGCCAGAACGGCCGGCTGGCCGGGACGACCGGGGAGGCGGGCGCCTTCTCCTTCTACCCCACCAAGGTCCTCGGCGCCTACGGCGACGCCGGCGGTGTGATCACCTCCGACGACGAGGCCGAGGCGAACCTGCGCAGGCTGCGGTACTACGGGATGGAGGACCGCTACTACGTCGTGCGCACGCCGGGGCACAACGCGCGCCTGGACGAGGTGCACGCCGAGATCCTGCGCCGCAAGCTCCGCCGGCTGGACGACTACATCGCGGCCCGCCGCGCGATCGCCGGGCGGTACGCCGAGGCGCTCGCCGACACCGACCTGATCCTGCCGAAGATCGCCCCCGGCAACGACCACGTCTACTACCTCTACGTCGTGCGGCACCCCGCGCGGGACGAGATCCTCAAGGCGCTGCGGGAGTTCGACTTCAACTTCCGCGTCAGTTACCCGTGGCCGGTGCACACCATGACCGGGTTCGCGCACCTGGGCTACTCCACCGGCGACCTGCCGGAGACCGAGGTCGCCGCCCACGAGATCTTCTCGCTCCCGATGTACCCGGCGCTGCCGGAGGACCTCCAGGACAAGGTCATCACCACCCTCCGCAAGATCCTCGACCGCGGCTGACGGACGCCGCCCCCGCGCGCCGGCCCCCTGATCCCGGGCCGGCGCGCGGTGCCGTCCCGGTGCCTGACGGTCCCGGTCGCCACGTCCTGGTGGAAGACGGAAAAGTGCCCTCCCGTCCTGGACGGGAGGGCACTTTCGGGTCGTACGGGGGCTGTCGCCGAGGCGTCAGGACTTGACGCCGATGAGCAGGCCGGGACGGCCGGGCCCGGTCTCCAGGTACTCGACGGACGCGACGCCCGCCTCGGCGAAGGCCGTCTCGTACTCCTGCCGGGTGAACAGCGACAGCATGTGCAGGTCGGTGAAGTGCCGGATTCCCGACTCGGGGCTGGCCACCAGGTAGTGCGCCGTCATGCGGTGGGCCTTGCCCTCCACCACCGTGTGGGACAGCCGGGCGATCGTCTGCCCGTCGACCGTGACGACGTCACCCATGACGCGCCCGGACTGCGCGTTGTCCGGGGAGTACCAGGGCTCGACGACGAGGACCCCGCCGGGGTTGAGATGCCGGCCGAAGCAGCGCAGCGCGGTGTACAGCTGCTCGGCGTCGCCCAGGTAGCCGATCGCGCTGAACAGGCAGGTGACCGCGTCGAACGTGCGGCCGAGGCGGAAGTCCTTCATGTCGCCCTGGTGCAGGGGCACCCCCGGCAGCCGCTTCTGGGCGACCCGGAGCATGTCCTCGGCCAGGTCGACGCCCTCGATGTGGTCGAACGCGTCGGCGAAGGAGCGCAGGTTCCTCCCGGTGCCGCAGGCCACGTCCAGCAGCGCGGAGGCGGAGGGGTTGCGCGCCCGGATGTACTTGATCATCAACTGCGAGTCGGCCTCGTACGTCCGGTCGCGTCCCTGGTAGAGGGCGTCGTACACCTCGGCGTTCTGGTAGATCGGCGACAGCTCGTCCATGGTCAGACCACCCGCACTTCTGGCACGTACAGGATCCACTGGCCGCCGGACTCGCGGAACCGCTCTTCCTTCGCCATGATCTCCTCGGCGTGGTTCCAGGCGAACAGCAGCGCGTAGTCGGGGTAGGAGGCGGCGAAGGTCTCCGTCGGGCTGACCGGGATGTGCACGCCGGGGGACAGCCGATGCTGCTTGGCCGGGGTCGTGTCGCACACGTAGTCGACCAGGTCGGGCCCGATGCCGCAGAAGTTGGTGACGGTCGCGCTCTTGGCCGTCGCGCCGTAGCCGGCGACGGTCTTGCCGTCCTCGCGCAGGGAGCTCAGCAGGCGGACCAGGTCCTCGCGGATGCGGGCCACCGCGGAGGCGAAGCCGTTGAGCACCTCGGGCTCGGCCAGTCCCTGGGCGTCCTCCTCGGCCAGCATCCGGGCCACCGCAGGGGTCGGCCGCCGGGCGCCGGCGCGGGCGATGGTGTAGCGGACCTCGCCGCCGTGTACCGGCTTGCGCTCCACGTTGACCAGCTCGAACCCGAACCGCGCGGCCATCGCCTGCACCGAACGCACCGTGAACAGGTAGAAGTGCTCGTCGTAGATCTGGTCGAAGGAGGTCTTCTTCACGATGTCCCCGAGGTAGGGGTCCTCGAAGACGAAGACGCCGCCGGGGGTGAGCAGCGCGTCCACACCGCGGAGCAGCGAGTCCAGGTACGGGATGTGGCAGATGGTGTTCGCCGAGAAGATCGCGTCGGCGGGCCCGTTGGCCTCGCGGACGGCGATGGCGGTCGACTCCTCGAAGAAGTCGGTGCGGACGGTCACGCCCCGCTCACGGGCGACGTTCGCGACCCCGACGGAGGGCTCGAATCCCAGGTGCCGGATCCCGGACTCGGCGATGGTCCGCAGCAGGACGCCGTCGTTGCAGCCGATCTCGACGAAGAACGGGTTCTCGCCGGTGAGCTCGGTGTCGATGAAGCTCAGCGCGGTCTGGGTGAAGTGCTCCCGCATCACCGACGAGCCGGACGAGTAGTACGGGTAGTCCTCGTGGAACATCCGCTCGCGCGGGACCTCTTCCATGAGCTGGACCATCGTGCACGCCAGGCAGCGTCCGACGGCGAGCCGGTAGAAGAACTCCCCCTCGACGTCGCCGGGGCGGGGGAACGCGTCGGACAGCGGCTGGCGTCCGAGGTCCAGGAACTCCTCGACCTCGCCGCCGCAGATTCGGCATTCGGTCACCGGTGCCTCCACCTTTCATCACCGGCCGCAGTCGGCCGCTCGTGAAACGCATGTCCTGGGGCCCATGGCCCAGCATGTCTCCGCGCGGGCGACGGCGCATCTCCCAACGTGCGCCGGGACCCGCCCTCTGGGGTCGCGGGCGCCGCCGATCCGGCCACGCCTGTCACACCCCCTCGACGACCCGCTCCTCGCGGGTGGCGGGCGGGTGGAGGCGGAGGGGTGGGCGGTGGGTCCAGGTGGTCCAGCGCCAGAGCCATTCGAGGGGGCCGTAGCGGTAGCGGCGCAGCCAGAGGGTGGAGAACAGCCACTGGGCGGACAGGACGGCGGCGGCGAGGAGGAAGACCGTCGTCCAGGACCAGTCCTTCGGGGAGCCGAGGACGCGGGCGGTCGCCAGGACCAGGACCGTGGCGGTCAGGTAGTTCGTCAGCGCCATCCGGCCCAGCGGTGCGAACAGGACCCGCAGCGCGGGGGCGAGCGGCGTTCGGAGCAGGACCAGCAGGGCGCACACGTACACGCCCGCGACCAGCGAGCCCGCCAGGGCGAAGGCGCCGCTGAAAGCGGCGTCGCGCGTGTCCAGGCCCGCCTGCCACCACAGGGCGGGCGCCGCCGCCGCGGCGAGGGCCAGCCCCACAAGGGCCGGAACCCGGGTGGAGCGGTCGATCCGGGCGGCCACCCCGTACCGGGTCAGCGCCGAGCCCAGCAGGAACAGCCCGGGGACCAGGGTGTTCCCGCCGCCGGTGACCATCGACGCGGTGAGGAGGGCGGCGGAGAGGCCGGCCACGGCCCAGCGCGGCAGCCAGGTGGAGGGCAGCAGCACCACCAGGCCGACGACGGCGTAGGTGGTCAGGATGTCGCCCCGCCACAGCAGCAGCAGGTGGACCAGGCCGGCCGCGAGCAGCACCAGGAGGCGGCGCAGCAGGATCAGCCTCGGGTGGGGGACGCGTTCGGCGGCGGAGCTCAGCAGCAGGGAGAACCCGATGCCGAACAGCAGGGAGAAGATCGGGAAGAAGCGCTGCTCGACCAGCAGCCCGAGCCATCTCTCCGCCGGGCTGCCCGGCCCGCCCGGGGGCAGGACGACCCCGCCGGTGTTGACGATCGGCCGGATGTTGGCCAGCAGGATCCCGCACAGCGCGAACCCGCGCAGCACGTCGAGCGCGGCGATCCGGGGCCGGCCGGTGTGACGCTTGGTGAGGCCCCCGGCCGCCGGGGCCTGGGGGGTGTCTTCGTGTGGCATGCGCCCATGCTGCTCATCCGGCCCGCCGCCGCCCATCGGCCGAAGGAGCGGTTTCCACCGCCCATGATCGTACTTTTGACCGGTGGCCCAATCGGTCAGCCGTAGGTGGGGTGCTGGGGCCAGCCGGGCGGGGAGTCCTCCCACTCCTGCTGGCGGCCGTAGGGGGTGAGATCGAGGATGTTACTCACGAACATGAGGCGGTCCACGCCGCGTGAGGTGGTGTTGTAGGTGCGGTAGACGGCGTCGCCGTCGCGCAGGAACACGTTCAGCATGAAGCCGCCGTCCATGCCGCAGTCCCGCGTGAACGAGGTGCCGTGCGACGACACGAACGGCATCGTCCAGCCCATGCGCGCCTTGTACTCCTCGATCTGGGCGAGCGGCATGTTGGACACGTTCAGCCACGTGACCCCGCTCTCGGCCAGGGTGGCCGGCGCGGCCTCGGGGATGTTCTTCGTGAACGCCGTGCAGCCCGGGCAGAAGCGGCCCGGCCCGATGTCCATGAACTGGTAGATGACGAGCTGGTCCCGGCCCTCGAACAGGTCGGGCAGGCTCTTCTCGCCGTCCGGGGTGTCGAACGCGTACGTGCCGGAGAACTCGACCATCGGCAGGCGACGGCGCCGCGCGGCGAGCGCGTCCTGGACGCGGGTCGCCTCCTTCTCGGCCTTGAGCAGTTCGTCGCGCTCCTGCCGCCACTCCTCCGGCGAAACGATCTTTGGTCTGTCCATCAGCCGATTCTGCCCCCCGCCACCGACAAAAACCCGCGCCCCTCCTCGCCCGTCTGCGAAGCCCCTGGCAGTGGCACTGGTCGGGGGTTATGGGTCACAGGCGGTAGACGCGTTGGGCGGTCGTGGTGAAGACGGCGTGGAGGGTTTCTGGGGGGTGGGGGGAGAGGGCGGACCGCCAGGTGGTGAGGAGGGTGGGGAGGTCGGTCCAGATCTTCTCGATGGGGAAGTTGCTTCCCCACATGCAGCGGTCCGGGCCGAAGAGGGACAGGCACGTGTTCGCGACCGTCTCGATCAGCGCCCGGTCCACGCGGTGCACGAACGTGCCCTGGCCGGTGAGCTTGACCACGACGTTGGGGCGTTCGGCCAGCAGGCGCATGCCGTGGGTCCACTCCGCGACCGTGGACGGGCCTGACCCGTCGAGCATCCCGGCGTGGACCAGCACGAACGTCACCTCGGGGAACTCGTCCACGAACGCGGCGGCGTCGGGCATCTGGCCGGCGAACACCTGGAGCTCGAACAGCCAGCCGAGGTCGGCGAGCGAGGCGATGTTGCGCCGGAAGACGGGGTCCTTCATGCGGTCGGGGGCCGAGGCGAAGCGGAACTCCGGCCGCTCGTGCCAGTGCAGCTGCAGCCGGGTGCCGCGCATGAGCGGGGTGATCGCGGCCTGCCGGCGCATGACGGCCGCCGCGCCCTCGTCGAACAGGTCGGCCGAGCCGACCACGGCCGTGGGCCAGCCGGTCTCGGCGTGCACGTCGCGCAGCCAGTGGACCTCGTCCAGGGAACGGTCGAGCGGCCAGTTGGCCTGCACGTAGACGGCCGCGGTGATGCCGCAGGCCGTCGCCTCTTCGGCGTACTCCGCGACCGGGTAGTCGCGCCGGATCGGCTCGTAGGGGCCGAAGATGCGCGGGATCATCTCTCCTTGGAGCCAGGGCAGGTCCGCGGCACGCCAGATGTGGTGGTGCGCGTCCACGATCCCGGCGGGGCGAGAGGGTACGGCGTCTTCCGGTACGTCGGGTGAGGCGCCGGGTGGGGTGTCGGTCATTGGGGGTCCCGTGGGTCAGGGGTGGGCCAGCGTCGTGCGGCCGTGTGGCGGGGGGCGGTGAGGACGGCGGGGAGGCGGCGGACCTCGGTGAGGCCGGTGGGCAGGTCGCGTACGCCGCCGAGGTGGTCGAGGAGCGGGAGCTGGGCGGCCATGGCGCGGGTGACCGGGCGGTAGCCGGGGGAGCAGGCCAGCGGCGACCACCAGACGAGCCGGTGGCTCAGGCGTGCGAGGCGTGCGGTGGCGCGGACCATCGGCGCGCAGTCGCCGCGTTCCAGCCCGTCGGACAGCACGATCACCAGGGCGCCCCGGGCGAGCGCCACGAACCGGGGGTTGGCGAGGAAGTGCGCGAGGGCCGTGCCGATCGCGGTGCCGCCGTCGGCGTCGGTGACCTGCCCGGACACCGCCCGCAGCGCCCGGTCGGCGTGCGGGTGCGCCAGGGCGGCGGTGATCCTGGTCAGCCGGGTGCCGAAGGTGAAGACCTCGGTACGGGCGGGCGCCGCGCGCAGGGCGGTGTGCGCGAGCCTGAGCAGGTCGGGGGTGTGCAGCCGCAGGGAGCCGGAGACGTCGACCATGATCAGCAGGCGGCGCGGGCGGGCGGGCCGGGCGAGGCGCCGCAGTTCGATGAACTCCCCGTCGTGCCGGTGGGCGCGCCGCCACGCGTGCCGGATGTCCAGCCGGTCGCCCGACCGGGACGGGCGCCGCCGCCGCGACGGCGTCGCCGGGAGGACGGCGGGCCAGGTGGCGCGCAGGGCGGCCATGACCGGTCGCCGTTCGTCGCCGGCCGGGCCGAACTCGCGCCTGCCGTAGGTGCTCAGGGCGCTGGCCTCGACGCCGTCGCCGGGCAGGGCGTCCAGGGCCGGGGGGTCGTCCTGGCCGGCTCCGTTGGGGGAGGGGGCCTCGCCGTCGTCGCCCGCGGCGGGCGGGACGGGCTCCTGGCCGCCGTACCGGAACCACGTGTCGAAGACGCGGTCGAACGCGGGCAGGTCGCCGATGTCCTGGAGCAGGGTGATCCGGGCGTACCAGTACAACTTGGTCGGGCCGGGCGGCGGGGAGGATGCGATCACCCGCAGCAGGTCGGCCTGCTTGGGCGGCGCGGTGGCCACCCCCGCGCCGCGCAACGCGGCCAGGAATGCCCACAGATGCCCCGCCGCGAGCCCCACGGGTCCGGGCATCCCCGGACTGTTCGTCCCGGCTCCGGGTGTCCCTGGACTTTTCGCCCCAGGGTCGGGTGTTTCCGGGTGGTTCGTCCCGGCGTCGGGTGTCCCCGGTGGGGGGTCCCGGGGGGTGGGGTCAGGCATTGTCGAAGAGTTCGGGGGCGTGGGTGAGGACGAGGCGGGTGTCCTCCTCGTCCTTGATGAGCAGGCCGAGCGCCCGGCGCAGCGCCGTGGGCCAGGGGCTGCCGCCGTCGGTGAGCGCCAGCGCGCCCCGGGCCCATTCCACCGTCTCGGCGATCCCGGGCCGCTTGAGCAGCGGCAGCCCGCGTACCCGCTGCACCGACCGTACGAGCCCTTCGGCCGCCCGTTCCTCCAGGCCGGGCACGGCCGCGCGCAGGATGGCCCGCTCGCGCCCGGCCTCGGGGAAGGCGATCCAGTGGTAAAGGCACCGCCGCTTGAGCGCGTCGTGCAGCTCGCGCGTGCGGTTGGACGTCAGCACCACGATGGGCGGGGTGCGCGCCCGGATGGTGCCCAGCTCGGGGATGGTGATCTGGAAGTCGCCCAGGAACTCCAGCAGGAACGCCTCGAACTCGCTGTCGGCCCGGTCGATCTCGTCGATCAGCAGCACCACGCCCCGCTCGTCCTGCACGGCGCGCAGCAGCGGCCGGCGCAGCAGGAACTCCTCGCGGTACAGCTCGCCGACGTCCTGCCCCCGGCTCTCGGCCACCCGGACCTGGAGGAGCTGCTTGGGGTAGTCCCATTCGTACAGCGCCTGGCCGGAGTCCAGCCCTTCGAAGCACTGCAGCCGGATGAGGTCCAGGCCGGTGACGCGGGAGAGCACGGCGGCCACCTCGGTCTTGCCGACGCCCGGCTCGCCCTCCAGCAGCAGCGGCCGGCTCAGCCGCAGCGCCAGGTGGACGGCCGTGCACAGTCCCTCGTCGGCGAAGTAGCCCTCTCGTTCGAGCGCCGCGGCCAGTTCGTGCTCGCTCAGCGGGACGGGGGGCCCGTCCGGGGTCACGACTGCGCGTGCTCGGTGGTCAGCAGGTGGACCCGCTGGGTGGTGTGCGCGGCGGCGTCGGCGGCGGCGGCCTTGCCGTGCTCGGAGCCGAACGCGGCGACGCGGGCGTCGTCGTCGTCGAAGTAGAGCTCGTTGACCGAGTCGTACGCGGCGCCGTCCTCGTTGGTGACGCTCACGGTGTACTTGCGCAGGCCGGGCAGTTTCCTGGCGAACTCCACGTGGTCCTGCAGGACCCACTTGGTGAACTCCTCGTGGGACAGGTTCTCGGCGCGCTTGAGCAGCGAGATGACCTTCAGCATGGTGGTTCCTCCGTGTTTTTCAGGGGGGGAAGGACGCCGTTCAGGCGGGACCGGCGTCCTGTGTCGCGGTGTCCGCGCGCAGGGCGTCCAGCCCGCGCAGGACGCGTTCGGGGGTGAACGGCATCGCCTCCAGCCGGACGCCGCAGGCGTCGAAGATGGCGTTGGCGATGGCCGGGATCGGGGCGTTCGCCGTCATCTCGCCGATCCCCTTGGCGCCGTACGGGCCGCTGGCCGCCGGGCGCTCCAGGATCAGGCTGTGCTGGACGGGGATGTCGGCCGGGCCGGGCATCAGGTACTCGCCGAAGTCGCGGGGCCCGTGGTCGCGCGACGGGTAGTAGGGCTCGACGGTCTCGAACAGGGCGTGCGACAGGCCCATCCACGCGCCGCCCTCGACCTGCTGGGTGGCCATGGCCGGGTTGAGCGCCCTGCCGATCTCGTAGGCGTTGTACAGCTCCAGCACCTCGACCACCCCGGTCTCGTCGTCGACCTCGACGACGGCGGCGGTGCACGCGTGCGCCTGGCAGGAGTCGGGGTCCATCTCCCCGGTCTCGGGCACCGGCGCGCTGGGCTCCTTGAGGAAGATCCCCCGGCCGGAGATCGTGCGGCCGTGCTTGAAGTGCGCGGCCAGCGCCAGGTCGGTGATGTGGATGCTCTTCTCCTTGGACCCCTTCAGCCGGATGTAGCCGGTGCCGTCGGTCTCCAGGTCCCCGGCGTCGACCTCCAGTTCCTCGGCGGCGACCTCCAGCATCACGCCGCGCGCCTCGGCGGCGGCCATGATGACCGCGTTGCCGACGCGGTGGGTGCCCCGGCTGGCGAAGGTGCCCATGCAGTGCGGGCCGGTGTCGGTGTCGGCGGTGTCGACCAGGACGTTCTCGATCGGCAGGCCGAGCGTCTCGGCCGCGCACTGCGCGGTGATCGTCTTGATGCCCTGGCCGAGGTCCACCGAGGACAGCGAGATCACGAACGTGCCCGTGGTCGTGGCGTGGATCAGCGCCTGCGAGGGGTCGCCGCCGAGGTTCATCCCGGTCGGGTAGTTGACCGACGCGTACCCGCGCCCGCGGAGCATGGCCATCGGCTACAGCCCTTCTCGTGTCAGGGACGACATGCGGCGGTAGGCCTCGGGCAGTTCGTGCCCGGACATCTCGGCGGCCTTCTGGATGACCTCCACCAGGGCGGTGCCCTCGGCGACCTTGCGGTGGGCCTTGAGGTCCCCGTCGCGGTAGGCGTTGAGGAGGCGCAGCCGCAGCGGGTCCATGTCCAGGGCCCTGGCGATCCGGTCCATCTGCGACTCCAGGGCGAAATCCCCGATGGTGACGCCGAACCCGCGCATGGCGCTGGAGGGGGTGCGGTTGGTGAACACGCAGTGGCAGTCCGCCCACACGTTGGGGATCGAGTACGGTCCCGGCAGGTGGGCCGCCGCCTTGGTCGTGCCGTACGGGGTGTGCCGGGCGTAGGCGCCGGAGTCGACGTACAGCGTGACCTTGCGCCCGATGATCCGGCCGTCGTCCATCACGGCGTCCTTGATGTAGATGCGCTCGGCCGCGCGCGGGGAGGAGACCTGCATCTCCTCGTACCGGTTGTAGACGAACTTGACCGGGCGGTCGGTCATCATGGCGGCCACGCAGGCCACCGGTTCGACCACGACGTCCACCTTGCCGCCGAACCCGCCGCCGACCGTCCCGCCGACGATGCGCAGCTTGTTGAACGGGGTCTCCAGGATCAGCGCGGTGTTGTCCAGGGTGAAGAAGCACGCCTGGGTGTCGGAGTGGATGCGCAGCCGGCCGTCCGCCTGGGGGATCACCACGCAGCCGGTGGTCTCCACGGGGGCCTGCTCGATCGGCGCGGACTGGTAGCGCCACTCGAAGACGTGGTCGGCCTCGGCGAACGCCTTCTCCACGTCGCCGAACCGGATGCGCCGGCAGTGGTGCCCCTCGTAGATGAAGTGGTTCTGGCCGTGGTACTCGTTGACCAGCGGCGCCCCCTCGGCCAGCGCCTCCTCGACGTCGAACACCGCCGGCAGGTCCTCGTAGGTGACCTTGACCCTGGCCGCGCCCTCCAGCGCCGCCGCCTCGGTGACGGCGACCACCGCGCAGATCGGCTCGCCGAGGTAGCGCACCTTGTCCACGGCCAGGATGGGCTCGTCGTCCGGCCCGACGCCGATCAGTTTCAGCGGGGTGTAGAGGTTGTTCGGGATGTCGGCGTGGGTGAGGATCTTCAGGACGCCGGGCACCGCCAGGGCCTCGGTCAGGTCGACGCCGGCGATCCTGGCGTGGTGCCGGGCCGAGCGGTGCATCTTCAGGTGGGCGAGGCCGGGCGGGGCGACGTCCTCGAAGAACTCCGTGCGTCCGGTGACGTGCCCGAGGGCGTCGGAGCGCCGGACCACCGAGCCGATGACGGTGAAGTCGTCCTCCCGCTCGGCGGCGAAGGAGCTCTTGTCGATGGCGGCGAGGCGGTAGGTCATCGGGACGCCCTCTCCTCGCGCCGGCGCCTGGCCGCGTCCAGGATGGCGATCACGATGGGCTGGTAGCCGGTGCAGCGGCAGACGTTGCCCGAGATGGCCTCGGCGACGTCCTCCTCGCTCGGGTCGGGGTCGCGGTCGAGCAGCGCCTCGGTGACCATGATCATCCCGGCGGTGCAGAAGCCGCACTGGGTGGCGAAGTTGTCGACGAAGGAGCTCTGCACCGCGTCCAGCTCACCGCCGGTGGCGACCCCTTCCAGGGTGCTGACCGACAGTCCCGCGACGGTCTCCACCGCGACCAGGCACGCGGCCCGCGCCTGGCCCTCGACCAGCACGGTGCAGCTTCCGCAGGTGCCCTGCCCGCAGCCGCGCTTGGCGGCCGTGAGCCCCAGCGACTCGCGCAGGCCGGCCAGGAGCGTCATCCCCGGCGCGGCGATGAACTCCCGTGGCTCGCCGTTGACGACGAGCGAGACGATCTGTGACGGCATGGTCCAGCCCTTTCTGGTGGGGGGCGCGCGGGGGAGCCACTAGCCGAGGAAGGCCCGGCGCAGGTGCACGGGCAGGACCCGCGTCCGGTACCAGGCGCTGGCGTAGGCGTCGTCGGCGGGGGCGGTGTCGGCGCGGGCGGCCTCGCCGGCCTCGGTGAGGACCTCGGGGGTCAGCGGGCGGCCCAGGAGCAGCCGTTCGGCCGACACCGCGCGCACCGGGCGCGGGGCCACGCCGCCGAGCGCTATACCGGACGAGGTGACCACGCCGCCGGCGGTGCGGGTCACCGAGGCCACGGTCACGATCGACGCCGAGTTCAGCCTGCGGCGCATGGCCTTGCGGTAGTACCAGGTGCCCGGTTCCGGCAGCGGCGCCAGCACGGCGACGACGACCTCGCCCCCGGTGACGCCCGAGGCGAGCACCTCGGCCACCGGCGCGTCCCGCCGGCCGCCCGGCCCGGCGATCTCGCAGGTGGCGCCGAGGGCGAGCAGGCAGACGGCCAGGTCGCCGTACGGCTGGGCGACGAACAGGTTGCCCCCCAGGGTGGCCTGGTTGCGGATGGTGGGGGAGGCGATGGTGCGCAGGGCCGGGCGCAGGAACGCGAGCCGGGGATGCTCGCCGACGGCGGTGAGGGTGGCCGCCGCGCCGATCCTGACGGTCCCGTCGCGCACCTCGATGCCGGAAAGGCCCGCCTTGCTCAGGCTGACCAGCTCGGTCGCGGTCGCCGCGCCGCTGGTGACCAGCGGCATCACGACGGTGCCGCCGCCCATGACCCAGGCGCCCCGGCCGGCGAGGGCGACCGCCGCCTCGGCCGACTCCGGCACGTGCACCGCGTGGATCGCCATTGTCCGGCCTCTCCTGGACTCGGTCGTTACGGTCGGGTTAAATATCGATAATTGATTATCGACAACGTAGGTTCCGTGCTGCCCGGCGTCAAGAGGGACCGGCCGGGCGGGAATCGATACTCGATAGGATCCCCGCCATGACCGAAGAGCCCGCCAAGCTGCCGCGACTCACGCTGTCGCGGCAGATCCGCGACTCGCTGGTCAGCCGGATCGTCTCCCTGCGGTTGCGTCCCGGCGAGCGGCTGGTGGAGACCCGGCTCGCGGCGACGTACGGGACCAGCCAGGCGCCCGTCCGCGAGGCGTTGCGCGAGCTGGAGATCATGCGGCTGGTGGAGACCCGGCCGCGCCGGGGGACCTTCGTCCGCCCCTTCGTCCAGGAGACGCTCCGGGAGAGCTACGTCGTGCGGGCCGCGCTGGAGGAGACCGCCACCCGGCTCGCCCTGCTGGCGGGCGGGGTCCCGGTGGAGGCGCTGCGGGAGGACGTGGCGGCGATGCGGGCCGCGGCGGCGGCCGGCGACCGCGAGGCGTCGGTGCGCGCGAGCGTGTCCTTCCACCGGCACATTGTCGAGGCCGCGCGCAACGAACTGCTCCGGCTGTCGTGGGAGGGGCTGCAGATCGAGGCGCGCACCTCGGTCACCATGGTCGCCACCGCGGTCGACCTGGCCGACATCACCCGCGACCACGCCGAGCTGCTGGCCACGATCGAGGCCGGCGACCTGGAGACGGCCTGCCGGCACGCCCGCGACCACCAGTGGCACTACGCCGACCTCCCGCACGACGCCCACGGCCGCGCCCGCGACTCCGCCGCCGGCTGACCCGCGCCGCCCCAGGTCCCGCCGCCGCCCGGCCTGGCAGAGTAGATCAGTGGACGGCGTCCGTCGCCCGGGACGGCAGTGACCTGGTCTTGCGGATCGGTCCCGCCAGCAGGATGAGGCTGCTGGCCACGGCGAGCGAGGCCACCACCCACATGGTCGCCCGCAGCCCGGCCACCTCCGCGAGGAAGCCGCCCATCAGCGCCCCCAGCGGAAGCGTGCTGAAGTTCACGAAGTGCAGGCTCGCCGAGACCCGTCCGAGCAGGTGGGGCGGGCAGTACGACTGGGTGAAGCTGCCGATGAGCACGTTGCTGGCGACGATGGCGACGCTCACCGTCAGGCCGCCGGCCATCAGGTAGACCAGGCCGAAGCCCGTGGTGGTGAGCGGGATGAGGAGCGCGAACGGGGTGGCGCCCAGTTCGAGGATCAGGATGGTCCGAGCCGAGCCGATCCGGCCGGCGAGCCCGGTGACGACGAGCGCGCCGGCGACCCCGCCGATGCCCGCCGCGCCGACCACCACGCCCACCACGCTTTCGGACAGCCCGACGGTGCGGACCAGGAACACGATGAGGATGGCCTGCAGGGCGCTTGCGGCCAGATTCGACGCCCCCGCGTGGACGGTGAACACGCGTAAATAAGGGTCGCGGAACACGAAACGCAGGCCGTCCGCTATTTCGGCGCGAAATGTGGTCGTGCGTTTCTCCCGGGCCGCGAAACGGGGTTCTGGAACGCGAATCGCGCGCAGGCATGACGCGGAGACCAGAAAGGTCAGCGCGTCGATGAGCAGGCCGGTCACCGCGCCGGAGAACTGCGCGACAAGACCGCCGGCGGCCGGGCCGAGTATTTGCGCCCCCGCGTCGGTTCCCTGCAGTCTGGCGTTCGCGCCGGGCAGCCGTTCCGCGGGCACGATGTCGGGCAGGAAGGCCCGCCCCGCGGTGGAGAAGAACACGGCGACGGTGCCGAGGACCAGGGCGACGGCGACCAGATGGGCGACCGTCAGCGTGCCCGTCCAGGCGGCGAGCGGCACCGTGGCGAGCGTGAGCGCCGAGGTGAGGTCGCACACGAGCATGGTCGCCCGCCGGGGCAGGCGGTCCACCCACGCCCCCGCCGGCAAGCCGATGACCAGCCACGGCAGCCACACGGCCGCCTGGATGGCGGTGACCAGGAAGGTGCCGGTGCCGAGCACGGTGACGGCGGCCAGCGGCATGACGACGGTGGTGATGGCGGTGCCGAACCTGCTGGCGCCCTGGCCGAACCACAGGAGCGGAAAGTGACGCGTGGCGTGTGCCTGATCGGAATCCATTGCCCCGTCCCGTGGCGCCGTCGATTTCGTTCATCGTGGCATAAAGCCGGGGACTTCCCGGTTCCGGCGGGCAACTGCCTGCATTCTGCCGCCTGGAACTGCCTGCCACGGCAACCGCCCGGCCGTAGCGTCTGAATCTGCTCAGAGTGGATCCCGAATTTCCCAGGGGAGGCTCACATCGACCGGGCGAGCGGTTCATTGCGGCTCATTGTCCTACTGACCGGAACATCATCTGATTCGCATACCTGGAACTTGGTTTATATGCAGCTTCTCATCACGGAGTTGGGCCACGAGGTCCGCAATCTGGGGCCCTGCGTCCCCGACGAGCAGATGGTGCGGGCGGCGGCGGGCGCGCCCTGCGACCTGATCGTCATGAGCACCGTCAACGGGCACGGCCTGGTCGACGGCGAAAGGGCGGTGCGGCGGCTCCGGGCCGAGCCCGCGCTGCGCGACACCCCCATCGTCATCGGCGGCAAGCTCGGCGTCGCGGGCACCAGCCGCCCCGAGGAGGTCCAGTCGCTGCTCGACGCCGGGTTCACCGCCGTCTTCGGCGACGACGAGGTCGACACGGCGCTGTTCGGGTCCTACCTCGACTCCGTCGCGGCGCGGGTGAGCCGATGAGCGCCCCGGCGTTCGGACGGTACATCGCCGACGCCAGGGCGGCGGGCCGGCTGGTGGTGCAGCCCCGGATGGGGTTCGGCAGCGCCACGCGCATGCGGACCGGGCTGGCCGCGACCAAGCGGGCCTCGGCCACCACGGTCGGCACGATCACGCTGGACAGCTACACCAGGCTCGGCGCCCACGACGCCGCCCGGCGCGCGCTCACCTCCGGCGCGGAGCTCAACGGGTACCCGATCGTGGCCCACGACGCGGGAACGACCGAGGCGATGCTCGCCGGGATCCGCGACGAGACCTTCCCCGTCCAGGTCAGGCACGGCTCGCCCACCCCCGAGCTGATCTTCCAGCGGTTGTGCGAACTCGGCCTGACGGTCTCGGAGGGCGGGCCGGTGTCGTACTGCCTGCCCTACAGCCGGGTGCCGCTTGCGGAATCCCGGCGGAGCTGGCGGCGCTGCTGCGAGATCCTGGTGAACGCCCGGGGGTCCGGCCCCGAGCCGCACCTGGAGACGTTCGGCGGATGCATGCTCGGGCAACTGTGCCCGCCGGGGCTGCTCGTCGCGACCAGCGTGCTGGAGGGCATGTTCTTCCGGCAGAACGGCCTGCGCAGCATCTCGCTGAGCTACGCCCAGCAGATCAGCCGGGCGCAGGACGAGGAGGCGCTGCGCGCCCTGCGCCGGCTCGGCGCCCGCTTCCTGCCCGGCGTGGACTGGCACGTCGTGCTCTACGCCTACATGGGCCTGTACCCCAGGACCAGGGCGGGGGCCGACGCGCTGCTCGCCGGCGCGGCGAGGCTCGCCGTCCGCGCGGGCGCCGACCGGCTGATCGTGAAGACCGCCGCCGAGTCGGCGCGGATCCCGACGATCAAGGAGAACGTCACGGCCATCGAGCACGCGGCCAGGGAGGCGGCCGGCGAACGGGAGGACCCGGGGCAGGCCGCCGACACCGGGATCCACGCCGAGGCCCTGGCCATCGTGGAGGCCGTCCTCGACCTCGACGACGACATCGGCGGGGCCCTGGAGAAGGCCTTCCGGCGGGGGTACCTCGACATCCCCTACTGCCTGCACCCCGACAACGCGGGCCGGGCCACCAGCTACCTCGACACCGACGACCGGCTGCGGTGGCGCGACACCGGCCGCCTGCCCGTGCCCGAGCCGCGCCGCGACACCGGCAGGCCTCTCGGGGCGGCCGAGCTGCTGGAGTGCCTGGGCCGGGTGCGCAGGAGGTTCGACCACGAACCGATGGAGGCGCCCGAGGCGCGGACCCGATGGGAGGCGCGGCGGTGACCACCGAGCGATCCGGCGGAGACCAGGGCGAGGCCCGGCCACCAGGCCCCCTGCGCGAGCACCTGACGTCCGCCACCACGCGCGCGGCGCTGCGGGTGCGGCAGGGCATCATGGCGGCGGCCCGCGAGTACCTCACCGCACGCGACTTCGCCGAACTGCAGGCGCCCATCATCGGCCCGGTGACCGACCCCGGGGTGCGCGGCGCCAAGCAGGTCGACATCGACTACTACGGTCAGCGGTACAAGCTGATGTCCAGCGCCATCCTGTACAAGCAGGCGTCACTGCTCACCTTCGACCGCATCTTCTGCCTCGCGCCGAACATCCGGCTGGAGCCGCCGGAGACGGCGTCCACCGGGCGGCACCTGGTGGAGTTCCACCAGATCGACGTCGAGGTGGCCGGCGCCTCGCGCGAGGACGCGATGGAGCTGGCGCAGGCCCTGGTCCAGCACGTCATCAGGACCGTCATCACGACCATGGCGGCCGAGCTGGAGGCGCTGGGACGCGACACCGGCGCGTTCACCGAGACGCTGGCGGGGCCGTTCGACCGGATCACCCACGCCGAGGCGACCGAAGGGCTCGCCGCCCTGGGGCACGGGCAGAGCCGCGACTCCGAGATCACCTGGGCCGGCGAGCGGGTGCTGTCGCTCAAGGCCAGCCGCCCGTTCCTCGTCGTCGACTACCCCAAGGGGTCGCGGGGGTTCTACGACCGGGAGAGCCGCACCCGGCCCGGGGTGCTGCGCAACTTCGACCTCATCGCCCCCGAGGGGTACGGCGAGCTGTGCAGCGGCAGCGAGCGGGAGTCGGAGTACGCCACGCTGGTGACCCGCATGCGCGAGACCGGCGAGAACCCGGCCAAGTACGGCTGGTACCTGGACCTGGCCAGGGAGGGGATCAGGCCGAGCGCGGGCTTCGGCCTCGGCCTCGAACGCCTCACCCGCTACGTCACCGGGCTGGCGCACGTCTGGCAGACCACCGCCTACCCCAAGCTCGCCGGGGTGATCTCGCCGTGAGCGGGCTGAGCGCCCCCGGCCTCCCCGAGGGGCCGATCAGGGCCAGGGCCAGGGACGGCGTCGCGGGCGCCTTCCCGCCCGGCGCCGGCTACGGGCACACGGTCTTCGGCGCCACGCCCGCCGCCTCGCCGGACCCGCTCGACCGCGCCCGCCTGGCACCCCCGATCTTCATGCCCGAGCGCCTGGAGAAGCTGATCGAGCTCGGCAGGGAGCCCACCTACGGCGACGTCGTGCTGGACACCGTGATCGGCGGGCTGTCCTCGCCGCTGCCGGTGTACGTGTCGGCGCTCGGCTCGACCGAGGTGGCCGGCTCCGACCTCGGGCTGGCCGTGGTCAGGCAGGCGGGCCGTCTCGGCCTGCCGCTGGTCGTCGGCGAGAACGTCGGCTCGGTCGGCGGATACCGCTCCTCAGGACCGGCCGCGACGACGCTGCTGGCCAGGATCGAGGCCTACGCCGCGGAGCTGCGCGGCCCGCACGGCGGGGTGGTCGTCCAGCAGAGCACCGAGGACGCCGACTCCGAGATCTGGAACCTGCTCTACAGCGACCCCGCCGTGCGGGACCTGCTCGACTCGGGCCGGATGGCGTTCGAGCTGAAGTGCGGCCAGGGCGCCAAGCCGGGGCTCGGCGGCATGACCATGCTGGACGCGGACGGCGCGGCCCGCGTGGCCGGACGCTACGTCGTCGACGCCGCCGCGGGCGGGGGCACCGCCCTGCTGCTGCGCAGCGGCACCCCCGGCACGTTCACCGAAGAGATCCTGCGCCAGCAGATCCGCCTGATGCGCAACAACTACCCCCGGGCGCGGGTGTGGGTGAAGCTGCCCCCGGTGCGGGACGTGCGGCACGCGGCGGTGGCGGCATGGTCGGCGGGCGCCGACGCGGTGACCGTGGACGGGGCCGAGGCCGGCACCGGGTGGGCCCCGGTCGCGTTCCTCGAACACGTCGGCCTGCCGCTCGGGGAGTGCCTGGCCCGGCTGGGATCTCCGTCGTCGTGCGTGCTGGTCTCGGGCCGCATGTGGGAGGGTGCCAGGGCGGTCAAGAGCCTGGCACTCGGCGCCACCGCGGTCGGCCTCGGCAGGGCCGCGCTGGTCGCGGCCGACGAGGCGCCGCGGGACGGCCTGGTCAACCTGGTCGCGTGCCTGGCGTTCGAGATGCGGATGCTGATCAGCGCCCTGGGCAAGTACGCGCCTGACCGCCTCGGGCCTGAGGACGTGTGGGCGGCCACCGGATCGGGGACCCGGTGACGCCCCTCGCCCACCGCGGCCGGGCGGTGCGGCCGTGACGCACGCGCCCGGGGGCGGCGCCGACGTCGTCGACCTGCGTCCCTTCATGACCGAGTTCCCGACCGGCGTCGCGGTCGTCACCGCGCTCGCCGCCCACGGGCGGCCCTGGGGCATGACGTGCACGTCCCTGTGCAGCGTCACCCTGTCCCCGCCCATGCTGATCGTCTGCCTGCGGGACGGCAGCCCGACGCTGGCCGCCGTCCTCGGCATGGGGACGTTCGCCGTCAACCTGCTGCACCGCGACGCCCGGCCGACCGCCGAGCTGTTCGCCTCGGGCGAGCCCGACCGGTTCGCCAAGGTGGACTGGACCCTGCCCGCCGGGTGCGGCGGGCCGCACCTGCCGCTGGCCACGCACATGGTCGCCGACTGCGAGCTGGCCGGCAGCCAGGTGGTCGGCGACCACATCGTGGTGTTCGGCGAGGTGTCCCACGTCACCCGCACCCTGGAGATCACCCCCCTGCTGTACGGCCGGCGCCGTTACGCGCCCTGGCCCGACCAACACCCACCCTCGTCGGGATTCGGAGATCCGCAATGATCCGCAAGGTTGTCATCGTCGGTGGCGGCACGGCTGGCTGGATGACGGCCACCTACCTCAACCGGGCGTTCGGGGATTCGGTGTCGGTGACGGTGGTCGAGTCGCCGAGGATCTCCACGATCGGGGTGGGGGAGGCGACGTTCAGCACGATCCGCCACTTCTTCTCCTACATCGGGGTCGAGGAGCGCGAATGGATGCCGCACTGCTCGGCCAGCTACAAGCTGGGCATCAGATTCGAGAACTGGCGGGCCCCCGGCACGCACTTCTACCACCCGTTCGAGCGGCTGCCCGTCTGCGGCGACTTCGACCTCGCCGACTGGTGGCTGCACCTTGACGGCAAGGTCGAGGAGTTCGACCGGCGGTGCCTGGTGATCCCGGGGGTCTGCGACGCCCAGCGCTCGCCGCGCCGCCTGGACGGTTCGCTGCTCACCGGCACGATGGGCGAGGCCCCCCAGTTCCCCTACGCCTACCACTTCGACGCCGCCCTGCTGGCCACGTACCTGACCGGCCTCGGGACCGCCAGGGGCGTGCACCACGTGCGCGACGACGTCGTGGAGGTCGGGCAGGACGAGCGGGGCTGGATCAGCCACCTGGTCACCAAGGAGCACGGCGAGGTGCGCGGCGACCTGTTCGTGGACTGCACCGGGTTCCGCGGCATGCTGATCAACGGCGTGCTCGGCGAGGAGTTCCTGTCCTTCGAGGACGTGCTGCCGAACAACCGCGCGGTCGCGCTGCGGGTGCCGCACGACATGGCCGCGCGCGGGATCGACCCCTACACCACGGCGACCGCCGTGGACGCGGGGTGGATCTGGACGATCCCGCTGTTCGGCCGCGTGGGCACCGGCTACGTGTACTCCGATCAGTTCTGCTCGCCGGAGACCGCCGAGGCGACCCTGCGCGCGTTCGCCGCGCCCGGCCGGCCGGAGCTTCAGGCCAACCACATCCGGATGCGGATCGGCCGCAACCGCAGGTCGTGGGTGCGCAACTGCGTGGCCATCGGGCTGTCCAGCGGGTTCGTCGAGCCGCTGGAGTCGACGGGCATCTTCTTCATCCAGCACGGCGTGGAGCAGCTCGTGCGGAGCTTCCCCGACGAGAACTGGGACGAGCGCGTCATCGGCGCCTACAACGACAAGGTCGCGGCGGTGATGGACGGCGTCAAGGAGTTCCTGGTGCTGCACTACCGGGCCGCCGCCAGGGACGACACGCCCTACTGGAAGGCCACCAAGACGCGGGCGCTGCCGCCGGGCATGGACCGGCGGCTGGAGCTGTGGCGGTCGATGCTGCCCGACGCCACCACCATCTACCCGCACTTCCACGGGTTCGAGCCGTACTCGTGGCGCATCATGCTGATCGGCCTCGGCGCCCAGCCGGACCGGCCGCTGCCCGCACTCGCGCACGCCGACGCGAGCGCCGCCCTCGCGGCCATGGACGCCGTCCCCCGGCGGGTCGAGCGCCTGATCGAGGAACTTCCCGGTTGCCACGCCTACCTCGACCAGCTCAACGGCTGACCGTACGGATGGAGCACGACATGACGAGACTCCCGCTGTCGACCGCGCAATGGGGGATCTGGTTCGCCGGCCAGCTGGGCTCGTCGAACGAGCTGATGAACTGGGGCGAGTACCTGGAGATCCACGGGCGGATCGACCCCGCGCTGTTCGAGTCCGCGCTGCGGCGCGCGGTGCGGGAGACCGACGCGCTGAACGTGCGGTTCGCCGTGGACCAGGACGGCGACCCGTACCAGGTGGTCGTGCCCGATCGCCCCGTGCCCTTCGCGGTCGTCGACCTGAGCGGCCGGCCGGACGCGGTCGCCCAGGCCGAGGCGTGGATGCGCGCCGACATGGAGTGCGCGGTCGACATCGGCAGGGACGTCCTGTTCAACGAGGTGCTCTTCAAGATCGCCGAGGATCGCTTCCTGTGGTACTGGCGCCTGCACCACCTGATCATGGACGGGTTCGGCCACTCGCTGTTCGTCCAGCGGGTCGCCGCGCTGTACACGGCCCTGGAACGGGACGAGCCGGCCGCCGGCACCCCGTTCGGGTCGCTGACCGAGCTGCTGGCCGAGGAGCTCGGCTACCTCGGGTCCGGCGAGATCGCCGCGGACCGGGACTTCTGGCGCGAGCGGCTGGCCGGGAACCCCGTCCCCGTCACGCTCGGGCGGCCCGCGATGGAGGGCACGACCAGGATCCTGCGCACCACCCACCACCTGCCGGCGGCCGACCTCGGCCGGATGCGCGCCCTGGCGGAAGAACTGGGCGTGAAGTGGTCGCGGCTGCTGGTCGCCGCCATGGCCGCCTACCTGCACCGCGTCACCGGGTCGCGGGACGTGGTGATGAGCCTGCCGGTGACCGGCCGCGCGACCGCCACCGCGCTCACCGTGCCGTGCATGATGTCCAAGGTCGTGCCCTTCCGGGTGACCGTGCGCCCGGACCTGACGCTGCGTGAGCTGGTGGCGCGGGTGGGCGACGAGGTCCGCGACGTGCTGGAACACCAGCGGTACCGCGTGGAGGACCTGCGCAGGAACCTGTCACTGCCCGGCGGCAGGACCATGTTCTTCGGCGCCCTGATCAACATCATGCGGTTCCGGCAGAACGCGCGGTTCGGGGACCGGGAGACCACCCTGCACCACTTCATGAGCGGGCGCGTCGAGGACGTGCAGATCGTGATGGACGGCCGGGCCGGCGACGGCGGCCTGCGCGTCGATTTCGACGCCAGCCCCGAGGCGTGCGACGCCGACGAGTTCGCCGTGCAGGAACGCAACTTCCTGACCTTCCTGCGCTCCCTGCTGGACTCGCCCGCCGACCGCCTGGTCGGCGACATCGCCCTGCTCACCCCCGCCGGCCGGGAGCGCATGATCGGCCTGAGCCAGGGCGCGCTCGGGACGCGCGCCCAGGCGGGCGTCCACACGCTGTTCGAACGGCAGGCGGCGGCCTGCCCCGACGCCGTCGCGCTGGTGTCGGGCGACCGGCGGATCAGCTACGCGCGCCTGGACGTCTCGGCCGACCGCCTGGCCTCGGCCCTGACCCGGGCGGGCGTACGGCCGGGGTCGGTGGTCGGCGTCCACCTGGAACGCGGCCCCGACCTGATCGCCGCCCTGCTCGGCGTGCTGAAGGCGGGCGCCGCCTACACCCTGCTCGACCCCGCCTTCCCCGCGGACCGGCTGTCGCTCGTGCTCCGCGACGCCGGCGCCCGGATCGTGGTCACCACCCGCGCGCTGCGGGACGCCACCGCCCTGGACGCCACCCCGCTGCTGGTGGAGGACCACGCGGACGCCTCGCCGGTCGCCGGCCCCGGCGTCACCGTCCGCCCCGGGGACCTGGCGTGCGTCATGTTCACCTCCGGGTCCACCGGCAGGCCGAAGGGGGTGGCCGCGCCGCACAGGGCGCTGGTGACCACCTTCCTCGGCCAGGAGTACGCGGGCTTCGGCCCCGGCCAGGTGTGGCTGCAGTCCTCCCCGGTGTCGTGGGACGCGTTCGCGCTGGAGGTGTTCGGCGCGCTGCTGCACGGCGGCACCTGCGTCCTGCCGCAGGGGCGGCGGACCGACCTGTCGGAGATCGCGGCCCTGGTCGCCGGGCACGGGGTGACCGTGCTGCAACTGTCGGCGGGCCTGTTCAACGCGCTGCTGGACGAGCGGCCCGAGGTGTTCGGCTCGCTGCGCGTGGCGATGACCGCCGGCGACGTCGCGTCGGTCGCGCACGTCCGCAGGGCGCTGCGGGACTTCCCCGGCCTGGTGCTGCTCAATGGCTACGGGCCGGTGGAGAGCATGGGGTTCACCACCTGCCACCGCATCACCGAGGCGGACGCGGACCGCCCGTCCATCCCCGTCGGCCACCCGCTCGCCGGCAAGAGCGCCCTGGTGCTGGACGCGAACCTCGGCGTGGTCCCCGTCGGCGTGGTCGGCGAGCTGTACGTCGCCGGCGGCGGCCTGGCGCGCGGGTACGCGGGCCGTCCAGGGCTGACCTCGGCCCGGTTCGTGGCCCACCCGCACGACGCGGCCGGCGCGCGCATGTACCGCACCGGCGACCTGGCGCGGTGGCGGGCCGATGGCGTGCTGGAGTTCGTCGGCCGGGCCGACGACCAGGTGAAGGTGCGCGGCTTCCGGGTCGAACCCGGCGAGGTCGAGACCGCGCTGCGCGAGGTCCCCGGGGTCGCCGACGCCGCCGTCACGGTGAACGCCGACGCCTCGGGCGGCCAGCGGCTCGTGGGCTACCTGGTCGGCGAGGCCGACGCGGGTACGGTGCGGGCCGCGCTGGCCTCGGCCCTGCCGGAGTACCTGGTCCCGTCGGTGTTCGTGCCGATGGACGCGCTGCCGCTGACCCCCAACGGCAAGCTGGACCGGCGGGCCCTGCCCGCCCCCACGTTCGAGGGGACCGCCTCGGGCCAGGGGCCGCGCGACCCCCGCGAGGAGATCCTGTGCGGGCTGTTCGCCGAGGTGCTCGGGCTGGCGTCGGTCGGTGTCCATGACAGCTTCTTCGACCTTGGCGGGCACTCGCTGCTGGCCACCCGGCTGATCTCGCGGATCCGCTCGGCCCTGAACATCGAGCTGGGCGTGCGCGACCTGTTCGACGCGCCGACCGTGGCCGGCATCGCGGCGGCCGTCGCCCCCGGCCGGGCCCGGCACGCGCGTCCGGTTTCGGGCGCGCGGCCCGAGCTGGTGCCGCTGTCGTCGGCGCAGCAGCGGCTCTGGTTCCTGCACGAGTGGGAGGGCCCCAGCGCCACCTACAACGTGCCCATGAGCGTGCGGCTGACCGGTGACCTCGACGTCGAGGCGCTGCGCGCGGCGATCGGCGACGTGGTGGCCAGGCACGAGAGCCTGCGCACGGTCTTCCCCGCCGTGGACGGCCTGCCGTACCAGAAGGTGGTGGACGCGGGCCCGGTCGTCGAGGTGGCCGCCGTCGCCGGGCCGGATCTGGCGGAGGCGCTGTCGCGTGAGGCGCGGCGGCCGTTCGACCTGGCGGCCGAGGCGCCGATCCGGGCGCGGATCTTCAGCACGGGCCCGCGGGAGCACGTGCTGACGCTGGTCATGCACCACATCACCTCCGACGGCTGGTCCACCGGGGTGCTGTGCCGCGACCTGTCCCACGCCTACACCGCCCGGTGCGCCGGGCGGTCGCCGGTGTGGTCGCCGCTGCCGGTGCAGTACGCCGACTACACGTTGTGGCAGCACGAGCTGCTGGGCGACGAGCGGGACCCCGCGAGCCTGGCCGCCGGGCAGCTCGCCTTCTGGTCCGCCGAGCTGGCGGACCTGCCCGAGCGGCTCACCCTGCCCACCGACCGGCCCCGCCCGGCGCGCGCCGGGTACGACGGCGCCCACCTGCCGTTCACCGTCCCGGCGGAGCTGCACGCCGGGCTGGCGCGGCTGGCCCGCGAGTCGCACGCCACCCTGTTCATGGTGGTCCAGGCCGGTCTTGCGGCATTGCTGACCCGGCTCGGCGCGGGCACCGACATCCCGATCGGCACCCCCATCGCCGGCCGCACCGACGACGCGCTGAACGAGCTCGTCGGGTTCTTCGTCAACACCCTGGTCCTGCGGACCGACACCGGCGGCCGTCCCACCTTCCGCGAGCTGATCGACCGGGTACGCGCCACCGACCTGGCCGCCTACGAACACCAGGACCTGCCCTTCGAACGACTGGTCGAGGCGCTCAACCCGGTGCGCAGCGCCACCCACCACCCGCTGTTCCAGACCATGCTCGTCCTGAACACCACCACCCTCCACGAGCTCGACCTGCCCGGCCTGCGGGCCGAGGAGCTGCCGGCCGACTTCCAGGTCGCCAAGTTCGACCTCACCGTGGCCCTCACCGAACACCACGACGACCACGGCCGCCCCACCGGCATCGACGGCGTCATCGAATACGCCACCGACCTGTTCGACCAGGCCACCGTCGCCGCCACCGCCGACCGCTTCCTGCGCCTGCTCGGGGCGATGGTGGCGGACTCCGCCCAGCCCATCAGCGCGCCCGACGTGCTCACCCCCGGCGAGCGGGAACGCGTCCTGGTCGGCTGGAACGCCACGGCCGCCACCGAGTACCCGACCGGCGCGTGCGCCCACGAGCTGTTCGAATGGCGCGCCCGCGTCGACCCCGAAGCGGTCGCGGTCGTGCACGGCGACCGCCGGTTCACCTACGCCGAGCTGGACGCGCGCGCCGACCGGCTCGCCGCCGTCCTGACCGCGCGCGGGGTGACGCTGGAACACCGCGTCGCCCTGGCGATGCCGAGCTCGGACCTGTGGGTCACCGCGATCCTCGCCGTGCTCAAGGCCGGTGCCGCGTTCGTGCCCATCGACCCCGGCTACCCCGCCGAGCGCGTCCGCTACATGCTCGGCGACGCCGCCCCCGTGCTCCTGCTGAGCACGTCCGAATGGGCCGGGGGACTGCCCGAGACCACCACCCCCGTGCTGCTGCTCGACGACCCCGCGACCTTCGGCCCCGCCGCGTTCGATCCCGCGACCTTCGACCCTGCGCGGGACGCGCCCCGGGACCGGCCCGCCCCGATGCTCGCCAACGCCGCCTACGTCATCTACACCTCGGGGTCGAGCGGCCGGCCCAAGGGCGTCATCGTCTCGCACGCCGGGATCGGGGCCATCGTGGCGGGCCAGATCCACCGCCAGGAGGTCGGTCCGGGCAGCAAGATCCTTCAGCTCGTCTCCACGAGCTTCGACGCCGCCCTGTGGGACCTGTTCGGCGCGGTGCTGTCCGGCGCGACCCTCGTGCTGCCCGCCGGCGAACGCCCCCTCGGCCGCGACCTGGTCGACTACGTGGCCCGGCACGGCGTCACCCACGTGGCGCTGCCGCCGGCCGTGGTCGCCGACCTGCCCGGCCTGCCGCCGGGCGTCGCGGTGACCGTCAGCGGCGAGGCGTGCCCCCCTCGGCTGGCCGCCACCTGGTCGGCCGGGCGCCGGCTGTTCAACGGCTACGGCCCCACCGAGGCGACCATCGGCGCGACCATGTGGGAGTGCGAGCCGGGCCGAGCCCCGAACCCCGTCCCCATCGGCACCCCGCTGATCGGCAAGCGGGTCTACGTCCTGGACGCGAACCTCGGCCCGGTGCCCGCGGGCGTGGTGGGCGAGCTGTACCTCGGCGGCGGGGGGCTGGCGCGCGGGTACGCGGGCCGCCCCGGCCTGACCTCGGAACGGTTCGTCGCGTGCCCGTTCGGGGAGACGGGGGCGCGCATGTACCGCACGGGCGACCTCGCGCGGTGGCGGCCCGACGGCGTGCTGGAGTTCGCCGGCCGGGCCGACGACCAGGTGAAGGTGCGCGGGTTCCGCATCGAGCTGGGCGAGGTGGAGACCGCCCTGCGCGAGGCCCCCGGGGTGCGGGCCGCCGCCGTCGTCGTGCACACCGCCGCGTCGGGCGACCGGCGCCTGGTCGGGTACGTCGCGGGCGAGACCGAGGTGGCGGCGGTGCGCGCGGCGGTGGCCGCGATCCTGCCGGAGTACATGGTCCCCGCCGCGTTCGTCCTGATGGACGCGCTGCCGCTGACACCGAACGGCAAGCTGGACCGGCGTGCGCTGCCGGAGCCCGTGTTCGACGGGCTCGGGGCCGGCCGGGGGCCGCGTACCCCGGCGGAGGAGATCTTGTGCGGGTTGTTCGCCGAGGTGCTGGGGGTGGGGTCGGTCGGGATCGATGACGGGTTCTTCGATCTGGGTGGGCATTCGTTGCTGGCGACGCGGTTGATCTCGCGTATTCGTTCGTCGCTGGGTGTGGAGCTGGGGGTGCGTGAGTTGTTCGGCGCGCCGACGGTGGCGGGGGTCGCCGGGTTGCTGGGTTCTGATCGGGCACGTCGTGCCGCGCCCGCTCCGGTCGCGCGTCCCGAACGGGTGCCGCTGTCGTTCGCCCAGCAGCGGCTGTGGTTCCTGCACGAGTGGGAGGGTCCCAGCGCCACCTACAACGTGCCGATGAGCGTCCGGCTGACCGGTGACCTCGACGTGGAGGCGCTGCGCGCGGCGATCGGCGACGTGGTGGCCAGGCACGAGAGCCTGCGCACGGTGTTCCTGACGGTGGACGGCCACCCGTACCAGCAGGTCGTGGACGCGGGACCGCAGGTCGAGCTGGCGGAGGTCACCGAGAAGGAGCTGGATCGCGCCCTGTCGGCGGCCGCGCACCGGCCGTTCGACCTGGCGGCCGAGGTGCCCGTCCGGGGACTGATCCTGCGGATCGGCCCGCGCGACCACGTGCTGGTGCTGGTGATGCACCACATCGCCGCCGACGGCTGGTCGATGACCCCGCTGGCCCGCGACCTGTCGGCGGCCTACACCGCGCGCTGCGCGGGCGGCCCGCCAGAGTGGCCGCCGCTGCCGGTGCAGTACGCCGACTACACGCTGTGGCAGCGTGACCTGCTCGGCGACGAGCGGGACCCCGCGAGCCTGGCGGCCGGGCAGCTCGGCTTCTGGTCGGCCGAGCTGGCGGGCCTCCCCGAGCGGCTCGACCTGCCCGCCGACCGGCCGCGCCCGGCCGTGTCGTCCTATCGGGGCGCCCGCCTGCCGTTCACGATCCCGGCGGAACTGCACGCGGCCCTGACGGGCCTGGCCCGCGAGTCGCACGCCACCCTGTTCATGGTGGTCCAGGCCGGTCTCGCAGCATTGCTGACCCGGCTCGGGGCGGGGACCGACATCCCGATCGGCACCCCCATCGCCGGGCGCACCGACGACGCGCTGGACGACCTGGTCGGGTTCTTCGTCAACACGCTGGTGCTGCGCACCGGCACCGGCGGCCGTCCCACCTTCCGCGAGCTGATCGACCGGGTACGCGCCGCCGACCTGGCCGCCTACGAACACCAGGACCTGCCCTTCGAACGGCTCGTCGAGGCGCTCAACCCCGTACGCAGCGCCACCCACCACCCGCTGTTCCAGACCATGCTCGTGCTGGACACCACCGCCCCCGCCCACGCGCTCGACCTGCCCGGCCTGCGGTCAGGCGAGGCGCCGATCGGCTTCGACATCGCCAAGTTCGACCTCACCGTGGCCCTCACCGAGCGCCACGACGAGCACGGCCGCCCCACCGGCATCGACGGCGTCATCGAATACGCCACCGACCTGTTCGACCGCGCCACCGTCGCCGCCACCGCCGGCCGCTTCGTGCGCCTGCTCCAGGCGATGGCCGATGACCCCGGGTCGCGGCCCGGCCGGGCCGACGTCCTGACGCCCGGCGAGCGGGAACTGGCCGGGACCGGCATCTACGTGTTGAACGGCGAGCTGAGCCCGGTCCCGGCCGGCGCGGTGGGCGAGCTGTACGTCTCGGGCTCCTACCTCGCGCCCGACGACACCGACTGGCCGGGCACCACCGCGCAACGGTTCGTCGCCGACCCGTTCGACCAGGCCGGCGGCCGGATGTGCCGCACCGGCGACCTGGTGCGCCGCCGCCCGGACGGGACGCTGGAGTTCGTCCCCCCGGCCGGCGCGCCCGCACCCGAGCCGGAGACCGCACCGGCAGGGCGGGGCCCGCGCGACCTGCGCGAGGAGATCCTCTGCCGGCTGTTCGCCGAGGTGCTCGGGGTGCCGTCCGTCGGCATCGACGACAACTTCTTCGCCCTGGGCGGGTACTCGCTGCTGGCCACCCGGCTGATCTCGCGGATCAGGTCCACCCTCGGCGCCGAGGTGAACATCAGGGACCTGTTCACCACGCCGACCGTGGCCGGGCTCGTCGCGGGATCGATCGACGGCGGCACGGTCCGCCCGGCCCTGGCCCCGGTGCGGCGGCCCGCCGTGCTGCCGCTGTCGTTCGCCCAGCAACGGCTGTGGTTCCTGCGCGAATGGGAGGGACCCAGTGCGAACTACAACATCCCGGTCGCCGTACGGCTGACGGGACGGCTGGACGCCGAGGCGCTGATCGCCGCCCTCGGCGACGTCTTCGCCCGGCACGAGAGCCTGCGGACCCTGTTCCCCGCCGTGGGCGGCGTCCCCCGCCAGCGGATCGTGGACGCCGAGCTGGCCAGGCCCTTCTTCTCGGTACGCCCCTGCGCCGAGGCCGACCTGCCCGAGGCCGTCGACCGGGCGATGGGCCACGTCTTCGACCTGGCCGCCGAGCTTCCGCTGCGGGCGTGGCTGTTCACCCTGGGCCCCGCCGACCAGGTGCTCGTGCTGGTCATGCACCACATCGCCGGCGACGGCCTGTCGACCGACGTGCTCTGCCGCGACCTGGCCGCCGCCTACACCGCGCGCCGCTCCGGCGGCGCGCCGCGGTGGCCGGCGCTGCCCGTCCAGTACGCCGACTACACGCTGTGGCAGCGCGAACTGCTCGGCGAGGCCGGCGACCCCGGCAGCGTGTTCGCCACCCAGCTCGGCTTCTGGTCCGCCCGGCTGGCCGGCGTCCCCGACCGGCTGGAGCTCCCGGCCGACCGGCCGCGTCCCGCCACGCCGAGCCACCAGGGCGGCCTGGTCGAGATGGAGCTGGACGCCGGGCTGCACGCGCGGCTCGCCGCGCTGGCCAGGGAGACCGACAGCACGATGTTCATGGTGCTGCAGGTGGCCCTGGCCGTGCTGCTGACCCGGCTCGGCGCGGGCACCGACATCCCCATCGGCACCCCGGTCGCCGGGCGCACCGACGACGCGGTGGAGGACCTGGTCGGGTTCTTCGTCAACACCCTGGTGCTGCGCACCGACACCTCCGGCCGCCCCACGTTCCGCGAGCTGATCGGCAGGGTGCGGGAGGCCGACCTGGAGGCGTTCGCCCACCAGGACCTGCCCTTCGAGGGCCTGGTCGAGGCGCTCAACCCGGTGCGCTCGGCCGCGCACCACCCGCTGTTCCAGGTGATGCTCGTGCTGCGCAACGACGACCCGGCCACCGTCGAACTGCCCGGGCTGCGCTCGGCGGAGTTCCCGGTCGGCTTCGGGGTCGCCAAGTTCGACCTCACGCTCGGGCTGGCGGAACGGTACGACGCCGACGGCCGCGCCCTCGGCCTGCGCGGCGGGCTGGAGTACAGCACCGACCTGTTCGACGAGGGCACCGCGCGGTCCATGGCCCGGCGCCTGCACCACCTGCTCGCCGCCGTCACCGCCGACCCCGACCAGCCGGTACTCGGCGTCGACCTGCTCACCCCCGGCGAGCGCCACCAGGTCCTGGCGGAGTGGCACGGCGCCGGCGCCGAACCGGCCCCCGGGCCCGTCCACGAGCTGATCGGGCGGCGCGCCGCCCTGACCCCGGACGCGACCGCGCTGGCCGGCGGGGACGGCACCGTCAGCTACGCCGGCCTGGTCGCCGGCGCCGACCGGCTGGCCGGCCACCTGCTGGCGCTGTCGGCGGAACCGGAACAGGTGGTCGCGGTCCTGCTGGACCCGGCCGCCGACCTGGTGATCGCGATGCTCGGGATCCTCACGGCGGGCAAGGCGTTCCTGCTGCTCGACCCGGCGACCCCCGAGGCGCGGCTGGAGTCGATCCTCGCCGACGCGGGCGCCCGGGTCGTGCTCACCACCCGGGCGCGGGCCCGCGCGTGGGAGGGCGGCGGCCGTACCGTGCTGTGCGCCGACGACGGCTCCATCGGCGGGCCGGTCCCCGACGGCGGGTTCCCCGCCGTGGACCCGGCCCGGCTGGCCTGCGTGTTCTTCACCTCGGGCACCACCAACAGGCCCAAGGGCTCGGCGTTCGCGCACGGCGAGCTGGCGCGGTACGCCCTCGACGTCGCCCGCGTCCTTGACCTGTCCGAGGGTGACCGGTTCCTTCAGGTCGCCCGGGTGTCGTTCGACGTGATCCTGGAGGAGGTGCTGCCGGCGCTGCTGGCCGGGGCGTGCGTGGTGCTCCCCGGCTCCTCGGTGCTCACCTCCGTCGCCGACCTCACCGGCCACATCGAGGAGCACGGCGTCACCGGCATGGAGGTGACCACGCCGTACTGGCACGCGTGGGTCGACGCGCTCACCGACGAGGGGCGGCGGCTTCCCGAGACGCTCCGCTTCGTCATCATCGGCGGCGAGCGGGTCTCACCCGACCACGTCGCCCGGTGGCGCCTGCTGGGCGGCACCCGGCTGATCAACGTGTACGGCCTGACCGAGGCGACCGTCACCTCGACCGTGCACGAGCTCACCGCCGACGACGAGGGGGCGCTCCCCATCGGCCGCCCGCTGCCCGGCGTCCGGCCGTTCGTCCTGGACGAGGCCCTCGGCGCCGTGCCGGCGGGCGTGGTGGGCGAGCTGTACCTCGGCGGCGGCGGGCTGGCGCGCGGGTACGTGGGCCGTCCCGGCCTGACCTCGGGACGGTTCGTGGCCTGCCCCTTCGGCCCCGGCGGCGCGCGGATGTACCGGACCGGGGACCTGGTGCGGTGGCGGGCCGACGGGGTGCTGGAGTTCGTCGGCCGGGCCGACGACCAGGTGAAGGTGCGCGGCTTCCGCATCGAGCTCGGCGAGGTCGAGGGGGCGGTGGGCACCCACCCGTCGGTCGGCCACGTGGTGGTCGTGGTGCGCGAGGACGACGCGGGCGAGCGGCGCCTCGCCGCCTACGTGGTGCCGCGCGACGGCGGTGTGGTCGACGTGCCCGCACTGCGTGGCCACGTCGCCGCGACGCTGCCCGAGTACATGGTGCCGTCGGCGTTCGTGGTGCTGGACGCGCTGCCGCTGACGGCGAACGGCAAGCTGGACCGGCGGGCGCTGCCCGCCCCGTCGTTCGAGGGCACGGCCGGCGGCCGGGCGCCGCGCGGCTCCCGCGAGGAGATCCTGTGCGGGTTGTTCGCCGAGGTGCTCGGGGTGGCGTCGGTCGGTGTCGACGACGGGTTCTTCGACCTGGGCGGGCATTCGTTGCTGGCCACCCGGCTGATCTCACGCATCCGGACGTCGCTCGGCATGGAGCTGAGCGTGCGGGACCTGTTCGCCTCGCCGACCGTGGCCGGGATCGCCCGCCGCGAGAGCGTGCGCGCCGTCCGCCCCGCGCCGGTGCCGGTCGCCCGTCCCGAGCGGGTGCCGCTGTCGTTCGCCCAGCGGCGGCTGTGGTTCCTGCACGAGTGGGAGGGGCCGAGCGCCACCTGGAATGTGCCGATGAGCGTCCGGCTGCGCGGTGACCTCGACGTCGAGGCCCTGCGCGCGGCGATCGGCGACGTGGTGGACCGCCACGAGAGCCTGCGCACGGTGTTCTCGACGGTGGACGGCCTGCCGTACCAGCGGGTCGTGGACGCCGGCCCGGTCGTGGACCTGGTTGAGGTGACCGGGGAGGAGCTGCCCGGCGCGCTCTCGGCGGTCGCGCACCAGGCGTTCGACCTGGCGGGCGAGGTGCCGATCCGGGGCCGGATCCTGCGGGCCGGCCCGCGCGATCACGTGCTGGTGCTGGTGATGCACCACATCGCCGCCGACGGCTGGTCGATGGCCCCGCTGGCCCGCGACCTGTCCCGTGCCTACACCGCGCGATGCGCGGGAGAGGCTCCGGCGTGGCCGCCGCCGCCGGTGCAGTACGCCGACTACACGCTGTGGCAGCACGAGCTGCTCGGCGACGAGCGGGACGCCACGAGCCTGGCCGCCGGCCAGCTCGGTTTCTGGTCGGCGGCCCTTGAGGGGATCCCCGACCAGCTCGCGCTGCCCGCCGACCGGCCGCGTCCGGCGGTGTCGTCCTACCAGGGCGGCCAGGTGCCGTTGACGGTCCCGGCCGACCTGCACGCCGGGCTCGCGCGGCTGGCCCGCGAGTCGCACGCCACCCTGTTCATGGTGGTCCAGGCCGGTCTGGCGGCCCTGCTCACCCGGCTGGGCGCGGGCACCGACATCCCGATCGGCACCCCGATCGCGGGTCGTACCGACGACGCGCTGGACGACCTGGTCGGGTTCTTCCTGAACACGCTGGTCCTGCGCACCGACACCGGCGGGCGTCCCACGTTCCGTGAGCTGGTCGGCCGGGTGCGCGCCACCGACCTGGCGGCCTTCGAGCACCAGGACCTGCCGTTCGAACGGCTGGTCGAGGCGCTCAACCCGGTACGAAGCGCCACCCACCACCCGCTGTTCCAGACCATGCTCGTGCTCAACAACGACGGCGCGTTCGACCTGCCCATGCCCGGGGTCACCGCGACCCCCGAGCCGGCCGGCACCCTGACCGCGAAGTTCGACCTGCTGTTCACCTTCGAGGAGCGGCGGGCCGAGGACGGCTCGCCCGCCGGCATGGCCGGCGCGATCGAGTACAGCACCGACCTGTTCGACGCCGAGACGGTCGAGCGGGTGGGCGTCAGGCTGCTGCGCCTGCTGGCGGCCATGGCCGCCGACCCCGACCGGCGCATCGGCGCGGCGGAGCTGCTGTCGGCGGGGGAGCGGGCGGCGCTGCTGCCCGGCTGGGACGACGCGGCCGGGCCGGAGACGCTCGCCGAGATGGTCCAGGCACGGGTGGCGGCCACCCCGGACGCGGTCGCGGTGATCTCCGGCGAGATCTCGCTCACCTACGCCGAGCTGAACGCCCGCGCCAACCGGCTGGCCCGGCGTCTGGTGGCGCAGGGCGTGGGGCCGGAGTCCGTCGTGGGGGTCGCCCTGCCGCGCTCCGAGCACCTGATGATCGCGCTCCTGGCCGTGCTCAAGGCCGGCGGGGTGTACCTGCCGATCGACCTGGACCTCCCCGCCTCACGGATCGCCTACCTCATGGAGGACGCCCGCCCGGCCCTGGTCCTCACCGCCGAACAGGTCGGCGAGGAACTCTCCGGTCCCGGCGACGACCTGGACATACCGATGTCCGTGCGCAACCCGGCCTCCCTGATCTACACCTCCGGGTCCACCGGACGGCCCAAGGGCGTGCTGGCCGACCACCGGGGCGTGCGCAACCACCTGCGCGCCCAGGTGGCCGTCGTGGAGATGACCTCGTCGGACCTGGTGGCGTTCACCGCCCCGCTCTCGTTCGTGATCTCCATGTGGCAGGCGCTGGCACCCCTGTCGGCCGGTGCCACGCTGACGATCATCGGCAAGGACGTCGCCGGTGACCCCGTGCGGCTGTTCCAGGCCGTGGCCGAGCAGGGGGTGACGGTGTTGCAGGTCGTGCCGTCGCTGCTGCGCGCGGCCATGGACGCCTGGGCCGAGGACGCCGCTCCGCCGGCCCTGCCGTCGCTGCGCCGGCTGGTGGTCACCGGGGAGGCGCTGCCCGCCGACCTGTGCGCCCGCTGGTTCGCCGTCTTCCCCGGCGTTCCCCTGGTCAACGCCTTCGGCGCCACCGAGATCTCCGACGACGTCTCCCACGCCACCATCACCGCCGGCACCGTACTCGACCGGTTCACGGCGCCCGTCGGCACCGCGATCAGCGGCGACGCGATGTACGTCCTGGACGAGGAACTGCGGCCGGTGCCGCCGGGCGTGGTCGCCGAGCTGTACCTGGCCGGGCTGGGCCTGGCCCGGGGCTACCTCGACCGGCCGGGGCTGACCGCCGGACGGTTCGTGGCCTGCCCGTTCGGGGAGCCGGGGGAGCGGATGTACCGCACCGGCGACCTGGTCCGGTGGACCAGGGACGGGGTCGCGGAGTTCGTCGGGCGCACCGACGACCAGGTGAAGATCCGCGGGTTCCGCGTCGAACTCGGCGAGGTCGAGGCCGCGCTGCGCGCCGTCCCCGGCGTGCGGAACGCCGCCGCCGGCTTCCACCCCGACGCCTCCGGCGGCCCGCGCCTGGTGGGCTACCTCGCCGGCGAGGTGGCGATCGACGCCGTCCGGGCGGAGGTCGCCACCGTCCTGCCCGAGTACATGGTCCCCTCGGTGTTCGTGCCGATGGACGCGCTGCCGCTCACGCCCAACGGGAAACTGGACCGCCGGGCGCTGCCCGCCCCGTCACCCGAGGGCACGGCTGGCGGCCGTACGCCGCGCGGCCCCCGCGAGGAGATCCTGTGCGGGTTGTTCGCCGAGGTGCTCGGGGTGGCGTCCGTCGGTGTCGACGACGGGTTCTTCGACCTGGGCGGGCACTCCCTGCTGGCCACCCGGCTGATCTCGCGGATCCGTTCGGCGCTCGGCGTCGAGCTGAGTGTGCGGGACCTGTTCGCCTCGCCGACCGTGGCCGGGATCGCCCGCCGCGAGAGCGTTCTGACCACCCGGCCGGCGCTGACCTCGCTCGCCAGGCCCGAGCGTGTCCCGCTGTCGTTCGCCCAGCGGCGGTTGTGGTTCCTGGGCGAGTGGGAGGGGCCGAGCGCCACCTACAACATCCCGGTGGCCGTCCGCCTGACCGGCGAGCTGGACCACCAGGCGCTGACCGCCGCGATCGGCGACGTGACGGCCAGGCACGAGACCCTGCGCACGGTGTTCCCGACGCTGGACGGCCTGCCCTACCAGCGGGTGACGGACACCGCCCCCGTCGTGGACGTGGTGGACGTCACCGAGGAGGAGCTGCCCGGGGCGGTGGCCGAGGCCGCGCACCGGCCGTTCGACCTGGCGGCCGAGGTGCCGATCCGGGCCCGGGTGTTCCGCCTCGGCCCGGCCGAGCACGTGCTGGTGCTGGTCGTGCACCACATCGCCGCCGACGGCTGGTCCATGGCCCCGCTGGCCCGCGACCTGTCGCAGGCCTACGCCGCCCGGCGCGCCGGCGCGGCACCGGGATGGGCGGCGCCGCCGGTGCAGTACGCCGACTACACCCTGTGGCAGCGCGACCTGCTCGCCGACGAGCTGGCCCGGCAGGTGCGGTACTGGACGGGCGCCCTCGAAGGGATCCCCGACCAGCTCGCGCTGCCGGCCGACCGGCCACGGCCCGCCGTCGCCACCTACCGGGGCGACGAGGTGCCCTTCGAGATCGGGCCCGGCCTGCACGCCCGGCTGCTGGCCTTCGCCCGCGCCCGGCACGTCAGCCTGTTCATGGTGATGCAGGCCGGACTCGCGGCGCTGCTGACCCGGCTCGGCGCGGGCACCGACATCCCGATCGGCACCCCGATCGCCGGGCGCACCGACGAGGCGCTGGACGACCTGGTCGGCCTGTTCGTGAACACCCTGGTCCTGCGCACCGGCACCGGCGGCGACCCCACCTTCACCGAGCTGGTCGACCGGGTCCGCGCCACCGACCTGGCCGCCTACGAGCACCAGGACCTCCCGTTCGAGCGGCTGGTCGAGCTGGCCGGCACCGCGCGCTCCACGGCCAGGCACCCGCTGTTCCAGGTGATGCTGGTCCTGCAGAACACCCCCGACGCCCACCTCGACCTCCCCGGCCTGGCGGCGGCCCCCGAGCCGGCGGGCACCCTCACCGCGAAGTTCGACCTGCTGGTCAACCTCGGGGAGCGGCAGGCCGAGGACGGCTCGCCCCAGGGCGTGACCGGCGCCATCGAGTTCAGCACCGACCTGTTCGACGCCGAGACGATCCAGGGGATGGCCGTCAGGTTCCGGCGCCTGCTCGAGGCCGTGGCCGCCGACCCCGGCGGGCGGATCGGCGACGTCGACCTGCTGCCGGCCGAGGAGCGGGAACTGGTGCTGACCGGCTGGAACGCCACCTCGGCCCCGGTGCCGGAGGCGACCCTGGCGGATCTGGTGGGCCGGCAGGTCGCGGCCACGCCGGACGCGGTCGCGGTGGTGTCGGGCGAGGTGTCGCTGACCTACGCGGAGCTGGACGCCCGCGCCGGCCGGCTGGCCCGCCGTCTGGCGGCGCGCGGCGTGGGAGCGGAGTCGGTGGTGGGGGTGGCCCTGCCGCGCTCCGAGCACCTGATGGTCGCGCTGCTGGCGGTGCTCAAGGCCGGGGCGGCGTACCTGCCGATCGACCTGGACCTTCCCGCCTCACGGGTGGCGTACCTCATGGAGGACGCCCGCCCGGCGCTGGTCCTGACCGCCGGGCAGGGCGATCTCGCGGAGAACGCCTGGCCGGCGCTGGACGTCACCTCCGAGCAGGCCGGCGATCACCCGGCGGGCCCTGACGGTGCGGGGGCCGATGGTGCGGGGGACGTGCCGGTTTCGGCGGGCAACCCGGCGTACCTGATCTACACCTCCGGGTCCACCGGGCGGCCCAAGGGCGTGCTGGTCTCCCACCGGGCGATCGTGAACCGGCTGCGCTGGATGCAGGACCAGTACGGGCTGGGCGCGGGCGACCGGGTCGTGCAGAAGACCCCCGCCACCTTCGACGTGTCGGTGTGGGAGTTCTTCTGGCCGCTGGTCGCGGGCGCCACCGTCGTGATGGCCAGGCCCGGCGGGCACCGCGACCCCGCCTACCTGGCCGAGCTGATCGACGGCGAGAGGGTGACGGTCGCGCACTTCGTGCCCTCGATGCTGGCCGCCTACCTGGCGCGGCCCGAGGCGGCCGGCGGCGGGAGCCTGCGCATGGTGTTCTGCAGCGGCGAGGCGCTGCCGATCGAGGTGGCCAGGCGGTTCGCCGCGACGTTCGGGCCGGTGGACCTGCACAACCTCTACGGTCCCACCGAGGCCGCCGTCGACGTCACCCACCACCGCTACGACCCCGCCCGCGACGCCACGAACGTCCCCATCGGCCGGCCCATCGCCAACACCGGGCTGTACGTCCTGGACGCGGCGCTGCGGCCGGTGCCGCCCGGCGTGGTCGCCGAGCTGTACCTGGCCGGGACGGGTCTGGCCAGGGGCTACCGGGACCGGCCGGGGCTGACCGCCGAGCGGTTCGTCGCGTGCCCGTTCGGGGAGCCGGGGCAGCGGATGTACCGCACCGGCGACCTGGTCCGGTGGACCAGGGACGGTGCCGTGGAGTTCGCCGGGCGCGCCGACGACCAGGTGAAGATCCGCGGGTTCCGCGTCGAGCCCGGCGAGGTTCAGGCGGCCGTCGCGGCCCACCCGCGGGTCGGGCAGGCCGTGGTGACCGTGCGGGAGGACCGGCCCGGGGACCCGCGCCTGGTCGCCTACGTGGTGCCCGCCGACGGGGACGACGTCCCCGGCACGCGTGCGCTGCGCGCCCACGCCGCCGCCGTCCTGCCGGAGTACATGGTCCCCTCGGCGTTCGTGGTCCTTCCCGGGCTGCCGCTGACGCCCAACGGCAAGCTCGACCGCCGCGCCCTGCCCGCACCCTCGACGGAGGGCACGACCGGCGGCCGGGGGCCGCGTACCCCGGCGGAGGAGATCTTGTGCGGGTTGTTCGCCGAGGTGCTGGGGGTGGGGTCGGTCGGGATCGATGACGGGTTCTTCGATCTGGGTGGGCATTCGTTGCTGGCGACGCGGTTGATCTCGCGTATTCGTTCGTCGCTGGGTGTGGAGCTGGGGGTGCGTGAGTTGTTCGGCGCGCCGACGGTGGCGGGGGTCGCCG
>NZ_JANZYP010000031.1 GCF_025506355.1 Sphaerisporangium corydalis
CCCGCCACCCCGGCGCCCTCCGCCCAACTGGTCTGGCCCCACCCCGAGCGACCACACCCGGCCCCCCGCCCACCGGTCGCCCACAAGATCTGGCCGGAGCCCCCCGCCGCTCCCGAGGCATGGGCTGTGGCGCCGGCCGCCGGAGAGACCGTGCCGGAGATCCAGGTGGCGCGAGAGACCGTGCCGGAGGCGTCGGTCGTGCGAGAAGCCGTGCCGGGGATCCCGGTCGCGGGGGAGGCCTCGCGGGTGGTGTTCGCGACGCAGGCGAAGGTGCCGAGGCGGCGGGAGGAGCGGGAGAGCATCCTGCTGGCCCTGGCCCGGCTGGCCGAGAGCCGTCCCGACCTGGACGTGGTGGTGAAACTGCGGGCGCTGGAGACCGAGCGGCAGACCCACAACGAGCGGCACCACTACGAGCGGCTCTGGCGCTCGATGGTCGCCTCGGGCGCCGTGCGCGACGGAGGCGTGCGGTTCGCCGCCGGTCCCATGCACGAGCATCTCGCCCATGCCGCCGCGTTCGTGACGGTGAGCTCGACCGCGGCACTGGAGGCCATCGCCGGGAAGGTCCCGCTGCTGGTCCTCTCCGACTTCGGCGTGAGCGCCGAGATGATCAACCTGGTGTTCGAGGGCAGTGGCTGCCTCGGCACCCTGGAGGACCTCGCGGGCGCGGGCTTCCGCTCGCCCGCCGCGGCGTGGTGCGACGCCAACTACTTCCACGACGCCGCCGCGAACGACTGGGTCACCCGCCTCTCCGCCCTGGTGGACCGGGCCCGCTCCGGCGGCCTGCCTCCCGTACGGCCATTGCTCGACGGCCCCGGTCACGCCTCGGCCCGCCGCCGCGCCCGCCTCCGCGTCGAGGTCCCCCCAGACGTCCTCCGCGTCGGCTACCGAACCAGCCGCCGAGTCCGCCGCTACCTCAAGGCCCTCGGCTGAGTCCCGCGCCCGATTCCCCGCCTATGACGCGCTCGGCCGCGTCATAGGCTGATCACATGATCCGCGCTGTGGTCTTCGATGTCGGTGAGTGCCTGGTCGACGAGACGCGGGAGTACGGCACCTGGGCCGACTGGCTGGGCGTTCCCCGGCACACCTTCTCCGCCGTGTTCGGCGCCGTCATCGCCAGGGGACTGGATTACCGTGAGACATTCCAGGTGTTCCGGCCCGGCTTCGACCTGAGCGAAGAGCGGGAACGACGCGCTGCCGCCGGCAAAGCGGAGTGGTTCGGCGAGGAGGATCTCTACCCGGACGTTCGCCCGGCGCTTCGTGAATTGCGCGCCAACGGCCTCTGGGTCGGGATCGCCGGAAACCAGACGGTGAGAGCGGGCGGGATCCTCCGCGCCCTGGACCTTCCCACGGACATGGTGGCCACGTCCGATGACTGGGGAGTATCCAAGCCGGACCCTGCGTTCTTCCGGTCCCTGGCGGAGCAGACCCCCTGTGAGCCGGGCGAGATCCTTTACGTCGGTGACCGGCTCGACAACGACATCCGCCCGGCCGCCGCCATGGGGCTTCCGACGGCGTTGATCCGCCGAGGCCCCTGGGGCATGGCGCAACAGGACGACCCGGCGGCGGATACGGTCCCAACCATGCGCATCACTTCACTCACCGAACTGCCCGCCCGGATCGGTGTGTTCGACGCCGCAGGGCGCTGAACAGGGCCTTCCGTGTCCCTGGGGGGCGCCCCTGTGATCGGGGTCAGCGGGAGAGGGCGCGGCGGAGGCGGGAGAGGGGTTTGGGTTTGGGGGGGTCGGGGGTGGGGAGCAGGCCGACGGAGGTCAGGCGGCGGGTCTTGAAGTAGCGGGCCTGGGTGCCGTGGGTCTCGATGTAGCGGGCGGCCGCTTCGCGGAGCGACGGGTGGTTCTCGCTCTGCATGCAGAAGCCGACCGCGTTCACCAGCCCGGGGAGGTCGGTCTGCGGCGGGTCGGTGATCGATCCGTCCGGGGCGAGGCGGGGGACGGTGGCGTCGACGATCGTCACCGGGATCCGGTTGCTGTTCTCGTACGGGACGAGCCGTTCGAGGACGATGTCGCAGCCCATGGTGGCGACGGGGATGCCGAACAGCCGGTGCGCGGTCATCAGGGCCGTGGAGAAGCAGCCGACCACCAGCGCGGGGCGGGCGGTCTGGAAGCAGACCTCAGCCGGGACGGTCTCGCCGGCCACGGTCAGCTCGACGCCCAGCTCGGCGGCCACCTCGCGCAGCCGGCGGGCGTGGTGGCGCCCGGCCGCCGGGTGCGGCTTGAACAGCACGTTCGTGTGCCCGCGCGCGACCAGGGCGCGCAGCATCCCGGCGTGCAGCTCGGCCTCCTCGTCGGCTGTGACGATCTCCAGCGCCGACAGGTACTGGCCGAGGATCATCGCCCCGCCGGGACTGCCGTGCGTCGCCGGACCGCCCGTGTTTCCGTACGTCGCCTGATCGGGTGGGGGCGGGGTGGAGACTTCGGTGAGGATGTGGTGGAAGGTGTCGTCGGGGAGGGGGTCGGCGGGGACGCCGGCCTCGGTCAGGAGGAGGGGGGTGAGGCCGGGGACCAGGTCGAGGTGGAGGAGGCGGGTGATCCGGCCGGAGATCTCCAGCGGCAGCGGGTCCCGGGTCGGCCCGTAGCTCATCAGCCCGTCGGAGTACACCGTGATCGGGCAGTCGCGGATCAGCGCCGCCACCGTACGCGCCGGGGGCACCGCGATGGACTCAAGGACCAGTTCCTCCACCCCGTCGTCCAGGGACAGGTGGGAGCTCAGCAGGCGCCCGAGCATGGGCACCTCGATGATCCGCGCCTTCCAGTCCGAGGGGTGCAGGGGCGCGATCACCTCGTTCCAGGACCGGACCTCGTCGAAGCGCCGCCGGAGCGCGGCGAAGCCCGGCGCCTCGTCCAGGGCCGGTGTGACCTCCGGGACCGAGGCGTTGCCGGACACCAGCAGGATGCGGCGCCCGGTGTGCGGGCCGAACCGGCCGGCGTCCATCGCCGAGGCCAGTGTCATCGCCCCGAAGAACGTCGAACTGTAGAAGACCTGGGTCACGGGAGGCGCTCCTCGTGCTCGTCGCGGTGCCGGGGGAGCAGCGGGTCGAGCAGCGCGGCCCGCTCGGGTTCCAGCCCCGATCCGGCGACCAGGCCCGGCGGCAGGCCGGCGAGCACGTCCCGCGCCCTGGCCTCGAACCGGGCGCGGAGCTCGGGGGAGAAGCGGTCGCCCAGCTCCAGGTGGTGGGCCAGCAGCGCGCAGAAGGTGCGCACGGCCTTGGGCATCAGGTCCGGCTCGTTCTCGACCTGGGCGAACACCAGATCGAAGGCGTCGAAGAAGTGCAGTTGCCGCTCGTCGCCGATCTGGGTCAGCGACGAGGGCACCATCCGGCGGTAGAACACGCCCGCGAGCGAGGCCACCGCGAACGAGCGCGCCTCCCGGTGTAGCCGCCAGATCCACGGCCGGTCCTCGGCGGTGTGCAGGTGGCCGGGGAAGGTGAGCAGGTCGCCCAGCTCGCGGCGGTAGATCCCCGCCCAGGCGTAGGGGTAGTCGACCATCGTCTTGGCGGCGGCCGGCAGGATCCGGTCCCTCGGTTTCAGCACGACCCCGCGCCGCGCCTCGGGCGCGCGGTGGACGACCCGCCTGCGCCCCTCCACCTGGACGTGGTCGGTCCGGACGAAGTCGCAGCCGAGCCCCTCGATCGCGGCGACCAGGTCGGCGAGGTACCCCCGGGCGAGCCAGTCGTCCCCGTCCATGAAGGTGACGTACCGGCCGGACGCGAGGGACAGGCCGAGGTTGCGCGCGTCGGCGAGCCCGGCCGGGGCGGTGTTGCGCAGGACGGTCAGGCCGGGCAGCTCGTCGCGGAAGTCGTCGATCACCTGCGGGGTGGCGTCCACCGAGCCGTCGTCGACGACGATGAACTCGAAGTCGCGCCGCGTGTTGTACCTCAGCGAGGCCAGCGCGTCGGCGATGTACGGCTCGGCGTCCCGCACGGGGACGATCACGGACAGGGTGATCACCGGCGGCCCCCGGCCACGACGCCGGGGCGGCGGACCGCGTGATCCCCGGCGCCCGGAAGGCGGGCGGATCGGGTCACGGCGGATCCGCGCCGTCCGGCATGGTCACCGATGACGGTGTGCACTCTTCTCCCCGTCAGACGGTGACGCGGCGGAGCCGGGACTTGGGGGCCTCCTCGCCGGGGAACACCCGCTTGACCCCGTCGCCGAGGGCCGACTCGATGATCCGGATGTCGCGGACCAGGTGGGTGAGGCCGCTCGGCTCCAGGGACGCGGCGTGGTCGGATCCCCACATCGTGCGGTCCAGGGTGATGTGCCGCTCCACGGTGACCGCGCCGAGGGTGACGGCGGCCAGCGAGATCTGCAGCCCGCGCTCGTGCCCGGAGTAGCCGACCGGGACGCCGTACCTGTCCTGCAGCGTGGTGATCGTGCGGAGGTTGGCCTCCTCGGGCGGCAGCGGGTAGGTGGAGGTGGCGTGCATGATGACCAGCCGGGACGTGCCGAGGATCTCCACCGCCTCGTCGATCTCCGGGAGCGTCGACATGCCGGTCGACAGGATGATCGGCTTGCCGGTGGCGGCGAGCCTGCGCAGCAGCTCGTGGTCGGTCACGCTGGCCGAGGCGACCTTGTGCGTGACGACGCCCATCTCCTCCAGGAAGTCGACCGAAGGGACGTCCCACGGGGAGGCGAACCAGTCCAGGCCGCGCTCGGCGCAGTACTTGGCGATCTGGGTGTACTCGTCGTGGCCGAACTCCACCCGGTGCTTGTACTCCAGGTAGGTCATCTCGCCCCACGGCGTCTGCCGGATCTGGTCGCGCTGCTCGACGGGCACGCAGATCTCGGGGGTGCGCTTCTGGAACTTGACCGCCTGGCAGCCGGCGTCGGCGGCGACGTCGATGAGCCGGCGCGCGATGTCCAGGTCGCCGTTGTGGTTGATGCCGATCTCGCCGATGAAGTACACCGGCTGTCCGGGGCCGACGAGCGACTCGCCGATGCGCACGGGCTCGCCCTTGACGCGCAGCATGGCGCGCGGGCCGGGGACGAGGGGCTCGGCGACGGCGGGCCTGGCGGCCAGGACCCGGTCGCACAGTTCGCGTACGGCGCCGGCGCCGCCCTGGTGGTCCAGGACGATGCGCGCGGCGGCCCGCACGCGCGGGTGGGCGTCGGGGACGGCGACCGGCCAGCCGACCAGCTCCATGCACCCGAGGTCGTTGAGGTCGTTGCCCGCGTAGGCGACGCGGGACGGGTCCAGGCCCTCGATGCTCAGCCACTCGCGCAGCGCGGTCTGCTTGGAGGCCAGGCCCTGAAGGACGGGCACGCCGAGCTTGCGGGCGCGGGCGGCGACGACCGGGTTGCGCTCGGTCGACAGGACGAGGACCTTGACCCCCGACCGCTTGAGCAGGGAGATCCCGAGGCCGTCGGAGCGGCTGACGGCGACCGACTCGCGGCCCTCCTGGTCGACGAACACCAGGTCGTCGGTGTGGACGCCGTCGAAGTCGGTGACCACCGCGTCGACGTCCAGCGGCCCGGGGCGGTCCACGAACGGCGCGAGCGCCCGGACGATCTCCAGGTCCTCGGGGGTGTCGATCTCCACGGCGTGCCGGGAGGGCACCGGCTGGACGCCCACGGTGCCGAAGAAGCGGTGCCCGTGCTCGCGCAGGCCGGCGGTGCGGATGGCGTAGAAGGCGCCGGTCTCGCGGTAGTCGGGGGTGCGGTCCTGGCGGCGCGGGCGGTGCGCCGGGTCGTGGTTGACCCCGCTGACCCCGGCGTCGCCGGCGGCCCAGACGAACTCGTGGGTCGGCAGGCCGGAGAACACGACGTCGGCGGTCCCGTCGAGGACCTGGCCGACGGCGGCGTCCAGGTCGGCGGGGTCGATGAAGGCGCTGGTGCACTGGACGAGCACGACCACCTCGGGGTCGGCGTCGAACTGGTCCAGCGCGTGCAGCAGGGCCGACTCGCTGGAGGCGGTGGCGCCGCTCAGGCCGGCGGGACGTTCGACGATGCGGGCCCCGGCGGCCCTGGCCGCCTCGGCGATCCCCTCGTGGTCGGTGCTGACGATCACTTCGTCGATGAGCCCCGACCCCGCGCAGGAGGCCACGGCACGGGCGACCAGGGGCGTGCCGCCCACCTTGGCCAGATTCTTCAGCGGGACGCCGGCAGAACCTCCGCGGGCGGGGACGACGGCCAGGACTCGCAAGGTGACTCCTCGATATGCGGCGTGGCGAGCGTTGCCGGGGGGAACAGGCTCGCAGGGTGTCACGCACGCTAACCACCTGCGCCGTCGCGCAAGGGGAGCCTGAGCTGAACGCTCAGCGTCGCTCCTGTTAACTCTTGGAGCAGCCGTTATTCGATCATCGGCAGCCGCAGGACGAACCTGGTGCCCTCAGGGACGTCCTCGACGTGCAGGGTCCCGCCGTGCGCGATGGCCACGTCGCGGGCGATGGCGAGCCCGAGGCCGGTGCCGCCCCGGTCCCTGCTGCGGGAGGTGTCGAGCCGGGTGAAACGGTGGAAGACGCGCTCGCGGTCCTGCTCGGGGATGCGGTCGCCGTCGTTCAGCACCGACAGCACGGCCGTGCCCCGCTGGCCGGTCACCTCCACCCTGATCACGCTGGAGGCGTGCCGGCGCGCGTTGTCCAGCAGGTTGTCGATCACGCGGAAGAGCTGGGTCTGGACGCCGAGCACGGTCACGTCCTCCTGGAGGTCGGCGCGCACCGGGATCCGCCCGCCGCAGCGCGCGATCTCCCCGGCGGCGAGCCGGCCGAGGTCGACCGGCTCCTGCACGGCGGGGCCGCTGGAGCCGAGCCTGGCCATGAACAGCAGGTCGGTGATGATGGCCTCCAGCCGGTCGGTGTCGCGCAGCGCTCCGTTCACCAGGGTCGCCAGGTCGGCGTGCTCGGGGTGCAGGCGCGCCTCCTCCAGTTGGGTGCGGAGCCCGGCGATCGGGGTGCGCAGCTCGTGGGAGGCGTCGGCGGCGAAGCGGCGCTGCTGCTCCACCGAGTGCTCCAGCCGGGCGAGCGTGCCGTTGACGGTCCTGGCCAGGGTGGAGATCTCGTCCTCTCCCGGCGGTTCCTGGACGCGGCGCGACAGGTCGCTCACGGTGATGTGGGCCAGTTCGGCCTGGATGTTGTCGACGGTCCGCAGCCCCCGGTCGGCGGCCTTCCACACGATCCAGCCGATCAGGGCGGCGACGCCCGCGATGTGCAGGGCGACGGCCACGTCCAGGAAGCGGCCGGACAGCACCCGGGGGGTGCGCGCGGCGGCGTACACGACGGGCGCGCCGGGCGCGGAGCCGGTCACCACGGCCGTGGCGTGGAAGCAGATCTTGGGGTTCCGGGTGCAGGTGGCGAGGTCGACGAGCCGGTTGGGCAGGTCGGGGCGCACGTCGCTGATCCTCGGCATCGCCTGGGCCTCGCCGGTGGAGGCCACGATGTGGCCGCCGGGTCCGACGACCTGGATGACGGTGACGCCGTCGGGGCCGGGCGCGATGGGGTTGCGCAGGGTCGTGTCCCGGTAGGCGACGACGACGCGGGACGCGGCCTCCCTGGTCTCACGCCAGATGGAGTCGGCGACCGTGCTTCTGATGACCATGTCGGCGGCCAGGCCGAGGGGGATCAGGAACAGGCCCGCGAGTACGAGGGTGAGGAGGGTGACCTGCCCCCGGATCGACCGAGGCCATACGGCGGCCCGTGGGAGGGACATTGGCAAAGGCTACTCGCGGGGTTCTCCGGCAAGATCCGGGCGCCGGGCAAGAGATGTCCAAGGGATGGCAAACTCGCCGGGCCCGCCCGGGGGAGAGGCGCCGGGGAGCCTACCGTCCGGCGTGCCGGGTCACCAGATCCGGCCGCCGCGGGTTGGGGTCTCCCGGTGGGGACCTCCGACCGCTACCGTGAGCGGCAGCGATCAATTATTACAGAGTGTGGGGTTATGACGCCGAACTTCTGGCGGACCGGTCTGTCGTTGCCGTTGGCCTTCCTGCTGCTGGCCGCCCAGGCGGCGATCTCGTCCCTCCCCGCGCGGGCCGCGCCCGGCGACCCCTCGGGGCCGGTCCTGGCCCACCCTTCCGTCGTGCCGCCCTACCAGGCGCTTCCGCTTCTGGAACGGTCCGCCGCCGGCCGGGTGTACTACGTGGACGCCCGCAAGGGCGACGACGACGCGCCGGGCACCTCCGCCCGCAAGGCGTGGCGCTCCCTGGACCGGGCGAACGGCGCCCGGCTGCGCCCGGGGGACACCCTGCTGTTCCGCCGGGACGGCCGGTGGAAGGGCACGCTGACCCTCAGGGGCAAGGGCACGTCCGCGCGGCGCATCACCGTCGGCGCCTACGGCAAGGGGGCCCGGCCGAAGATCACCGGCAGGGACGGCGACTGCGTGGTGGTCAAGGGTTCCTACCTGCGGATCTCCGACCTGCGGGCCAGCGACTGCCAGTGGGGCGGGTTCCGCGTCGACGGCCGCCACAACGACCTGTGGGACGTGTACGCCGACCGGAACGTGGCGGGCATCTGGGTCACCGAACGCGGAAGCCGCAACACCATCCGGCACAGCCAGATCATCGGCAACGACAGGATGAGCGTCAACGACGGCGCGCCGGACAACGACTCGGGCGCCTTCGGCGTGCTGCTGAACGGCGACGACAACCGCGTGGTCGGCAACCTCATCGCCGGCAGCTACGCCGCGAGCCAGGACTACGTGGCCGACGGCGCGGCCGTCGAGGTGTACGACGGCGACCGCAACGTCGTCTCGCACAACGTCTCCCGCGACAACGAGACCTTCACCGAGCTCGGCCACAGCCCGGACCGGACCGCCAAGGACAACCTGTTCGCCAACAACGTGGTGACCTCCTCGCGCAAGCGGGGGTCCTTCCTCATCACCCGGGGCCCCGGGCACGTCGTCGGCCCGGTCTCGGGCACCACGGCCGTCAACAACTCGGTGTACCTCCCGGCCCGCAAGACCATCGGCGTCTCCTGCGCCGACGGCTGCTCGCCGAAGATCCTGGTGATGCGCAACAACGCCATCAAGGTCGGCGGGACGGCGATGTTCGAGGACGGCTCCGGCATCGACGACGCGGGCGGCGTCTACGACGGCAGGGCCTCGCACTTCAAGCCGGGCCGCCGGACGATCCGCCGGGACCCCGGCTTCCGCAGCCGCCGTGACCTGCGGCTTCGCCCGGGTGCGCCCGCGATCGGCCAGGGGGTGCCGCTCGGTCCTTCCTGGTTCGGCGGCGCGGCGCTGGCCGTGGACGCCGCCGGCCGATCCATTCCCCGTTCCAAGAACCCGGACGCGGGCGCCTATCAATACTGAATTGGATTTATTTAGGACATATCTTCGGAACTTCGGCGAAACCTCGATCCACGACGCTGTGTGGCGTGGTGCAGTGGACAGAGGAGAACGAGGGCCGGCCGTTCACGCGGACCGGCCACGCGTCGGCCGGCCGGTCCACGCGGCCACGTGCGGGCACACCGGCCCGTTCACGTGGTTCGGCCGTATAGGCAGAGGTGGTGGTGACGGTGCTGCGGATCCGGGTTTCGCTTCCTGATCGTCCGGGCGTGCTGGGGCAGGTGTCCCGCGCCTTCGGCGTCCTCGGCGCGGACATCCTCCAGGTGACGGTCCTGGAACGGGAGGGCGGCCGGGCGGTGGACGACTTCACGCTGTCCTGGCCGGGCGGGTTCGCCGCCGAGGAACTGCGCGAGCGGCTCTCGGTCGTGCCGGGAGTGCGCATCGAGGGCGTGTGGCCCACCAGGGAGGCGCCGGGCACCAGTCCCGACTACGACCTGCTCGGCCACGTCGTGTCCGACGCCGAGCGCGCCTTCGTGACGCTGGTCGACGCCGTCCCCGACCTGGTGAGCGCGGAATGGGCGGTGGCCGTGGACTCCGACACCGGCGCGGTCGTGCACGGGAGCTGGCAGGCGCCGGGCGTGGAGGAGATGCCCGACCTGACGCCCCTGCGGCCATCCGCGTTCAGCGAGGGACCGCTGCACCTGCTCAGCCTGCCCGTCAAGGCCGCCGGGCTGCATCTGGTGGTGGCCCGTATGGAGGGGCCGGCCTTCCACCAGGTCGAGCTGGACAAGGTCGTGCGGGTCGTGGAGATCGTCTCACTGCTCGCCAGCGCGACGGCGGACCGGACGGTGGCCTGACCGGCGCCCGCGACGAAGACCTTCGACGTGCGGATCGGGTTTTCAGGGGCCGGGCCCTCAGCGGCGCGGGGGGTCGATCCGGTCGCCCTCGATGGTGAACAGCATCAGCCTGCTCAGGTCCACCGCGACCCGGCCGTGCTCGCCGGCCCGCCACACCGGCCGCGAGCCGAGCCGGACGACCAGGTCGGACCGGCGGTGGGTGCCGCTCCCGGCCGACGCGGGGGCCTGGTACTCGGGGGGCTGTTCCTCGGCGCCCGACATCAGCCGCCGCATCATCGATCTGACCTTGCTCGTGGTGCCGGTGGCGGCGTGGCCGTTGCCGTTGGCGTGCCCGTTCGCCTGGGCCGGCGGCCCCGGCTCGGGGGCGGCCACGGCGGGGATGCCGACCTCCAGGTAGGCGAGCCACTCGTGGCCGTGGTACTCCAGGGTCCTGACCCGGCCGCTGAAGTGCGGCCCGTCGGCGCCGTCGGGGATCGGGGTGAGCCCGTCGGGGCGGATCCCCACGATGATCTGGCTGCCGGTGTGCTGGGAGACCGCGTAGGCGCGGGGGTCGGTCCAGGGCATCGTGATCTGGTGGATGCCGAAATCCAGCATGATGTACTGGTTCTGCGGGGTCCGCACCATCGGCGAGAGCAGGTTGATCTGCTGCGAGCTGAGGAACGCCGCCACGAACGCCGTCGCCGGGTCGTTGTAGATCTGCCCGGGGGTGCCGACGTCCTGCAGGATGCCGCGGTTCATGATGGCGATGCGGTCGGCCAGGGTGAGCGCCTCGACCTGGTCGTGCGTGACGTAGATCGTCGTGACGCCGAGCGCCCGGACCAGTGACGAGATCTCCATGCGCAGCTCGGTGCGCATCCCCGCGTCGAGGTTGGACAGCGGCTCGTCCATCAGGAACAGCGACGGCTGGCGGACGATGGCGCGGCCCATGGCGACGCGCTGGCGCTGGCCGCCGGAGAGCGTTCCGGGCCGGCGGTCCAAAGTCTCGTCGATGTGCAGCGCGCGGGAGAGCTCGATCACCCGCTCCCTGACCATGGCGGGGTCCGCCTTGGCGATCTCCAGGGGGAACGATATGTTTCCCCGGACCGTCCGGTGCGGGTAGAGGGCGCCGTTCTGGAAGACCATCGCGACGTCGCGGTCGCGGGGGGCGAGGTCATTGGCGATCTTGCCGTCGAGGAAGAGGTCGCCCGCGGTGATCTCCTCCAGGCCCGCGATCATGCGCAACAGGGTGGACTTGCCGCATCCGGACGGGCCGAGCAGGACCAGGAGTTCCCCTTCTTCGGCGCGCAGGCTCATGCGATCGACCGCGAGATGCCCCCCGGGGTACACCTTTGTCACGTTGTCGAGAACGACGGTACTCATCGTCACTCGTTCCTCTCGGGCATCGAAACCCGGACCCAGCCGTCATTGTGATTGATGAGGTAGTACATCGCGTCCCGGGCTGCCGTGTCCATACGTCGCGTGATAAATCGCTCATCTCCTGGTTACTTGACCGTTATCTGTCTGTAGAGGTCAGGACACATGCAAATGAGCAGGAAAGATCATCCCGTCGGCCCGTCCTCCGACGGTCGCCGAGGCGCTTTCGAGCCACCGTCGAGCCGTCGCGGGTTGACTGTCGTCCCACCGCCGGGCCGTCGTCGCCCGGATGGGTAACGGCGGCGCAATGACAGGCGTGTCACAATTTGCAGAAAGTTTCCGAAAGGTCTTTCATGTCTGTTCACATGGCTGTTACGTTCCGCGTACCCCGGTGATTCGCCCGCCCTGCGGGGGGCGTGGGCGCCGCCGGTAGAACCTTCGGGCAGTGACGTTGAGCAAGGAGTACAGAACATGCGGCGAGGCATCTCGGTCGCGGCGACAGCCGCCGCGCTCGCACTGGCGGTATCCGCCTGCGGCGGCGACACCACCTCCAATCCGTCGGCCGCCCCGGCCGGCAGCGCCGACCCCGCGGCCGTCTCCGGCGAGGTGACGTGGTGGGACACCTCCGACGCCACCAACGAGGCGCCCGTCTTCAAGGACCTGATCACCGAGTTCCAGGCGAAGTACCCGAAGATCAAGGTCAACTACGTCAACGTCCCGTTCGCCGACGCGCAGAACAAGTTCAAGACCGCCGCCCAGAGCGGCGCGGGCGCGCCGGACGTGCTGCGCACCGACGTCGGCTGGGTCGCGGAGTTCGCCTCCCTCGGCTACCTCGCGCCGCTCGACGGCACCGCGGCCCTGGACCAGCCCGACGACTTCCTCGCCAGCCCGGCCGGCAGCGGCAAGTACGACGGTAAGACCTACGGCATCCCGCAGGTCACCGACACGCTCGGCCTGCTGTACAACAAGAGCCTGCTGAAGAAGGCCGGCCACGACGCCGCGCCGAAGACCTTCGCGGAGCTCAAGCAGGTCGCCCAGGACGTGAAGTCCAAGACCGGCGCCGAGGGCCTGGCCCTGAACGTCGACGCCTACTTCCTGCTGCCGTTCATCTACGGCGAGGGCGGTGACCTGCTCGACGTCGCCGGCAAGAAGATCACCGTCGCCTCGCCGCAGTCCGTGGCCGGCCTCAAGGTCGTCGAGGACCTGATCAAGTCGGGCGCCGCCTCCAAGCCCGCCATCCAGGACAGCTACACCAACGCCGAGACCGCCTTCAAGGAGGGCAAGGCGGCCATGATCTTCAATGGGCCGTGGTCGAACACCGACAACCTTGGCGGCAAGGTCTTCAAGGACAAGCCCGACGACTTCGGCATCGCCCCGGTCCCCGCCGGGTCGGTCAAGGCGGGCGCGCCGACCGGCGGCCACGACTACACCGTGTACGCGGGCTCCAAGAGCCTCGACGCCTCCTACCTGTTCGTGAAGTTCATGGACTCGGCCGAGAGCCAGGCCAAGGTCGCCGGCAAGCTCGGCCTGCTGCCCACCCGCCAGTCGGCGTACAGCATGCCGGACGCGCAGGGCAACGAGATGATCGGCCGCTGGAAGGAGCCCATGACCGCCGCCGTCGAGCGCCCGTGGATCCCCGAGGCCGGCCAGCTCTTCCAGCCGCTCGTCGAGGGCTACCAGAAGCTCGCCACCGGTGACACCAGCAGCGACGCGATGGCCCAGGACGTGGCCAAGGCCTACCAGGGCCTGCTCAAGGGCTGGAGCCTGTGACCGATGGCGACGCAGGTCGTTGACGGCCCGGCCGCGGGCGGCACCGCCCGCGGCCGGATCCGCCACCCGAGGCCCGAGGGGGGGACCGGCCGTCTGTCCCGGCACTGGTACGCCTGGGCCATGTGCGCGCCGGTCGTCGTCGTCACCCTGGTGCTGATCGGTTACCCGCTCGTGCGCGGCATCTACCTGTCGCTCACGGACGCGACCGAGGCCAACATGGGCCGGACGATCGGGATGAACACCATCCCCTCGACGTACGAGTTCGTCGGGCTCTCCAACTACTTCAGCATCGTGAGCTCGGCCGAGTTCCTCTCCCGCCTCGCCTGGACGGTCACCTGGACCGTCGTCTGCGTCGCCCTGCACTTCGGGATCGGCCTAGGCCTCGCCCTGCTGCTCAACCGGCCGATGCGGTTCCGCTCGCTGTACCGGATGATGCTCGTGCTGCCGTGGGCGGTGCCGGCGTTCGTCTCGGCGTTCATCTGGCGCTACCTGCTCAACGGCGAGTTCGGCGTCGTCAACGCGATGCTGCGCGCCGCGGGCTTCGCCGGCCTCGACTGGCTGGACGACCCGTTCTGGGCCAAGGTCTCGGTCATCACGGTGAACGTCTGGCTCGGGGTGCCGTTCATGATGCTCGCCCTGCTGGGCGGCCTGCAGGCCATCCCGCGCGAGTTGTACGAGGCGGCCGAGGTCGACGGCGCCACGCCGTGGCAGCGCTTCCGGCACATCACCCTGCCCGGCCTGCGCCCGGTGTCCAGCACGGTGGTGCTGCTCGGCACGATCTGGACCTTCAACCAGTTCCCGGTCATCTACCTGGTCACGCGGGGCGGCCCCGGCGGGTCGAGCGAGATCCTCGTGACCTACGCCTACCGGCAGGCCTTCGAGGGCATCCGCAACTACTCGGGTTCGGCGGCCTGGGGCGTGCTGATCCTCGCGCTGCTGGTCGTGATGGCCGTGGTCTACCGCCGCGCGCTGCGCAAGCAAGGGGAGGCATGGTGAGCACGGTCGGTACCGCCGGTACTCCGGTCGCGGGAACCCGCGGTTCGCGCGGGGCGGGCGCGTCCCTCGCGCTGCACGCCACGCTCATCGTGGCCAGCGTGATCGCTGTCTTCCCCGTCGCGTGGCTGGTCCTGACCTCGATCAAGCCCAGGGACGCCTGGCAGTCCACCACGGTGGAGCTGTTCAACCACCCGAGCCTGGACAACTACACGCAGGTGCTCGGCCAGACCGCGTTCCCGCGCTGGCTGTTCAACTCGCTGCTGGTCGCCGCCATGACGACGGTGATGGGCGTGGTGCTCTCGGCGACCACCGGGTACGCGGTGAGCCGCTTCCGCTTCCCGGGCTTCCGGTCGATCATGTGGATGCTGCTGATCACCCAGATGTTCCCGGTGGCCATCCTGATCGTGCCGATCTACAACCTGATGGCCGGGCTCGGGCTGATCAACCAGTTCCCCGGGCTGGTCATCGCCTACCTGACCTCGACGATCCCCTTCTGCGCCTGGATGATGAAGGGCTACTTCGACACCGTCCCTGTGGAGATCGACGAGGCGGGACGGGTCGACGGGCTCACCCCGTTCGGCACGTTCTGGCGGCTGATCCTGCCGTTGTCCAAGCCGGGGCTCGCGGTCGCCGGGTTCTACTCCTTCATCACCGCCTGGGCGGAGGTCGCGTACGCGACCGCGTTCATGACGGGCGACGACAAGTACACGCTGGCCGTGGGCATCGGGCAGTTCGTCGGCCAGCACAAGGCCGAATGGGGACTGCTCACCGCGTCCTCGGTGCTGATCGCGATCCCGGCGGCGGTGGTCTTCCTGCTCGTCCAGCGCAACATCGTCACCGGCCTGACCGCCGGTGCCACGAAGTCGTGACGCCACCGTGGTATCAGATCTTGATATTTCGGAGAATCGGGGGATAGCAATGACCGATGTGGTCCGCGAAGCCAAGCACGTCGAGGCGGCCACCCGCTGGTGGCGGGACGCGGTGATCTACCAGGTCTACGTGCGCAGCTTCGCGGACGGGAACGGCGACGGCGTCGGCGACCTGCTCGGAGCGCGCAGCCGGCTCGCGTACCTGGCCGAGTTGGGGGTGGACGCCGTCTGGCTGACCCCCTTCTACACCTCCCCGATGGCCGACTTCGGGTACGACGTGGCCGACTACCGGGACGTCGACCCGATCTTCGGCACCCTGGCCGACGCCCGGGCGCTGATCGACGACGCGCACGGCCACGGCATGAAGATCATCACCGACGTGGTGCCGAACCACACCTCCGACCACCACGCCTGGTTCGTCGCGGCGCTGCGCGCCGGACCCGGTTCCCCCGAGCGCGAGCGGTACATCTTCCGCCCGGGCCGGGGCGAGGACGGGGACCTGCCCCCGAACGACTGGGAGTCGGTCTTCGGCGGCCCGGCGTGGACCCGGGTGGCCGGCGGCGAGTGGTACCTGCACCTGTTCGCCCCCGAGCAACCCGACCTGAACTGGGACAACCCCGAGGTCCACGCCGAGTTCGAGGCGATCCTGCGCTTCTGGCTCGACATCGGGGTGGACGGCTTCCGCGTCGACGTCGCCCACGGCATGGTCAAGGCCGCCGGGCTGCCCGACATCGGGTCGCCAGGGCAGGTCGAGATGCTCGGCACCGCCGTGCTGCCGTACTTCGACCAGGACGGCGTCCACGAGATCCACCGCGCCTGGCGCCGGGTCCTCGACTCCTACGACGGCGAGCGCATCGGCGTGGCCGAGGCGTGGGCGCCCTCCCAGGAACGCCTGGCCCGGTACGTCCGGCCGGACGAGCTGCACCAGGCCTTCAACTTCCACTTCCTGAAGACGCCGTGGGACGCGGAGATGCTGCGCCGCGTCATCGACGAGTCGCTCGCCACCGTCGTCCCGGTCGGAGCCCCGACGACGTGGGTGCTGTCCAACCACGACGTCCGGCGGCACGTCACCCGCTACGGCGACGGCGAGACCGGCCTGCGCCGGGCCAGGGCCGCGGCCCTGCTGATGCTCGCCCTGCCCGGCTCCGCCTACGTCTACCAGGGCGAGGAACTGGGACTGCCCGAGGTGCTCGACCTGCCGGAGGAGGTCTGCCAGGACCCGCAACGGCTGCGCGCCCCCGGCGACGGCCGGGACGGCTGCCGCGTCCCGATCCCGTGGGCCCACTCCGAGCCGCCGTTCGGGTTCAGCCCGCCGGGGATCGAGGCCACCTGGCTGCCGGTCCCGGCGACCTGGGGCCCGCTCAGCGTGGAGTCCCAGCTCGGCGACCCGGACTCGACGCTCTCGCTGTACCGGGCCGCGCTGCGAGTGCGGCGCGAGCACCCCGCGCTCGGCGACGGGACCCTCACGTGGCGGGACTCCCCGTCCGGCACCCTGGTCTTCACCCGCGACGGGTTCGCGTGCACGGTGAACACGACCGGTGAGCCCGTGGAGCTGCCCCGGCCCGGCGAGCTCCTCGTCGCGAGCGCCGCTGTCACCGCGGAAGGCGAGGTCATCCGGCTGGCACCGGACTCCGCAGCGTGGTGGTCACTCGCCGATGCGTAAAGTAGCGGTCATGAACGGTAACGCCCGGCTTTCCGACATCGCCGCCCAGGCGGGCGTGAGCGAGGCGACGGTCAGCCGCGTGCTGAACGGCAAGTCGGGCGTGTCGGCGAGCACCCGCCAGCTCGTCCTGACGGCCCTGGACCTCATGGGGTACGAACGCCCCCAGCGGCTGCGCCAGCGCAGCAACGGCCTCATCGGGCTGGTCACCCCCGAGCTGGACAACCCGATCTTCCCGGCCTTCGCCCAGGCGATCGAGAAGTCGCTCACCCAGCACGGCTACACGCCCGTGCTGTGCACGCAGAGCCCGGGCGGCGCCCCCGAGGACGAGTTCACCGAACTGCTGCTCGAACGGGACGTCAGCGGCATCATCTTCGTCTCCGGCCTGCACGCCGACACCACGGCCCGCATGGATCGTTACAGCCGGCTGACCGACCGGGGCCTGCCGATCGTCCTGGTCGACGGCTACAGCGAGCACATCGAGGCGCCCTTCATCTCGCCCGACGACCGGCTGGCGTCCCGGCTCGCGGTGCAGCACCTGGTCGACCTCGGGCACGAACGCATCGGCCTGGCCCTCGGCCAGCGCCGCTTCGTCCCGGTGATCCGCAAGATCGAGGGCTTCACGCAGGCGATGGCGCAGCTCCTCGGCGTCTCCGACTGCGGCGAGCTGATCCAGCACTCGCTGTTCACCGTCGAGGGCGGCCAGGCCGCCGCCGGGGCGCTGATCGGGCGCGGCTGCACCGGCATCGTGTGCGCCAGCGACCTCATGGCGCTCGGCGCGATCCGCGCGGCCCGCGAGCGCGGCCTGGCCGTGCCGGGCGACGTGTCGGTCGTCGGCTTCGATGACTCGCCGCTGATCGCCTTCACCGACCCGCCGCTCACCACCGTACGCAAGCCCATCGGGGCGATGGCCTCGGCGGCGGTCCAGACGCTGCTGGAGGAGATCGACGGGGCCGAGCCCAAGAACATCGAGCTGGTCTTCCAGCCCGAGCTCGTCGTCCGGGGCTCCACCGGCTCCGGCCCCCTGGTCAACCGCTGAACGCCCGGCCCGGCCCGGTGACGCGGTCGCGTGTCCCGGCGGCGCGGTCAGGTGTCCCGGCGGACGCGGAAGGCACGCGATGAGCCCCGGCCACCCCCCGCCCGCCGCCACCGGCCTCGACGTCGTCGTGATCGGCGGGGCCGGGGTCGACACGACCGTGTACGTGCCCGGCCTGCCGCTGCCGTACGCCGACACCTACAGCGTGCCGCCCGTGGTCGACCGCATCGGCAACACCGGGGCCGGGGTCGTGCTCGGCTGCCACGCCCTCGGCCTGCGGGCCCTGCTCGTCGACCTGATCGGGGACGACCCCCAGGGCGCGCTGGTCCGCGCGCACCTCGCCGCGCGCGGCGCCGGTCTCGCGTACGCGATCGTGCCGGAGGGCACCCGGCGCAGCGTGCTGCTCGTCGGCCCCGACGGGCGGCGGACCTCCCTGTACGACCCGCGCGCCGCCCCCGGGCAGCGCCTGCCCCGCGAGCTGTACGGGCCGGCGATCCGCGAGGCCCGGCACGTCCACGTCTCGATCACCGACTTCTCCCGTCACCTCTACCCCGAGCTGCGCGAGCTGGGCGTCCCCGTCTCGACCGACCTGCACGACTGGGACGGCGAGAACCCCTACCACCACGACTTCGCGTACTCCTCCGACGTGGTGTTCCTGTCGGCGGCCAAGCTCGGGGACCCGGTGCCGGTGATGCGCGGCATCCTCGGCCGGGGCCGCGCCGGCGTGGTCGTGTGCACCGCCGGCGCCTCCGGCGCGTACCTGCTCACCCGCGACGCGCCCGGCGAGGTGCTGCGCGTCCCGCCCGCCACGCCGCCCGGCCCGGTGGTCGACGGCAACGGGGCCGGGGACGCGTTCGTGTCGGCCTTCCTCTACGGGCGGCTGCGCGGGCTGCCGCACCCGGAGTGCGCCCGCCTGGGCGCCGTCGCCGGCGCCCACGCCTGCGCCGTCCAGGGCACCCACGAGAGCCCCATCGATGAACGGGCCCTGCTCACCTCAGCAGGCCCACTCCGCGCGCGATGACCAGGATCGACAGCATCAGCGCCGACACGGACTCCGTCGCCATCAGCAGCTTCGCCCGCGCGGACAACGGCATGGTGTCGGTGGGGCTGAACGCCGACGAGTTCGTCACCGACACGTAGAAGTAGTCGACGAACCCGGGCGTCCACCCCGACTTCATCGACGAGCGCGTCGCCACCTCGTCCACCGCGTCGTGGTCCTCGTCCTGCGGGAACCGGAAGTCGGCCGCGGGCAGGTCCTGGCCCCGCGCCTGCGTGCGCCGCACCGGGCCGCCGCGGTCCAGCTCCCAGTACGCCATCGCGAAGATGATGATGTTGGTCAGCCACACCTGGCCGGCCGCCAGCAGCAGCTGCGAGCCGTCCTCGGTCCGCCCCGCCACGAGCTTCTGCACCAGCAGGACCAGCGCCACCGCGTTCGTCACCGCGATGAGCAGCACCAGGGCGATGGACAGCCGCCTGAGCAGCGTGTTCTCCCGGCGCATCCGCCAGGGGTTCACCGCCACCAGGGGGACGAACAGCAGCGCCTCCAGCGCGGGCACCACGAACCTCGGCCCGAGGATGAGATGGCCGGGCAGCGCCGCGTACAGCGCGATGGCCACCACCACCGCGCACGCCGCCGGGAGCCTCGGCTCCCCAGGATGCCCCGGCCGCTCCGCCCGCCGTCCGGCTCGCTGCGCCATGCCCGGTGCTTCCCCTCCGCGTCGCACCGGCCCGCGCGGGCCGGTTCCCCGGACCTTTGCCCTGGAAAACGCGGTGTAGGCCCCCGGGTGCGATCAGGCTCCGTCCTAACCTCTGTCCGGACCGGGACGGAACCTTGTCTGGACGGGGACGGAGCGTCATGATCAGATCGGCGAAGGTCATCCGTGGCCCCGCTCCGGGGTTCCGGCCCGGGAACGTTCCGGTGCGGAGGGAGCGTCGGCCATGGTGGGGCGGTTCGTCGATCAGGTGGTCGTGGTGGCAGGCGGGGCGAGCGGCATCGGCGCCGCCACCGCCGCGCGTCTCGCCACCGAGGGCGCCCGGGTGATCGTCGGCGACATCGACATCGAGAAGGCCGAGAAGGTCGCCGCCCGGATCACCGGCTCGGGCGGCACCGCTACGGCCGTGCCGTACGACCAGGCCGACGCGGACTCCATCCGCGCCCTCGTCGAGGCCGCCCTGGTCACCTACGGCGCCGTGGACGGCCTGCACGCCAACGCCGCCGACCTCAACGTCATCGGCGACGACGGCACCGCGGCCGACGTGTCCATGGAGGTGTTCCAGCGCACCATCGACGTCGACCTGCGCGGGTACCTGCTGCTCACCCGGTACGTCGTGCCGCACATGCTGGAGCGCGGCAGGGGCTCGATCGTCTACACCAGCTCCGGCGCCGCGTTCGCCGGCGAGGCCGAGCGGGTGTGCTACGCCATGGCCAAGGCCGGCGTGAACGCGCTGATGCGCCATGTCGCCTCGAAGTGGGGCAAGCGGGGGATCCGCTCGAACGCGGTCGCCCCGGGCCTCGTCCTGACCACCTCGGTACGCGAGAGCCTGCCCGAGGAGTTCCGCAACTCGGTGCTGCGCAGGCAGCGCAGCCCGAGGCTCGGCGACCCCGCCGACGTGGCCGCGGCCGTCGCCTACCTGCTCTCCGCCGACGCCGAATGGGTCGTCGGCCAGGTCCTCAGCGTCGACGGCGGCACCACGATCCGCTGAACGCCCCCGGCGGCGCCCGCGATCCGCTGAACGCCCCCAGCGGCGGCGCGCACGATCCGCGCGACGCCCGGGCGCCCGCGCACAGGTGAGGTGTGCCGGCCGTTAGGACAGGGCAGGCCTGGGCAGAGAGCGGGCCGAAGCGCCGCCGGGACGGCCGTCGTCCGCGGTCCGGCCGGGCAGGCATGATCGCAAGGCAGGTCACGATGGAGAAGGTCGTGCGTACGCTGGTGCCGGCCCGGCTGGACCGGCTGCCGTGGTCGCGGTTCCACACCAAACTGGTGGTCGCGCTCGGCGTCGCGTGGGTGCTGGACGGCATGGAGATCACGATCGCCAGCGCGGTCGGGTCGGTGCTCCAGGAGAAGGAGACGCTCGGCCTGTCCGCCGTGCAGGTGGGGTTCACCGCCACCGTCTACCTGATCGGCCAGGTCGCGGGGGCCCTGGTGTTCGGGCGGCTCTCCGACAAGTACGGCAGGCGCAAGCTGTTCGTCCTGACGCTCGGCCTCTACCTGGTGGCGAACGGCATCACGGCCTTCTCCCCGAACCTGGCGTTCCTGCTGGTGTTCCGGTTCTTCGCCGGCGCGGGGATCGGCGGGGAGTACGCCGCCATCCACTCCGCCATCGACGAGCTGATCCCCTCCCGCTACCGGGGCCGGGTCGACCTGGCGGTGAGCGGCACGTACTGGCTGGGCGCGATCATCGGCACCGCGAGCACGTACATCCTGCTCAACCCGGACCTGCTGCCGGTGAACCTGGGCTGGCGGCTCGGGCTGCTGATCGGCCCGGTGCTCGGCGCGATGATCTGGGTGCTGCGCCGCCACCTGCCGGAGAGCCCGCGGTGGCTGCTCATGCACGGCAGGCACGAGGAGGCCGAGCGCGCCGCCGATTCGGTGGAGGCCGCGGTCGCCGAGAGCGGGCGGCCCCTTCCCGAGGTGGACCAGAGTAAGTCGATGGAGCTGCGCCCGCACGGCGCCCCGTCGTACCGCGAGATCCTGCGGGTGGTGCTCAAGGAGTACCCGAAGCGGACGTTCCTCGGCGTCACTATGATGATCAGCCAGTCGTTCCTGTACAACGCGATCTTCTTCACGTACGTGATCGTGCTGAACACCTTCTACGGGGTGTCGGCGAGCGACGCGTCCAAGTACCTGCTGGTGTTCGCGGTCGGCAACCTCGCGGGTCCGTTCATCCTCGGGCCGCTGTTCGACACGATCGGCCGCCGGGTGATGATCTCCAGCACCTACGTGGTCTCCGGCCTGCTGCTGGCCCTGACGGGGTGGCTGTTCAAGCAGGGGGCGCTCACCGCGACGACCCAGGCGCTGCTCTGGTCGGTGATCTTCTTCGTCGCCTCGGCGGCGGCCAGCTCGGGCTACCTGACGGTCAGCGAGCTGTTCCCGCTGGAGATCAGGGCCCTGGCGATCGCTTTGTTCTTCTCGGTCGCCCAGGGGTTCGGCGCCCTCGGCCCCGTCCTGTTCGGCGCCCTCATCGGCGACGAGAAGAACCCCGACCCGTCCGGCCTCTTCTACGGCTACCTGCTCGCTTCGACGCTGATGGTGCTCGCGGGGGTCGTCGCATACTTCTTCGCCGTGAACGCCGAACGCCGCTCCCTAGAGGACCTCGCCCCCTCCCTCTCCATGCGCGACGCCAAAGCCGACACCCCAACCACCTGACAACCACCGCCCCCCCCCGGCCACCGCCCTGGTGGCCGGGAACACGCGACCGACCAGCGGGGCCACCCGTACACGTGGCCAGCGGACCTGCCAGGGCGCGCGCCGGCGGAGATTCGCGATACGCGAGAATCTGCGGGTATCGGCGTCCGACGGTTCTCGGAGGGGATGCGCGTGTCGGTGACGTCCGCCATGAGCGGTCTGGAAATGGTGCGGGGCCTGCAGGAGAGGGCCGCCCGGGCCCTCCCTGCGGAGCGGGTCGAGGACGCCGGGGGCTGGTGGCTGCGCCACGCCCCCCGCTGCGCCTGGTGGGTGGGAACGGTGCTACCCCACGCCGACGCGGCACCGGGCGAACTGACCCGCCGCGTCGCCGAGGCCGAGGACTTCTACGCCGCCCTCGGCGCCCCCACGCGATTCCAGGTCAGCCCACCGGCCTGCCCCGAGACCCTCGACACCATCCTCGCGGCCCGCGGCTACCGCCTCGAAGGCCCGGTGGCCATCCAGACCGCCCCCACCACCCACATCCTCAACCAGACATCACCGACCCCCGCCCTGGAAGCGTCACCCGCGCCTGCCCTGGAAGGGAAGTCGAACGTCCCTGCCCTGGAAGAGGCGCCTAGCTCGAAAGAGGCGCCGACAGTGCCTGGCTCGGAGGGGGCGTTGACGGCGCCTGCTCCTGAGTCGGCGGCGAACGTGCTGCGGATCCGGCTGGACGAGGGTCCGACCCATGCGTGGTTCGAGGTCTGGCACGCCGTGCAGGGCCACGGCGGCGACCCTCGTGCCGAATGGGACCTGCTCGGCCGCGTGGAAGGACCGCGCGCCTACGCCAGTGCGCTGCTCGGGGACGAGGTAGTGGCGGTGGGCCGCACGGTCGCCGACACCGGCTGGGCGGGCGTGTTCGGAATGGCCACCCTCCCCCAGGCCCGAGGCCGGGGCGCCGCCCGCGCCGTACTCGCCGCCCTGGCAGGCTGGGCCGCCGCCCACGACGCCCCCCACATGTACCTCCAGGTGGAGTGCGACAACACCCCCGCCCTGCGCCTCTACGAACGAGCGGGCTTCACCGAACTCTGCGCCTACCACTACCGCACCACGGACTGACCGTCACTACAGACTGAGTCGGCTTCAGTACTACAGCCGACCCTGAAACCGTACGAAGGCCTCCGCTCTGATGACCACCGGGCGAGGTGGGCTCTCAGGGATGACCCGCCGGGCGGGATAGGCCACAGACCTCAGGCGGGAATGCTCCCGCGCTTAAGGCCGTCCAGAAACGCCGCCCACCCACCAGGCTCGACGACGACCACCGCCCCGCTCGCGTTCTTGCTGTCACACACGGCCCTGACACCCGGTATGGTTCCCGCGACCTCCACGCACTCCCCGCCGCTGCCGTTACTGTGACTGCTCTTACGCCACTCCGCGCGGGACAGGTCTCCGGCTGGATTCCTCGCGCCCATCCCGCACCACCTTCTCGTCAATGTCGCGCTCACTCGTCGTACACCTGCTCGATCAGCGCCCGGGAAGCATCGATCGGCAGCGCTGTCGCACGTAGATGGTCAAACATCAGCGTATATGAATCAACTTCACGCTTCTTCTCCAGATAAAGACTGCCTGTCGGGTACTCGATATAAACGACATCATCGGCCCCGGCCTCGAAGTCGATGATGCGGAAGCCGCCACCCATCGCGGGATGCGCTCCTACCGAGAACGGGAGTATCTGAAGGGTCAGATTGCGCATCTTGGTCGCGTCGATGAGCCGGGCGAGCTGCGCACCCATGACTTCAGGACCTCCCACCATCCGGCGGATGACCGCTTCGTTGACCACCATCCACAACCGAGGCGCCTCATCGGTGAGAAGCAGTTCTTGCCGGGCCATGCGCACGGCGACCATCTGCTCGATCTCCGTCTCACCCACCCCGATCTGCACGGCACGGTGCAGCGCGAGGGCGTACTCCTCTGTCTGAAGCAGACCGGGGACGAACTCGGCCTCGTACACACGCAGCGATGACGCTTCGGACTCCAGCCCGAGGTACACCTGGAAGGACTCGGGCACCGCCTCCCCGTAAGCCTGCCACCAGCTTCGTTGCCGTGCTTCCCGCGCCAGGGCGAGCAGAGGTTCGGCCGCTTCCTTGGCCACCTCATAGAGCGCGAGCAATGCTCTGACGTCACTCGGCTGCGCCGCGCGTTTCGCCGTCTCGATCCGGCTCAGCTTCGTGGCGTGCCAGTCGATCTCCTCGGCCACCTGCTCAAGGGTGAACCCGCGCTCCTCACGGAGCTGCCGCAGTTCTGCGGCCAGGCGTCGGCGTCGCAGGACCTCTGGGCGTCGTCGAGCTTCCCGGGAGGGCCGGCGCGGTGGCGGTGGCCCGCGCGTTCGTACGAGAACTGCTCGGAGTGGAGGGGTACTCGGAGACATACGAGGTCGAGCTACTCTCCAGAAGCTCGTGATCCGTCAGTTGGCGTCCCCTGGGTCATTCGTCGTTGGCCAGTTGGAAGTGCCAGATGACCACGATCGGGATGCCGGATAGGGCCGCGAAGGCGGCTTCCGGGCACCAGTGCATGATGTCCCAGGAGCCGTGGGGCGGTGGTGGGTTCGGAGGGGGAGTGGCGGGGTGCAGGCGGAGGGGCGGGCGGCGGGGTTCCTCGCAGTGGCGGACCTGGAAACCCAGGGGGAGTGCCGCCGCGAGGTAGTCGCTCAGCGGACGGTAGTGGTCGGCGAGGAGGGCGGGCAGGCCGTCCGGGCCGGTGCGAAGGGTTCTCGGCTGCAGGTAGCCCGACAGCAGGTGGGGATCGGAGATGACCAGGTGGCCGCCGGGTCGCAGCACGCGGGCGAACTCGGCCAGCACCGCTCCCAGATCGGGCACGTGTACCAGGGCCAGCGCGCACACGACGGTGTCCACGGCGTCGTCGGGCAGCGGTAACCGGTTCACATCGGCCTGCGAGAGACGGACTCCAGGCAGGCGGGTTCTGGCCTGCGAGAGATGGGCTCCGGGCAGGCGGGTTTTGGCCTGGGCGAGCATCTCGGGAGAGCCGTCGACGCCGATGACCTGATGGCCGAGCCCGGCCAGGTAGGCGGTGTGCCGGCCGGTGCCGCACGCCGCGTCCAGCGCGACGCCGACGGGGAGGCCGTCCAGGACGCGGCGGACGACGGGCTGCTCGGAGTCGATCATCTGGTTGCCAGGGGTGTCGTAGTGCGAGGCCCATGTCCGATACACATCGCCCGATGAGATCGCACCGGGCTCCGCCGTCACGCCGTCCGCCTCCGCGAGGGCGGGGTCGTCGAGCAGCGCGCGGATCTCGCCGATCCGTGCCTCGACGAACTCCCGATCAGCGCCCTCCCGGAACCCGCGCAGCAGCGCGACACCCTCCAGGCCCAGCAGATACCCCAGCCGGCTCAGATGGATCATAGAACGACGGTAAACGCCCGGACGGCACCACGATCCACTGCGCGCCTCGGGGGCGGGTTCTCAGGTGAGCGTGCGCTCGGCGGGGCGCAGGGTCCTGTGCGGCTCGAAGCACAGGGACGGGGAGCGGCCTGGTATCGGCCCGACATTCGCTCGCCCAAGCATCTCCAGCGATCGGTGATCTTTCGTTAGACGCTCGTCCGGCGGGGCACGGGGTGAGGATGCCTGACGAACCACATCGGTCACCACCTGGGCAGACGCGGGGACATCCGGGCGGGGGCACGGCTCCCGAGCCCCGGGACGAGTCAGGCCGCCGGGCCACGCGCGGCCACGAGGGCTGAGATGTCCGTGTTGCGGACCAGCGACCCGGCCGAGCCCGGCATCACCCGGCGGCGGCGCGGGCGGTCGTTCTCATACGCCCACGCCGACGGCCGCCAGGTGAAGGACCGGCGCACCCTCGACCGGATCAGGGCGCTGGCCCTGCCGCCCGCCTGGCGGGAGGTGTGGATCTGCCGCGATCCCCGTGGCCACATCCAGGCCATCGGCACCGACGCCGCCGGCAGGCGCCAGTACCGCTACCACGACGTGTGGCGCCAGGAACAGGACCTGGCCAAGTTCGCCAGGGTCGGCGTTCTCGCCGAACGGCTGCCCGACTTCCGGAAGAAGGTCCAGGCGGACCTGGACCAGAAGGGCCTCGGCCGGGACCGGGTGCTCGCGGCGGCCGCCCGGATGCTGGACATCGGCCTGTTCCGGGTCGGCGGCGAGGCCTACGAGTCGTTCGGGCTGGCCACCTTGCGCATGGAGCACGTGAGGTGCTCGACCGGCCGGGTGACGTGCGCGTACCCGGCCAAGGGCGGCAAGCGGCGCGAGATCGAGTTTCTCGACCCGGACGTGTGCGAGGTGATCGCCGCCCTGCACGACACCCATGCCAAGGGCGAGTTGCTCCGCTACGAGCACGACGGCGGCTGGGCCGACGTCCGGAGCGACGACATCAACGCCTACCTGCGTGAACGCTTCGAGACCGACGTGAGCGCCAAGGACTTCCGCACCTGGCACGCCACGGTGTTCGCCGCCGTCGGCCTGGCCGTCTCCAAACGGGTGCGCACCCGGACGGGCCGCCGCAAGGCGATCGCCCGGGTCATGAAGGAGGTGGCCGACCACCTCGGCAACACCCCGGCGGTCGCCCGCGCCTCCTACGTGGACCCGCGCGTGATCACCGCCTACGAACACGGGAAGACCATCGACCGCGCGCTCGGCGACCTCGGCGAGGAGAACGCCCCCGCCACCCACGGCGCCGCCGAACGCGCGGTCATCTCCCTGCTCAAACGCGCCTGAACGAGGTCGACCACGACCGACCGGACGTACGGTCCCCCGGAGAACGGCGGGAAGCGCCTACCCGGCCACCCTGGGGCAGGAGGTGGCCGTGAACGAATCGCCTTCCGCCCGCCGGCGACGCCATGGCCGCCCACGCTCATGGATATCCGTCGCCGTCTTCGTGATCGTCTTCTGCGTGTGCGGGCTGGCGCGCATCATCGTCGATATGGATTCGCCGTCACTGCCGAGCTCGTCCATTGTCGAACAGTCGGAGATCTTGAGCAGAATTGCATTGCTGGGGTTACTATTTTTGCGCCATATGCGGAGTCGGCGTATCGGAGCCGTGCGGCGGTTCTGGCCGGCTCAGCCTCTTCGGGACGGTCGCCGCCCTGGCACCCGGACGCTGGCGGACTTCCGGCCGTCTCCCCGTCCTGAGCTGACGGTGAAGGTCCCTCCTCGGAACACGAACACCAACAGGATGACCGCCAGCCAGATCGCGCTGGTCACGGCGATGGCGATGCTCACCCACGGATAGTCCTGCCAGGTCGCTACTGCGGTGACGGTGGGTGCCACCGAGAGTAACGCTCCCTTGCCCAATTTCATGCACAGTCCCTTCGCCACGGAGAGACCGAAGGACGCATCCGAAAGACCAGAATTCGTGTTGCGGGCAGGGTAAACTGGTCAGTGTAAACGCCCTGTTTACGGTCGGAGGTTCGTCCTTCGGCGAGAATGCGCCGGATCGTTGACGCGGTCCGGCGCATTCAATTTAGCCGCCATGGCGGATCGAGACGTTCAGATCCAGGGGTTGGTTGACCGGCGGCTCCAAAATAGCCTGAGTAGGTCAGTTTGCCAGGGTTCGAGCTGTGATAGTGACTAGCTCTTTCGTGCCATGCGCACCAACAGTCACTCGTAGGACTAGCCGAGTGCGGACACGTGATCTTGCCAGGTTGCTGCAGACATATGCGTGGGAAACCAAAGAAGGCGACAGGGCGTCGGCCGATCGAGTCCGGCGCTCAGGTGTCGAGGTAGTGGAGGATGGCGAGGACTCGGCGGCTGTAGTCGGGGTCGCGGGGGAGTTTTAGTTTGTCCATGAGGGAGTTGATGTGTTTTTCGACGGTGCTCAGGGAGACGTGGAGGCGTTCGGCGATCGCCGTGTTGACGTAGCCTTGGGCGAGGTGGCGCAGGACCTCGGTCTCGCGTGGGCTCAGGGTGTTCAGTGGGTCGGCGTGGGTGGTGCGGGAGAGGAGCTGGCGGACCACCTCGGGGTCGAAGACCGTGCCGCCCGCGCGTACGCGCTCCAGCGCGCCGAGGAAGTCGGCCACCTCCGAGACGCGGTCCTTGAGCAGGTAGCCCAGCCCGCCGGCGTCGCCTGACAGGAGCCTGGCCGCGTAGGTCTTCTCGACGTACTGCGACAGGACGAGCACCCCGACGTCGGGGTGGCGCTCGCGGATGTCCAGGGCCGCGCGCAGCCCCTCGTCGGTGTGCGTCGGCGGCATGCGCACGTCGATCACCGCCACGTCGGGCGGGCTTTCGCCGACCACGCCGAGCAGGGCCTGCCCGTCGCCGACGGCGGCCACGACCTCGTGCCCGGCGTCGGCGAGCAACCGGGTCAGCCCCTCGCGGAGCAGTACCGAGTCGTCGGCCAGGATCACCCGCACGCGACGTCCCTGGGCAGCGTGGCCGCGATCCTGGTCGGCCCGCCCGGCGGGCTGTCGACGGTGAACGCGCCGTCCAGGGCCCGGACGCGCCTGGCGAGCCCGGACAGTCCCCCACCGGAGGGGGCGGCGCCGCCCGCGCCGTCGTCGGAGACCGTCACGCTCACGGTCCGCTCGTCCTCGTCCACCGTGACCAGGATGTCACGCGCGCCCGCGTGCTTGACCGCGTTGGTGATCGCCTCGCGGACGATGAAGTACAGGGCCGTCTCGATCTCGGAGACGGGCCGTCCGGACAGCCCGTAGCGCACGGTCACCGGCACGCCGGCCCGCTCGGCGATGCCCGTGAGCGCGGCGCGCAGTCCCAGCTCGTCGAGCGCGGTCGGGTAGATCCGCCACGCCACGCTGCGCAGTTCGTCCAGGAGCCGGCGCGACTCTGCGTACGCCTGGGCGACCAGTTCGCCGGCCTTGGCCGGGTCGGTGGTGTGCCGGGCGCGGCCGAGCAGCAGGGCCAGCGCGACCCCCTGCTGCTGGACGCCGTCGTGCAGGTCGCGCTCGATCCTGCGCCGCTCGTCGTCCACGGCGCGGACGATGTCCGACCGGGTGGCGGTCAGCTCGGCGATGCGCCGGCGCATCCGCTCCTCGCCGCCCGGCCCGAGGACCCGGTCGGCGAGGGAGCGGTCCGCGGCACCGGCGGCGAGGGCGACGGCCAGGGTCAGTACCAGCAGGAACCCCCCGGTCAGCAGCGCCACGACGCCGATGTTGCTGACCACCTTCACACCGGGGAGGTCGAACGGTACGGACCGGCTCTCGCCGGTGAGCAGGTCCCACGACCCTCCCAGCAGGAGCAGCCCGCTGAGGAACAGCCCGGCGGCCACGGCGTACCCGGTCGCGAGCCCGGCGGCGGCGCGCACGGCGAGGAAGCCGTACCCGCCACCGGCCGGAGGTGCCTGGTGCCCCAGCCACGTGGCGAGCCGTGCGCGTTCGAGTGCCAGCAGCCGTCCGGCGATCCGGTCGAAGGCGGGCCGCGCCGCCGGGATCAGCCGGGCCGGCACGGCCACGCAGAGGAACACCACCTCGGCCACGCTCAGGACCGCGCCCGCCAGCAGTCCCACCAGAGTGCGCACCCCACGACCCGACACGGCCGCAGTCTAGGCTGCGCCCCACCCGCGCGGGCATGGTGGTTTCCCGTAACGAACGCGGAGGATTCTCCCAATGGTGCGTGGGGGAGGGGCCTCAGTACCTTCGGCCGGTGCTCCCCACCACCCTTGCCGCGATCTGTCTCGCCCTGCTCCCCACCATCTCCGCGCCGTCCCCGGCGGCCCACGCGCGGGGCGCTGGGGTTTCCGCGCCGACTCCGGCGGTCCACGCGCCGTCTCCGGCGTCGGTTCCGGCGTCGGTCGACTCCTATGTCGAGCGGTACCGCGCGGCCACGGGCCTGCCGGGCGTCGAGGTCGCGATCACGAAGGGGGACAAGGTCCTCCACGCCACCGGATACGGCCGGACCGCCACGGGCGAGCCCGTCACCGCCGACACCCCCATGGCGATGGCGTCGGTCAGCAAGTCCTTCACCGCCCTGGCCGTCCTGCGGCTGGCCGATCAGGGCAGGCTCGCCCTGGACCAGCCGGTGCGCCGCTACCTGCCCGAGTTCACGATGGCCGACCCCCGGGCCGCGAAGATCACGGTGCGGCAGCTGCTCGACCAGACCTCGGGCATGGCCGACTCGGCCTTCCACGAAAGGAGCCTGCCCCAGCCGCACACCCTCCAGGGCGCCGTGGCCCGGCTCAGGACGGCGAGACTCGCCGCCGATCCCGGGACCGCCTTCAGCTACCACAACACCAACTACCAGGTCGCCGCGCGGCTCGTCGAAGTGGCCGGCGGCCTGCCGTTCGCGGCCTACCTCGAAGCGCAGGTGTTCCGGCCCCTCGGCATGGACCACAGCACGACCGTCGACACCGATCGTGACCTGCCCCCCAGCGCCCGCGGCCACCTGTACGTCCTCGGCCGGGCCGTGGCCCTGCCGGAGCCCACCGGGTTCGGGAACGGCTCAGGCGGGGTCATCAGCACCGCGAACGACATGGCCAGGTGGCTGATCGCGCAGAACGGGGGTCTCACGGGCCTGCTGTCCCCGCGGGCCGTACGGGAGATGCGCACCCCGTCGAAGCAGAACGGGGAGTACGCCCTCGGCTGGATGATCGGCGAGACCGGCCGGGGCACCCCCGTGCTCGAACACGGCGGAGACCTGCACACCTCCACCGCTCACCAGCTCCTGATGCCGTCCTCCGGTTACGGCGTCGCCGTCATGGCCAACACCGGCGCGGCCTTCGCCGACGCGCACACCCTCATGAACGGCATCGTCGCCATCATCGAGGGCGGCACCCCTGAGCCGCCCTCCCCGCAGGACTGGATCATCATCGACGCGTTCTTCGCGCTGCTGACGCTGGTGACCATCGGGCTCGCGGCGCGGGGCACCGTACGCGCCCGGCGCTGGGCCGCCCGCCGCACCGGACGGCGGCTGTGGCGACTGGCACCGTACCTGGTCCCGCTCCTGTCGTGCCTGACGATCGTCCCGATCCATCGCGTACTGGCACGCGGCCGCGACGCCGGCTGGATCCAGCTCGCCTACATCTACCCGACGTTCATGATCTGGCTGGTGACGGCCACGGCCGCGTGCCTCACGGTCGTGGCGGCACGTCTCTGGCGCGTCGCACGGCCCGGTTCGTCCCCGTGAGGAGGCACGCCGATCGCGGTTTCAGCCGGCGGCCCGGTCCAGCCACTCCGACAGCAGGGTGCGTTCGGCGGCGGTGAGGGTTGTCAGGTCCGGGGCCAGGGCCCGGAACGCGACGGCGGCCGCGGCCGGGCCGTCGGCGGGGAGCGCCGGCGCGTCGGTGAGGATCGACCGGGTCACCGCCTCGTACATCGCGTCGGCGAGGCCGGGGTCGCGATGCTCCGGCGGGGTGGCGAGCAGGGTGAGCACGGCGCCGGTGCCGGCGGCGTGGATGAGTTCCACGGCGCGCCGTTCGCTGACCCGCAGCCGGCCGATCGCCGCGACGCGGCGCACCCGGGCGCGCAGCACCTCCAGGCCGGCCGCCGCCGCCGGTGACCTGGTCCCCCGGGCGGGGTCGGTGAGGAGACCGAACAGGGCCGCGTTGGCGAGGCCGAAGCCGATGTGCGTGTCCCACCCCGCCCGCAGGTCCGCGACCGGGTCGCCGTCGTCCTCGGCGAGGGTCTTGACGGCGACGTAGGTGGCGAGGACGTGTTCGGCGACGGCGTCGAGCAGCGCGTCCTTGTCCTCGAAGAACCGGTAGATGGTCGGCGCCTGCATACCGGCGGCCTGCGCGACCGCGCGGGTGGTGACCGCGCCCGCGCCGTGCTCACGCAGGAGCCGCGCCGCGCACTCCACGATGGTCGCCCGCGTCTTGTGCCGGCCGGCGCTGTCCGTTCTGACCTCCACCATGATTCCAATGGTAGCGCCTTCTTGCTACCGCCGTTGCTAACAATGGTAGCGTTAAAGTCGTTCCGTTGTTAGCAGGAGGGATTAAATCATGATCATCGTTACCGGAGGAACCGGCAAGCTCGGCTCCCAGATCGTCGGACGGCTGCTCGAACGGGTCCCGGCCGACCAGGTCGGCGTGAGCGTCCGCGACACCGGCCGCGCCGGCGACCTGGCCCGGCGCGGGGTACGGGTCCGGCGCGGCGACTTCACCGACCCCGGCTCCCTCGCCGCCGCGTTCGAAGGCGCGACGCGGGTGCTCGTCGTCTCGACCGACGGGACGGGCGAGGCGGCGCTCGCCCAGCACACCGCGGCGATCGACGCCGCTCGCGACGCCGGCGCCGGGCGCGTCCTGTACACCAGCCACCAGGGCGCCGCCGAGGACTCCCTGTTCGCGCCGATGCCCGACCACGCCGCCACCGAGCAGTACCTGTCCAAGACCGGCGCACCGTTCACGGCGCTGCGGAACGGGTTCTACGCCGACACCGTCCGGCACCTGCTCGGCCGGGCGCTCGACACCGGCGAACTCGTCGCGCCCGCCGACGGGCCGGTGTCCTGGACCGCGCACGCCGACCTCGCCGAGGCGGCGGCGGTCATCCTCGCCGAGGGCCGGTACGACGGCCCGACCCCGCCGCTGACCGCGCCGGACGCGCTCGACCTCGCGGACATCGCCGGAATCGTCACCGAACTCACCGGACGCGCCGTCCGCCGCGTCGTCGCCGACGACGCCGAGTGGACGGCCACCATGATCGGCCACGGCGTGCCCGCCGGCCAGGCGGACATGCTGCTCGGCATGTTCCACGCCTCCCGCCGAGGAGAGTTCGCCACCACCGGCCCGGAACTGGAGACCCTCCTCCAGCGGCCGGCCACCCCGCTCCGCTCACTCCTGAAGACCCTCACCACCCGGCCGTGAGCTGAGGGCGTGGCACCGGCGGCCGGCGTCAGGATCGCCGCAGGTGCGCGAGGAGCCAGGAGAGTTCGAGGTCCCGCGCCGTCAGGAGGGCGGCCTCGCGCAGGTCCCGGCCCTCCCTGCCCGCCGGCAGGACGTCCGCGAGGGCCGCGGCGGCCGCCGCCGTCTGGGGGCGCGCGCCCAGGGCGGAGCGCAGGACATATGACCTGCGGAGCAGCGTGACGGCCTCGGCGTGGTCGCTTCGCAGCAGGTGGAAGCCCTGATGGCGGGCCACGTAGGACTCCAGCAGGTGATCGCCGGGCGTGTGGACGGCGGCGGCCGCGTAGTGTTCCGCCGCTGAGGCCGGATCCTTGGCGACGTTGTCGGCGAGCGCACCGAGCCAGAACCGTCCCCATCCGGCGAGGTCGCTCTGTCTAGCTGTATTGACCACGAGCGTTGTTGACAGTTGGGCTTGATCAATGGGAAGACCTCCGGTGTGGTGGAGGTGTCTAGGCTCCACACCACGCACGGAGGTCTTCGTGTCCCACCGTAATGCCCGGTTGACCGTTCACGGCAGGCAGCTGCTGGTCCAGCGGGTGCTGTCGGGGCGTCCGGTCGCGCATGTGGCCGCTGAGATGGGCATCTCCCGGCCCACCGCCTACAAATGGGTCCGCCGCTGGCGCCAGGAAGGCCAGGCCGGGCTGTACGACCGGCCCAGCCGTCCGCACACCACCCCGCATCGCACCCCCGCCCACATCGAGACCCAGGTATGCCTGCTGCGCACCACACGCAAGCTCGGCCCCGCACGCATCGGCCCGATCCTGGGCCTGCCACCCTCCACCGTGCACCGCATCCTCACCCGCCACCGCCTCAACCGGCTGACCTTCCTGGACCGCCCGACCGGGCAGCCGATCCGCCGCTACCAGCGCGACCGGCCCGGCGAACTGATCCACGTGGACGTCAAAAAACTCGGCCGTATCCCCGACGGCGGCGGCTGGCACATCCACGGCCGCGACCAGCGCGCCCACCACCACCGCCCCACCGTCGGCTACGACTACATCCACTCCGCCGTCGATGACCACACCCGCCTGGCCTACAGCGAAATCCACCCCGACGAAAAGGCCACCACCTGCGCCGGCTTCCTACGCCGCGCCGCCGCCTTCTTCGCCGGCCTCGGCATCCCCGCCATCGAACGCGTGCTGACCGACAACGCCCTGGCCTACCGAACCAGCACCGCCTGGCGTCACGCCCTGGCCGACCTGGGCGCGACCGGCAAACACACCCGCCCCTACCGCCCCCAGACCAACGGCAAGGTCGAACGCTTCAACCGCACCCTGCTCGACGAATGGGCCTACCAACGGCCCTACACCACCAACGACCAACGCACCGCAGCCCTGCAAGACTTCCTGCACACCTACAACCACCACCGCTGCCACACCGCACTCCAAGGACAACCCCCGATCACCCGCGTCAACAACCCTCCGGGTCAATACATCTAGCGGCGGATTCGAAGCCGCGCCGTGCGGTGTCCGCGTCGTCCGGGCGCGGCTCGAGGTCGAACAGGACGCGGGTGTAGGCGAGCTGGGCACGCAGGTAGGAGGTCATCACGCCCTCCGGCAAGGAGTCGATCAGCGCCCCGGCCTCGGTGCCCCCCTCGTGGCGCCACCAGAACCGGTCGACCAGGATCTCCGCGCGGCGAGTGGTCTCCGTACTCGGAAGCAGAGCCAGCGCGTGGTCCCAACGCCCGGACCGGAACAGGACGTGGGGGCGTCGGACAGTTACATCGACCGGTCTCGCAACCGCAGCCGGCGCTTCTGCTCCGGCGCGTGCGCCAGCCGGACCACGGTGGCCGCCCACCGTGCGCGGTCCCGTGCACGATGACGCCCTGGCCACAGGCGCGTCGCGTCAGCCGGTCAGGAGCGTCCGAGGGCGGCGGCTTCGGTGGCCAGGTTCTGGATGTGGGCGTAGTCGCCGGTGGCCAGGGCGGCGGCGGGGGTGAGCCAGGTGCCGCCGACGCAGCCGACGTTCGGGAGCGCCAGGTAGTCGGGGGCCGTCTCTAGACGAATGCCGCCCGTCGGGCAGAAGCGCACCTCCGGGATCGGACCGGCGAGCGCCTTGAGGTAGGCGACGCCGCCGGCCGGGCCGGCGGGGAAGAACTTCAGCTCGGTCAGGCCGCGCTCGGCCAGTGCCAGCACCTCGGACGCGGTCGCCGCGCCCGGCAGGAACGGCACCCCGCTGTCCACCATGGCGTCGACCAGGGACGGCGTCGTGCCGGGGCTGACCAGGAACCCGGCGCCCGCCTTGACCGAGGCGGCCACGTCCGCCGGGGTGCGCACCGTGCCCGCGCCGATGACGGCGTCCGGGACCTCGGCGGCGATCCGCTCGATGGCGTCCAGGGCGCACGCGGTGCGGAGCGTCACCTCGATGACCGGGAGCCCGCCCGCCACGAGCGCCCGGGCGAGCGGGACCGCCGTCTCCACGTCGTCGATCACGACGACCGGGACGACAGGGGCGAGGTCGAGGATGGTCACGGGTTCGCACTCCTTGCGGACGATGATCCGGGGGTTTCGAGGGGGGTTCGCCGCTGGTGGGCGGTGTGCTTGTGGTCGGTGGCGCGCTGGGCGAGCCAGGCGGCGGCGCCGGTCAGGGCGGGCTGGTCGGCGACGATCGCGGTGGTGGCGATCCCCGACAGATACCCCGACAGGACGAGGTTGGCCTCGAACCGGCGCCGGAAGTCGCTGTCCTGGACGCGCCCGACGATCCTCGGCACGATCCCCCCTCCGAGGTACACCCCGCCCCGCGCCCCCAGGGTGAGGGCGACGTTCGCCGCGAAGCTTCCCAGCAGCCCGCAGAACACCTCAACCGTACGCGCGCACAGGGAATCGTCCAGCCGGGCCACGATCTCGGAGGCGGGAAGCGGCGCGACCGGCGTGCCGCCGACCAGGGCGAGGCCGTGGCGCAGCCGGACCAGGCCGGGCCCGGACAGCAGGTGCTCGGCGTCCACGAACGGCATGCCGTCGGCCCGCAGCGCCCGGACGATCTCGATCTCCAGGGTGGTGACGGCGGGCGCCGACACGTGCCCGCCCTCGCCCGGTACGGGCACCCAGCCGCCTCGGGCGGGGACGAGCCCGGCGACGCCGAGCCCGGTGCCGGGGCCGAGCACCGCCTTGACCATGTCCGGCGCCGGGCCGGGGCCGCCGAGCGGTGCCAGGTCGTCCCCGCCGAGGTGCGGCAGGGCGAGCGCGAGCGCCTCGAAGTCGTTGAGCAGCTCGACGTGCGGGATGTCCAGCTCGGTGATCGAGCCCGTCCAGCCGGTGTTGGTGAGGTGGTAGCGGTCGGCGTTCACCGGGCCCGCGATGGCCAGGCACGCGGCCCCGGCCCGCACCCCGCCCGCGTGACCGGCCAGGTAGGTGCGCACCGCGTCCGGCAGGCCGCCGAACTCGGCCCCGGGCAGCACGGCGATCGACCCGGGACGGCCGCCGGGCCGGGTGACCAGGCCGAACCGCGCGTTGGTGCCGCCGATGTCGGCGACCAGCCACGGCCGTCCCGGCGAGGGCGGATCGATCACGGTCACGCGCGGCCCTCCCCGGCGAGGGATTCGAGAGCCCCGTCCCGGCCCTGCCCGGCGGGGAACCCGAACGCGCCGCCGCCTTCCCTAAGAGCGTCTTCCCCCGCGCGGGACCCGAGAGCGCCCCCGCGCCCCTCGGCGCCGCTGAGGGCGAAGATCCCGGCGCCGCGTTCGGCCGGGCCGGCGGCGCGGCGGAAGGCGGCGAACAGCTCGCGCCCGGTGCCCACCCACTCGTCGTCGCGCAGGGCCCGCCCCTCCGGCGTACGGCGGGCCAGCTCGTCGGCGGGGACCAGCAGGTCGAGCGTGCCGGTCGTGGAGTCGAGCCGGATCGGGTCGCCGTCCCTGACCAGCGAGATCGGGCCCCCGTCCGCCGCCTCGGGCGACAGGTGGATGGCGGCGGGCACCTTGCCCGACGCCCCGGACATGCGGCCGTCGGTGACCAGCGCCACCCGCTGCCCCCGGTCCAGCAGCACGGCCAGCGGCGGCGTCAGCTTGTGCAGTTCGGGCATGCCGTTGGCGCTGGGCCCCTGGTAGCGGATCACCGCGACGAAGTCCCGCGCGTCCAGCTCGCCCGCCGCGAACGCGGCGAGCAGCTCGGCCTGGTCGTCGAAGACCTTCGCCGGGGCCTCGATCACCAGGTGCTCCGGCTTGACCGCCGACACCTTGCTGACCGCGCGGCCGAGGTTCCCGCTGAGCATGTGGATGCCGCCGTCGGCGGAGAACGGCGCGGCGACCGGCCGCAGCACGTCGAGGTCCCCGCTGGCCGGGGGCCGCTCGGCCCACACGACCTCGCCCTCCTTCAGCTCCGGCCCGCTGCGGTACAGCCCGAGGCCCCGGCCCGCGACCGTCAGGACGTCCTCGTGCAGCAGCCCGGCGTCGAGCAGGTCGCCCATGAGGACCTGCATGCCGCCCGCCGCCTGGAAGTGGTTCACGTCGGCCTGCCCGTTGGGGTACATCCGGGTGAGCAGCGGGACGACGGCCGACAGCTCGGCGAGGTCGTCCCACAGCAGCTCGATGCCGGCGGCGGCAGCGATGGCGACCAGGTGCATGGTGTGGTTGGTCGACCCGCCGGTGGCCAGCAGAGCCACGACCGCGTTGACCACGGCCCTCTCGTCGACGACCTCGGCCACCGGGGTGTACTCGCCGCCGTGGGCGGTGATCTCGACGACGCGTCGCGCGGCGGCGCGGGTGAGGCCGTCCCGCAGCTCGGTGCCGGGGTTGACGAACGTCGTGCCCGGCAGGTGCAGGCCCATGACCTCCATGAGCACCTGGTTGGAGTTGGCGGTGCCGTAGAAGGTGCAGGTGCCGGGGGAGTGGTACGACTTGGCCTCGGCGTCCAGCATGGTGCCGCGCCCGATCTTGCCCTCGGCGAAGAGCTGGCGGGTCCTGGCCTTCACCTTGTTGGGCAGCCCGGAGGGCATCGGCCCGGCCGGCACGAAGATCGCCGGCAGGTGGCCGAAGTGCAGCGCGCCGATCAGCAGGCCCGGCACGATCTTGTCGCACACGCCGAGCAGCAGCGAGCCGTCGAACATGTCGTGCGACAGGGCGATGGCCGTGGCCATGGCGATGACCTCGCGGCTGTACAGGGACAGCTCCATCCCGGCCCGGCCCTGGGTGACGCCGTCGCACATCGCCGGGACGCCGCCGGCGAACTGCGCCACGCCGCCCGCCTCGCGCACGGCCTCCTTCAGCACGGCCGGGTAGGTCTCGAACGGCTGGTGGGCCGACAGCATGTCGTTGTAGGCGGACACGATCGCGACCCCGGGCTTGGAAGCGCCGCGCAGGTCCTGCTTGTCGCCCGGCGAGCAGGCGGCGAAGCCGTGGGCGAGGTTGGCGCAGCCCAGGCCCGCCCTGGCGGGCCCCTGCGCTCTGGCCTCGCGGGCGGCGGCGCCGACGCGGGCCAGGTAGGCGGTCCGGCTGCGCAGGCTGCGCTCGGTGAGCCGCTCGGTGACCTCCTTGACGGTGCGGTTCACGGCAGGTCCTCCTCGTGCCAGGCGCGGCCGCTGCGGCCGAGCATCTCGTGGGCGGCGGCGGGGCCGCTCGTGCCCGCCGGGTAGGGGTCGGGGGCGGTCCCGGCGGCCTCCCAGGTCGCGGCGATCGGGTCGATCCAGCTCCACGCGGCCTCGACCTCGTCGCGCCGCATGAACAGGGTCGGGTTGCCCGCGAGCACGTCCATGAGCAGCCGCTCGTACGCCTCGGGCACGCGGGTGCGGAACGTGTCGGCGAAGCTCAGGCTGAGCGGGACGGGCCGGGGGACGACCTCGCCCGCGCCGGGCTCCTTGGCCATGATGTGCAGGTGGATGCCCTCGCCCGGCTGGAGCCGCAGCACCAGGCGGTTGGGCCCGCCGCCGGGGAAGATCGAGTGCGGCACGTCCTTGAACTGGACGACGATCTCCGAGCGGCGGTACGGCATCCGCTTGCCGGTGCGCAGGTAGAACGGCACGCCCGCCCAGCGCCAGTTCTTGACCTCGGCGCGGACGGCGGTGAAGGTCTCCACGCGGTGCGAGGCGGTGGTCGGCGCGGTCTGGTCGGGCTCGTCGAGGTACCCCGGGCCCGCCTCGCCGGCGACGTACTGCCCGCGCACGGTGAACCGGTCGGCCTCGGTGCCGGTGATCGGCCGCAGGGCCTGGAGGACCTTGAGCTTCTCGTCGCGGATGGACTCGCGGTCGTTGCGTGACGGCGGCTCCATCGCGACCAGGCACAGCAGTTGCAGCAGGTGGTTCTGCACCATGTCGCGCAGCGCGCCCGCCTGGTCGTAGTACCCGCGCCGGCCCGGCGTGCCGACGGACTCGGCGACGGTGATCTGGACGTGGTCGATCCACAGGGAGTTCCAGATGGGCTCGAGGAACGCGTTGGCGAAGCGCAGCACGAGCAGGTTCTGGACGGTCTCCTTGCCCAGGTAGTGGTCGATGCGGAAGATCTGGTGCTCGCCGAAGATGGCGCCGACCTCGTCGTTGATCCGCCGCGCGCCGGCCAGGTCGCGGCCGAGCGGCTTCTCCAGCACGACCCGGGAGCGCGGGGTCACCAGCCCGGCATCGTGGACGCCCCGGCAGAACGGGCCGAACGTGGCCGGCGGGCTCGCCAGGTAGAAGATCCTCGCGGTGTCCTCCCGGCCGGCGAGCAGGTGGGTGAGCGCGGTCCAGCCGTCGCGGCGCGGGCCGCCCACGTCCAGGCTGACGTGGCGCAGCCGACCGAGGAACCGCTCCCAGCCCTCGGCGTCGTCGGCGTGCAGGCCGGGCCGCACCTCGGCCTCGACCTTCCCGCGGAAGCCGGCGTCGGTGAGCCCGCCGCGCGACAGGGCGATGACGCGGCTGCCCGGCGCGAGCCGGCCGTCGCGGTCGCTGTGGTAGAGCGCCGGGAGCAGTTTCCGCATGGACAGGTCGCCGGTGCCGCCGAAGACGATCAGGTCGGCCGCGTGCGCCTCGGGGCGACCGGTGGCCGCCGTGCCGGGGAGGCCGGCCGCCGACGGCGGGGCCGTGACGGCGCCCGGCGCGGCCACGGGCGGGGGCTCGTACGTGGTCGTGGTCGAGGTCTCAGGCACGGAAAGCTCCGTAGATCTACCAACGGGAGGACAGAACGGACAGTAGCCCGATCTTTGGTCGCGCACAACCACAGTTCTGCCATTTGAGATGAGGAACTTAGGAACTTTGGATTACAAAAGAGGTGTGGTTGACTTGGCCGATGGGTCGACGATCAGCCTCCGCGCTCGCCAGTAGCGGTGAGGTCCTGCAGCTCATCCGCACGGGCGAGGCGGTCACCCGTGCCGACATCGGCCGGGTGACCGGCCTGTCCCGGCCCGCCGTTGCGCTGCGGGTGGCCGGGCTGCTCGACCTCGGCCTGGTCGTCGAGGACACCGAAGGACCCTCGACCGGCGGGCGGCCCCCCGCCCGGCTGGCCTTCAACGCCGCGGGGGGCGTGGTGCTGGTCGGCTCGCTCGGCGCCAGCCGCACCCAGATCGCCATGTGCGACCTCGCCGGCACCGAACTGGCCCGCACCGACCTGGAGATCGACGTCGAACGCGGCCCTGACGTGGTGCTGCCGCTGCTGATGGACACCTGGGCCGACCTGCTGGGCGGCCGGCCGATGTCGGCGGTGCGCGGCGCCGGCCTCGGCGTGCCGGCGACCGTCGAGTTCGCGGCCGGGCGCACCGAAAGCGCCCGGGTGATGGCGAGCTGGACCGGCGTGACGATCCCGCCGCTCATCGCCGCCCGCTACCCCGTGCCCGTCTTCGTGGACAACGACGTCAACGTCATCGCGATGGGCGAGTACCGCGCGGCGTACGCGCGGGAGGTCTCCGACCTGCTGTTCGTCAAGGTCTCGACCCGCATCGGCGCCGGGGTGATCGCCGGCGGCGAGATCCTGCGCGGGGCGCTCGGCGCCGCAGGGGAGCTCGGGCACATCCCCGTGCGCGACGGCGGGGGGGTGCTGTGCCGGTGCGGCAACATCGACTGCGTCGACTCGGTGGCGAGCGGCACCGCCATCCTGCGCGACCTGCGGGCCCGGGGGCGCGAGGTCCACTCCCTGCACGACGTCGTGACGCTGGTACGCGCGGGCGACGCCGAGACGATGACCGTCGTGCGCAGGGCCGGGCGGCTGCTCGGGGAGGTGGTCGCCAGCGCGGTCAACCTGCTCAACCCGGCCGTGGTGGTCCTCGGGGGCGACGTCGCCGAGCACTTCCAGCCGCTGGTCTCCGGGGTGCGCGAGGTGGTCTACCGCCGCTCGACGGCGCTGTCCACCCGCAGCCTGCGCATCGAGCGCAGCCGGCTCGGCGCGGGCGCCGGCATCACCGGCTGCGCGCTCATGGTGATCGACCACGTCCTGGCGCCCGACGCGGTGGACGCCACCATCGACGGGACCCCGGTCGCCGTCCCGAGCGAGCACCCCCGGCCGGCACGGCCCCGCCGTCCGCTCGCGTCGGCGGGCTGACCGCCGCGCCCGGTCAGTGGGCGCAGATCAGGCAGGCCAGCGCCCGTTCCAGGGCCTCGGGGCCGTCGACCGGGGCGGACCAGGGGACGCGGATGAGGGTCGGGTCCTCGATGCCCGAGCGCACGGTGGCGCCGTAGCGGTCGAGCTCCCACAGCCACACGTCCGGCGCCGGCCCGCCCAGCATCTTCCGCACGGCCTGCCGGAGCTGGTCGCGGTGGGACTCGTTCACGTGGTGCAGGATGCGCTCGGCGGCGTCCAGGAACGGGTCGGGCCCGGCGCCCAGGTACTCCTCGGCGTCCAGCATCCCCGACTCCTGCCCGGTCAGGTAGATCACGTACCCGACGTCGACCCGGAACAGGCGCGGTCCGGCCGGGTCGCCCTCGACGGCCGCGAAGAGGGACTCGTCCGGGCACCGGCCGGCCACCGCCACCGCCGCGTCCCGGGCCTCGGCGGCCGGCACGGCCTGCGCCCAGCCCTGCACCTTCAGCAGGCCGCGCGGGTGCTCGACGCCGCCGAGCGTGCGGGAGGCCGCGAGGTCGACGGTGACCACCACGTCGTCGGAGGCGGGCAAGGCGTGCAGGGGCTCACCCGGCTTGACCAGCAGGAGCGGCCGCCCGGTCGCGTCGACCCCGCCGCGCGCCCGGTGGGCCGACCCGTCGAGCGACACATGGGTGGGGAAAGAGGCGATGGCGAGGCTGCGGATGCGCTCGGAGATGGGGGGGACAGTCACGTGCATGGCGTTGGCTCCTCGCTGTCGCGCGTTCGCGTCACACGATAAGTTAAGGTTAGGCTGCCCTTACTAAGGATAACCTAACCACAGCGAGGTCATCGTGCGCTACACCGGCCCGAAAGTGCGCCTGTCCAGGCGTGCGGGCGTCCCCCTCACCCGCAAGGCCGTCCGCTACTTCGAACAGCGGCCCTACCCGCCCGGTGAGCACGGCCGCAAGACCAACCGCCGCGCCACCGGCGACTACGGGGTGCGGCTCATGGAGAAGCAGAAGCTGCGCTGGTACTACGACATCTCCGAGAGGCAGATGAGGAGATACTGGACGCTCGCCCTGCGCCGGCCCGGCCGCTCGGGCGCCGAGCTGGTGTCGCTGCTGGAGAGCCGCCTGGCCTCGCTGGTGCTCCGCTCCGGGCTCGCCGCGTCCATCTACGCCGCCCGCCAGTACGTCACCCACGGCCACATCACCGTCGACGGCCGCAAGGTCGACATCCCCAGCTATCTCGTACGGCCCGGCCAGACGGTCGCCGTGCGGGCCAGGTCACGCTCGATGCAGCCGTTCGTGGCCGCGGCCGAGGGCACCTACGCCGACGAGGTCACCGCCGCCTACCTCGACGTCGACCTCTCCGAGCTGAGGTTCACGCTGGTCAGCAGGCCCGAGCGCCGTCAGATCTCCGTGCCGGTCGACGAGCAGCTCGTCGTCGAGCACTACTCGCGCTGAACCTCCCGGGCGTCGCCGGCGACGCCCGCCTCGTCCTCCCCGTCCTCCCCGCCTTCGCGCGGGGAGGCGGGGCGGCCCGGCGGCGGCGGCGGGTCCCGGCGCGCGCCCAGCTCGGCGCCGGCCAGGGTGGCGATCATGACCAGGGCGGTCAGCTCCAGCGGCACCGGGGTGAACGTCGCCAGCGCCACCAGCGCCGCGCCCGCCAGGTAGCTCGCGCTGACGGCGCCGGCGGGGCGGTGCGGCCTGATGTGCACCGCCCAGACGCTGACCAGGAACGCGGCCACCGGCACCGTGAGCGCCCCCCGGACGGCGAGCGCGTCGAAGTGCCCGGCCGCGCCGTCCTTGACGTCGACCACCGCCGCGAGCCCCGCGCCGAACGCGGCGATCGAGGAGAACACGAAGAAGTGGCCGTACCCCCAGCCGAAGGCGCGGGCGGCGCCGCGCAGGAAGCCGTGGGCCGGCCGCGAGTTGTACAGCCACCACATGACGCAGACGATCACGAACCCGCAGGCCGAGACCACGATCAGGTCCACGCCCGGAGTGCCCGCCGCCATGCCCGACCGCACCGCGACCGTCGAGGCCAGCACCGCCTCGCCCAGCATGATCATCGCGAAGAGCATGTGGCGCTCGCCGATGTGCCCCGGATGCCACGGCGTCGGCCGGCCGCGCTCCGCCCACCACGGGACGGCCAGCTCGGCCGCGCATAGGGCGGCGAACGCGACCCAGGCCCACACGCCGGGGATGGCGGCCCTGGGCATCCACAGGAGCTGGACCACGGTGACGCCGCCCGCGAAACGCAGCGCGGTCGCGCGGGTCATCGGGTTGGACGCCGCCGCGCGCAGCCACTGCGCGACCATGGCGAACCGCATGACCGCGTAGCCCACCACCACCAGGCGGTAGTCGCCCGAGAACGCGTCGGACACCCCGGCGGCCAGGATCAGGGCGCCGAACATCTGGACGAACGTGACGAGCCTGAAGATCACGTCGTCGTTGTCGAAGGCGCTGGCGAACCAGGTCCAGTTCATCCACGCCCACCAGATGGCGAAGTACACCGCCACGAAGCTCAGCAGGCCGGTCAGCGCGTGACCCTCGATGATCGCGTGGTGCAGGCTCGACGCCGCCTGGGCCACCGCGACCACGAAGACCAGGTCGAACAGCAGCTCCAGCGGGGTCGAGGCCCGGTGCGGCTCTGAGGGGTCGCGCGCGGGCATCAGGGCGAACCGGCGGGCCGGCCCGGCGATCCGGCCGCCCGCCGGACGGCTTTCCGTCGCCGCCGGACGGCTCTCCGCCGTCGCCGGGCGGCGCGGCGGGCCGGGGTCGGTCACGGTGAACTCCGGGTGTCTGGGCTGGTTCCGGTCGCGCCTCACGGCGGGCGGGGCCGAAGCCCGGCCACCGGCGGCTCCCGATCCTACCGACCCCCGTCCGCCGTGCTCACGGGGTCGTCCCGTTCCTGGGAATGGCCTGAGAGACGGTGCCGGCGCACGGCGCGGGCGGGCCGGTCGGCGGTGCCGGGGGACGGCCGGCCGGCGCGGCGGGGCCGGAGGCTCACAGAGATCTCCCAGAAGCTCCCCGGAGCCCTCCAGCCGGGCGCGCCAGTCTCTCCCGCATGAGATCGGTTCACGCCCGCTGGGGCGACGGCGCGACGTCCGCGCCCGCAGAGAGCACTGTGAGATGTCCGCTTCGGGAGTGGGAACGATGACGGGCCCCTGCCCGGAGGAGGGACGATGATCGAGGTGCGGGGCCTGCGCAAGCGCTTCGGCCCGGTACTGGCGGTGGACGACCTGACCTTCGACGTCAGGCCAGGGACGGTGACCGGCTTCCTCGGCCCGAACGGCGCCGGCAAGACCACCACGATGCGCATGATCCTCGGGCTCGACGCGCCGACGGGCGGCACCGCGACCGTGCTCGGCGCCCCGTACGGCCGCATCCCGGCGCCGATGCGCGCCGTCGGCGCGCTGCTGGACGCCGGCGCGGTCCACCCGAGGCGTACCGCACGCGACCACCTGCTGTGCCTGGCCAGGAGCAACGCCCTGCCACGGCGGCGCGTCGAGGAGGTGCTCGGCCTGGCCGGGCTGACGGCGGTGGCCGGTCGCCGCGCGGGGACGTTCTCGCTCGGCATGAGCCAGCGCCTCGGCATCGCCGCCGCCCTGCTCGGCGACCCCGGGGTGCTCATCTTCGACGAGCCCGTGAACGGCCTGGACCCCGAGGGGATCGTCTGGATCCGCACGCTGATGCGCGACCTGGCCGCCGAGGGCCGCACCGTGCTGGTGTCCAGCCACCTGATGGCCGAGATGGCGCTCACCGCCGGCCACCTGATCGTGGTCGGGCGCGGCCGGCTGATCGCCGACACTGCCATCGACGCCTTCGTCCGGCCGGGCGAGGTGCTGGTCCGCACCCCCGACGCGGCGGTGCTCGCCCCCGCGCTCACCGCCGCCGGCGCCCGCGTGCGGGCCGGCGAGGGGGGACTGGTCGTGGGCGGCATGGCCACCGAGGAGGTCGGGCGGCTGGCGGCGGCCGAGGGGGCCGTCCTGTACGAGCTGACGGCGCTGCGGGCGTCGCTGGAGGAGGCGTTCATGGAGCTGACACGCGAGAGCGTCGAGTACGGCGTGCTGGACGGGGCGGCCCGATGACCACCACCGGACGGGGCGGCCCGGTGACGAACGCCGGGCGGGGTGGCCCGGTGACGGCCGCTGGACGGGGTGGTTCAGGGACCGCCGTGACGAGCCGGTCCGCCGCCAGGGCGCGCGGCGCGCGGGCGCCGGGGGAGCGGCCCGGGTTCGGCGACGTGCTGTGGTCGGAGTGGACCAAGGTGCGGACGCTGCGGTCCACCTGGTACACCCTGGTCGCCATCGTGGCGGTCGCCGCGCTGTTCGGTGCGATGTTCGCCGGCGGCGGGGCCCGGGAGTACGCGGAGATGACGGCGGCGGAACGGGCGGGCTTCGACCCGTTCGCGAGCGTGTTCCGCGCCCTGCTGTTCGTGGAGGTCCTCGTGGGCTACCTGGGCCTGCGTGCGGTCACCGTCGAGTACGGCACCGGCACGATGCCGGTCAGCGTGACGGCCGTACCGGGGCGGGGCAGGCTGCTCGCGGCCAAGGGCGTGGTGTGCGCGGGGATGGCGCTGACCGCCGGGTGGCTCGCGGGCCTGGCGGTCTACCTCACCGGCCGGCTGGTGCTGGTGGCGCAGGACGCGCCGGTCTACGCGCTCGGTCAGCCCGGTGTGGTGCGCGCCCTCGTCGGCGTCGGGCTGGTCATGGCCACGATGAGCCTGCTCGGGCTGGCGGCAGGGCTGCTGGTCCGCACCACGGCGGGGGCGCTGACGATCGTGGTCATGATCGTGCTGCTGATCCCGGCCCTGTCACCGCTCTTCCCGGAGTGGCCGGCGAGGTTCGTGCTGACGTACTGGCCGACGATGGCGGGCGGCAGGCTGGCCGCCCCGAGGATCGATCCCGACGTCCTCGCGCCGTGGACGGGATATGCCCTGTTCTGCGGATACGTGGCGGTGTTCCTGCTCGGCACGTACGCGATGTTCCGCCGGCGGGACGCCTGACGCGCGCCACGCCTGGCGGGCCGCCGGGGTCGTAATGTCGTGAATGTGGTGATGAGGCGCGAGCGAGGAGCAGCGGGATGGAACCGGACGGGCAGGTCACGGGGGCCGCGCGCCCAGGGGAGCGGCTGCTGGTCGTGGACGACGAGCCCACCGTCCGCGAGCTGTTGTCGGCCACCCTGCGCTTCGCCGGCTTCACCGTCACCTCGGCCGCGACCGGCGCCGGGGCCCTGGACGCCGCCCGCGTCCAGCGCCCCGACCTGGTGCTCCTCGACGTGATGCTGCCCGACCTGGACGGGTTCCAGGTCGTGCGGCGGCTGCGCGACCTCACCAGCCCACCGGTCCCGGTCCTGTTCCTCACCGCACGCGACTCGCCGAAGGACAAGGTGACCGGGCTGACCCTCGGCGGGGACGACTACGTGACCAAGCCGTTCGACCTGGAGGAGCTGATCGCCCGCATCCGCGCCATCCTGCGCCGCACGGGGTCACCGGACGCGCACACCCTGGTCGTCGGCGACCTGGAGGTGGACCCCGAGGGCCACCAGGTGACGCGGGCTGGCGGCCCGGTGCGGCTCTCGCCCACCGAGTTCCGCCTGCTGCGCTACCTCACGGTCAACGCCGGGCGGGTGGTGTCGAAGGCGCAGATCCTCGACCACGTGTGGCAGTACGACTTCGCGGGCGACTCCAGCATCGTCGACACCTACGTCAGCTACCTGCGCCGCAAGCTCGACGCGTCCGGGCCGAGGCTCATCCACACCGTCCACGGCGTCGGCTACGTCCTGCGCAGGCCCCGGTGACGCCTACCGGCTCCCGCCCTCCGGGCGCCACCGGGGACGCGTCCCGGTCCGAGCGGCGCGCCCGGCGGGCGGCGTCCCTGCCGGGAGTGCGAGTGCGGCGGGGGATCGCCCGGCTTCGGGGACGTGTGCGCGGCGCGGTCCGGGGGCCGTCCGGGTGGCGTCCGGCGAGGATGTCGCTGCGGGCCCGGTTGCTGCTGATCACCAGCGCGTTGCTGGCGGCCGGGTCGCTGCTCAGCGGCTCGGTCCTGGTTGGCGTGCTGCGGACCAGTTTGACCGACCGGGTCGACCAGCAGCTCCGGGCCCTCGGCGGGCTGGCCCGCATCCTCCCGCTCGACGTCCCGGCACAGAGCCCGGCCGGGATAGCGCCAGGACGGGTATCGTCGGCGGACCTCGACCTGGTCACCGACCTGTACGTCGCGTTCCTGGCCGCCGACGGCACGATCGTGCGCGAGACCCGCCTGCCCGCCCCGTCCTCCTCCGCCCCGTCGGGTACCCCGTCCCCATCCGCTGCCCCGGGATCGTCCGGCGCTCCGGGGTCGTCCGGTGCCGCGGGAGCGGGCGGGCCGGAGCCGCCGGTGCTCGACGCGGACGCGGTCGCCCGGCGGGACCCGCGTCCCTTCGACGCCGAGAGCGCCAACGGCGCGCGACAGTGGCGGGTGCTCGCCCTGTCCCGCTCCCCGATCCTCGCCGGCCGGGACGACGGGCGGGTGACCGGCGTGGTCGTGGCCGCCTCCCTCGACGCGGTGAAAGCGACGGTCGGACGGCTGCGTGCCGCCATCGTGGTGACGGGCGCGGCCCTGCTCGTCCTGCTCACGCTGGCCGGATGGTTCGCCATCAGCGCCGGGCTCCGCCCGCTGCGCCGCATCGAGGACACCGCGGCTGCCATCGCCTCGGGCGAGATGTCCCGCCGCGTTCCGCACGTCCAGGGCCAGAACACCGAGGTCGGGCGCCTGTCGGCCTCGCTCAACGGCATGCTCGGCCAGATCGAGCGGGCCTTCGAGGCGCGGGCCGAGTCCGAGGCGCGGCTGCGGCGGTTCGTCGCCGACGTCTCCCACGAGCTGCGCACCCCGCTGTTCGGGATCAAGGGGTTCTCCGAGCTCTACCGCATGGGCGGCCTCGCCGACGCCGGGCCCGCGATGGCCCGCATCGAGAGCGAGTCCGGCCGCCTGGCCCGCCTGGTGGAGGACCTGTTGCTGCTCGCCCGCCTGGACGAGGGCGGCGACGCGCTCCCGCTCGACCTGGCGCCGATGGACCTGCGCACCCTCGCCGCCGACGCCCGCCTGGACCTGCGCGCCCTCGCCCCCGACCGGCCCGTGGAGCTGACCGGCCCGTACGGCGGCCCGCCCGCCTCGGGGCCGGTACTGGGCGACGAGGCGCGGCTGCGCCAGGTGGTGAGCAACCTGGTCGGCAACGTGGTGGCGCACACCCCCGCCGGGACGCCCGTACGGATCGGGGTGGGGACGGCGGGCGGCGAGGCGGTCCTGGTGGTCGAGGACGCCGGGCCCGGCCTGACGGACGAGCAGGCGGGCCGGGCGTTCGACCGGTTCTACCGCGCCGACGCCTCACGGAGCAGGGAGGACGGCGGGGGCGCGGGCCTCGGGCTGGCCATCGCCTGGTCGCTGGTGGCCGCGCACGGCGGGCGGGTCGAACTCCGCACCTCACCCGGGCACGGCGCCGCCTTCTCCCTGGTCTTCCCCGCCGTCACCTGAGCCGGGGCGCGGGGTGAGGCGGAAGACGCGCAGCTCACGGCCGGAGCGTTCGGTGTAGCCGTCGTACACCGGCCAGTGGCGGTTGAGGGCCTCCCAGGCCCGCTCGCGGTCGGTGCCCTCCAGCAGGCGGCCGGTCACCGGGGTGACGCGTCCCCGGAAGGTGATCGTGGCCGCCGGGTTCCTGATCAGGTTGCCGCTCCAGGCGGGGTGCCGGTCCTTGCCGAAGTTGCTGCCGGCCACCAGGAACGTGCCGCCCGCCTCGGGCAGGCAGGCGAGAGGGCTCTGGCGGGCCTGCCCGGTCGTGGCGCCGGTGGTGGTGAGCAGCAGGTGGGGGATCATCTGGTCGCCCATCAGCACGCGCCCGCCGGTGAGCCGGTTCAGGAGGCGGTCGGCGGGCGGGACGATCGCGGGGGCCACCATGGCGAAGCCCCGGGTGGTGGAGAGCCACTGGAAGAAGGGGCGGAGCGCGACGCTGACGCGCCTCCTGACTCCGCCGCCGGACGGCTGCTGCTCGACCATGGCGACCTCGTGTCCTGTTCCGGCTCCCTCGGGCCCGGCAAGATTATTGCCCAGCAAGCGCTAGGTCAAAGGACGGCTCGCCGCGAACGCCAGGGGCCCGCGCCGGTGGATGGCAACAGGGCTCGACGCGCCACAGGGCTCGACGCGCCACAGGGCTCGACGCGCCGAGGGGCGCGTCAGCGGAGCGGGCCGTGGGGTTCGATGTGCGGGTCGGAGAACGGGCCGGCGTCCGGGCCCACGCGCGCGCCGGCATCGTCGGTGACGCGCAGCACGTACAGCCCCTGGTCGGGGTCGATGGGCACCAGGCCGTACGCCATGTCCACCTCGTCCTCGGTGAGACCGAGCCGGAGCATGGCCTCGCCGAGGGTCGCCGTGGGCGGGAGCCGTACCGTGACCAGGACCATGTCCCTCACGCTACGCGTCCCCGGATCCGGACACGCCGCGCGCCGCAGGACCGGATCCGGACAGGCCGGCCGCCTCAGCATGCGTCCCGCCTGGCGCGGCGCTCCAGGACCCGCAGGATCGCCGCCGGGTCGACGACGCCGTACCCGTAGTCGTAGTCGAAGCCGACGTCGCTGCGGTCCTCGGCGGTGCGGTTGATCAGACTGCGGAGCGCGCTCGGCGGAAGCTCCGAGGCCGGCCACCGGGTGCGGATCGCGGCGACGAGCCCGGCGGCCACCGGGCAGGCCGCCGAGGTGCCGGAGTCCGGCTGGTCGTCGCCGAACGCCTTCGAGCCGGCGAAATGGGTGTAGGTGCAGATGTCGGGTTTGCGCTCGCTCAGCCGGCCCGGGCCCTGCGAGGAGTACCCGACCCGCTCGCCGTTGGTGTCGATCCCGCCGACGGACAGCACCTGCGGGTGGGAGTTGGCGCCACCGATCGGGCGGCTCGGGTAGGCGCACCGCCGGTCCTTGCATTGGGTGCCGCAGTTGCCCGCCGCGAACAGGATGTCGGCGCCCGCGTGCTCCAGGCTGCCCACGATGATGTTGAACGGGTGGGCCGCGTTGTCGGAGTAGTTGCCGGGCTGCCCGGGGTCGAAGTCCCACAGCGGCGAGAACGACCCCCAGCTGTTGCTGACCACCAGCGCCCGGGTCGCGGCCGGCTGCGCGTCCAGGACGGTGCGCAGGTGGGCGAACGCGGCCACCGCGTCGGACAGCAGCCCGTCGATGCCCCCGTCGCCCTGCCGCCGCGACAGCAGCACCGGGATGTCGAGCAGCGTCGCCTCCGGGGCGGCGATGAGCGTGTCGAAGGCGCACATCGTGCCGTGGTCGACGTCGAACCGCCCGGGCTCACCGGTCACGCCGCCGGGGCTCCAGGAGCGGTCGCGGTCGATCGCGCACTCCCTGCCCATCTGGCGGGCGACATGGGCGGCGTTGATGCCGGTGTCGCAGATCGCGAGGGCGACGCCCGAGCCGTCGCAGCCCTCCGACAGCAGCGTGCCGGTGCCGAGCAGGCGGGCGACGTCCCGCCAGGTGCCGACCGGGGGAGTGCCGCCGCAGGTCAGGCTGGTCTCGATGACGGGATCGGCGTACACGCCGACCACGTTGGGGTCGTGGCCGGGGAGCAGCGCCATGCGCTCGCCGCGCTCGTCGTCGGAGATCTCACCGCGCACCAGGACCGACGCCTCGCCCGGCGCCAGGGAGAAGACCAGCGGCTGGCGCATCGACAGCGGATCGGCGCCGTCGGTGGCCGGCCGGGCACGGGGGAGGGCCACGGGGGTGAACGAATGGTCCAGGGCGACCCCGGGAAGCCCGTCGGTGACGTCGGCGGTGGTCGCCGTGAGATCGGGCGCGGCCACCGCGGCGACGACGTCGGGGGAGGGACGGAGCTGGATCAGGACGCGCATGGGGGGACCACCTTGGATGCGAAGCCGGAACGGCACCACATTCGTGCATCGGCCGCACCCCGTCTACCAGCAGAAATGTCGTGTAGCTCGGCAATAGACCGCGAAATCGGGCGAACCGCCGACAGGTTTTTTCGCCACGCGGCGCCCGGATGCGCTCTCCCACCGGCCTTTCGGGAAGGGTGACGGCCCTGTCGGGCACCCCGTCAAGATGTGGTCGCGCGTAAGCCTTCCGCCGGACGCGGCGGATGACTACCTTTTGAGGAATGATCGCCGAGGTAGACAGCCCCTCTCGTCCTGATTCCGGTGGGGGGCTCCGGCTCCCCGTTCGCCCCAGGCTGGTGGTGGCCAGCGCCTTCATGCTCTTCCTCGAGCTGGCGCTGATCCGGTGGACCGGTTCCAACATCGTCCACCTCAGCTACTTCACGAACTTCGTGCTGCTGGGCTCGTTCCTCGGCATCGGCCTCGGGTTCCTGCGCGTCGGGCGCACCACCCGGCAGCCGTACTACTCGCCGATCGTCCTCGCCGCGCTCGTGCTGATCGTGCTGTTCTTCCCGGTGACGGTGAACCGCGAGACCGAGGGCGTCCTGTACTTCACCAGCCTGTCCACCAGCGGGCCGCCCGCGTGGGCCATCCTGCCGGTGATCTTCTGCGCGGCGGCGCTGGTCCTGATGGGCCCGGCGGAGCTGGTCGGCAGGTGTTTCCCCGAGCTGCCGAGGCTGGAGGCCTACCGGTACGACCTCATCGGCAGCCTCACCGGCATCGCGATGTTCTCGCTGCTGTCGCTCGCCGGCGCGCCGCCGGTCGCCTGGGGCCTGATCGCCGCCTGCGCGTACGGCCTGCTGCTCCAGCCCCGCTCGCTGGCCCGCTACGTGGTCCTCGTCGCGCTGCCGTCGCTGGTGGTCGTCGGCGCCCTCACGATGGAGACGATCAGCGCGGGCGCGCTGTGGTCCCCGTACTACAAGGTGACCTACAAGCGGTACGACTTCAGCGGCGTCCCGATCATGGACATCTCGGTGAACGGCATCCCGCACCAGCAGGCGATCCCCGCCGTCAACCGGCTCCAGTGGGAGCGCCAGTACGCCCTGCCGTACGAGCGGGCCGCGTCGGCGGGCGACCTCGGCAACGTGCTCATCGTCGGCGCCGGCAGCGGCACCGACGTGGCCATCGCCCTGTCCAAGGGCGCCAGGCACGTCGACGCGGTGGAGATCGACCCCAAGCTGCGGGAGCTCGGCGCCACCTTCCACCCCGACCGGCCCTACAGCGACCCCCGCGTCACCACCCACATCACCGACGGCCGGGCGTTCCTTGAGCGCACCGACGACAAGTACGACCTCATCCTGTTCGCCCTGCCGGACTCGCTCACCCTGGTGTCGGGGGCCAGCTCGCTGCGCCTGGAGAGCTACCTGTTCACCGAGCAGGCCATGCGCGCCGCGCACGACCACCTCAAGCCGGGCGGCGCGTTCTCGATGTACAACTACTACCGCGAACAGTGGCTGGTCGACCGGCTCGCCTCGACGGCGCAGGCCGCGTTCGGCCACAAGCCGTGCGTCGACGAGGTCGGCTCGGGGCAGCAGGCCGTGATCACCGCGGGCATCACCGAGGACGCGCAGCGCTGCGCCTCGGTGTGGTCTGGCGCCAAGGCCGACACGCCGCCCCCCGCGCAGGACGACCGCCCGTTCCTCTACCTCCACGGGCGCGACATCCCGTCCATCTACCTCATCGCGCTCGGGCTGATCCTCCTGGTCAGCGTCGTGTCGGTCCGCGCGGTCGCCGGGCCGTTCCGCAAGATGCGCCCCTACGCCGACCTGTTCCTGCTCGGGGTGTCGTTCCTGCTGCTGGAGACCAAGAACGTCACCGGCTTCGCGCTGCTGTTCGGCACGACCTGGATCGTCAACGCCATCGTGTTCGCGGGCGTGCTCGTGGCGGTGCTGGCCGCGGTGGAGGTGACACGGCGCTTCCGCATGCCGTCCCTGCCGATCATGTACGCCATCCTGCTGGGCGGCCTGGTGCTGGCCGCCCTGGTGCCCAACTCCTGGCTGCTCGGGCTGCCCCTGCCGCTGCGCGCCGTCTGCGCGGTGGTCGTCGCCTTCCTGCCCATCTTCGCCGCCAACGTGGTCTTCGCCAAACGCTTCGCCGACACCGCCGACGCCACCGTCGCCTTCGGCGCCAACCTCCTCGGCGCCATCCTCGGCGGCTGCCTCGAGTACCTCTCCCTCGTCATCGGCTACGAGGGCCTCCTCGTCGTAGCCGGCCTCCTCTACCTAGGCGCCTTCGCCCTCCTCCCCCGCAAATCCCCAGCCATATAGCCCGCCGTACGCCGCCACCCATCACCCCCGGAAAGCGGGGGTGGTGGGTCAGAGGCCGCAGGATTCGGCGAGGGATTTGGCGGCGGGTTTGGTGGGGCGGTTGGGGGTGGGGGTTTGGAGGGCGGTGGGGGTTTTGGGGGTGGTGGCGGCGGTGGGGAGGCCGCCTGAGCCGGAGGGGGTCGCGCCGGGGCTGGCGGTCACGCCGGCGGCCAGGGCACTCCTGGTGGTGCGCTCGGAGTCCCTGAGGGCCTGCGCGGCGAGGCGGCGGATCTTCAGCCAGTCCGCGGAGCCCGGCCAGATGGTGGGCGGCACGAACTGCAGGCTGGTCGTCTTGGCGTCCTTGACCTTCAGGGCCAGCGGCACCAGGTGCTCCAGCAGGTCGCGCGGGATGTCGGTGCGGAACATGTGCCGGGTCGCGCTGGCGATCTTGCCGAAGTTGGCCAGGACCGTGCTGGGCGTGGCCTGGTCGAGCAGGGCGCCCATCACGCAGCGCTGACGCGACATGCGGGAGAAGTCATCGCTGTCGACGCGGGAGCGCCCGTACCAGAGCACGTGCTCGCCGTCGAGCTTGTGGTAGCCGGCCTTGATGGTGCCGGCCGTGCCGAAGTGACCGCCCCACTTGACATCGCGCTCGACACGGATTCTGAGGCCGCCGATCGCGTCGATGAGCGCCGCGAAGCCGTACATGTCGACGATCGCGTAGTAGTCGACCTTCAGGCCCAGGGTGTAGCCGATGGCGGACTTGAGCTCGTGGGGTCCCTTGCCCTTGCCGAGGTGGTCCTCGGAGTACTGCCAGACCTCGTTGAGCAGGCCCTGGCCGGAGTCGCCGGTGAACCCGTTGGGGAACTTCGCCGCCAGCGGGTCGCCCTTGGGGAACCGGACGAACTGCAGGTTGCGCGGCAGCCCGAACATGACGGCGTTGCCGGTCCTGACGTCGACGCTGGCCACGGTCATGCTGTCGGTCCGCACGCCCGTGCGGTCGCCGGCCGCGTCACCGCCGATGAGCAGGAAGTTGACCCGGCGCCGGCCGTTCCACGGGTCCTCCTGCTTGACCGGGGCGGCCGTCGTGCCCGGCTCCGGGTCGCTCGGGAAGATCGAGTTGATGGTCTCCTGGGCCGTCAGCACGCTGCTCGCCGTCAGGGCGAACGGTCCCATGATGCCGACGCACAGGATGCCGACCACGACGCCTGACACGATCTGGCCGGTCTGGGGCAGCCGGTCGGGGCGCAGGGCGACGTAGGAGGTGATGACCAGGGCGAACCACGCGAGCGCGCCGACGGCCGCCGCGATGGTCACTCCCACGAGGAAGCCGTTGGTGGCGGCGAGCCCCACGTTGGAGCGCAGGACGAGCGCGAGGACGACGCCGCAGACGATGACGGCGCCGAAGACGCCGAGCAGGATGAACCCGCCACGCCGCCGGCCCGCCCGTAAGTGGGCGGCGCCTGGGACCAGTGCGGACAGAGTCGTCCACCCGATCACCGAGGCCGTGGTGGGGGCCTTGGCGAAGCGGGGCGGGGCGGGGGCGGTCTTCGGCCGCGGAGCGGGTCTCTCCGATTCCCCCGGGCCGTCTCCGGCTGCCTCCCCCACGGTCTGGCCCAGAGGCGTGGTCACAAGCGCTCCCTCATGACTGTCGGAATCCAGCCGCCAACCAGGAGAAACCCATCCTCAGCCCCCTCGCGGTTCACGGATTTCCAGGATTCTAGCCCCCATACATGGACATCACCGACGCAAACCCAATATTGAGGAATCGGACGGTAACAAGTCTCCTAACATTCCGCCCCAGTTGACAAGGGGTGCCGGCCGTTCGCGGGCGGACGGGCCGGGCGCCGTCCACCCGTGATCACCAGGGCGGGAACGTCCGTCCGCTAGGAGGTGCTGGAGGCGGGCGCCAGCCAGGTGTTGCACTGGTAGGCCTTCTGCCGCTCGTATCCCTGCCGGAACCACCGCCCGCTGTTGGGCGGGCTGCCGTGGTCGCGCGGGTACTGGGGCCAGTCGCCCACGTTGGAGAAGAAGTAGTACAGGTTGCCGCGACGGGCCGGCGGGATCGGGTAGCTGGCGGCCACCGACCTCATCCACATCCCGCTGAAGCAGTTGGCCTGCAGTTCGTACTTGCGGCTCAGCGCGAGCTTCCCGCTCGACGACCGCGAGGCCAGCGTCTTGCCCCACCAGGAGTTGGCCAGCCCCGAGAGCTGCTGGACGTGGTGGCCATACTCGTGGGCCATCATGGCGATGATCGCGCCGTGCCAGCTCGACAGGCTGCCGTACCCGCGCGCGTTGCCCTTGCCCCGGGAGAGCGCCGAGGTCGAGGCGTAGATCGTGGTGTTGCGGGGGCAGTAGTAGGGCACGATGGAGCCCCGCTGCGGGAAGTCGCCGCACGCGCCGCGCCCGCCCCGCGCCGTGATCGCGTACCCCGGCTGGGAGAAGGCGATGCCGACCCGGCGCAGCGCCGGGGCCCACGTCCGGCTCATGCACTGCCCGGTCTTGAGGATCAGCGCCTTCAGCTGGGCGTCGTTGTAGATGTTCGTCGCGCTCGCCCGGCAGGGCAGGCGCGGCAGCGTCCCCGCCTTGTAGACCGTGTTCCCGGTCAGGGTCCTGTTCAGCGCCGGCCGGGTCGTGGTCGTCTGGTTGCTCGTGTCGGCCCGCGTGGTCGTGGTCGTGTCCGGCGTCCGCGAGGTCTGGGGCGCCGTGGAGGTCGTGGTCTCCGGTCCGGAGGAGTAGGTGGGCAGCGGGGGCGGCGTGTTCGGTTCGTAGCTCGGCGGCTGGTACGTCGGGATCGCCACGGGCGACACCGGGTCGGAGTGCTTGGCACTGCGCAGCGCCGCCGAGCCGACGATCAGCAGGACGAACACGGCGGCGAGCACCCCGAGGATCCCGCCGATCACCGCGCCGGCCCCCGACTTGCGCTTCGGGGGCCGCCAGTTCGGGGCCAGGTGCCCCGGCGGCCCGTACGTCCCCGGCGGCCCGCCCCAGCCGGGCCCGGGCGGCGGGTAGGGCGCGGGCGCCTGGCCGCCCGGCGGCGGCGGGGCCGGGTACGGCTGCCCCTGCGGGGGCCGTCCCGGGGCCTGCGAGGGCGGGTACGGCTGCCGGTAGGGCTGCCCCGGCCCCTGTTGCGGCGCGTACGGCTGCGGAGCGCCCTGCGGCGGGTACGGCTGCGCGGGGCCCTGTCCTGGATACGGGTTGGCGGGGCCCTGTCCCGGGTAGGGCTGACGTCCGGGCGGCGGGTTGCCCTGGGGCGGGTAGCCCGGGGGCGGCTGCTGCGGTCCCCGGGGCGGGTACGGTGGCGCGGCGGACGGTAAGGGACCGTTATTACCGGGATCCTGCGGCGGCGGATAGGGGTGGCGTCCCCCCGGCGGAGGCGGCGGCGGTGGAAGATTCCGTCCGTTGGTAGCCATAACGTGCGCCCCCTTCCCGGCCCCAAAAGGCCGAGCCGTGCTCCCCAGTCACAAGATCCACATTGTTCACCATTTTGGGCAGAACTGTACTCATTTCTCTGTAGTCACTGAAGTAGCCGTATATGGTTACATTCTGAAATCATCCAAGGTGATCTCTGCGATGTTCCGGAATCGCCGCACCCGTCTGCCCTAGCTTCGATCCCATGAATCTGCAGCAGCTCCGTTATGTGGTCGCCACTGCGGAGCACCGCACCATGACCGACGCGGCCAGATCCCTGTACATCGCGCAGCCCGCGCTCTCCCGCGCGATCCGCGATCTGGAACGCGAACTCGGCATGACCCTCTTCGCCCGTTCGGGCAGGGGAGTGGTCGTGACGGCGCAGGGACGCCGCGTGGTGAAACTCGCCAAGGAAGCGCTCGACGCCGTCCACGAGATCGAGGCGCTCGCCACGCACACCCACACGGGTGCGACCGAGCTGCGCATCGCCTCGCCCCCGACCCTGGAGCCCGGCCTGGCCGGCCGCCTGCTGCCCGCGTACGTCTCCGAGCATCCGGGGGTGCGCGTGCAGATCGTCCGGTGCGACGGCCGCGACGGGGTCGTGAACGCCATCAGGGAGCAGCGCGCCGATCTCGGGCTGACCGACCTGCCGGTGCCCGCCGACCTGGTCAGTCACCCGCTGGAGCGCCAGGAGATCGTGCTGATCTCGCCCCTCGGCCTCGACCTCCCCGAGTCGATCCCGATGATCCGCCTGAACGGCATGCGGCTCGTCCTGCCGATGCCGGGAAGCGCGCGCCGCCGGGAGTTCGACCAGCTCTTCGCCACCTACGGCGTGCGGCCCGTCGTGGCCGCAGAGACCGACGAGCGCGGCGGCTGGCTGAACACGATCCGGGCCGCCTCGGCGTCCCTGCTCGGTTACCGGGGGATGGCCGACCAGGCCGTCAAGGCCGGGCTGGTGGTCCGCTCCCTCGACCCACCGCTGCGCCGGATCATCGCGCTCGTGCACGCGCGCAAGCGACTACCGGGAATGGCGCAGGATTTCCTGACCGTGGCCGAGAGCAAATCAGCGGTCTGAGCCGTTTTGGAGCGTTCCCGTAGCTTGGGAGCATCTGTCCAACGGCATCGGCGCTCGTACGGCGACGCTGGCGTACGCTTGCGGCGATGCATACTCTGCGCCTGCGCGACCGCGAGTTCCGGCCAGGCGAATTCGCCGTAATGGCCGTCGTCAACCGCACGCCCGACTCGTTCTACGACCGGGGCAGGACCTACGGCTTCGACGCCGCGCTCGCCGCCGTCGATGAGGCCGCCCGCGCCGGGGCCGACATCGTGGACATCGGCGGGGTGAAGGCCGGTCCGGGTGAGACCGTGGACGCCGCCGAGGAGATCCGCAGGGTCGCGGGCCTGGTGGCCGAGGTGCGCCTGGCCCATCCCGACCTGGTGATCAGCGTGGACACCTGGCGGGCCGAGGTGGGCGACGTGGTCGCCCGCGCCGGCGCCGACCTGCTGAACGACACCTGGGGCGGGCCCGATCCCGCCCTCGCCGCCGTCGCCGCCGAGCACGGCATCGGGCTGGTGTGCGCCCACGCCGGCGGCGCCACCCCGAGGACCCGGCCGCACCGCGTCGCCTACGACGACGTGGTGGCCGACGTGATCGCCCACACCACCGGCCTGGCCGGGCGGGCCGTGCGGGCCGGCGTGCGCGAGGACGCGATCCTCATCGACCCGGCGCACGACTTCGGCAAGAACACCTGGCACTCCCTGGAGGTCAGCCGCAGGCTCTCGGAGATGGTCGCCACCGGCTGGCCGGTGCTGGTCGCCGTCTCCAACAAGGACTTCGTCGGGGAGACGCTCGGCGGGCTCCCCGTGGACGAGCGCCAGGCCGGCACCCTGGCCACGCTCGCGGTGTCGGCGTGGCAGGGGGCGCGGGTCTTCCGGGTCCACGACGCCGCCTCGGCCCGCTCCGCCCTCGCCACCGTCGGCCGCCTCCGGGACGCCTGAACCGCGGCACGCCCGCCCCGCCCCGGCCCGTCTCCGGCACGCCCGCCCCAGGCCCGTCCACGGCACACCCGCCCCGCGCACGGTCTGCGGGACGCTCGCGCTCGCCGGAGCCCGCCCGAGCGGAGGCGGTCAGGTGTAGATGACCGACAGGAACCTGATGAGGATCGCCTCGCGGGTCTCGGCCGGCAGCGCGTCGAGCACCGCGTTGACCACCGCCATCTCCGGCTGCCCCCCGCCGCCCAGCTCGATGCCCACCGACGCCGCCAGCTCCGTGAACGTCGCGTCGTCCAGCGCGTCGAGGTCGAGCGTGGCCAGGATCTCGGCCAGCCCGTCGGGGACCTTCGCCGGGCCCCGTTCCCTGGCGGCCTCGGCCGACGCGGCGATCACCTCCAGCATCGCGTCCACCCCGGCCAGCGTGACCCCGGTGACCGTGATGTGCAGGTTCGCGGGGATGCCCGCGTACGAGAGCTGCGGCTGCAGGAACCAGCCCAGCTTGCGCGCCTCGTCCGACAGCACGAACACGTCCACCTCGTCGTCGCCGGTGAACGCGACCAGCGACGACTCCGGCTCGCCCAGCACCCGCAGCCCCGGGATGCCGCCGATGCCCGCGACGAGCTTGCGGGTGGCCTCCAGGGTGCTGCGGGCCAGCTCGCGGTAGCCCTCGCGGCCGAGGGCGTTGAGCGTCGCCCACGCCCCGCCCAGCGGCCCCGCCGACTTCGAGCTCTGCACGGTGGCGTTGATGATCGTGTACCCCGGCCAGGCCGCCGAGGCGAAGTACGCGGCGCGGCGCAGCGCGGGGTCGGTGAACAGCACGACCGAGGCGCCCTTGGGCGCGTACCCGAACTTGTGCAGGTCGCACGACAGGGAGGTGACGCCGGGCACCGACAGGTCGAAGGGCGGCACCTGAGCTCCGGCGTCCGCGAGCCACGGCAGCAGCCAGCCGCCGACGCAGGCGTCCACGTGGCACAGCACCCCGCGCGCGGCCGACAGCGCCGCGATCTCGGCCACCGGGTCGATCACGCCCTGCGGGTAGGAGGGGGCCGACACCACGACCAGCACGGTCGCCGGGGTGATCGCCGCCGCCACCGCCCCGGGGTCGGCGCGGAACGTCACCGGGTCGACGGCCACCGGCAGCACCTCGACGCCGAGGTAGTGCGCGGCCTTGTGGAACGCCGGGTGCGCGGTCACCGGCACCACGATGTTCGGCCTGCCCGCCATCGGGCGGGCGTCCCTGGCCGCCTTCACCGCCAGCATGATCGACTCGGTGCCTCCGCTGGTGAAGATGCCCGGGGTGCGCGGGCCGCCGCCCAGCAGCTCCGCCACCGCCCCGACGACCTGCTTCTCCATCGCCACGATGCTCGGGAACGCGGTCGGGTCCAGCGTGTTCACCTCGAGCATCTCGAAGTACGCGCGGGCCGCCGCGTCGTGCACCTCGGGGCGTCCGGTGTCGTACACGTAGGCGGTGACCTTGCCGCCGCGCACCTGCAGGTCGTCACGCCGCAGCCGGGCGATCTCGGCGAGGAGCTCGTCGGCCGGGCGGCCGTTCTCGGGAAGCACGCGGTTCTCCCTTGCGACACGGGCGGGCACGGGGCGCCGTCCCGTGAGCGGGCGTGTCCGGCGCCCCGGCACGCCGTACGGAATCGGCGAGGGACATTACCACGCCTCCCCACCCATGCCGGGCGCCGCCGCACCCCTGTCACGTCACGGGTGGACGAGGGCCGGCAGGTGCAGGGGGAGCCGGACGGGCGCGCGGAGGTGAGGGTGATCAGGCGCGGGCCAGGGGGAGACGGACGACCGCGCGCAGGCCGGGGGAGGCGTCCTCCAGGTGGACCGAGCCGCCGTGCGCGCGCACGGTCTCGCGGACGATCGCCAGTCCGAGCCCCGCCCCGCCCTCGTCGCGGCTGCGCGCGCTGTCCAGGCGGGTGAACCGGTTGAACACCCGTTCCCTGTCGGCCTCGGGGATCCCCGGCCCGTCGTCGGTGACCGTGATCACCGCATCCGACGCCGTCGCGCGCAGTTCGAGCCCGACGTGGGCGCCGGCGTGCCGCACCGCGTTGTCCAGCAGGTTCACCAGCACCCGGCCCAGGTCCATCGCGTCGCCCTCGACCACGGCGGGCTCGGCCGCCGCGAGTTTCACCACGGTCCCGTCGTACCGCCCGGCCGTCGCGCCGACCAGCTCGCCGAGGTCGACGGGCTCGCGCCTGGCCGGGCGGCGGCGCTCGTCGAGACGCGCCAGGGTGAGCAGGCCCTCGGCCAGCCGGCTGAGGCGCAGCGTGTCCTCAAGGACGCCCTCGGCGGTCTCGCGCCACTCCTGCCCCTCGGGGTGGCCGAGCGCGACCTCCAGTTGCAGGCGGATGCTGGCCAGCGGGCTGCGCAGCTCGTGGGCGGCGTCGGAGACCAGGGCGCGCTGCGAGGCACCGGCCGCCTCCAGCCGGGCGAGCATGTCGTTCAGCGTGGTGGCCAGCTCGTGCACCTCGTCGCGCGCCTCGGGCACCGGCAGCCGCCGCTCCCTGGCCGTCCCGCTGATCTCCGCCGCGCCGCGCCGCAGCTCGTCGATCGGCCGCAGAGTGCGGCCGATGATCAGCCAGCTCGCGGCGCCGAGCAGGACCAGCAGCACCGGCGTGCCGATGACCAGCGTGTGCACGGTCGTGGTGAGGCTGTCGGCGACGTCCTTGAACGAGCGCGCGGCGATCACCGTGCGGCCGTGGTCGGCGCGCAGGACGACGACGCGCAGCGGGCCGGGGATGCCGTAGGGGCCGCCGTCCACGAACCGTCCCCGGCCGTCCGGCGGCTCGGACGCGCGTTCGCGGGCGCTCACCAGCGGGACCAGGCGGTCGCCGCCGAGGGTGATGTGGGTGATGCGCTCGCGCGCGTCGAGCACCTGGATGATCGTGCCGTCCGACACCGCGATCGGGTCGTACAGCCGCCCGTCGTCGGCGAGGGCGACCACCTCCCTGGCCCGCTGGTACGCCAGCTCGTCGGTCGAGGAGATCAGCGCGCGGCCGAGCGCGCCGACCAGGATCCACGCGGCCGCCGCGAGCGCGAGCGCGAGGACCGCCGAGGCGGTCGCGGTCAGCCGGAAGCGCAGGCTCTTGCGCCGCCACCAGACCAGCGGCCCCGCCCGCCCCGGCGCCACGGCCGCCACCGCCGGCCGGTCGTGCCCGTCCGGGCCTCGCGCCGATCGCTCGTGCCCGTCCGGGCCCGGTGGGTCAGCCGCCATCGCCGGCCAGCCGGTACCCCGCCCCGCGCACGGTCTGCACGGAGTTGCGCCCGAACGGGACGTCGATCTTCCTGCGCAGGTAGCCCACGTAGACCTCGACGACGTTCGGGTCGGTGTCGTAGGTGTCCCAGACGTGCTCCAGGATCTCGGTCTTGGACACGACCTCCCCGGGACGCCGGAGCAGGAACTCGAGGAGCCCGAACTCGCGCGGCGTCAGCTCGATCGCGACGTCCCCCCGGCTGACCGAGCGGCCCGCCGGGTCCAGGGTCAGGTCGCCCGACCGCAGCTTCGCGGGACGGCGGCGGGCGCCGCGCCGCATCAGGGCCCGCAGGCGGGCCACCAGCACGACGTAGGAGAAGGGCTTGGTGAGGTAGTCGTCGGCGCCCAGGTCCAGCCCGTCGGCGAGGTCGTACTCGCCGTCCTTGGCCGACAGCATCAGGATCGGCACCCAGTTCTCCTCGGCCCGCAGCCGCTTGCACACGTTGTACCCCGAGAGCCGGGGCAGCATGATGTCGAGCACGACCACGTCGTAGTCGCCCTCCCTGGCGAGGTGCAGGCCGTCCTCGCCGTCGTGGGCCAGGTCGACCGCGAACCCCTCGGCCTGCAGCCCGCGCCGCAGCGCGGCGGCCATCCGCCTCTCGTCCTCGACGACGAGCACGCGCATCCGGACTCCCCCCAGCGAGTGTGTCCCCCCATCTTGGCCTGTCCCGGCTGAGACCCGCCTGAGAGGCCCCGGCCCGTACGGACGCCCCGCCGCCTGCGAGAACGCCTCCAGCCTGAGAGACCTCTCAGGTCGTCTCAGCTTCGGCACAGGCGGAACACGGCAGTCTGCGGATATCGGATCGCCAGGACATACCGTTGAGGAGTGACATGTCGCCCCAGTCGAGAAGAGCACGCGCCGTGAGGTGGGGGGTACCGATCGCCGCCGTCGCCGTGGTGGGCGCCGCGGTCGGCGCGGGCCCGGTGATCGCCGCCGCCCAGGGGGACCCCGCCCTGCCCGACCGTACCGCGGAGCAGCTGCTCACCGACCTCGCCAAGGCGGCACGCGACACGGCGCCGCCCGCGATGTCGGGCACCGTCGTGGAGACCGCCTCGCTCGGGCTGCCGTCCCTGCCCATCCCCGGCGGGTCGAGCAGCTCGCCGCTGTCCCTGCTGTCCGGATCCCACACGCTCAAGGTCTGGTACGGCGGCGACGGCCGCATGCGGCTGGCGCTGCCCGGCCCGATGAGCGAGACCGACGTCATCGCCACCGGCAAGGGCGAGGCCTGGGTGTGGCGCAGCGACACCAACACCGCCACCGCCTACACGCTGAAGCAGGGGACCCCGGCCGACAGGCGGCCCGCCCACCCGACGCCGCCCGGCGCGACGACGCCCGCCGACGTGGCCGCCAAGGTGCTCGAGGCGGCGGACGCGAGCACCTCGGTCGCCGTCGAGAACGGCCAGCACATCGCGGGCCGCGCCGCCTACCAGATCGTCCTGACGCCCAAGGACTCCTCGTCCCTGGTCAAGGAGGTCAAGGTCGCGCTCGACGGCGAGAACCACATCCCGCTGCGCGTCCAGGTCTTCGCCAAGGGCGCCGCCGAGCCCGCCTTCGAGGTCGGCTTCACCCAGGTGTCGTTCTCGGCGCCCGCCGAGGAGAACTTCGCCTTCACCCCGCCGGCCGGCGCCAAGGTCGAGCGGAAGACCCTCGGCGAGGAGGACGCCGGCGGCCCGTTCGGCGCCGGCAAGACCCCCGGCCAGGAGGCCATGGAGAAGAACGCGGGCAAGGTCCGCACGTTCGGCACCGGCTGGGCCACCGTCGCCGAGGTGCCGTTCTCGCTCACCGACCTGTCCAAGCCCGCCACCGGCGAGCGGCGCGACCGGGGGAGCGGCGACCCGGCGCAGGTCATCGACTCCCTGCTGAAGTCCGCCAAGCAGGTCTCCGGGCCCTGGGGGAGCGGCCGGGTCATCCAGAGCAAGCTGGTCTCGGCGCTGGTGACCGACGACGGCAGGCTGCTGGTCGGCGCGGTCACGCCCGAGGCGCTGGCCGAGGCGGCCGGCCACAAGTGACACCGACGATGACGGGGGAGGGGGCGCCGGGGACGGCGCCCCCTCGGGCGGGCCTTCCCACGGCCGCCCCCGAAGACTGCTCGATCGTCTCCACCGGGCTCACCAAGCGCTTCCGCGGCGGGCAGGTCGCCGTCGACGATCTCCATCTCGCCGTGCCGCGCGGCTCGGTGTTCGGCTTCCTCGGCCCCAACGGGTCGGGCAAGACCACCACCATCCGGATGCTGCTCGGCCTGATGTCCCCGACCAGCGGGGGTTGCGAGGTGCTCGGGCAGCCGATGCCCGCCGGGCTCGCCACCGCCCTGCCGAAGGTCGGCGCCCTGGTCGAGGGCCCCGCCTTCTACCCGTACCTGTCGGGCGAGGCCAACCTGCGCCGGTACGACGCCGCCGACCCCATGGCCGACCCCCGCACCGCCGGCGCCCGCGTCGGCGCCGCGCTCGACAAGGTCGGGCTCGGCGCGGCGGCGAAGAAGCGGTACCGGGCCTACTCCCTGGGCATGCGCCAGCGCCTCGCGATCGCCGGGGCGCTCCTCGGCCCGCGCGAGCTGCTGGTGCTGGACGAGCCGACCAACGGGCTCGACCCGCAGGGCACCCGGGAGGTGCGGACGCTCATCAAGGACGTCGCCGCCGAGGGCACCACCGTCTTCGTGTCCTCCCACCTGCTGACCGAGGTCGAGCAGATGTGCACCCACGTCGGGGTGATGAGCACCGGCCGCCTGGTCGCCCAGGGGCCGATCGCCGGGCTGCGGGCCGGTCACGCCCCGCGCGTCCGCGTGGAGAGCCCGCACACCGCCCAGGCGGTGTTCGTGCTGGACCGGCTCGGGCTGGCCGGTGTGCGCGCCGAGGACGGCGAGGTCACGGCCGAGCTCGGCGACGTCGAGCCGGAACGCGTGGTCGCGGAGCTCGTCGCGGACGGGGTGGCCGTGCGCGGGTTCGGCGTCCAGCGGCCCAGCCTCGAAGAGCTGTTCGTGGGACTGACAGGGGAGGGATTCGATGTCGACGGTTGAGACGTCCGCCACCACCGCGCCCGCCGACGGCCCGCCGGGCCCGTCCGCCCAGGACCCCGGCCGCGAACCGGAACCGCGCGCCGCCCAGGACATGGAACGGCCCGCCGGCGAGGGCGCCGGGCGGGACACCGAACCGCGCGCCTACCAGGACGCCGGGCGGGACACCGAACCGCGCGCCGGGCAAGGCGCCGGGACGGGAAAGGGAGCGGCTCGCGGCCAGGGCGCCGGGGCGGTGGCCGTGAGGAGGCGGGGGCCGGGGCGGGCAGCGCTGCGGATGCTGGGGTCGGAGCTCGGGCTCACCTTCCGCAGGCCGCGCAACATCGCGATGCTCGTCGTGCTCGCCTTCGTCCCGGTGCTGATCGGCGTCGTCCTGCGCGTGGTGGGCGGGGACGACGACGCCCCCTCGATCATCACCCAGGTCGCCGGCAACGGGCTGATGCTCACCTTCGCCGCGCTGACGCTGCTGGTCCAGCTCCTGCTGCCGCTGGCCGTGTCGGTGGTGGCGGGCGACGCGATCGCCGGCGAGGCCAACGGCGGCACCCTGCGTTACCTGCTGACAGCCCCCGCCGGGCGCGGCCGGCTGCTTGCGGTGAAGTTCGCCAACGTGAGCGTCTTCGCGCTGGCCGCGTGCTCGGTCGTCGCCGTCGCCGCGCTGGTCACCGGCTCGATCCTGTTCCCCGTCGGCCCGGTCACGCTGCTGTCGGGGTCGACGATCCCGCTCGCCGACGGCCTGCTGCGCGTCCTGATCGTCACCGGGTACAGCGCGGCGGGCATGGCGGCGCTCGGCACCGTCGGCCTGGCCATCTCGACGCTGACCGAGGTGCCGATCGGCGCGGTCGCGGGCACGATGGTGACCGTGGTGTTCTCGCAGGTCTTCGGCCTGATCCCGCAGCTCGAGCCCCTGCGGCCGTGGCTGCTGACGTCGTGGTGGAGCTCGTTCGACGGCGCGCTGCGCGACCCGATCGCGGCCGACGTGATGGTCCAGGGACTGCTCGTCTTCGGCGCCTACGCGCTCATCTTCGGCTCGATCGCCTGGGCCCGGTTCTCCGGTCGCGACATCACCAGCTGACATCGCCACACGGTCCCGCGGAGCCCGGCCGCGGATGACATCCGGGCCGGCGCGGCGGGCCGGTCCTGCGGGCCCGGGCGCCGATGGCCCGGGCCCCGGGGTGGGTCAGTCCTGCGGGGCGCGGCGTCCGCGGCGCAGGCCGGCGACGCCGGTCGCGACGCCCGCCACGCCGACGGCGATGCCGACGCCGGCCAGCAGCCGCGCGGTGCCGTCGGAGCCGGACATCGCGCCCTCCGCCGCCTCGTCGCCCTGGGCCTTGACCGCCATCGTGGGCGCCGCCGCCGCGGCCGGGCTCGCCGAGGGCGTGCCCGCCATGTGCTCGTCGCCCTCCCCGGCCGCCGGGGCGACCAGCTTGAGCGTCGGCGCGGGGTGCTCGGCCTCGGAACCGTCGGCCTTCGGCTCGTCGGCCCACTTCACGACCTCACCCCCGGAGTAGGTCTGGGTCGCGGGGAACACGAGCTGGTCGGTGTCCTCGGGCATGAACCCCATCGACACCTCGAACTCCTGGAACTGCCCCGGCGCGATCTTCCCGCCGCTCCACGTGATCTTCGTGACGGCCTCGGTGATCTCGCCGTACTTGGAGGCGACGGGTTTGGGCAGCTTGCTCTGCGTGACCTTGACGTCCCAGCCGGGCACCGGGCGGACCGACACGAACGGGAGCGGGTGGTCGATGGGGAGGTCGACCACGAGCTTGGTGGTCGAGTCCTTGTCCCGCTCGTTCGGGACGCGGAAGGCCACCTTGGTGAACCCGCCCTTCTCCGCGGTCCCGGGGTTGATGGTGACGTGGGCGAGCGCGGGCATGGCCAGGCCGAGGGTCAGGGCCACGGCACCGGCGGTGACGGCGGCCACGCGGCGGCCGGCGGAGCGGAACGACATCGGGGATCTCCACTTCGTGCAAGGGGGAAGGCCGGGTAGGCCGGGAAGGCGCGAGCGGGCGCCGTGGGCGCGCGTGAGAGACGGCGCGCCACCGGACGGCGGCGGCTCGCGGGGTGTCAGAAGGCGGCGGGAAGCGGAGGACCGCGCCTGCTGACCGTGTGGCGGAGTTCCCGCCGGGCCCGGCCGAGCCCGAGGCGGCGGGGCGCGCGGGCGACCGGGCGCCCAGGACCGGACACGCCCTCGTCGTCGAGCAGCACCACCAGGTGGCGCAGCCGGCTCATCGCGAGCGCGCCGAGCCCGCGCACCAGCGACCACAGGGCGGCTTCGCCGCGCGCCAGCCACCAGCCGGTGATCAGCGTGGCGGTGAGGTGGGCGACCACCATGCCGATGTCGGCGCCGAGCCCCTGCCCGTGCGAGAGGTGGACGCCGAGGGGGGAGCCGGTGACCCCCGACAGGCCGAAGAGCTGGTGCAGCAGCACCTGAGTGCCGACGAGGAAGGCGATGACGGTCTGCGGCGACCGCTCGCGCCCGGCGAGCAGGACCGTGAGGACGCTCACCGCGACCGCGCCGGCCGCGACCGTCCAGGTCGCCGGGCCCGACCCGCCCGCGGCGCGGTGGCCGAGCACGGCGAGCGTCACGCAGACGACCGTGAAGGCGGCCGAACGCGTGAGGCGCAGGGGGAGGCGGGCACGCATGACGTCCCACATCGTTTCACGCCCGGGGACCACCTGTCCCGCGGCACGCTTCGTATTTCTACCGCCTCGTTGTGACGTCTGCCGCTTTAGGGGTTTTGTCGCTACTGTTGCCGCGTTCGCTGGTTCTCTGAGGGGCGAGGTGGTGACCATGCGGCACTTTCTCGGGTTGCTGATCGGCGTGGTGGTGACGGCGGTCCTGCTGGCCGGGGCGGGCTGGGCCTCGCAGGACGCGGTCAGGGGACTGGCGGGCGGTGCCACGGTCGACCCGATCAACGACTCCAAGGCCCTGATCGGACTCGGCGCCATGCTCCTCGCGGGCCTCGTGCTCGGCCTGGTCGTCGCCGGGCGCGTCTCGCCGCTCGCGACGTTCGTCCCCTCGATGGCGCTGCTGGCGTGGACGGTGATCTACGCGCTCGACACCAACCGCGCGCTCGGCCTGGCGCCGGTCGACCCCGCGATGAACCCGATGATCGTCCAGGCGGGCAGGGGCATGCAGGACCTGCTGGGCCGGGGGATCTTCGCGATGCTGGGCATCGCCCTGTTCGTCCCGGTCCTGATGCCCTCCCGGTGGGCCGGGCGCCAGCAGGAGCTGGAAGAGGTGTACGAGGAGGAGGCCCCCGACACCTCCCGCGGCTACTACTAGCCCGCCACCGTCACCCGGCCTGCCGCGTGTACAGCCGGGTGACGACCTCCTCGATCGACGCGCCCTCGGGGGCGGTGGCCCGCAGGTCCTCGACGGTCCCGTCGAAGGCCAGGCTGCCGTGGTCGATCAGCATGACGCGCCGGCAGAGCCGCTCGATGTCCCCGAGGTCGTGCGTGGTGAGCAGCACCGTCGTGCCCCGCTCGGCGTTCAGCCCGCGCAGGAAGTCCCGCACCGCCGCCTTGCTCACCACGTCCAGCCCGATGGTCGGCTCGTCGAGCACCAGCACCGGCGGGTCGTGCAGCAGCGCCGCCGCGATGTCGCCCCGCATGCGCTGCCCCAGGCTGAGCTGGCGGACGGGTTTGTCCAGGAACCCGCCCAGCTCCAGCACCTCGCACAGCTCGGCCAGCCGACTCTGATGTACCTTTTGATCTACTTTGTAAAGGTGCCGGATCAGGGTGAAGCTGTCCCGCAACGGCAGGTCCCACCACAGCGTCGTCCGCTGCCCGAACACCACGCCGATGCGCCGGGCCAGCGTCGTGCGCCGCCGGGAGGGGTCCAGGCCGGCCACCTGGATGCGCCCGCTGGTCGGCGTGAGGATCCCGGTCAGCATCTTGATCGTCGTGGACTTGCCCGCGCCGTTCGGGCCGAGGTAGCCGACGAACTCCCCGGCCGCCACCTCGAAGGACAGGTCGCGCACGGCGTGCACGACCCGCGTGTCCCGGCGCAGCCGCCCGGTGCGCGCGCGGACGGTGAACGTGCGGCCGACGCCGTCGAGTTCGATCATCTGGTCAACTCCCCGTGGAACGGTAGCGGCGCAGCCCCGAGCGCCAGGCGAGCGCGGCCACGCAGGCGAGCACGAGCGCGGCGGCCGGCGCGAGGAAGCGCAGCCAGTACGGCAGCCCGAGCGGGTCGGGCCGGTCGAGCACGTACAGCCCCGGCTGCCAGTTGACGAAGGCCAGCGGCACGATGAAGGTGACCGCGCGCACCAGGTCGGCACCGTAGACGCTCAGGGGGTACTGCGTGAGCTGCCCGCCCCCGTAGGTGAAGGCGTGGCCCACCTCCCCGGCGTCGGTCAGGGTGAACTGGATCGAGCTGCCGATGGTCCAGATGGCGGTGAACACCACGATGCCGCAGACCACCATCACCGGGATCATCCACAGGCGCTGCCACGGCACGTGGAGGTGGGCGAGGCCGATGGCGAGCACCGTCGCCGCTTGCGCCACGCGCCCGAGACGCTGGAAGGAGAACCGCTCGACCGCGATCTGCACGAAGGGGCTGACCGGCCGGATCAGCATCGCGTCGAAGGTGCCGGCCTTGACGTGCTGGCCGAGCCGGTCGACGTTGCCGAACAGCAGGTCGGCCAGCGCGAACGACATGCCCGACGCGCCGTACAGGAACATCACCTCGGGCAGGGTGAAGCCGCCGAGCGAGCCGACGTGCGAGAAGATCACCGCGATGGCCGCCATGTCGAGGCCGGTGACCAGGAACGAGCCGGCGGTGAGCAGCGTCATCGACACCGGGTACTGGGCGGCGGCCCGGATCCAGGTGACCACCAGCAGGACGTAGACCCTGGTCATCTCGATCACGCGCACCCCGCTTCGCGTCCGGGGCGAAGGTCAGCCACCCTGGATCACCACCTTGCGGCGGGCCGAGCGGGTGACCAGGGCGCCGGCGCCGAGCACCACCGCCACCCAGGCCGCCTGGAAGGCGAGGGCCCCGAGCGGGTCGCGCTTGCCGAGGAACACGTCGGCCGGCACCTGCACCATCGCCGACCACGGCAGCGCCTGCGCCACCGTGGCGAGCCACCCCGGGAGGATGACCAGGGGCACCACCATGCCGCTGAAGAAGGTCGTCATGACCAGCGACATGGACTGCAGGCCACGGTCGTCCACGAGCCAGCAGGTCGACAGCGCCACCAGGTAGCGCAGGCCGAAGCTGACCATGATCCCGAGGACCATCGAGGCCAGGAACGCGGCCCAGGTGACCGGGTCGGCGGGCACCCGGATGCCGAAGATCAGCGCCCCGGCCACCGTCGGCGGGACGCTTCTGGCGAAGAACAGGAACGCGGCCCTGCCGAGGTCGTCGGCCATGGTCCAGAACTGCAGGGACGCGGGGCGGACCAGGTCGAGGGCGACGTCACCGGTGCGGACGCGCTGGGCGAGGTCAAGACCGCCGCCGAACACCTCCATGGGACCGATGAACGCCTGGGTGAGGAAGCAGAAGGTGATCGCGTCGACCACGTCGTACCCGGCGAGGCCCGGTCTGGCCTCCCACAACGCGATCAGGACGTAGGCGCGGAGTACGCCGAAGACGGTGTTGGTGAACGCCCCGGCGTAGGCGGACGCCCGGTAGGTGGCGTGCCGGCGGAAGCCGTACCTGAAGACGGTGAAGTAGAGAGGGAAGGTCGGGCACCTCCAGAGGAGACGGGATAGGCATCCTAGTCATCCGCGCCCCGGCGCCGCCGATATTTTTCACGCGCGGGCGACCACCGCCGGGGTCCCGCGGCGTTCCTGGTACCTTGCGCACACATGCGCGAAGGGTGACCGGGGAAGGGGGCGCGCGGTGACGGACGAGTTCCAGACCGCCTTCTGGACGGCGAAGCGGGCGATGGCCGTGGCGGCCGAGGCGGCGTACAACCGCCACGGCGTGCGGGCGGGCCAGCAGTTCATCCTGCAGTGCCTGTGGGACACCGACGGGCTCGCCCCCGGTGAGATCGCCCGGCGGCTGGAGCTGGCCACGCCCACCGTCACCCGGGCCACCACCCGCATGGAGTCCGCCGGCCTGCTGCGCCGCGAACCCCACCCCACCGACGCGCGCCTGGTGCGGCTCCGGCTGACCGAGCGCGGGCACGCGCTGGAGAGCGTGATCGCCGAGGAGATGACCCGGCTCAGCGAGCGTGCCCTGCGCACTTTGGACCCGGCCGAACGCGAGCAGCTCGTCCGCTTCCTCGGGGAGATCCGCCGCAACGTCGGCTGACCCCGCGACGAGCCCCACGGCCGGCCCCGCGACGAGCCAGGGCCGACGCCCGCGACGGGCCACGGGCCGACCCCCACGGCGAGCCCTCCACGCCCCCTACCAGGTCAAATGTTTCCGTCAACCCTGTACAAAGTGTGTAACAGGCATGTAAACCGGGGTATAGGTGCTGGTAGATAGCACAAGCGGAGGCAAGGGCTGCTCGTGGAGGCTCGCATGCGGCAGGACATCGATGTGGACGTGCACCCCGCGTACCCGATGAGCTGGCGGGCCAGCGTCTTCAACGGCCTGATGCGCGGCACGACCAAGCCCATGTCGGCCCTCCTGCTCCGGCACACCGCCGTCATGTCCCTGGTGTCCCGGCTGGTGGCCATGGGGGAGCGGCTCCCCCTGCCCGCCCCGGCCGGCGTCTCCATCGTCAAGGAGGACGCCGACCCGTGCGGCTCTGAGTGGGTCCGCGCCGGAGCGGACCTGGACGAGGACAAGGTGCTGCTCTACTTCCACGGCGGCGGCTACTTCTTCTGCTCCCCGGCGACGCACCGGCCGATCACCTGGCGGCTGTCGGCCGCCGCCCGGCGTCCCGTGCTGGCCCTGGACTACCGCCAGGGCCCGGCCCACTCGCTCGCCCAGTCGCTCGCCGACGCCCTCGGCGCCTACCAGGGCCTGCTGGACAAGGGCTACCGGGCCTGCGACATCCTGCTCGCCGGCGACTCGGCCGGCGGCCACCTCACCCTGGCCACGCTGCTGGCGCTGCGCGACCGAGGCCTGCCTGAGCCGGCCGCCGCGGTCTGCCTGTCGCCGTGGGCCGATCTGTCGGACGGCGGGCGCCGGGCCAACCGGTGGGCCGACCCGATGCTGACCGCGAGCCGGGTCGACTGGCTCGCCCGCAGGTGGACCGCGGGGCTCGACCCGCGCGACCCGCTGGTCTCGCCGGTGTACGGCGACTACACCGGCCTGCCGCCGCTGATGGTCGTCACCGGGTCCACCGAGGTGCTGCGGGACGAGGGCCGCCGCGTCGCCGCCCGGGCCCGGGGCGCGGGGGTGCGGGTCACCTACGAGGAGTGGCACCGCATGCCGCACGTGTTCGCCATCCTGGCGGACATCCTGCCCGAGGCCCGGCTCGTCTTCGGCCACATCCAGCGGTTCCTGGACGCCGTCGCGGCGGCCGATCCGGCTGCCGCCTCCACGGCGCCGGCGGCCGGCCTGGTCCCCGCCCCGGCCGTCCCGGGGGACCTCCAGGCCTCGGCGGCGAACCCCGAATCCGGTTCGGCGGCGGCCTGACCGCCTCGGAAACAGGCACCGGCGGCGGCTGAACGGGCACGGGCGGCGAGACGGCGGCCGTGTGCGGAGAGTGGCCCCTCGGTCACAATCGCCCATCCAGTCACATAAGACACTGCCGTTCCTTACCTCCAGGGATGATTCGCCTTACCTCCCATGCCACTTCGAACTAGTTGTCGCCGAATGACCTTCGGGAGCGACACAGTTACCTGTGCTGTACTCCTCTTAGAGAGGTCACCTCCGGATGGCACGTGGCGGAGCAGGCGTCCCCAGCGGGATGCCTCCAGGCGTTCGGCCGCTGACGGTCGGCGACCCGGTGATCATCGGGCGCTACCTTCTGCTCGGCCGGCTCGGCGCCGGTGGGATGGGCGTGGTGTACCTCGCCGAGCGCCCGGAGGGCGGTCTGGTCGCGCTCAAGACCCCGCACGCCGTCCATCTCGCCGACCCGACCCTGCGGGCGCGGTTCGCCGAGGAGGTCGCGTTCTCCCGGCGCGTGGTGCCGTTCTGCACCGCCCCGGTCCTCGAGGACGGCACCGACCGCGACCGCCCCTACCTCGTCACCGAGCACATCCCCGGGCCGTCCCTGTCCCAGGTCGTCTCCGGGCGCGGCCCGCTCACCCCCGACCTCGCCTACGGCGTGGCGCTCGGCGCGGCCGCGGCGCTGGTCGCGATCCACGAGGCCGGCTTCGTCCACCGCGACCTCAAGCCCGGCAACATCCTGCTGTCCCCGCGCGGGCCGAGGATCATCGACTTCGGCATCGCCAGGGACGTGGACGCGGCCGTCGCGCACACCCAGGCGGGCCAGGTCATGGGCAGCCCCGGGTGGGTGGCGCCCGAGCGGCTCGTCGGCGGCCCGGCGATCCCCGCCTCCGACGTGTTCGCCTGGGGGTGCCTGGTCGCCTACGCCGCGACCGGCCACCACCCGTTCGGCACGGGCGAGGCCGACGTGCTCACCCGGCGCATCCTGGTGGAACAGCCCCGCCTGGCGTCGGTGCCCAAACTGCTGTGGGACCCCGTCTCGGCGGCGCTGGCCAAGGAGCCGGGACAGCGGCCGGACGCAGCCGCCCTGCTGTCCTGGCTGCTGCGCGCCGGGGGAGTGGACCCGGCCTGGGACCAGCGGGAGGCCGTCTCGGCCGTCCTTGAGGAGATCTGGGTCCCCGTCCCCTACCCCGTGGGGGCCGGGCGCCTGCGGCTCGCGGACGCCACCGGCGGCGCGCTCGCCGACGGCCAGGCCACCACGGGGGCTCGTTCGGGGCGCCGGGCGGCGCGGCGGCGCGGTCACGCCTCGCACGCCGGCTACGCGGCCCTGGCCACGGTGTCGATCGCCGCGCTGACCGTCGTGGCGGCGGGCTCCGGGGGCACCCGGGTCGACCCGAGCGCGGACCGGCCCGGCCGGATCCCGGTGGTGGTGCCGATCGAGGGCTCCCGGGTCCCGGTCGAGGTGCTCAACACCTCAGGGCCCACGGTCGCGGGCGTCAGGAGCGGGAGCCCGACCTCCGGGCCCGGCCAGATCCCGTCCGGGTTCACGCCGACCCCGAGCATCGCGATGACCCGCCCCAGCGACCCCGGTGGCGAGACGCCCGTGCCGGACGCGCCATGGCAGACGCGGATGCCCTCGCCGACGCCCAAGCGCACCACCCCGCCGCCGCCGGCCCAGGACGACCCAGAGACCTGCACGAACAAGCGCGGCAAGGAGAAGCCGTGCAAGCCGACCAGGAACCCTGAACCCACCCGCAGCCCCACCAGGTCCCCCAAGCCGACGGTGAGCATCAGCCAGCTCCCCGAATGGGGCGACGGCGAGTCCCCCGAACCCTCCCCGTCCCTGCCACCCCCCACCCCGACCGACGCCCCACCCGTCTGACCTAGTCGATGGCGGCCAGGTTCACGATGACGAACCTCCCGCCGAGCCGGTAGCTGAACATGCCGGGTAGGCGGTGGTCGAAGGTCGGGATGGCCATCGCCCCCCGCTTGTCGCTCCGGATCCCGAGGTCGGCCGAGCGCCCGGAGGTGAGGTCGTAGAGCACCACGCCTCCGCGCGTCGTACCGGCCCGCCGCTCCAGCATCAGGAAACGGTCGAGGAGGGGGATGTTCTGCGACGGCATGGCCTGCCCAGGCAGAGCGCGTTCCCCCGACCCGTCACGATGTCTCGCGGTCCGCCCCGTCAGGCACCACGTGATCGCGCAGACGACGCCCCGCTCACCCGGCCTGGTGACCGCGCCGACGGTCCTGCCCGTCCGCAGGTCGAGCAGGTGCTCGCCGATGGGCACGTCGAAGGGCTCGTTCTCGTGGACCCGCGGATAGGACGCCCAGGGCCACTGGAACAGGTAATACTTTTCCGTGCCGGGAACCAGCGCCGGCCTCTTCCCGTCGAGGGGCACCTGGTGGACGCCGTCCTTCCCCCACACCGACCAGACCACCTTGCCGTCCCCGATCGCCATGTCGATCCCGGTCGCACCGGCGTCCCGCAGGACGGCCACCTGGCGCGGCGTGCCGCCCGTCACCGGGACCGTCCAGATCCGGACGACCTGGTGCCCGCCCTCCCTGCGGTAGGTCCACCACCCGATGTGCCCGTCGCCGATGGACAGGTAGGAAGCGGTGACCGAGGTCCCCGGCGGGGTGGTCACCCGTGCGAGCCTGCCCGCCTCGCCGGTGTTCATGTCGTACGTCCACAGGCCGTCGAGGCGGTCGGCGTGGTCGTCCTTGAGGGTCGTCGCCAGCAGCGTGTGGTCGTCCAGGAGGAGCTGCGGGTAGAGGTACCGCCCGTTGGGCAGCTTCTCGGGGGCGGTGCGCACGGCCTTCGGCCACACCTTCGTGATCGCCGGCGGCATGCCGGTCCCCGTGGTCGGGGACGGCCTCGTGACGGGAAGGTCCGGCCCGGCCGTGAGCCGGACGAGCGTGACCGTCGACCCCGCCACGACCGCGACGGCGACGGCGGCGGCGACCGCGATGGCCGCGAGGCCGCGCCGGCGCCGCTCGGCGTGCCGGGCGGCGACCCGGCCGAGAAGATCGGGCCGGGCGGCCGGCGCCCGGGTGGCGGCGCGGGCCAGCGTACGGGTCAGGGCGTCTTCGAGGTCGGTCATCGGGTGCTCCCGTTGGCGGGCGAGGCGGTCGCGACGGGGGAGCGCAGCTTGTCCAGGGCCCGGGAGGCCTGGCTGCGCACGGTGCCACGCGAGATGCCGAGGATCTCCGCGATCTCGGCGTCGGTCCGGTCCTCGTAGTAGCGGAGCACCAGCACGGCCCGCTGCCGCCGGGGCAGCGCCGCCAGCAGCTCCCACAGCTCGGCGTCGTCGTCGGACCTGGCGAAGGGGTCGTCGGCGCTCGCCGGCTCGGGAGGGTCCCAGGTGAGATGCTCGCGTCTTCGCCTGCGCCAGGCGTTGATGTGCAGCCGGGTCATCGTGGTGCGGACGTAAGCCTCCGGGTCCTGCTTGCGCCGGACTTTCGGCCACGACCCCCGCAACCGTACGAGGGCCTCCTGGACCAGGTCGGCGGCGTCGTGCGGGTTGCCGGTCAGCACGTAGCCGTACCGGAGCAACGCGTCGGCGCGGTCGCCGGCGAAGTCCTCGAAGCGTGGGTCGTCGTCCACGGGTCAGTGTCCTCTCTCGTCCGTCCCGGTTAAGACGGGGGAGAAGGGTCAGGTGTTGCACCGGCCCGGCGCGCTTTCCCGGGGGAACGTCCCCCTATGCTGCTCGCGGGAAAGGGGGCCCGATGGGTCAGGATCGCACGGCGGTGGAGATGGCGGGGGTGACCGTCAGGGTCGTCGGCCGCACGCTGCTGGACGCCGTCGACTGGCGGGTGGGGCACGGGGAGCACTGGGTGGTCCTCGGGCCGAACGGCGCGGGGAAGACCACGCTGCTGTCGGTCGCGGCGGCCATGCGGCACCCGAGTTCGGGGTCGGCGTCGGTGCTGGGGCACCGGCTGGGCCGGGTGGACCTGCGCGAGCTGCGCCGGCACATCGGGCTGGTGGCGGCGACCCGGCGGCTGGTCGACGAGGAGCTGATGGAGGCGGAGGGGCTGACCGCCCAGACGGTGGTGCTCACCGGTCACACCGGGAGCAGCGCCCCGCTGTGGGACCGGTACGGGCCCGGGGAACGCGAAAGGGCCGCCGCGCTGCTGGCCGACCTCGGCTGCAAGGACCTGGCGGACCGGCCGTTCGCCGTGTGCTCGCAGGGGGAGCGGGGCAGGGTGCGCATCGCACGGGCGCTGATGCCCGACCCGGCGCTGCTGCTGCTCGACGAGCCGTTCGCGGGCCTGGACCTGCCCGGCAGGGAGGACCTCGTCACCGCGATCGAGGAGCTGGCGGCGGGCCGCCCGGCGCTGACGACCGTGCTGGTGACCCACCACCTGGAGGAGGTCCCCGCGACCACCACGCACGCCCTGCTGGTGCGCGACGCCCGCGTGCTGGCCGCTGGGCCGGTGGCGACCGTGCTCACCGGCCCGAACCTGTCGGAGTGTTTCGGCCGCCCCCTGGCCCTGGACCGGGCCGACGGCCGCTGGTACGCCCGCGCGTCCCGCCCGGCCGGCTGACCGGCCGAAACGGCCCGTCCTCCGGCCAGGATGTCGTGGTGGCCCGGATCCCTGGTCAGGGGCCGACCAGGGCGTTCGGGCCGAGCAGGACCTTGATGTCCCCGGCGAACGCGCCGCCGACGGCGTTCACCCGGTAGTCGGGCAGCTCCACGACGCTGATCTTCCGGTTGAGGCGCTCCATGCGGAGGTGGACGGGGGTCTCGCCGGGATGCACCTTCAGGATCCGCTTGAGCTCGTACACCAGGTCCTGGGTGACCCGTTCCTCGCGCAGGGCGATGACCACCGGCTCGCGGCCGTCCGCCTGGATCCCGGAGATGTCGAGGAAGCTGATGTCGGTGGCGTTGAAGGAGATGGTGGCCTCCTCGCCGTCGCCGCGCGAGCGGATGCGGCCCGTCACCGACACGACCAGGTCGGGCGCGAGGTTGCTCCCGTACAGCTGGTAGGTCTGGGGGAAGCAGGGCACCTCGATGGACGCGTCGTGATCCTCGATCTTGAGGATGGCCCACACGTCGCCCTTCTTGGTGACCTTCTTGTCGACGCCGGAGATGATCCCGGCGATGCGGACGTTGCCGAACCCCGCCTGGCCCTCCAGGACCTGGGCGACGGTCAGGTCCCGGTTGCGCTCAAGGACGCGCTCCGCGCCGTTGAGCGGGTGGTCGGAGACGTACAGGCCGAGCATCTCCCGCTCGAAGGACAGTTTGGTCTTCTTGTCCCACTCGCCCTCGGGGACCACGACGCGGAACACGTTGTTCGCGTCGTCGTCGGCGTCGTCGAACGCGTCGAACAGCGAGTCCTGGCCCAGGGCCTCCTTGCGTTTGACGTCGATGACCGAGTCCACGGCCTGGTCGTGGATCTGGACCAGGCCGCGCCGGGTGTGGCCGAGTCCGTCGAACGCCCCGGCCTTGATCAGCGACTCGATGGTCCTCTTGTTGCACACGACCTGCGGGACCTTGGTCAAAAAGTCGTTGAAGTCGCTGTAGGCGCCCTTCTTCGAGCGGGCGGTGATGATGCCGTTGATGGCGTTCTCGCCGATGTTCTGCACCGCCCCGAGCCCGAACCGGACGTCCTCGCCGACGGCGCTGAACCGCAGCCCGGACTCGTTGACGTCGGGCGGAAGGACCTTCACCTTCATGCGGCGGCACTCCGCGAGGTACAGGGCCATGCGGTCCTTGTTGGTGCCGACGGAGGTGAGCAGGGCGGCCATGTACTCGGCCGGGTAGTTGGCCTTGAGGTAGGCGGTCCAGTACGACACGAGCCCGTACCCGGCGGTGTGGGACTTGTTGAACCCGTAGGAGCTGAAGGGTTCCAGGACGTCCCAGACGGCCTTGGCGGCCTCCTCGGTGTAGCCCTTGCCGACCATGCCGGAGGAGAACGTGGCCCACTGCTTGTCCATCTCCTCCTTCTTCTTCTTGCCCATCGCCCGGCGGAGGATGTCGGCGCCGCCGAGGGTGTACCCGGCCAGCTGCTGGGCGATGGCCATGACCTGCTCCTGGTAGACCACCAGGTGGTAGGTGGTGCCGAGGATCGGGTCGAGCGCGTCCTGGAGCGTGGGGTGGATCGGGGTGATCGCCTGCTGCCCGGCCTTGCGCAGCGCGTAGTTGGTGTGGGCGTTGGCGCCCATCGGGCCGGGGCGGCCCAGCGCCAGGACCGACGAGATGTCCTCGAACCGGGCCGGGGCGATCAGCTTGGTCAGGTCGCGCATCATCGAGCTGTCGAGCTGGAACACCCCGAGGGTGTCGCCTCGGGCCAGCAGCTCGTAGGCCTTCTTGTCGTCCAGGGACAGTGTGAGCATGTCCAGGTCGACGCCGCGGTTCTCCTTGACGTTCAGGACGGCGTCCCCGATGACGGTCAGGTTGCGCAGGCCGAGGAAGTCCATCTTCAGCGCGCCCATGTTCTCGCTGCTGGGCCCGTCGAAGCCGGTGATTCGCGCGCCGTCGTCCGCCCGCATGAAGATCGGCATGACGTCGAGCAGGGGCTGGGAGGACAGGATCACGCCCGCGGCGTGGACGCCGGTGCCCCGGGTCAGGCCCTCGATGCCGAGTGCGGTGTCGACGACCTGCTTGACGTCCTGGTCCTCCTCGTAGAGCTTGCGCAGCTCCGTGGCCTCGGCGTACCGGGGGTGCTTCTCGTCGAAGATGCCGGAGAGCGGGATCTCCTTGCCCATGACGGCCGGCGGGAACGCCTTGGTGATCTTCTCCCCGACCGGGAAGGGGTAGCCGAGGACGCGGGCCGCGTCCTTGACGGCCGCCTTCGACTTGATCGTCATGTAGGTGATGATCAGCGAGACGTTGTCCTGGCCGTAGCGTTCGGTGACGTACCGGATCATGTCGCCGCGCCTGCGCTCGTCGAAGTCCAGGTCGACGTCGGGCATGGAGATGCGTTCGGGGTTCAGGAACCGCTCGAACAGCAGGGAGTGCTCGATGGGGTCGAGCTCGGTGATGCCGGTGACGTAGGCCACCATGGAACCGGTCGCCGACCCGCGGCCCGGGCCGATCCAGATGCCGTTGTCGCGGGCGTACTGGCAGATGTCGGCGACGACGAGGAAGTAGCCGGGGAACCCCATGTTCTCGATGACGGTGAGCTCGTACTCGATGCGCTCCTCGACATGGGCCGGCACCGGGTCGCCGTAACGGCGGACCGCACCGCGGTGGGCCTCCTTGCGCAGCCAGCTCATCTCGGTCTCCCCTTCGGGGACCGGGAACTTGGCGGCGAGGTCGCGGTGGGCGAACACCTCGTCGTAGGCCTCGACGCGCTCGGCGATCAGCAGGGTGTTCTTGCAGCCCTGCGCCCAGACCTCGGAGTTCGGGTCCAGCGCCCACATCTCGTCGGCCGACCGCACGTAGTAGCCGTTGCCGGAGAACCGGAACCGGGACGGGTCGCTGATCTGGGAGTTGGTGCCGACGCAGAGCAGCGCGTCGTGGGCGGTGGACTGGTCCTCGGTGACGTAGTGGGAGTCGTTGGTGACCAGCGGCGGGATGCCGAGGACCTCGCCGAGCCGCAGCAGCTCGCTGCGTACCCCCGTCTCGATCGGGATCCCGCCGTGATCCATGATCTCCAGGAAGTAGTTGTCCCGGCCGAAGATCTCCTGGTACTTGGCGGCGTGCTCCACCGCCTTGTCGAACTGCCCGAGCCTGAGCCGGGTCTGCACCGCGCCCGAGGGGCAGCCGGTGGTGGCGACGATCCCCTCGTGGTACTTCTCGAACAGCTCGTCGTCCATGCGGGGGTACTTCTTCATGTGGCCCTCGAGCGAGGCCAGCGAGGAGATCCGGAACAGGTTGCGCAGCCCCTGGGCGTTGACGGCCCACATCGTCTTGTGCAGGTAGGTGCCGGTCGCCGACACGTCGCCGCCGAGCCCGGTCCGCTCGTCGGACTTGCGCTGGTGGGGCTCCCCCCAAAACACCGGTTTCTTGTAATGGCGCGACTCGGGGCTGACGTACCCCTCGATCCCGATGATCGGTTTCACGTCGGCGGCCTTCATCTTCGCCTGGAACTCGTAGGCGCCGAACATGTTGCCGTGGTCGCTCATCGCGATCGCGGGCATCCCCAGTTCGGCCGCCCGCGCGGCCAGCTTATTGATCTTCGCTGCGCCGTCGAGCATCGAGTACTCAGTGTGAACATGCAGGTGAACGAATGAATCAGCCACGGGTGATCGAGGGCCTTTCGTGGTGGATCTGCCGCCACCCCAACCCTATCGACCGCCCCCCGCGCCCGCCGAGTCCCTGGAGTCAAACGACATGATCAGTGAGCCGGACTGAGTGACCCGCCATCACTGACCCCGACCGGCCCGGCCCTGCGCAGCTTGCGCACCGACGGCGTCAGCAGCAGGGCGGCGCAGACGGCGAAGCTGACCCCCGCCGACGTCAGCAGCAGATCGCGGGGATCGATCACCCCCGACACCGGTCCGACGAGCGCTTGCCCGACGGCGATACCGGACACCGACCCGGCCACCTCGTAGGCGGTGACACGGTTCAGGACGTCCGGGGCGACCTGGGTCTGCACGCTGGTCGACCACATCACGGCCCAGAACGCCCAGGCCATGCCGCCGAGCAGATGCCCGGCCATCAGCTGGGGCAGCGGCAGTTCGAGCGCGGTCACCAGCGGCCCGAAACCGAAACCGATCATCGCGACGGCCCCCGCGGCCAGCGGCCGGGACGGGCGGAAGCGGATCGCGACCAGACCGCCGATGACCGTCCCGACGCCGAGGCCCGCCATCACCCAGCCGTACGCCGCGTCGCCGAGGCGCTCGCCGATCAGCCGGGACCCGAGCGGGATCGAGGGGCCGAAGACGAGCATCCCGAAGAAGACCCAGATGATGATCACCGCGCACATCCAGGTGCGGGACCGGAACTCCGCCCAGCCCCGCCGCAGGTCACGCAGCACGCTCGCGCGCTCGGGCCGTGCGGTGGGGGCGAGCCGGATCAGCGTGAGGCACAGCGCGCTGAAGGCGAAGGCCGCGGCGTTCAGCGAGTAGACGACGCCCGCGCTGGACAGCGCCATCACCAGCCCCGCGAGGACGGGCCCGCCGAGCTGGGACGCCGCGTCGGCGATCTTGAGGGTGGCGTTGGCGCGCTGCGGGTCGCGCGCCACCAGCGGAACCATGCTGTTGACGCCGGGCTGGAACATCGCGGCGGCGGTCCCGGCGACGAAGGAGCAGGCCAGCAGGAGCCAGAGCGGAGGGACGCCGGTCAGGAACGCGACCGCGACCGTGCCCTGGCTGACGATCCGGACGGCGTCGGCGCCGACCATCATCGTGCGGGCCCCGATCCGGTCGGCGAAGACCCCGCCGAACAGCACGAAGAGCACGAAGGGCGTGGTGAAGATGGCCAGAACGTACCCAACGCCCGCGATTCCGTAAATCGCTCCGACGGCCAGGGCGGCGGCGACCTGCATCATCGCGTCGCCGAGCAGGGCTACGGATCTGGCCCCGAAATAGAGCGTGAAATCCCTGGTCCAGATGCTGTTTCGGGTGACCGGGGGCTGCCCGCGATCGAGGACGGCGGTCATGTCGGGGGACTCCATGGGATCTCATTCTGGACATCCGATGGGGTTCCGGCAGGCGCCCGCAATGACATCAATGGGTACATTCATGCCATGAAGCAGCGCGTGGTCGTCTTCGTCAGCCCGCTCCAGGAGCTCTACACGGTGACCTGCGCCTCGGCGGTGTTCGGCTACCACGGCCCGGACATCCCCCGGCACTACGACTTCCAGATCTGCGCCGAGCGTCCGGGCCCCGTCGCGACGAGCGTCTGCGCGGACCTCGTGGTCGAACGCGGCCTGGACGCTATCGCCGAGGCCGGCACCCTCCTGATCGCCGGGTGGGGCGGGTGCGGCGGCACCGGCATCAGCGCCGAACTCGTGGACGCGATCAAGGCCGCCCATGCCCGAGGCACCCGGTTGGTCGCCATCTGCTCGGGCGTCTACCTGCTCGCCGAGGCCGGCCTGCTCGACGGCAGGAGGGCGGCGGTCCACTGGGACTTCACCGCCGACTTCGCCAAGCGCTACCCGCGCGTCCGCGCCGACAAGACCGTCCTCTACGTGGACGACCGCGACATCGCGACGGCAGGCACCTCAGGCACCACCATCGACCTCTGCCTCAACCAGGTCAGACACGAACACGGGGCCGCCCTGGCCATGCGCATCGGCCGCCAGTTCTCCGCGCCCCCGCACCGCGAGGGCTGCCAGCGCCAGTATCCCGAACTCCCGACCACCGGCCCGGTCCCCGACTCCCTGTCCCCTCTCCTGGACTGGGTCATCGCCAACCTCGACCAGCCCCTGACGCTCGAGGACATGGCCGCCCGCTCGGGCCGCACCCCTCGCACCCTCAGCCGCCACTTCGCAGACCAACTGGGCGTCTCCCCGGGCCGCTGGCTCCTGGACCGCCGCATCGCCAGCACCCGGGCCCTCCTGGAGGAGACCGACCTGCCCATCGAGACCATCGCCCAACGCGTCGGCCTCTCCTCCGCCGTCAACCTCCGCCGCCGCTTCCACAACGCCCTCGACACCACCCCCGCCCAATACCGCCGCACCTTCCGCCGGCTCCCGCCACGGAAGAACACGGATCGATGACCACCACGTATCGGAAGCGGGCATGAGGACGCGGGTCCGTCCGGAGGGGGCCGCTGCCCATGGCGGATCTTTACTGGACGGACCCGCGCGTTCTCGGGAGCAGGGAGTCCCCGCCGTCGGATAGGCGGCCAGGGACCCCTGCGTTCGGATGGACGGTCCTGGGCGGAGGATCGTCAGTGCGTGGTGGCGAACTGCTCGGTCTCGGTGGAGCCCTTCAGGGCCACCGTCGAGGAGTCGGGGGCGACGGCCGTGCTGATCAGGTCGAAGTAGCCGGTGCCCACCTCGCGCTGGTGGCGGGTCGCGGTGTACCCCTGCGCCTCGGCGCCGAACTCGGCCTCCTGCAGCTCGACGTACGCCGTCATGCCGTCCTCGGCGTAGCCGCGCGCCAGGTTGAACATCGAGTAGTTCAGCGAGTGGAAGCCCGCCAGGGTGATGAACTGGAACCGGTACCCCATGTGGCCCAGTTCGCGCTGGAACTTGGCGATGGTGGAGTCGTCCAGGTGCTGCTTCCAGTTGAACGACGGCGAGCAGTTGTAGGCGAGCATCTGGTCCGGGTACTCGGCCTTGATCGCCTCGGCGAACCGCCGCGCCACGTCCAGGTCGGGCGTGGAGGTCTCCATCCACAGCAGGTCGGAGTGCGGTGAGTACGCCAGGCCGCGCGCGATGCAGGCCTCGACGCCGTTGCGCACGCGGTAGAAGCCCTCGGCCGTGCGGTCGCCGGTGGTGAAGGATTGGTCGCGGGGGTCGACATCGCTGGTCAGCAGCGTCGCGGCCTGGGCGTCGGTCCGCGCGATGATCAGGGTCGGCACGTCGCAGACGTCCGCGGCCAGGCGGGCGGCGTTGAGCGTCTTGATGTGCTGGCCGGTGGGGATCAGCACCTTGCCGCCGAGGTGGCCGCACTTCTTCTCCGAGGCGAGCTGGTCCTCCCAGTGCACGCCCGCCGCGCCGGCGGCGATCATGCCCTTCATGAGCTCGAAGGCGTTCAGCACGCCACCGAAGCCGGCCTCGGCGTCGGCGACGATGGGCGCGAGCCAGTGCGGGGCCCTGGCGTCCTCCTCCGACCAGGTGATCTGGTCGGCGCGGAGCAGGGCGTTGTTGATGCGGCGCACCACGGCCGGGACCGAGTTGGCCGGGTACAGGCTCTGGTCGGGGTAGGTCTGCCCGCCGAGGTTGGCGTCCGCCGCCACCTGCCAGCCGGAGAGGTAGATGGCCTTGAGTCCCGCCTTGACCTGCTGCACGGCCTGGTTGCCGGTGAGGGCTCCCAGCGCGTGCACGTAGTCCTCGGTCTCCAGCAGGGTCCACAGCCGCTCGGCGCCGAGCCGGGCGAGGGTGTGCTCCTCCTGAACGGAGCCGCGCAGTCGAACGACGTCTTCGGCCGTGTAGGTCCTCTCGACGTTCTTCCAGCGCGGGTTGCTCTCCCACTCTCGCCGCAGTTCGTCTGCAGCTCCCTTGAGGCGATCTTTCATTTTGACTCCTTTGGCGTCCTCTGGGCGCTTGCTTCGATTCTGCGGCCTTCTAGGGGTCGTGAACAGGATCGATCAAGAGAAGAACGACGCTTCTTTCGTTCAGAATGAATACTCGTCAGTATTCCGCTGAGAAGAAACGCAAAGTTTTCACTATGGACTAGACCAATTCCTGTGGACCACGCCACTCATCGCAGGCTGGCAAACCACCATTTATCGCGACAAACAGGGATACTTCGGGCGATGGGTGGGCAGGTGGGTCGTCCCAAGAAAGGCATGACCCGCCCGGTCGGCCGGGCCGGACGGCCACCCGGCCCACCCGGCCGGGACGATGATCTGGAGCCTCGCCGTCACCGGCGGCCCGGCCGGGGAATGGCGAGCGGGTTCGGCGTCCCTCGCCGGCCGGGACGGTGTGTGGTCGGCGGGGCGGCGCCGGGCCGGAGGGCGGAGGTGGGCTTGACGGGCGGGATGACGCAGCGTGCTGGAAGATGTGTAGAAATTTCGATTAGGATCGTGGTATGGCGTCTTTGGTGGGAGAAGAACCGCTGTCTTTGACGCAGGAGCTCGACCTCCTGGCGTTCGGTCAACGGCTGCGGCACCTGCGCAAGCAGCGCGGGCTCACCCTGTCAGAGCTGGGCGAGCGCGTCGGCCGGGCCCCCAGCCAGCTCTCCCTCCTGGAGAACGGCAAGCGGGAGCCCAAGCTGTCCCTGCTGAAGTCGCTCGCCACCGCGCTCACCGTGCCCGTCGAGGAACTGCTGCGGCGCCAGGCGCCCAACCGCCGCGCCCAGCTGGAGATCGGCCTGGAGGAGGCGCAGCGCGACCCGATCTACGCCTCGCTCGGCCTGCCCCGGCTGAAGGTCTCCGCCCGGGTGCCCAACGACGTGCTGGAACACATCCTCGGGCTGTACGAGGAGCTGCGCTCGCGGCAGGCCAAGGGGACCGCGACGCCCGAGGAGGCCAGGGCGGCCAACGCCGAGCTGCGGCGCAAGCAGCGCGAGCAGGGCAACTACTTCGCCGAGATCGAGGCCGCCGCCGCCGAGGCCCTGGCCGCCGTGGGGTACCGCACCGGCGCGCTCTCCCAGGGCACCGTGCAGGCGCTCGTCACCCATTTCGGGTACACCGTGCAGACCGCCCAGGACCTCCCTCGCTCCGTACGGTCGATCACCGACCTTCGCCATCGGCGCATCTACGTCAAACACGAGCAACTCGGCATGCACACCCCCCGCACGATCCTGCTGCAGACCCTCGGCCACCTCGCGCTCGGCCACCACAAGCCGCGTGACTTCGCCGACTTCCTGCGGCAGCGCACCGAGGCCAACTACTTCGCCGCCGCCATCCTGGTCCCGGAGACCACCGCCGTGCCCTACCTCAGGGAGGCCAAGCAGGACCGGGTGCTGTCGGTCGAGGACCTGCGTGACGTGTTCGCGGTGTCGTACGAGATGGCCGCCCACCGCTTCACCAACCTGGCCACCCACCACCTCGACCTGGTCTGCCACTTCGTGCGCAACAACGCGGGCGGCATCATCTACAAGGCCTACGAGAACGACGGCATCGAGTTCCCCGCCGACGAACAGGGGGCCATCGAGGGGCAGCGCATGTGCCTGCGGTGGTCCGGCCGCCAGGTGTTCCTGTCCCCGGACCGCTTCTCGGTGTTCCACCAGTACTCGGACTCGCCCACCGGCACGTACTTCTGCAGCGCCCACGTCGACCCCTCCCGGGAGCGCGACTTCGCGATCACGCTCGGGGTGCCGTACCGCGAGTCCCGCTGGTTCCGGGGCCGGGAGACCACCAACAGGTCCAAGTCGAACTGCCCCTCGGGCGACTGCTGCCGCCGCCCGCCGGCCGAGCTGACCCAGCGCTGGGAGGGGTACGCCTGGCCGTCGGCCCGCGCCAACTCCCACGTCCTCGCCGCCCTGCCTCCCGGCTCGTTCCCCGGCGTGGACGAGGCCGACGTCTACACCTTCCTGGACCGCCACGCCACCCTGTGACCCGCTGGGCTGACCCGCTGGGCTGACCCGCCGGGCACCCGCCCTCGAACGCTCTCCCGTTTCTCACCGGCCGGGTTCCGGGCCGGGGGCGACCTCCCGTTACGGTGGTGGTCTCTCGCCGCAGCCTGCCAAGGAGATCCCTCATGAGCACGGAGCACGCCAGCTCGCGCGTCGCCATCGTCACCGGCGGATCCGGCGGCATCGGACGCCAGGTCGCCGAGCGGCTGGGCGCCGAGGGGTACGCGGTCGTGGTCGGCTACTCGGGAAGCGAGGGCAAGGCCGCCGACGCCGCCGACGCGGTGAAGGCGGCCGGCGGCACCGCGATCACGGTGCGGGCCGACGTCGCCGAGGAGACCGAGGTGGCGGCGCTGTTCGACCGGGCCGAGCGGGAGTTCGGCGGCATCGACGTCGTGGTGCACACGGCCGGCCTGATGATCCTCGGGCCGCTGGCCACCTACGATCTCGACGTGCTCGACCGCATGCACCGCGTGAACATCCGGGGGACGTTCGTGGTCGACCAGCAGGCCGCCCGCCGGGTCCGCTCCGGCGGCGCGATCATCAACTTCTCCACCTCCGTCACCAAGCTGGCCCCGCCCGGCTACGCCGCGTACGCCGCCTCCAAGGGCTCGGTCGACGCGATCACCCTGATCCTGGCGCGCGAGCTGCGCGGCAAGGATGTCACCGTCAACGCCGTCGCCCCCGGCCCCACCGCCACGCCCCTGTTCCTCGACGGCAAGGACCAGGCCACTATCGACGCCATGGCCGCGCGCCCCCCGCTGGAACGCCTCGGCACCCCCGACGACATCGCCGAGGCCGTCGCCTTCCTCGCCGGCCCCGCCCGCTGGATCAACGGCCAGATCATCTACGTGAACGGCGGCATCGCCTGACCTCGATGGTCCTGCCGAGCGAGTGCCGAACGGGTGTCGAAAGGATTCCATGACCTGGTACGGGCCGGACGCGCAGCGGATCTACTACGAGGACGCCGGCCGGGGTGACGCCGTCGTGATCATGCCTGGCTGGGGCGGCAGCGTCATCGACCTCGATCGCGTGCGAGGCGAACTCGCCGGCGGGTTCCGTGTCATCGCCGTCGACCTGCCGGGATCAGGCCGGTCCCTGCCCCAGCCGAGGCACTACGCGCCGACCTACTACCTGGACGACGCCCGGGTCCTGCTCGGCCTGCTCGACGAACTCGGAGTCGAGGTGGCCCATCTGATCGGCTTCAGCGATGGCGGCGAGGAGGCGCTCCTCATGGCGGCGCTGCGCCCGGCCCGGGCGCTTTCGGTCCTCACCTGGGGCGCGGCCGGTCAGATCGTGGCGTCGCCGCGGATGCTCCACGGGCTCGCGAACCTGCTGGACGACCCCATCGACGAGCTCAAGACGCTGGCCGCCTACCTGGCCGAGAGCCACGGCGTGGCCCACGCCCGCACCATGGCGAACAGCTGGTCCCAGGCACTGAGCGCGGTCATCGACGCGGGCGGCGACATCAGCCGATCAAGAGCGGCCGACATCACCTGCCCCACGCTCCTGATCACCGGAACCTACGACCCCTTCTGCCCCCCGAGCCTGGTCCGCCAGATGGCCGAGGCCCTCCCACGCGGAACCTACCTGGAGGCCCCAGAAGGCGGCCACGACCTCCACCTGTCACACGGCGCCTGGCTGACGTCCACCATCGTCAACTGGCTGAGCGATCACTAGCGGCGCTGTGCCCGTGGGCGGGACAGTCATTCTCGGGGTCGAGGTTCGGGGTCGAGGCCGGTGAGGATGGTGGTGATCAGGGAGTCGGTGAAGTCGGGGGGGACCTGGTCGGGGGTGAGGACCGTGCCGCTCAGCAGGGGGAGCAGGACCAGTTCGTGGCAGGCGCCGATGATCATCGTGGCGGCGGCCTCGGGGCTGGCGTCCGGGGACAGGCGGCCGAGGAGCAGTTCGGCCCGCAGGTAGTCGGCCAGGTCGGCGCGCAGGCCGCGTCCCCCGGCCGTCGGGTTGGTCAGCTCGCCGAAACGGATGAGCACCCTGGGCTGGTGGAGCAGGCCGGCGAAGGCGGGCAGGATCGCGATGTGCAGGGCCACGCCGTAGGCGGCGTACGCGCGCAGGTTGGCCTCGACGCTGCCCTCCCCGGCCCGCCCGGGCGGCTCGCCCAGCCGGCGCTCCACCGAACGGACGTGCGCGTGCAGCGCCAGCGCGAGGAGCTCCTCCTTGTCGGCGAAGTGGTTGTAGAGCACGCCGTCGGCGACCCGTGCCTCGCGGGCGATGGCCCGCACCGTCAGGCCGGCGGTGCCCTGCTCGGCGATGAGCCGCTCGGCGGTGGCGATGAGGTGCTCGCGCAGGCTCTGCTCGCCGCCGCCGTCCCGCAGCACGGCCGCTCTTCTCGGAGACATCACGCACATCGTATTGAGTACCGGCCCCGGTCCGCCCGGCGGAGACCAGGCCGGACCCGGGTCACGGGCGGGTTGCGGTGATCAGGAGGCCGCCGCCGCGCAGGCGTACGGCTCCGGGGTGTTCGAAGGGGAGCAGGGCCTCGGTGAGTGCCTGGCGGGCCCGTGCCGCCGTCGCCGGGTCGACCTGGCCGAGCAGGTGCTGGACGGGTCCCCAGGCACCGAGGAAGGCGGCCGCGTCGGCGGCGTCGCGTCCCCATATCTGGGGAGCGTCGACGGGTGTGGTGGCGACGCCGGTGAAGCCGGCTTCGGTGAGCACCTCGCGGACGTGCGCGGGGTCCGACAGCGAATCCGGCCCGGGGCCGCCGGTCTGCGGGGCGTCAGGCGCGGGGAGGTGCTCGGCCATTTCGGCGAATACCTGGCCGAGGTCGTTGTCGGCCATGCTCCGCAGGCTCAGGAAGGCGACCCGGCCGCCGGGCCGCAGTGCGCGGCCGATGTTGGCGAACGCGGCCACCGGGTCGGCGAAGAACATGATCGCGAAGCGGCTGATGGCGACGTCGAAACCGCCTGCCGGGAACGGGTGGATCTGGGCGTCCCCCCGGTCGAAGGTCACGTTGGTCACGCGTTCTTCGGCCGCGAGGGCGCGTGCCCGTTCCAGCATCGGCTCCGACAGGTCGACCCCGGTGGCGTGCCCGTGCCGAGCCAGGCCCGCGGCCAGCCGGGTGAGCTGCCCGTTGCCGCACCCGACGTCGAGCACGCGGTCGTGCTCCCCGATGGCCGCCGCGTCCAGCAGGAATCCGTTGAATCCGCTGTTCACGGCGTCGTATCGGTCGTGGTTGCCGGCCCAGTGCCGCCCTTCGTACCCGTTCCATGCCTCGGACTGCTCGGTGTTGACGATCGAATGCATTTGAGCCCTCCCATGGGGTGCCGCCCAGCCCGGACGTTCACTCCGGGCATAGGTTGTTATGAACACGCGTTCATGAACTTGTGTTCACGAACATACCACTGGCGCCGTCCGCGCGCGGCTGGGTCGGGGGAGCGGTGGCAGGTGTGGGCGGCTCCAGGGAGGGCCATGGGGCTGACCTGGGAGGTTACGGCGGTGTGCCTGACCGACATTCATGTGCCTCCTTATGGGCCCGGCCGCCGGTCGCGATGCTGGGGCGGTTACCTGACAGAACCAAGGAGATGCCTCATGATCCTCGTCACCGGCGCGTCCGGCGCGCTCGGCGGTCTGATCCTCGACCGCCTCTCGGCCGTCCCCGGCCTTGAGGTGGTCGCCGGCACCCGCGCCGCTGCCCCCGAATCATCGGCCCCCGCGCCATCGGGTCCCGCACCATTGGCCCTCTCGGGCGACACCTCTGAGGGGAATCGGGCGGCCGGTCGTCCGGACGCGCGGTGGATCGACTTCGACCGGCCGGAGACGCTCGCCACCGGGTTCGCGGGCGCTGACGTCCTGGTGTTCGTGTCGGCCGGGTACGCCGACGACGACGTGGTGATCGCCCGGCACGGTGCGGTGGTCCGGGCGGCGGCCAAGGCGGGCGTGCGGCACGTGATCTACACCAGCCTGGCCGGGTCGGGCGACGGGCTCAGCCTCGCCTTGATCCACCGCTGGACCGAGGAGCGCCTGGCCGAGGCCCCCTTCGAGGTGACCGTCCTGCGCAACGGGCTGTACGCGGAGGTGCCCGTCGCCCTCGCGCTGCTGTGCGCCGGGTCCGGCGTCGCCTCCGGCGTTCTCCAGGCGCCGTTCGGTGCGGGCCGGGTCACGGTCGTGGCCAGGGAGGACCTCGCCGACGTGGCCGCGCGGGTCGCCGCCGAGGCGTACGCGGACCTGGCCGCCGGTGCCGACCGCCGGCACGCGGGACGCGTGTACGAGCTGCCCGGGGTGGCGGCCATCGGCGGGGCGGACATCGCGGCGGCGCTCGCCGAGACGCTGGGCCGCCCGGTCGCTTACCGGACCGCGCCGCTGGCCGCCGCGCGGGTCGTCATCGGCAAGGCCGGGCTCCCGGCGTTCCAGGCAGACCACGCGATCTCGACGCTCTCCAACGTCAACGCCGGCCGGCTCGTGCAGGAGGGCGGCGACCTGCCGGGCCTGCTGGCGGCGCCGCCCCGTCCGGTCCCCGACCTGGTCGCCGACGCGGTGAAGGCTCTCGTCGCCGTCCTGCCCACGGGCGTCGCCACGTCCTGACCAGGGTCGTGGCACCGTCGGGGTGGGTGTGGCTCGCGGTGGTGGTCGTGGCCGGTGGCTGAGACAATCGACGGCGACGCGCCATCGGGCCGGAGGAGGCACCTCGATGACAGTGGGGCGAGCGGTGGTGACCGGCGAGCCGGTGGGCAGCTGCGCGGATTACGAGGAGGACTGCGGGATCCGGGAGGTCCTCGACCGCATCGGGGACAAATGGTCGGTCCTGGTGATCGTCGAGCTCGCCCAGGGCGTGCGCCGGTTCCGTGCCCTCCAGCGCGCCGTGCCGGGCATCTCCCAGCGCATGCTGACCCTCACGGTCCGCCGCCTGGAACGCGACGGCGTGATCTCCAGGACCGTCCACGCCACGATCCCGCCCCAGGTCGAGTACGAGCTGACGGCGACGGGCCACAGCCTCACCCACCTGGTGAAGGCCCTCGCCGACTGGTCGGCCGAGCACCACCAGGTCATCGCCGACGCGCGCCGCCGCTGGGACACCGCCAACCCCGACTCCGGAATCCGCTGACCGAAACGGAGTCCACGGGCTAACGGAGCCCGACGGCTGACGCAGTCCGCACACCGCCTCGGCTCAGGTCGTGTCGCGCGGATCGGTCAGCCGGGGTGTCGCAGAGAGGGTTCGGCGAAGCGGTAGACCACGCCGGTCAGCCGCTCCGACTCTTCCCAGAGGCGGCGCTGCGCGGCGGTGTCGTACGAGCGGGCGCTCGACTCGACGCGCTCCGGGTGCCCGGTGAACTGGAGCCTGCCCGGCGGGCCGTAGTACTCGCCGCCACGCGCGGCGGGGTCGACGGCGGCGCGCACCGACGCCAGCGCCCCCACGTGCGGGCTCTGCAGCAGCCACGAGGTGAACCACCTCATCCCGGGCCGCATCGCGACGCGCACGAAGACGCCCAGGTTGCGGCCGAAGTCGGTGCGCGCGTTGCCGGGGTGCGCGGCCAGCGAGATCGTCTCCGCGCCGGCCGAGGCCAGCCGCCGTTGCAGTTCGTAGGCGAACATCAGGTTCGCGAGCTTCGACTGGAAGTACGCGGTCTCGCCCTTGTACCCGTGTTCGAGCTGGAGGTCGCCGAACTTCATCTCCCCGCGCCGGTGCCCGATGCTGCTGACGGTCACGACGCGGGAGCCCGGCACCGGCAGCAGCAGTTCCAGCAGCAGGCCGGTCAGCGCGTAGTGCCCGAGGTGGTTGGTGCCGAAGTGCAGCTCGAAGCCGTCCTCGGTGCGGGTGTACGGCGGCATGATCATGCCGGCGTTGTTGACGAGCAGGTCCAGCCGGGGGTGGATCTCCCCGATCCGTTCCGCGGCCTCGCGGACCGAGGCGAGCGAGGCCAGGTCCAGGCGGATGGGGATGACCGTTGACCCGGCGCCGATCCGTGCCGCCGCGGCTTCCGCCTTGCCGAGGTCGCGGCAGGCCAGCAGCACGGTGGCCCCGTGCTCGGCCAGCAGCTTGGCCGTCTCGAAGCCGATGCCGGTGTTGCCGCCGGTGACGACGGCGGTCCGTCCTCGCTGGTCGCCGATCTCGGCCCCGGTCCATCTCGCGTTCATGGTGCGCCTCCAGCCGCCTATAATCGGGATGGTCGTCCCGTTTGAGGCGACTATACGGGACGGCCGTCCCGTTTGTCGAAGGGTCCTGGAGGGGACGGGTCGTGCGTGCCGACGCCAGGCGGAACAGGGAACGGGTGCTGGAGGTGGCGTGCGACGTGTTCGCGGCCGAGGGCCTGTCGGTCCCGGTCGCCGAGATCGCACGGCGGGCGGGGGTCGGCACCGGCACGGTCAGCAGGCACTTCCCGACAAAGGAGGACCTGTTGCGCGCCATCATCCTCGACCGCATCGAGCGCATCGTGGACCAGGCCCGTGCCCTGGAGTCGCTCGGGGACCCCGGCACGGCCTTCTACCGTTTCCTCGCCGTCATGGTGGAGGAGACGGCGGCCAACCGGGGGCTGACCGAGGCGTTCGCGGGCGCCGGTTTCGACATGGAGGCCGCGTCCTCCGGCGCCTCCGACGACGTCATGGGGGTGTTGCGCGATCTGCTGGCCGCCGCCCAGCGCGCGGGGGCGGTACGGCCGGACGTCGAGGTGGCCGATGTGAAGGCGCTCATCATGGGGTGCCTCGCCAGGGAGCGAGGCGACGGTGACACCGCCGCGCGCCTGCGCATGATCACCGTGGTCTCGGCGGGCCTGCGCCCGGACCCTGCCCGCTGAGTGGGCGTGAGATGTCCTCCTTGTCATGTTCGCCGGCCGGGTTCGGTGGCACGGGGCGTCAGTTCCATTGCGAGTGCTGCTGGAAGGGCTGTATCGCGGGCGGGGTGTTCCTCCTCGTTCTCGGCTGGCGCTGGGTCAGGGTCTCGCAGGAGACCAGCCGCCACGGGCTCAATTCGGGATTGGCGATCGTGTCGACCACCTGTGCGCGGATCTGCGCGGTGACGCTCTCCTCTGTGTGAATTCGGATGGCGATGAAACCGACACCCTGCCGGAGTTCCTTGTCCCATTGCCGGGGCAATTGGGCCAGGAGTCGCTTACCGTCGACGGGGGAGTCGTCCGACGGGTGCCTCGGGTCGCGGCGCAGCGTCAGCACGACGAGCATCGCCGTGCCCCTCCGCTCCGCCCCAGGTGAAGCCCACCGGGACGGCCACTGGCGGGCCGGCCCCGTATATGGGACAAAGCATGCCGACCACACTGATAAGGGACTGGCCGGCGGCGGGGATCGTTCATTCCTTTTCTCTTTCTCGGGGCGGTGGATTCGTTCTCGCAAGACCAACTCTGCGCTTTCCACCGCCCGCGGGCCAGAGAAATCGAAGGCAGCAAGTTGCCCGCCGATGACCGCTTCCTGCCAGCGAATCGGGTATCCAAGGCGCCCGTCTGGTATTAGGAGGGATACCCCCTCCCGGGCCGGGCGGCTCAGCCGATCTTCGCCGAGATGATCGGGGCGAGCCGGTCGGCGATCTTGACGTGCCCCGCGTCGTTCGGGTGCACCGAATCGCTCAGGTCGGAGGCGGTCAGCCACCCCTCGGTGTTGACGTAGTACACGTTCGCGTCGCCGCCGTCGTTCAGGGCCTTGACCGACGCCTGGGTCTGCGCGGCGAACCGCTTGCTGAACGTCTCCAGGGCGAACACCGCCGCACGCGGGTACTTGGCCCGCACCTCGCGCAGCAGGTTGGTGTACGACGCCTGGAACTCGGGGGTGTGCACGCCGTGGCCGGAGTCGTTGGTCCCGAGGTTGATGACGACGGCGCTCGCCTGGTAGCGGGAGAAGTCCCAGTCCGGCGTCGTCGCGTTCGGGTTCAGCTTGAGGAACTGCCGCTCCAGGCCGACGCACCCGTCGGTGGTCACCACCAGGCAGGCACCCCCCTGCGCGACCTGGGTGTGCCGGACGCCGAGCCGCTCCCCGACGAGCCACCCGTACGCGGTGAGCGCGTTCTTGGAGGTGGTGGTCCCGACGGTGATGGAGTCGCCCACGAACTCCACCAGCTTGGCCGGGACGGCCGCGGGAAGCGTCCGGGCGCCGGAGTCCAGGATCAGGCCCTGGAAGACGGCGTCCCCGTGGTAGGAGCCGGCGACCACCCGGTACGACACCTTCAGCGTGTGGTTGCCGGACGCCAGCGGGGTCGGCGTCAGGTTCACCGTGCCCTTCACGTTGGTCAGGTAGGTGTACGGCCGGCCGTCGACGCTGGCGTACAGGTCGATGGTGTTGCGCTGCCGCAGCTTGACGGTCGTGCCGGTGAAACCGGTGGTGAAGTAGGCCCCGGCCCAGTACGGCGTGAAGGCGGTGGTCGTGGCCGTGTCCCACCGGCCGGTGAACGCGATGTTGGAGTCCGTCGGCGAGCCGTCCCCGGTCGCGGCCGACGCCCCGGTGGCGGGGACGAGCCCGCCCGCGACCAGGGCGGCCAGCGTGATCAGGGTCCTCCAGTGCGACATGGGGCCGTCCCTTCCTGGGACCTCGGCCGGCTAGGGAGCCGGGACGCCGATCCTGGGCGCGATGATGGGCGCCAGGCGGTTCGCGATCTTGATGTGCCCGGCGTCGTTGGGGTGCCCGTCGCCGTCGGCGTAGTCGGTGTTCACCGTCAGCCACCCCTCGGTGCCGATGTAGAACACGTTGGCGTCACCCGAGGCGTTGAGCGCGGCGACCGCCGCCTGCGTCTCCGCGACGTACCGCTTCTTGAAGGTCTCCATCGCGAACAGCGCGGCACCGGGGTACCTCGCCCGGACGGCGCGCAGGAACGCGGTGTAGGACGACTGGAAGGCCGCACCCGTGACGCCGTGCCCGATGTCGTTGGTCCCGAGGTTGATCACCACGGCGGCGGCCTGGTAGCGGCCGAAGTTCCAGTCGGTCGTGCCCGTGCTGCCCAGCTTGAAGAACTGGCCGCTCTGCCCGACGCACCCGGACTGGGCGACCAGGCAGTACCCGGCGCGCGCGATCTGGGTGTGGCGCACGCCCAGCTTCTCGCCCAGCACCCACCCGTAGGCCGACAGCGCCAGCTTGGAGTCGAGGTACCCGGCGGTGATGGAGTCGCCGACGAATTCCACCAGCTTGGCGGGCACGCTCGGCGCCACCGTGGTCGCCCCGGCGTCGAGCACCAGCCCCTGGAAGATCGTGTCGCCCGAGCGGTAGGAGACCCGCAGGGTGTGGGTGCCGGCCGCGAGCCTGGTCGGGGTGAGGTTCACCGTGCCCCTGACCCCGGCGTAGAACACGTCCGCGCCCCGGTCGACGCTGACGTACATGTTGACCGCGTCGCGCTGCTTGATCTTGACGGTGGTGCCGGTGAACGACGTCACGAGGTAGGCGCCGGTCCAGTTGGGGACGTAGCCGGCGCTGTTGGTCGTGTCCCACCGGCCCACATAGGCGATGTTGGTGTCCGCCGGGCCGCCGTCCCCGGCGGCCGCGACGGCCGGGCCGGGGATGAGGATCATGGCGGCGGCCAGGGCGACGGCGGTCAGAAGGGCCGTCACGGCCGATCGAGGCTGCATGCCGTCTTCCTAGATCGCCCCCAGGAGCCGGTCAATCACCCGGCACCCCCGCCGGCCGCGTCCCGGGTCCTTTCACAGCTCAAAGGCCTTCTCACGCGCCGATGCCGCTGTAAGTTACACAGTCACGCAGACCCGCAAAGGCCCTCGCCTTCGGCTCGGGCGGTTTTCCAGGGGCCTGACAGCCCAACCAAGCCGCCGACCGGTGAGCATCCGGTATGCGCGCGGTGAAAAGGTCCTCGCCTTCGGCTCGGGCAGTTTTCTATAGGCCTAGCGGCTCACCCGAGCCAACGCGACCGGCCCACTTTCACACCGAACGGCCCACACTCACCCGCACCAGGAACCACCCCGCACCAGGAACCACCAGGAACTACCCCGCACCAGGAACTACCCCGCACCTGGAATGCGTCTGTGAACGGCGCCGGTACGGCGGGTCGCGGGGCGGAGTTGTCGGCGCCGAGTACGGCGAGAAACCGGTAAGCAGCCGGTGCGCACGCAGTGAAAGGAACCTGTGGACACGCTAGTCAGTCGCCGCGCGCCGAAGCTCATCCAGTTCGAACCAGACGGTCGTGCCGGACGGGTCGCGGTGGAAGCCCCAGCGTGCCGCGAGGTTGTTCACCAGGAGCAGGCCTCGTCCGCTCGTCTCGTCGTCGCGAGGGTTGAGCAGCGTCGGGATCCTCGTCGAGCCGCCGTCCTGGACGGCGACCAGTACGCCACAGGGCTTGAAGGCCACCGTGACCGTGAAGTCCTGGTCGACGGCGTGCCGGATGACGTTGCCCGCGAGCTCACTCGTCAGCAGGACGGCGTCGTCCAGGCACGGATGCGCCGGCCCCAGCAGCCCGGCGACGAACGTGCGCGCCGGTCTGACCTGGCATGCCGCGTTGGCGAACTTCTGCGAGCACACCGGAGAGACCGGTTCGGCCTCCACCTCCTCCCGCCCCCCGCCCCACCACGAGCCACCCCCGAACCGGTCCATCCGCCCGAACTCCACGACCGACCTCCCGTCACCGGCACCGGCCACCTGCCCCATGAGAGCAAGGCCAGCACTCTCCGTATGCAAGCCAATACGCACAATGACAGCGAGTCTGCAATCCTGCATGCCGTTTCGAGGAAGTTCTTCAACTCAACGTGATCGACCGACCGCGACTAGTAATGTTCCCTCTGTTCCGGGTGAGGAGGGATCGGGCATGGCGGGAAAACGAGGCATGACCTTGAGGGCTCAGTGGCTGGGTCGTCAACTGAGGGAGTTGCGTGAGGACGCGGACCTCACCCTCATGGACGCGGGAAGCCATATCCAGCGTGACGGAGGCACCATCAGCCGGTTGGAGACCGGGCTCTATCCCGCACGCACTCCAGATGTCGCGGCGCTGCTGGACCTGTACGGCCTGGCAGATCGCGATCGCAGGGACGCCTTACTACGTCTGGCCGCCGAGGTCTGGCGCACAGGTTGGTGGGACGACTATTCCGAGAAGCTGTCCAGGAGCATCATCGACTACGCGTGGCTGGAGGCGCGTGCCATCAAGATCCGCTCATTCGACGCTCTTGTGATTCCCGGGCTTCTCCAGACCGGCGCCTACCTTGAAGCCGTGATCCAAAGAGCCGGTGAGGGTCTGTCTCCTCAACAGGTCGCATCCGGAGTCCGCTTTCGCATGCAACGTCAGAAATTCATGGGGACTCCAGAACAGCCGTACATAGAGACCGTCTTGGATGAGAGTCTCCTGTACCGCTTGTCAGGAGGTCCAGAGGTGCTCAGAGATCAACTCGATCATCTAGCTGATCTGGCTGAGCACCCAAAGATGGGTATTCGAGTACTTCCATTCAGCTCGGGTGCTCACGTGAGCCCCGAGGGCGCGTTCCGGATCTTCGAGATGCCTGATCCATACCCCGAGGTGGCCTTCGTGGACAGTCCTGGAGGGGGAATCTATGTTGAGAGTGATGAAGTTCAGCGTCTTACGGCCAAATACGATGCCATTCGCCGGGACGCGTTGGATCACGAACAGTCGGTGAAAATGATCCAGGCGGCGGCGAACAAGATTCGCCTGCCCTGAGACGGAGGAACGGTCGATGTCAACTCCCGACCCGCAGATCAGCGCTGCATGGCATATCAGCAGTTTCAGTCCAGATGGCGGCGCGAATTGTGTCGAGGCGGGACCTCTCCTCGATGGCTCCGGGCGGATCGCCGTCCGGCACAGCCGTGATCGTGAGGGGACTGTCATCGTCTATACACGAGGTGAGTGGGACGCCTTCCTGGCGGGCGTTCGTGCGGACGAGTTCGATTTCTGACGGGGCCGGCGAGGGTGGATGCGCCTGTCCGTCGGCCGGGCGGTGACTGCTCGCGGCCGGGGTGAGTCACAGCGGGGAGAACGGTAACTCGGAACGCGTCCGCGAGATCCTCACCCGAGAGTTGGGCCACACCGTTCCGGGCACCGGCGCTTGGGGCGGCGGCGCCCGTGACGGGGTCAGACATCCCTGGACGTTGGATGTCAAGCGGCGAGGTCGTGGTTGCGGTGTGACCATGCGGTTGCCTGGTCGTAGGTGGTGTGGGTTTTAAGGCAGCCGTGGAGGATGCCCACCAGGCGGTTG